>NZ_JAXOFS010000019.1:0-47315 GCF_036409375.1 Photobacterium sp. 53610 | reverse complement strand
GAGCAGCGGATTCCAAATCCGCGTGTTGGGAGTTCGAATCTCTCCACCCCTGCCACCTTCGAAAGCCTCAGCAGTTATGCTGAGGCTTTTTTGTATTTGCTGTTTGGCTGGCTAGCAAAGAAACACGCCACAGATCCGCGCTTCGTAAATTGTGCTGCTGCTGATGACTGAGTTCTGAAAGGTAGGCGCTCATCGTGAATTCAAATTTTCAGCCTTCTTTGCTCCAAGATCTTCGGAGGAAACAGAGCCTCAGGGAGTTAATCCGTACATCTCATGGTGATAAGATGCGCAGATGATTGTGCAGGAGAAAACGCAGCGCTGACTTAATGAGCCATTCTTGTGAAAAGAATCTTTTTCAGGTGAAACAGAGGCTGCGACGGAATCCTGTAAGCTGGATCTAGGAATAGAGAAAGGAAGAGTGAATGCTCAGACGCTTGATATTGTTGATGGGAATTGCAGCTATTTTGTCCGGAGGCGGAGCCTACTTTTCATTTCATGTGCCGCCGCAGCCGGAGTTAACTGTTGGTTCTGACATTGACCGTGCAGAGGTTCGCTGTTACGAAGCTGAGCCTGAAGCGTTCATCGATCGACAGGGTCAGTTGCAAGTGACTGTCTGGAATATTTATAAAGAGCAGCGGGAGAACTGGCGAACGGCATTAGATGCTTTCAGTGAGGGAAGTGATATTGTGCTCTTACAGGAGTCGAGTCTGACAGCTGATTTTCAGCAATACCTCAGAGAGGCTCAGTGGCAGGTCGTCATGGCGAACGCCTTCTCATTCTTGGATACACAAGCTGGCGTAATGAATTTATCACGGAACCCGGCAAAAACGACGTGTGCTTATTTGGCGATGGAGCCCTGGCTGCGTTTGCCAAAATCGGCTTTACTGGCAACCTTTCCTCTTTCTGACGGGACAACTTTGACGGTCGTGAACCTGCATGGAATTAACTTTGCCTGGGGAATTGAGGAATATGAGGCGCAATTTGAAGCCTTAGCGGATGAACTGGAAAAAGCGAAGGGGCCAGTGCTGTTGGCTGGAGATTTCAATACCTGGCGACAGGAAAGAATGGATGTGCTCGCCCGGTTTGTTGAACTGCTGGGATTGCACGAAGTAACGTTAGAGCAGGATCTGAGGGTCAGAGTGTTAGGATGGCCGTTGGATCACTTATTTTATCGCGGTATGCGGCTGGAAAAAGCAGAGGCGCCTGTCACGGACGCCTCAGATCATCATCCAATTATTGCCCGCTTCAGGTTGTCAGAATAAGCAGTGGCCAGACAACCAGCACTAACAGCCAGGGCAGTGCAGCGATGACAATAGCCTTGGCGCGATCAATCCCGCACCACAAGCTGACCACAATATAGGTCAGGGCAATATACCAGGGAGCCAGCAGTGGAATACTGGATGCTAATGCAGCCCAGGGGTTATCCATGGGCAATTTCAGGAATGCATTCAGGCTGTTCAGGTCGGCCGTGTTCGGTAAAGCCTGGGTCGGGTTGAACAGGATGTTCAGATAGCTCGCGAGATCGCCAATCAGTCCGGGAAGCATGATAAAACAGCTTGCCGCCAGCCATTTCCCAAAGCTCTGAGGGGCGCCGCTGTTTTTGGTCGCTAGGTTCAGCCATAATGCCAGCAGGAGCAGGTTGGCAGTGCGGCCGAAAATGTCACTGAAAATCTCACCGGCCAGTAAGACTTCTTTCGTTAACCATTGCAACTGACTCTCGTCAGCCAGCACTGAAAGCTGGCTGCGAAGGGTTTCCTGCAACCATGCCATATCAACCTGGTTAAAATAGCTGCCCCAGAGGCCGAAAGGCGCCATGATGAGCAGTAAGTAGGGCATCAGCGCCCATTTGGGGCGCTGATGAACGGCTGTGAAACAATCTACCGGTGAACGGAAGACATCCAGCATGGCAATGAATGGGTTTGCTGAGGGTGTCATACACTTACCTTGGTCACGTCAACAAACAGTTTGAGTTTCTGACCCGGCTGCAGATACTTTTTGTCACCGAGCTGGTTCCATTTGATCACATCGGCCAGTTTCACTTTGAACTTATCTGCAATGACGCTGAGGTTATCGCCTGAACGGACTTCGTAATACACAGTCCGGATGACGCCCCCATTTTTACTGGTTTTCCAGATATTCAGCTTCTGACCAATTTGTAGCGTAGACTTTTTGCTCAGCCCATTCCACTTCATGATCTCTTTAATACTGACTTTTTGTTTCTTCGCGATGGTCCACAGATTATCACCGGATTCAACTTTGTAAATTGTGCGATAGCCGCCCCCATGACTGACCTGAGAGCGAACTTCGCTGGTCAGGCTCGGGAATGCATTTTCGCCGTTCATCGCCACTGGGATCAGGATATATTTACCGGCACGAATACTTGAACCATCGATTTTGTTTGCCCGTTGAATCAGATCAACTGAAGTATGGTGGGTTTTCGCCAGCACACTCAGGCTGTCTCCTGATTTGATCTGATAACGGATCACTTTCATGCCCTGACGGCCGCTTTTTTCAAAAGCCTGATTGAATGTATCGACTTTATCCGCTGGTAGCAGCAGGTGGGTCTGATCATCAGGTGACGTTGCCCACTGGTTATAGGCCGGGTTCAGCGCTTTCAGCTCAGACAGAGAAATCTTTGCGTATTTCGCTGCCATTGCCAGATCCATCTGGGTCTTGGGATCGACAGTTTCAACGGCAGGTTCATTGGCAATGAAAGGAACGTCGACACCATATTTTTCCTGGTTCTTAATGATGTCAGCTACTGCCAGTAATTTCGGCACATAGCCACTGGTTTCCTGAGGTAAATCCAGTGCCCAGAAGTCAGTCGGCTTTCCGGCTTTTTTATTTTCACGAATCGCCCGGAAAACACGCCCCTCACCAGAGTTATAAGCAGCTAGTGCATGAAGCCAGTTTCCGTCGAAACGGCGATTGAGGTATGCCAGCAAATCTAATGCGGCCTCGGTAGACTGCACGACATCACGACGGCCGTCATACCACCAGTTTTGCTTCAGGCCAAACTGTCGGCCCGTTCCCGGGATAATTTGCCACAGTCCGGCCGCGCGGCCATGGGAGTATGCGAACTGGTCGAAAGAGCTTTCTACAATTGGCAGCAGGGCCAGCTCAAGGGGCATATCACGCTTTTCGACAGCTTCAGTGATGTAGTAAAGGAAAGGCTCAGCACGTGAAGAAACAATGGAGAAATGACCTGGATGTTTCAGGTACCAGTTTCGATAATAATTCACCTGCTTATTATCTGGCACATCAATACGCAACTGCATTGCAACACGCTGCCAGACGTCATCCTGTTCCTGCGGGGTGACCACGGGCACAGGTTCTTCTGCTGCGACTTGGGGTTGTGTCGATGTGACAAGCGGAGAGGCACCATCGGTGTCATTCTGTGTGATAGTCGAATGACTGTCATCTTGCGCAGTGGCTGCACTTTCTTGATTGGTTGCCACAGATTCTTGTTGTGAATTTTCTGTGATCTGACAACCCGCCAACAGCAGCGCACTTGCTAAAAAAAATCGGGATTTCATGTAACCTGCCTTTAGCCAAAATCGCAGGTGATAATACTTGGCGGAAGGTACAGGTTACAAGTGACAGCCCTTCAAAAATTGTCCTTCCATCGGCGCAGAGCGGCGAAGGTCTCGAGGTCGCTGTCATTAACCGCCTTATCTGCAACTGCTTTTTTGATACTCGGCTGGTCACAGCGCAGGAACGGATTCACTCGTTTTTCCAGCCCCATGCTGGATGGAATGGTACTGATTCCGCGCGCACGGCGCAAACTGACGTCTTCCCGGTAACGCTGCAGGTGCGGGTTGTCCTGCTCGGCAACTAAGGCAAAGGCCAGATTGCTGCTGGTGTATTCATGTGCACAAAAAACTTCAGTTTCATCGGGCAGGGCTGCTAATTTTTGTAACGAATTGTACATTTGAGCGGGCGTTCCCTCAAAAAGGCGACCACACCCGGCGGAAAATAAAGTATCGCCGCAGAAAAGCTTTTCATCACCCACATATGCAATATGGCCGGCTGTATGGCCCGGGACACTTAACACCATAAAGCGCTCTCCGAATATGTCGATCTGGTCGCCATCTTCAACAGATTGCGTTAAGCCGGGGATCGCTTCGCTGCCAGGGCCTACAATATTGCAAGAAGGGAAAGCGCGTTTGAGCTCGCTGATTCCGCCGACATGATCATGATGATGGTGGGTGATCAGAATGGCCTCCAGAGTCAGTGACTCTTCGTGAAGTCGGGCCAGGACTGGCGTGGCATCCCCGGGGTCAACGACAACACAGCGGTTATCCGGCCCTTGGATCAGCCAGATGTAATTGTCGTGAAATGCAGGTATGCTCTTCATCGTTAACATAAAATTGTCTCCAGTCCTTGATGTGGTGAATCATCATTTATGAAGCCAGCCCGCACGATAAAATACATCGACACACCCTATTCCTGGTATCAGCTGGTACAGGGAGAATGGGCGGCACAACTGCTGCAGGCCCAGCTGGACGAGTGGTGGCCGAGACTGTTTGGCTACCATTTGCTGAAACTGGGCGGCCTGAGCTGCGAACTCGTCAGTGGCCATTGTAACATCCGGCATCAGGTTTGTATTGATCGCGATAATCCGCTTCGGAATCTGGAGGCGGATCCGATGGCATTGCCGTTTCTGGAAAAATCTTTTGATGCCTGTGTCTTAGCGCATCAGCTGGATTTTTGCCGGGATCCGCACAACCTGCTGCGGGAAGTCGACCGGGTGCTGGTCGATGACGGTTACCTGTTGATCAGCGGTTATAATCCGCTCAGTCTGCATGGTTTACGGGGTCTGTTTCCCTGGAACCGGAAGCGGGCGCCATGGTCTGGCCGGATGTTCATGCCGATGCGGGTGAAAGACTGGCTGGGCGTACTGAACTATGAAGTGGTCTTTCATGAAAATCTGGCGATACTGCCGCCGACCCAGTCTCCGGCATTTTCCGCCTGGGCGGAAAGCATGCTTTCCGGCACCTTATCCGGCATCGGCGGAATGTACTTGATTGTGGCCAGAAAACGTACTTTCCCGCTCAAGCCTATTAAACCGAGCTGGAAAATGAGACGGCAGCTGACACCAATCAGTGTGAACTGCCGTACCCGGGCCAGTGAAAAGCAGTCAGGTTAAACTGAAACGAATTATCCGGCTTCCTGATAACCATGGTCATCTTTGACCGGGGATTCTGCAGCTTGTCGTGCCAGCTCGTCACAACGTTCATTCTCAGGGTGACCAGCATGGCCTTTTACCCAATGCCAGCGGACCTGATGGCGCTGCGTTTCTTTATCCAGCTGCTGCCAGAGATCCGCATTTTTGACCGGCTTTTTGTCGGCAGTTTTCCAGCCGCGTTTTTTCCAGTTATGAATCCACTGGGTGATGCCCTGACGGACGTACTGACTGTCCGTTGTCAAATCAACGCTGCATGACTCTTTCAGACTCGCCAGTCCGACAATCGCTGCCAGCAGCTCCATCCGGTTGTTGGTTGTCATGAAAAAGCCGTCGCTCAGCTCTTTGACATGGCCTTTATACCGCAAAATTGTGCCATAACCACCCGGGCCCGGGTTGCCGAGGCAAGAACCGTCGGTGAAAATTTCTACCTGCTTGGTCATCTTTGGTAGTATTCGTCTTAAGATAAAAAACTTAGTCTGACATAACCAATACTATGAATGCCACCAATGAACGCATAATTGTATTCGATACCGAAACAACCGGTATGAATATGACCGGCCCTCACTACGAAGGGCATCGCATTGTGGAAATCGGTGCGGTGGAAATTATCAATCGTAAATTCACCGGCCGGACCTTCCATGTGTATATCAAACCCGATCGGCCGATTGATGCCGAAGCGGTTGCGGTCCACGGGATTACGGATGAATTCCTGCGTGATAAGCCAACTTACGCGGAAATTCATCACGAGTTCATGGACTTTATTCGCGGGGCGGAGCTGGTTGCTCATAACGCGCCCTTCGATATCGGGTTTATGGACTATGAATTCCGCAAGCTTGACCCGTCGATAGGGAAGACCACGGATTACTGTTCCGTGACCGATACCCTGGAAATGGCGAAAAAGATTTTCCCGGGGAAACGGAACAACCTGGACGTGCTCTGTTCGCGTTACGGGATTGATAACTCGCACCGGACGCTCCACGGGGCCTTGCTCGATGCCGAAATTCTGGCCGATGTTTATCTGATGATGACCGGCGGCCAGACGTCGCTGGCCCTGCATGCAACCGGAGAAGATAGTGACAGTGGTGCAGAAAGTGGCATACGACGTCTGACCAGCGGACGGAAAACATTAAAGGTTATCCGGGCTTCTGCCGATGAACTAGAAGCGCACGAAGCGCGTTTAGATATCATTGAGAAAAAAGGCGACGTCACACTCTGGCGTCAATAGGAGAACTATGCGAAGGCTAGCGTTACTGTCTACATTGATTCCGGCGCTGCTTGGCACGCAAAGTGTTCAGGCTGCGTCTTGGCTGGATAACCGCTTCAGGGTTGATCCAACCGTCAAACAGGTGGCCTTCGTGGTGGAACGGGAAACCAAGAACCAGAATGTGGTTCTGGTGAGGCCTGACGGGGTGAAATATTACCCATGGCGGCATCCGGACAATGTGGCCTGGCACGAAGAGTCAGGTATGGACATTATTACCATTGAAAATCCGATGCCCGGCCCCTGGCAGGCTGTCGGCAGGGTCAGTCAGCACAATCAGGTTAAAGTTCTTTCAAACCTGAAACTGGATGTGGCCGCTTTGCCTGAGCGGCTTTATCAGAACGAAAGCTACAAATTCACAGCGCGGCTGACCCAGGATGGTGAGCTGCTGAAGGAACGTGATTTTCTTGACCGGGTCAAAATGTCGGTTAATTTCTACGAATATGTGGATCAGCCGGAAACGCTGGCTGAGGACTCGCTGCCGACGCCTCTGTCGCTGGGGGAGTTTGCGGATGACGGACTGGGGCTGGATGAAGCACCGGGTGACGGGGTCTTTACCGTAGCGCTCCCGGTTGATATTCAGCCCGGCCGATATCGGGTGAAAATCACTTCTGGCAATGGCATTTTCCTGCGCACTTACGAGCAGGAGGTTCTGGTGTATCCGCCGCCGTTGTTATCTGCGTTTATTCAGGCCAGAACCGCGGAAGAATCTCATCAGCTGGTGGTGACCTCTGATGAAGGTATGATCGTACCGGGCTCGCTGTCGGCGCATGTTGAGCAGGAAGCCCCGGATGGCAGTGTGACGGTCAGTCAGGAGCAGGCAGAGCCGGAAGCGACAAGCCTGGAAATAACAGTGCCAAATCTGCAAAAGCCCGGGAGCTATGCCTGGTCGGGCTGGTTGTATGCCACCGATACATTCCAGCAGCGTCCGCTGGTCTTTCCGTTACAGAAGAGCCATTTTGCGATTACATCCGTCCTGCAGCTGGATAAAAATCTCGAAGAGTTTAAGGCTCGTCAGGAAGAGAAAGCGCGGCTAGAGGCAGAAAAGCGCCGGCTGGAAGAACAGAGAGCGGCCAGAAGCCAGGTGTGGAAGCTGATTCTGGGCGGAAATGGTGTGATTGTACTGATTGCTGCGGTCTGGCTTCTGCTCAGAAGAAGAAGGAACAAGCCTGCTGTGTCTGAATCTGATTCAACGAAGCTGGAAATTCCGCCGGACATGAAAGTGTAAGCGGGAACATTAAAGGCTTTTGGGTCACAGTAAATAAAAAGGGAAGCATTACGCTTCCCTTTTTTGTTGATATCGTTGTTTTCATTGTGGTGTCAGCAAATTACGCTGCGTCCTCAATGTCTTTTTGCATGTCGGATACATCGGCGATTAGACGCTGGGGGTCAAAGTCATCAACGTTGATAGTACGCAGGCGGCCTGCCTCAGCGCGGCGCAGCAGTGCGGCTTCATCTTCATTAATGGCTTTCAGTTCCAGCCCGGTTTCAGCAACCAGGTCCAGTTGCATGAACGGCAGTTTCTTGCCTGCTGCCTGACAGACACGGTCATACAGGGGTTCTGCAGCCAGAATGTCTTTCAGTGCAGCTTCCATCATACCCACCGGATTGCTCTCAATCGCTTCCAGGAACTGACCACGACCCAGACGGTCACGGGTTTCACATGGCGTTTGCAGCATCATGGCCAGCTTGTGATCCAGTTTGTCGCTTGGCTGAACGCGGGACAGGCCAAGTGGCAGGATCATGACACGTAACAGACCTGCAACGATACGGCTCGGGAAGTTACGCAGGAACTGGTCGATTGCCTGCTCAGACTGATACAGCGCGTCCTGTAAACCCCAGTGAACCAGCGGCAGATCTTCCTGCTTGCAGCCATCATCGGCATAGCGCTTCAGGGTAGCTGACGCCAGATACAGTTGGCTCAGGATGTCACCCAGACGAGCGGACAGGCGCTCTCTGCGTTTGAGTGAGCCGCCCAGCACAGCCATCGACATGTCAGACAGCAGGGCCATGTTGGCACTGTAGCGGTTCAGTTGCTGGTAGTAGCGTTTGGTTGCATCTTTGCGTGGTGCAGATGAGCCGCGACCGTCGGTCAGACCCAGCCAGAAAGAACGGACCAGATTACTGATGACAAAGCCCACGTGGCCAAATAACGCACCGTCGAAGTCGGTCAGTGCCTGACGCTGATCTTCGTTGTATGCAGCGTTCATTTCAGCCAGGACGTACGGATGGCAGCGGATCGCACCCTGACCATAGATGATCATAGAACGGGTCAGAATGTTGGCACCCTCAACCGTGATAGCAATCGGCGCGCCCTGATAACCACGAGCCAGGAAGTTGTTCGGACCCAGACAGATCCCTTTACCGCCAATGATATCCATAGCATCGATGATGCCGCGCTGGCTGCGATGGGTACAGTGATACTTCACAATCGCGGAGATCACAGATGGTTTCTCACCCAGGTCAATCCCGGAGACGGTCAGCGCACTGGCTGCATCCAGAACATAGGCGTTACCCGCAATGCGAGCCAGTGGCTCTTCAATCCCTTCCATCTTGCCGATTGGCAGTTTGAACTGACGGCGGATACGAGCGTAAGCACCTGTTGCCAGGGCGGTGGTTTTCAGGCCGCCTGTGGTGTTTGACGGCAACGTAATGCCGCGGCCAACCGACAGACATTCAACCAGCATACGCCAGCCCTGACCGGCCATGTCCTGACCACCAATGATGAAGCTCAGTGGCACGAAAATCTTGTCACCTTGTGTCGGACCATTCTGGAACGGTACGTTCAGCGGGAAGTGGCGACGGCCGATTTTCACGCCTTCCAGATCGGTTGGAATTAGTGCACAGGTGATGCCCAGCTCTTCTTCGTCACCCAGCAGATGCTCAGGGTCGTACAGTTTAAAGGCCAGACCCAGCACGGTGGCGACAGGAGCAAGCGTGATATAACGCTTGTTCCAGGTCAGTTCCATTCCCAGAACTTCTTCGCCCTGCCACTGGCCTTTTTTCACAATACCAAAGTCAGGAATTGAGCCTGCGTCAGAGCCGGCTTCCGGACTGGTCAGTGCAAAACAAGGAATTTCCTTACCGGCAGCCAGACGTGGCAGGTAATGGTTTTTCTGATCTTCAGTACCATAGTGTTGCAGCAGTTCGCCCGGACCTAAAGAGTTCGGTACACCTACGGTAGAAGACAGCACCATTGAGACACTGGACAGTTTTTGCAGGACCAGTGACTGGGCATACGCTGAAAACTCCAGACCACCATATTCTTTCTTGATAATCATGGCGAAGAATTTGTTGTCTTTCAGGTATTGCCAGATCTCAGGTGGCAGGTCAGCCAGATCATGGGTGATTTCGAAGTCGTCGACCATGCGGCAGACTTCGTTGACCGGACCGTCCAGAAACGCTTTTTCTTCAGCACTCAGGCGAGGAGCCGGAATGTCATGTAGTTTGTTCCAGTCTGGCGCACCACGGAACAGATCGGCTTCCCACCAGACTGTACCGGCATCAATCGCTTCTTTTTCAGTGCACGACATTTCAGGCATCACACCTTTGAAGGCTTTGAGTGCTGGTTTACTCAGCAGTTTCTGACGAAGCGCCTGCAGGTTCAGCGGTAAGGCAATGATCAGGAAAGCCAGCCAGCTGTATTCGCCTGTGATATCCAGCAGTGTGCCGGCTGCCAGAGCGGCCGCAAAAACCAGGGTAAAGGTTCGCAGACCGGCCCGGTGATAAGCGAGCAGTCCGGTTATCCCCAGTAACCCCAGCAAGTACACGAGTGTAGCCATTCTATCTTCTCCTTAATCAGGAATATTCTCTTAGGGTATTTAATGTTTTATTGAATGAATAGGTAAGAGGTCATACCACTTGGTTTAAGTGTAAGATGAAGTTTGCCGAAATGTAAAAACTTTTTTTGTGATTTGAGGAGTAAGTTCGCATTGCGGTTTGATGAATAAGGCGACAAAAGGGATGAAAAAAAGGCGGGAAAACGGTTTCCTTACTGGCTTAGCAACTGATATTGGGCGTAAATCACTGGTTTTGCCGTACAGCGAGTCGACACTTCCTAGGGTTTGTAGGTAAACTGCCAGCCAGGGCATATCCTTGCATCATCAATCATTCACAGAGAAAAGCCTATGTACCAAGATCTCATTCGTTCCGAGCTGACTGAAGCGGCTGATGTACTGAATCGATTTATCAGCGATGAAAAGAATCTGGCAGATATTGAAGCGGCAGCCAAGCTGCTGGCCGAATCATTCAAGCAGGGTGGTAAAGTACTGTCATGCGGGAATGGAGGTTCACACTGTGATGCCATGCATTTTGCTGAAGAGCTGACTGGCCGTTATCGCGATAACCGTCCGGGCTATCCTGGGATTGCGATTTCAGATCCGAGTCATCTGTCTTGTGTCAGTAATGATTTTGGTTATGAATATGTCTTTTCACGTTATCTGGAAGCGGTCGGCGCAAAAGGCGACGTGTTGTTCGGTCTGTCGACCTCGGGGAATTCCGGCAATATTCTCAAAGCGATTGAAGCGGCTAAAGCGAAAGGCATGAAAGTGATTGCGCTGACGGGGAAAGACGGCGGCAAAATGGCCGGACTGGCCGATGTGGAAATTCGTGTGCCGCATTTCGGCTATGCTGATCGTATTCAGGAAGTACACATCAAGATCATTCACATTCTGATTATGCTGGTTGAAAAGGAAATGGCGGGTGCTGAGTAAATCAGCGTTGTACTGAGGAAGACGGTAACATGTGTGAATTGCTTGGCATGAGTGCCAACGTGCCAACGGACATTTGCTTCAGCTTTACTGGCCTGATGCAGCGGGGTGGCCGGACCGGTCCGCATGCAGACGGCTGGGGGATCACTTTCTATGAAGGAAAGGGATTTCGTACTTTCAAAGATCCGAAGCCCAGCTGTCATTCGAAGATTGCAGAGCTGGTTCAACAGTATCCGATTAAAAGCTGCGCGGTGATCAGCCATATCCGCCAAGCCAACCGGGGCGGGGTGTGTCTGGAAAATACACATCCGTTTACCCGTGAGTTGTGGGGGCGTTACTGGACTTTTGCCCATAATGGCCAGTTGTCTGGGTATGAATCGCTGGAAACCGGTCGTTATCAGCCTGTGGGGGATACCGACAGTGAAATCGCTTTTTGCTGGTTGTTGAACCAGATTGATTCACACTTTCCTCAGCCGCCGGAAGACTGGAGCCAGATATTTCAGTTGATTGCTGAGCGTTGTGACGACCTGCGAAAGCTCGGTGTATACAACATGCTGTTGAGCGACGGAGAGTTCGTCCTCACTTACTGTTCCAACAACCTTCACTGGATCACCCGAAGGGCGCCTTTCGGGAAAGCATCGCTGATTGATGAAGATGTGACGATAGATTTTCAGCAGGAAACCACACCCAATGATGTGGTGACGGTCATTGCGACCCAGCCGCTGACCAATGATGAGCGTTGGCACAAAATGGAAACCGGTGAATTCGCCGTTTTCCATTATGGGGAGCTGATCTTCAATCGGAAACTGGCCGTGCCGGAAGCGCCACCGCCATCCCCCGGCCAGAGTTAATCTGTTTTGAAACCATAAAAAAAGCGGCTGTGAAAGCCGCTTTTTTGTATCTCTTGTAACTACATCTTATGGGGCAATTATTCGTCAGCAGCGTAACCATGCTGTGCCAGACGAGCGCCATCCAGATAAGCTGCGTCATCCTGCATGACCGCCCGGCCTTCCAGGAACCACTGACAGACCAGCGGATAAATGCGGTGTTCCTGCTGCTGTACTCGGGCCATCACTTCGTCGGCAGTATCGCCCTCGAAGATTGGGACTTTGGCTTGCAGGATGACAGGTCCGCCGTCCAGTTCTTCAGTAACGAAATGGACACTGGTACCGTGCTCGGTATCACCGGCATCCAGCGCTCGCTGGTGGGTATGCAGGCCGGTATATTTCGGCAGCAGAGACGGGTGGATGTTCAGCATCCGGCCTTCATAGTGACGGACGAATTCGCTGCTCAGGATCCGCATATAACCGGCCAAAACGACCAGATCCGGCTGATATCCGTCGATGATTTCAGCCAGTGCCCGATCGAAAGTGTCACGATCAGCATAATCTTTCGCGGCCAGATGGGCTGTTGCAATGCCGGCATTACGGGCTCGTTCCAGACCATAAGCATCGGCTTTGTTCGAAACCACGGCAGCTATGCGGCCGTGTGTGATGACATCACTTTCACAGGCATCAATGATAGCCTGCAAGTTCGAGCCGCTGCCGGAAATAAGGACAACAATGTTTTTCATTGTTTAGTTGATCTCCACCTGGGCTTCACCCTCGGCAGCCTGTGCAATGGTACCCAGCAGCCAGGCGTTTTCGCCCTCAGCGTTGAGCAGTTCGACCGCTTGTGCTGCCTGAGCCTGAGGCAGAGCAATGACCAGACCAACGCCGCAGTTGAATGTGCGGTACATTTCATGGGTTTCTACGTTACCAGCCTGCTGCAGCCAGTTGAACACTGCCGGCCATTCCCAGCTTTTACCGTCGATGACCGCTTTGGTGCCTTCTGGCAGGACGCGTGGAATGTTTTCCCAGAAACCGCCGCCGGTAATGTGCGAAATTGCGTGCAGTTCGCAGCTTTCCATCAGTTTCAGAACTGATTTGACATAAATACGGGTGGGCTCCAGCAGGTGTTCTGCCAGAGATTTCCCTTCGAGGTCTTTGCTCAGATCGGCCTGAGAGACTTCGATGATTTTACGGATCAGTGAATAACCGTTGGAGTGAGGGCCGCTGGAAGCAACAGCAATCAGGGCATCACCTGCCTGAACTTTAGTGCCGTCGATAATTTCAGACTTTTCAACTACGCCCACACAGAATCCTGCGACATCGTAATCTTCGCCGTGGTACATGCCCGGCATTTCAGCAGTCTCGCCGCCAATCAGAGCACAACCGGCCTGTACGCAACCTTCACCAATTCCGCTGACAACACTGGCCGCGGTATCGACATCCAATTTGCCGGTGGCGTAGTAGTCGAGGAAAAACAGCGGTTCACCACCCTGTACAATCAGGTCATTGACACACATCGCGACCAGATCGATTCCAATGGTGTCATGTTTCTTCAGATCCATCGCCAGACGCAGCTTTGTACCGACACCGTCAGTCCCGGAGACCAGCACTGGCTCTTTGTATTTGGTCGGCAGTGAGCACAAGGCACCAAAACCACCCAGACCGCCCATCACTTCAGGACGTGTCGTGCGTTTGACCACCCCTTTGATTCGATCAACCAGGGCATTCCCTGCATCAATATCGACACCTGCATCTTTGTAACTTAGAGAAGAATGATTACCGCTCACAACAGATCCTCACCGGTTAAATCGTAAAATCCGCAGTATGATAACAGTAGTCAGGACGGAAAGGAAAACGTTTGCGTCAAATATTCCTGGTGACGGAAACCTGACCAGACAAGTCGCTATTTCCTACCTGTATGAGGATGGTCTAGTGTATAATGGATCGATTTTTTTGAAACTTTGTTGTGTAGGAGTCCAAGATGAAAGTCGTTGAGGTAAAACACCCGCTGGTGAAGCATAAAATTGGTCTGATGCGTGAAGGTGACATCAGCACCAAGCGTTTCCGCGAGCTGGCGACGGAAGTGGGTAGCCTGCTGACTTATGAAGCGACGTCTGACTTCGAAACAGAAACCATCACGATTGAAGGCTGGAACGGCCCGGTTCAGGTAGAACAGATCAAAGGGAAGAAAGTGACTGTTGTACCGATTCTGCGTGCAGGTCTGGGCATGATGGATGGTGTGCTGGAGCACATGCCAAGCGCCCGTATCAGTACGGTCGGTATCTATCGTGATGAAGAAACACTGGAGCCTGTCCCTTATTTCCATAAGCTGGCTTCCAACATTGATGAGCGTATGGCGCTGGTGGTTGACCCGATGCTGGCAACCGGTGGTTCTATGATTGCGACGATCGATCTGCTGAAAGAGCACGGTTGCAGCTCCATTAAGGTGCTGGTTCTGGTCGCTGCTCCTGAAGGTATCGCTGCACTGGAGAAAGCACATCCGGATGTTGAGCTGTACACCGCAGCAATTGACGAGAAGCTGAATGACAAGGGCTACATCGTTCCGGGTCTGGGTGATGCAGGTGACAAGATCTTCGGCACCAAATAATTCATCTGATGAATAAAAAAACCGGCATTGCGCCGGTTTTTTTGTTTCCGAAGCAAGAAAGTTTATGCGTCAGATGATTCTATTTGGGCGTTGTCGACAACCTTACTTTCACCCAGATCTTTTGGCAGGACCAGGTTCAGGACAATCGCAACGATACCGCACAGGCTGATGCCCTGCAGACTGAACTCGCCAATCCCGAAGGCCATGCCGCCAATCCCGAACACCAGCGTGACAGCAACAATGACCAGGTTACGGGATTTATGCAGGTCAACCTGATTTTTGATTAGGGTATTCAGGCCGACAGTCGCAATTGAGCCGAACAGCAGGATCATGATCCCGCCCATGACTGGGACAGGGATGGTTTGCAGTGTGGCACCCAGTTTACCGACAAAGGCCAGTATAATTGCGGTAACTGCACTCCAGGTCATGATGGCCGGATTGAAGGCTTTCGTCAGCATGACCGCACCAGTTACTTCAGAATATGTCGTATTCGGTGGCGCACCGACCAGAGAGGCCGCAATGGTTGCTACGCCGTCGCCGGCCATGGTGCGATGCAGGCCCGGTTTTTTCAGGTAGTCTTTACCGGTGACATTGGAAATCGCCAGCATGTCGCCGACGTGCTCAACGGCCGGCGCAATCGCAACCGGAATCATGAACAGCACGGCATTGATGTTGAATTCAGGCATGGTGAAGTTCGGCATGGCGAACCAGCTGGCTTCCTGTACTGGCGTGAAATCGACGACACCAAAGAACAAACTGGTTCCGTAACCAGCCAGGATGCCCGCGATGATAGGGACCAGTCTGAAAATCCCTTTTGCGAACACGCTGACCAGAATGGTGACCAGCAGAGAGATGCAGGCAATCCACAGCGCGGCATCACCGTTGACGATCTGGATTGAACCGTCACCGCTTTTTCCCAGGGCCATATTCACTGCGGCTGGCGCCAGGCCAAGACCAATCACCATGATGACCGGACCAACCACGACTGGAGGCAATAACTTATGGATGATGCCAACACCGCGAACTTTGATGATTGTGGCCATCAGCAGGTAAACCACACCGGCCATCATCAGACCACCGAGCGTTGCGGGAATACCCCAGGCTTGCACACCGTAAAGAATGGGAGCGATAAAAGCAAAAGAGGAGGCAAGGAAGATAGGAACGCTGCGTTTCGTGATGACTTGAAAAAGAAGAGTACCAATACCGGCACCAAAGAGGGCAACATTGGGGTCCAGACCGGTTAACAGCGGGACCAGAACCAGAGCGCCAAATGCTACAAACAGCATTTGTACCCCTTGTAATATCTGCATCATTGTCACAATTCTCCCTTGGTATAAAAAAATCGCGCAATGCTAGCACAAGAGCAAACGTTTCCCCAGTGTTCCGGCACATTAATTTATGATCTTGTCATTGATGGCGCAGGGCGTGTGAATTCACCCGAACAAGCTGCGATTTTCTGCTGTGTTTCAGGAGATAAAATTGCGGTTTGGCTTGAAGCGGCTGCTGGCAGACATGGCGTTTTTTGTTCAGAACGCCAACGTCTGCCCGTTTTTGGTATTTTTTTATGGCAAATAACGTTATTTGTCTGAGCCTGAGGTATAGTTAGGCCTGTCAGCGAGTCTGGCCATGGAATGGCAGGCTGCGATGGATAAAAACGAATTACGGGATGTCTGACATCCTTGGCTAACACTGAAATTCTACGAGTGATTTATGTGGCGTTTTGCTTTTTTCTTTGGAGCGCTGATGGCGTTGCCGCTTCAGGCTGCAACGGTTGAAACTTTATATCAGGCGCAGGTTTCCCTGCCGGATACAGACAGCCAGACGGCTCAGACTGCAAGAGCAACAGCTTTGCAGCAGGTGCTGGTGAAGGTCTCAGGCCAGAGCAATATTGCCGACAATGAAGTGATTCTGAAAGCACTGGAAAATAACAGCGCTTACGTCAGTCAATTGGGCCGCGGCAGCGTGAATGGCCAGCCGATGCTGGATGTCAGCTTCGACCGCGAGAAAATCCGTACACTGCTGACTCAGGCGAATGCGACCTTCTGGTCAGAACAGCGTCCGACCATTCTGGTCTGGCTGATTGAGGACAAGAGCCGTGATCGCACAATTGTGTTCGATCAGTCCGGGAATGCACTGCAAAGTCCCCTGAATCAGGCGGCTGCACTGCGGGGCTTGCCACTATTGCTGCCGATTGGAGATTTTGAAGATGTGACGGCAATCAGTGTACCGGATCTCTGGGGCGGATTTGCACAGCCAATTGCGAAGGCGAGTTCCCGTTACCAGCCTGATGCTGTGATGGTTGTTCGCGTGAAGGGCAGTGGTGAGAAAACACAGCTCAACTGGCAGCTGTTCCCGGATTCTCCGGCAGCGATGCTGGACGGGAAAGCAGAGCCGGTTGAGGGGCGTACCAGCGGCCCGGCGGCAATCCAGGAGATGATGAATACGGTGGCCGATAATCTGGCTGCGCGGTATGCCATTCAGCTGGGTGGGGCAACTGAGGGCGGATTTGCGATTGAAGTGGCAAATATCCGTCATGTCGAAGATTTCTTCCAGCTGGAATCGTTGCTGAAAGCGATGAGTTCAGTGGCTGAAGTGAACGCGACCCATCTGCAGGGCGACCGGGTTCGTTTTTCAATCCGGTTGCTGAGTAACGAGCAGGCGTTTGCCCGTGAGCTGAGTATGGAACCTCGTCTTCAGTCGCAGCCGGTGACTTCTTTGGTGCGTGAGCTGCCAGCAGAGGGTTCATCAGCCGGTGCAGCACCCGAAGGTATCATTGTTCCGACATCCCGTGAGGGTTCGGCCTCTGAGCCGCTGCCTCAGCTCGATGTGTCTGCCACCCGCAGTTCAGTAGCATCCGGAATCAGCCAGTATTACTGGAATCCCAATGCCTGAACGCAGACAGCAGTTAAATGATTGAAAAAAGAACCCCGGCCAGACAGCCGGGGTTCTTTTTTACTTAACGACAATTATTTATCGCCGTGAGCTTCGCGCTCTTCACGTTCGACCTGAGACAGTTTCTTCAGCTTGTTGCCGAGTTCCCGTCCGCGTGCCCGGGCAAACAGAATGTTGCCGAAGAAAGCAGCAATGGTCAGTCCCAGTTCGACCAGAGCCAGCCAGCGCTCACCGCCATCGACCCACAACAAAGTCAGGGCATGAAGGAAGTAAAACATCAGGATGAAGTTGGCCCAGGCGTGCGTGTAAGGTTTCCCCTCCAGAATTCCTTTCATCGGCAACAGCAAGGGCAGTATCCACATCCCGGCAACAACATAGTTGTTCAGGTGCGGGTGCGGGGAAATCACGCTTTGCCAGAGTGCAACCCATAGCAGCAGTGACAGGTTCGCGGTCAGCGCAAAGTAGCGCAGATTCTGGGTCGAGGGGCTCATTGGTTTCATGATCAAATCCTTTCGCTGCGATTTCACGCAGGACGTCACTTATTGCAACTTAAGGGCTGTCTGTGCCAGCCTTTTTCCTAATGCCTGTGCCAGAGCGGCTTCATCTTCAGTCAGACCGCCCTGCTGATTCAGGTGAGATGCCCCGTAAGGGGTACCTCCGGATTGTGTCGTATGCAGGAGCGGCTCAGAGTAGGGCAGACCCAGCACCAGCATGCCATGATGCAGCAGTGGCAGTAACATTGACTGTAACGTTGTTTCCTGCCCGCCATGCATGGAAGATGACGCTGTAAACACACAGGCTGGTTTGCCAATCAGGCTGCCGGACAGCCATTGTGCACTGGTGCTGTCGATAAAGTGCTTCAGTGGTGCAGCCATGTTGCCAAAGCACACCGGACTCCCTAAAGCCAGCCCCTGACAGGTATCGAGATCGGCCTGAGTGACAAAAGGGTCACCGTCAGAGACAGCTTCCTGCTCACCGCTTGCCCGGATATCCGGCACGGTGCGCAGGATGGCTTCACAGCCAGCGACTTGTCCGATCCCCCGGGCGATCTGGCGTGCCAGCTGCCGGGTGCTGCCGTGCCTGCTGTAGTACAGCACCAGAACAGGCAGCATTACAGAATATCCAGCACTTGTTCCGGCGGACGGCCCAGCGCGGCTTTGTCACCATTGACGACAATCGGGCGTTCAATCAGTTTCGGGTTGGCTGCCATAGCGTCCAGCAGAGCCTGCTCCGACACGGACGCATCGCCAAGGTTCAGGGACTGATAAATATCTTCTTTTGTCCGCATCATCTGACGGGCAGAGTCAAAGCCAAGTTTACGTTGCAGTTCTGCGAGTTGGGTTGCAGACGGGGTTTCTTCCAGATACTTGATGATTTCCGGTTCAATCCCTTTACTTTCCAGCAGGTTCAGCGTTTCACGGCTCTTGGAGCAGCGTGGATTGTGATAAATCGTGATAGACATAGTTTCTCCTGAGAGCATCAGAATGGTCATGCCCGCCGGATTCGGCGGGCTAAATGACTGATATTGTAGTGGACTGTCCGGCAACAGGAAAAGAGAATCCCCTGAGTCTGTTAGCCGGATCTGCTTTGTGAGGGTCGGACGGGGCTACAAATCGGCAAATCGGGCCCGCGCCAGGCGTAACTGGTCGATACGGGCATCGTATCGGGCCTGATCCAGTGAGCCGACTTCCACGATCTGGCTGGCCTGAATGTAGTTCTGGATTGCTTTTTCCCAGTCGCCGCGGAGGGCCATCACTTCGGCCCGCGCAGCCAGCTCACCATCCCGGCGGCCGGTTCCGGCATAGGCTTCGGCCAGCATGTTCCAGCCGTTGATATCATCAGGGTTGTCGTAGGTAAATCGGCTGAGTAATGTCAGACAATCTTTTGCCCGCCCGGCTTTCAGAAGCGTATGCGCCAGATTCAGCCTCAGCACTGCATTGGCTGGGTTGGATTTCAGTGCCTGTTGCAGTCGGTTGATGGCATTGTCGTAGCGTTTCAGGAACAGATCCAGGTCGGTTGCTGAATCGATGAAGAAACGGTTGCCGGGTTCTGCTTTGAGCAAAGGCATCAGCAATGCTTCTGCTTCTTTGTATTTGCCGCTGTCCATCAGTACCAGCGCTTTTCCGTAGTCGACGGCCATTTTTTCGGCCCCATGGGCTTTTTTGTTTTTGCGTTCAAACCAGTCCAGCGCATTCCGGCTGTCGAGGTTGGCATAGCGTGCAATCACTCTGGCCTGTGCCAGCAGATAGTTTTCGGAAATCTGAACCCGGTGCGGCGGATATTGCGCAGCACGGTTGCGGGTATCTGCGATACGGGATTCCGGCAGCGGGTGAGTCAGCAGCATGGCAGGCGGGGTGCTGGCATAGCGGTACTGATCGGCCAGACGACCAAAAAAGGTTGGCATAGCCTGAACGTCGAAACCCGATTTTGCCAGAGTCGCGATACCAATCCGGTCAGCTTCCATTTCATTGCTGCGGGTATAGTTGATCTGCCCCTGCACCGAAGCCGCTGTGGTGGCCTGGATGGCTGCAATACCGGCCTCCGGTGAGGCAATGGCTAACATCAGGGAGCCAATCAGTGCGGCCATCGTCGCCGGTGATTTCTTCGCCTGATCTTCCATGCTCCGTGCCAGATGGCGCTGGGTGATGTGAGCGATTTCGTGTGCCATGACTGAGGCCAGTTCACTCTCACTCTGGGCATGAAGGAAAAGACCGGAGTGCAGCGCGACGTGACCGCCAAAAAAAGCAAAGGCGTTCACTTCGCGATTCTGGATCAGGAAAAACTCAAAGGGGGTGCGTACATCCTGTGCATTGGCAACCAGCTTATGCCCCAGATCCTGCACGTATTCAGAGAGCAGCGGGTCATTGATAATCGGCTTGCTGGCCCGCAGCATGCGCATGTAGGCATCGCCGTATTCCAGCTCTTTTTCGATGGTCAGTGTTGAGGCCGCAGTGGTTCCGATCTCAGGAAGATCTTCCGGAGACGCTTCTGCCTGAGTTATTGTCGGGGCTGAACTCAGCAGTGCACAGAGCAGCAGGCAAACTGGCTTTTTGGTCAATCGAAGCATAGAAATGATGGTCGCCTTCATTACAGGTTGTTGTTATTTCGATTACGAAGCCGATAGCAGTCAAATAATCGATGTATTAACTGATATGACAACAAAATATCCAGGCTGTTTCTTTCTTGTCGCCATCATGTTATTTACAATAACCTGTTGGATAATAACCGCCAGTGCACAAGAATGGAAATACCCAAGCTGGATTTAACTGATGCCCGCTGTCCGCTGGCGTTACTGATTGCGAAACGGGCCTGCCATGGACTGGGTGTCGGATACTCCCTGGACATTCATGTTTGTGACACGGGCGCCCGGCAGGATATACCCCGCTATCTGCGGCATCAGGGCTTTGACGTCCGGGTGCAGTCAGATGACCCACAATTACTTGTGATTACCGTTACTAAAAGGTTGTGACGCTTTTATGCTGGAAATGATAAGTCGCTGGTATCAGCGCAGGTTTTCTGACCCTCACGCGGTCAGTCTGGTGGCGATTCTCTTGGTGGGCTTCATCACCATTTATTTTTTCGGCAACCTGATCGCGCCTTTGCTGGTCGCTATCGTACTGGCTTATTTACTTGAGTGGCCGGTCATGTATCTGACCCGGCTCCGGGTTCCCCGTACCTTAGCGGTTACGCTGGTCCTGTTGCTGTTTACTAGTCTGATGGTAATGGCGGTCTTTGGCCTGATCCCGATGATCTGGCATCAGATCAGCAATCTGCTTTCAGATGTTCCCAGCATGTTTAATGATCTGCAGCGTTATGTCTCCAGCCTGCCAGAACGATATCCTGAACTGGTTCAGCCGGAGCAGATCACCACAGTGATGAACAGTATGCGAACCAAAGTGCTGGGGATGGGGGAAACCGCTCTGAAAGGTTCGGTGGCCTCGCTGCTGAGCCTGGCGACGCTGGCAGTCTATTTGATTCTGGTGCCGCTGCTGGTCTTCTTCCTGCTGAAAGATAAAGATGAAATGCTCAGTACACTAGGCCGGCTGTTACCGAGAAACCGTCGTCTCGCCAGTAAAGTCGGCGAGGAGATGAACGAGCAAATCTCAAACTATATTCGCGGTAAAGTCACGGAAATCATTATCGTCGGTGTTGCCAGCTATATTACGTTTGCTCTGCTTGACCTGCGTTACTCTCTGCTGCTGGCGGTATTGGTGGGGCTTTCCGTTCTGATCCCTTATATCGGTGCTGCGGCCGTGACGGTGCCTGTTGCCATGGTTGGTTTGTTTCAGTGGGGGCTGACACCGGATTTCTGGTGGCTGCTGGTGGCGTACGGCATTATTCAGGCACTGGACGGGAATGTCCTGGTTCCGGTGCTGTTTTCAGAAGCGGTGAACCTCCATCCGGTCGCGATTATTGTATCGGTACTGGTTTTTGGTGGCTTATGGGGTTTCTGGGGTGTCTTTTTCGCGATCCCATTGGCTACACTGGTAAAAGCGGTCTGGCATGCTCTGCCAGCCACTGACCATGCTGAAGATACGCCATAACTGACGATTAAATCACGGGAGGGGAGCATGCCGATACCGTTCAGAGTATTGATGTTCACCTCCCTGGCCATGCTTGCTTTTGCGGCCAACTCTCTTCTCAACAGAATTGCTCTGTCTGAAACTGACATCGATCCCGCGAGTTTTACCCTGATCCGGTTAGCATCGGGTGCGGTTTTGCTGTGGTTGCTTCATGCGCTGAAAACACCGGCACATACACTCAGCGCCAGACCGGCAGGCAGCTGGATCTCTGCTTTTTCTCTGTTTATCTACGCAGCCGGTTTCTCTTTTGCCTATCTGAGCCTGACGGCGGCAACCGGTGCATTGCTGTTATTTGCCGCAGTTCAGATCACCATGATGGCCGTCGCGTTATGGCGCGGAGAAAGAATGACAATCTGGCAATTGGCGGGCTTTGTGCTGGCACTGGCTGGTCTGGTCGTCCTTTTGCTCCCCGGCGTATCTGCGCCTTCCTGGCAGGGGGCAATCCTCATGCTGACGGCCGGAGGCGCATGGGGAATCTATACCCTCAGAGGAAAAGGGGCGAAAGACCCCCTGCAAATTACGGCTGGAAATTTTCTGCGGGCGGTGCCGATGGCTGTAGTTTGTTGTCTGATTGCCGGGGGGACGCATCTTGATCGGCTTGGCGTGATATATGCCATCCTGTCTGGTGGAATTGCATCCGGTGTCGGATATGCCGTCTGGTACAGTGTTCTGCCTCTGCTGACAGCAATGAGTGCGGCAACCGTTCAGCTCAGTGTGCCTGTGCTGGCTGCAATGGGCGGGGTTATTTTTCTGTCGGAGTCAGTGAGCGCCCGGCTGTTGATTGCCTCAGCAGCAATATTAGGCGGTATTGCGGTGGTGTTGTGGTTTAAGCCTGTCCCGCAACCCGAACAAAACCGGGGCAGGCAATGAAAAAGACCGCATCATGCGGCCTTGTGACAGACAGAAATCAAATGGAATTGTTTTCTTTCAGGTAGTTCAGCACGACTTCGTGGTGATCTTTGGTCTTAAACTTATTGAAGACATGTTCAATCACACCGTCTTCGTTGATCAGGAAGCTGATGCGATGGAGGCCATCGTAGATTTTCCCCATGAATTTCTTCTCGCCCCAGACACCGAATTGCTCAGCAACAGCATGGTCTTCGTCTGACAGCAGGGTAAAATTCAGCTTGTCGCGCTCGATAAATTTCGGCAGACGTTTCACCGGATCAATGCTGATTCCCAGAACCACCACATTATGCGCATCAAGCTCGGTTTTGCTGTCGCGTAATCCGCAAGCCTGGACGGTGCAGCCCGGTGTCATGGCTTTGGGATAGAAATAAGCGAGAACCTTTTTCCCTTTGAAATCGTTCAGGCTGACAGGTGCACCATTCTGATCCAGAAGCGTGAATTCAGGTGCGGGAGTTCCTGCAGTCAGGGTTTGCATGTGTTGTTCCTTATTTTTCTTTCGGATTATGGCCGGTAAATGTCACTGTGCCCGTGACTTGTACGGTCTGGCACAAATCTTCAAATTCTTCCTGTAAAGACATCAGGTTGCAACCTTCCGGCAGGTTGGTACTCAGTTGCAGGGTCAGCTGGTCTTCCCCGCTGTTGTCATCTTCTTCCTGAGAATGGGCACTGAGCGCCGAGATGTCTATCTGGCGTGTGGCACAGAAATGGGTGAACTTCTCAATGAGTCCCGGGGCATCGTTTCCCTCGACATGGAATTCAGCCGTATAAGGGTAAAAACGGTGTTCGTGCCGGGTTGTCCGCTTCATCATGGTCAGCAAATCGAGTTGCTGGGCCCGCATTGGGAGCGTTGCCTCGACCCGCGAAATAGACGCGGCCGTACCCGACAAAAGCAGGATAAAAGTGAATTCGCTGCCGAAAATCGCCAGCCTGCTGTCTTCAATATTGCAACCGCTCAGGGAGATATGCCGGGTGATTTCATCGGTAATGCCCGGCCGGTCAGTGCCAATCGCGGTAATAACGAGGTAGTGTTCCATACAGTTTCACATTGATGACATTCATGCTTGCATGGTAGCACAGCAAACTTATCTCCTGCCATGAAGTTACAGGGACAAATGATGATATGGTGAGGAAAGATATATTTTGTTGCGTAATGCGCTGCAACTGGCGTAACTCACTGGTTTAATCGACTTTTGACAGGGGATCACAGGCTGGGCAATGAAGGATACATTCTGGCCATCTATGACAGCTATTTTACATTCTGCTCGCTTGTGTTTACTGTCACTGAAAAGTACCATGAGAAATCAATAAAAAAGGGAGATCGACATGTTTACTGGTAGCATGGTAGCGCTAGTTACGCCCTTGGATGAAGTCGGTGAAGTAGATTACGCCAGCCTGAAATCCTTGGTTGAATATCATATTGCAGCAGGCACAGATGCTCTGGTTGCTGTAGGAACCACAGGCGAGTCCGCCACGCTGACTGTGGAAGAGCACGTGAAAGTGGTGCTGAAGACAGTCGATTTTGCTCAGGGCCGTATCCCTGTCATTGCCGGTACAGGCGCCAATGCCACCCATGAAGCCATCACTTTCAGTAAACTTTTCTCCGGTACGGGTGTTGCCGCTTGCCTGACAGTGACTCCTTACTATAACAAACCGACGCAGGAAGGCTTGTATCAGCACTTCAAGGCGATTTCTGAAGCCACAGACCTGCCGCAAATTCTGTACAACGTACCGGGTCGTACTTCTGTCGATATGCTGCCGGAAACTGTGGCACGCCTGTCTAAGCTGGATAACATCATCGGAATTAAAGATGCGACCGGCGATTTGTCCCGTGTAGCAAAAACTCGGGAACTTTGCGGCGAAGATTTCCTCCAATTCAGCGGTGATGATGCAACAGGTCTGGAATTTGTTGCGCTTGGCGGACATGGCGTCATTTCAGTGACGGCAAATATTGCTGCTCAGGATATGGCAACGATGTTCCGACTGGCACTGAATGGCGAGATTGAAGCTGCGAAAGCCATTGACGCGAAATTAATGCCATTGCACAAGAACCTGTTTGTTGAGTCCAATCCCATTCCGGTGAAATGGGCAGCACACAAAATGGGGCTGATCCAGCACGGTACATTACGTCTGCCGTTGACGCCGCTGAGCAAAGAGGCTGAACCTGTTGTGTTGCAAGCGTTGAAAGATGCGAAACTGCTGCCTTCACTGGCCACCGCATAGGAACGTAAGAGCTCTACATGAATGTGAATTACAGGCTGGCAGTTACGGCTGTCATGGTCGCTACACTGGCTGGCTGTTCGGGTGGTGCTGAGCGCCGCCGTCAGGCAAATCAGGACTTTAATTATCTGGAAACTGCACCGCTCAGCAGCTGGAACAGCCCGAGCAGCGGTGCGGCGACGGTGTCTGGCGAGTATGCCATTCCGGCTGCCGGCTATTCTGGCGCCATTGGTAAAGCGGTCGATATTCGTCCACCGCAACAGGTACTCGCGCTCATTCCGGGCGCCAGAACTGTCCATAATTCCGATGGTACGGTGAGCCTGCAACTGGTTAAAGCTGAAGAATTGAATGAACTCTGGACCCTGACCAAACGTCTCGGGAAAGAGCGGAATATTCCATTTGATGTTGATACCGCGCAGACCCTGGAAACCAGTTGGGTTCAGTGGAACAACGAGGATGAAGACACTGAAATCAGCAGCCGATACCGGATTACCCGTTCCAGCGAGAATGGCCAGAACCTGTATACCATTAAACTGCTGGACTGGCGTGAAGCGGGTGTCGACAAGACGGTGAGTCTCGGGAATCAGGAACGTTACAGTATTCTGATGACGAATCTGGTCATGGCGAAATACGACGCATATGAGCGTGAAAAAGCCCGTGTGCGGGCGCAGGAACTGGTCAAGCAGATCCCAATCAGTATGGGTCGTGATCGCAGCGGTTTGCCTGTGATTATTGCGCGTGCGCCTTACAATGTTTTCTGGGAACGCTTGCCAAGCCTCCTGCAGGCGCTGGGTTTCACCGTTGATGGCAGAAACCGTTCTCAGGGTACAGTTGATGTTTCTTTCCGTTCACCGGGTGATGATTTCTGGACCGAACTCGGTATTCAGCCGCTTCAGCTGTCGAATCGTGATTATGATTTGCAGCTGGGTGATCTGGGGAACCGGACCTCAATTACCGTCACAGATGAAGATGGTAAGCCGATCACTGAGGAAGCGCTGGAAAGTTTAGCGCCGGTACTGGCAGCTGTGATTGATAAAGAGAATCAGCGCTGACAGAGCAGGAAACAGTACAGTTACAGAACTGAGTTCAAAAATAAAAACGCTTCGGTATGTCACAGACTCCGAAGCGTTTTTTATGGGATCCAACTGGGGACGAAGCACGGGAATCAGAGGCGTCATGTCACCATACGATTCCCGACTTGTGTGATTATTTCACTTCTTCGCCTTTTGCCTGCAGGTCGGCATGGTAAGACGAGCGGACAAATGGACCACAGGCCGCATGGGTAAAGCCCAGCTCCAGTGCGATTTCTTTGAGCTCATCAAACTCTGATGGCGGCACATAACGTTCAACAGGCAAGTGGTGGCGGCTTGGTGCAAGGTACTGACCTAAGGTCAGCATCGTTACGCCGTGTGCACGCAGATCCTTGAGGACTTCAATGATTTCTTCTTTGGTTTCACCCAGACCCATCATCAGGCCGGATTTTGTCGGAACGTTCGGATGCATTTCACCGAATTTCTTCAGCAGATCCAGCGACCACTGGTAGTTCGCACCCGGACGGGCCTTGCGGTATAAGCGTGGCGCAGTTTCCAGGTTATGGTTGAAGACATCCGGCGGATTATCACGCAGGATTTCCAGCGCACGATCCATCCGGCCACGGAAATCAGGGACCAGGGTTTCGATCTTGATTTCAGGGCTCTTCACGCGAATTTCACGGATACAGTCAGCAAAGTGCTGTGCACCGCCGTCACGCAGATCATCGCGGTCAACGGATGTGACAACCACGTAGCGCAGCTTCATATCAGCGATGGTCTGAGCCAAATGAACCGGCTCTTCGGCACTTGGCGGCAGCGGACGGCCATGGGCAACGTCACAGAACGGGCATCGACGGGTACAGATGGCACCCAGAATCATGAAGGTGGCCGTACCGTGACTAAAGCACTCTGCCAGGTTCGGACAGGATGCCTCTTCACAGACCGAGTGCAGGTTGTTCTTACGCATCGCGTCCTTGATGTCCCGGATACGTTGGGTATCCGCCGGCAGTTTGATTTTCATCCACTCCGGTTTACGCAGCATTTCACGGGGTTTTTCTTCCGCTTCCATGTTACGTACAGGGATCAGGGCCATTTTGTCGGCGTCACGATATTTGACACCTGGTTCTATTACGATCGGTTTGCTCATGATTAATTGCTTTCCGTTATCCACTCTATGCTCTGGTAATCGAGCAAATTCACTAACTCATCGACAAGTATAGGTTGCACATCAGCCAGTTCTGTAGGGCCATTGAACATAGCCAGCTGAGTCATTTCCATACCCGCATAGCCACAGGGATTGATACGCATGAAAGGCGATAAATCCATGTTGACGTTGAGGGCCAGGCCATGAAAAGAACAGCCGCGACGGATACGTAGACCGAGTGAGCAGATTTTTTTGCCGTCGACATAGACACCAGGGGCGTCCGGACGGGCATTAGAGGTTACCCCGAAACGGGATAGCGTGTTGATTACTGTGTTTTCAATGTGCGTGACCAGCTCACGGACGCCCAGTTTGAGGCGGCGCAGATCGAGCAGAAGATACATCATTTGCTGCCCCGGGCCATGATAGGTCACTTGTCCACCGCGATCACTCTGAAAAATAGGGATATCACCAGGATTCAGCACGTGCTCGGCTTTGCCGGCCTGGCCCTGAGTAAAAACGGGAAGGTGCTCAACCAGCCAGATCTCATCGACGGTGTCGTCATCGCGATCGGCGGTAAAATCATGCATGGCCTCATAAGTGACAGAATAGTCTTTCAGGCCCAGGTTGCGGACAATGAGATTTCTTTGCACATTCACACCCATGTTGTCTGTCGGGATCTGCTGCGATTCAGAAGATACCAATAATGGTGCATTATAAAACTTGGCGGCTGAAATTTCAGCCGCCAATTGCTCGGTAGGACCAGGTCTCAGAGGACGACACGGACAATCTCGATCTCGCCCAGTTCCTTATAAAGCGTTTCAACCTGCTCAATGTGAGTCGCTGTGATTGTAATTGAAACGGCACTGTAAGTGCCTTTGCCGCTTGGTTTCACCAACGGCGTGTAGTCACCCGGCGCATGGCGTTGAATCACTTCTACCACCAGGTCCGGCAGTTCAGGCTTATTAAAGCCCATTACCTTGTAGGTAAACTGACAAGGGAACTCGAGTAAATCTTTAAGTTTTGGCTGTTCTTGCTGTTGCATGCTGAACTCCCGGAAATGTATGCGGTGTATCACAATTAAGGGCAGCATATTAATGGCTCGCCGTCCATAACACAAGTCATGCAAAGGGAACGGAACAGTACAAACGATGCCATCATCGGGTTAAAAAGAAAAAGGACAGCGAGGCTGTCCTTTTTCATGCGGAAGCGATTAGCTCAGCCAGCCCTTAAACAACAAGACGATATAATCAATCAGACGGCTGAAAATGCCTCCCTGATTGACATCGTTCAGGGCCAGCAGCGGGTATTCAGCAACATCGTCATCGCCCAGGCGGTAGTACAGTTTACCGACAACATCGCCTTTGTGGATTGGCGCTTTCAACTCTTTTTCCAGCACAAAGTTGGCTTTCAGATCTTTGACCGAACCACGCGGCAGCGTGACGAAAGTATCCTGACTGACACCCAGTGAGACTTCATCCGTGTCACCCATCCAGACTTTTTCAGTCACGAAGGTCTCGTTGGCTTTATGCGGAGAAACGGTTTCGAAAAAGCGGAAACCGTAGTTCAGCAGCTTTTTACTTTCAGCTTTACGGGCGTTGGCATTTTTGGTGCCCATCACAACAGCGATCAGACGCATCTGACCTTCGGTTGCGGTACTGACCAGGCTGTATCCGGCGTTATCCGTATGGCCGGTTTTCAGACCGTCCACATTGAGGCTCTTGTCCCACAGCAGGCTGTTTCGGTTGAACTGCTCAATGCCGTTATAGCGGAAAGATTTTTCCTTATAGATTGCGAACTCGTCCGGCACGTCACGGATCAGGCCCTGTGCCAGCAGCGCCATGTCATAAGGGGTGGTGAACAGATTGGCATTATCCAGGCCGTGTACGTTGGCAAAATGGGTGGAATCCATCCCCAGTGTTTTTGCCCAGCCGTTCATCAAATCGACAAAAGAGTCTTCAGAGCCGGCGACATGTTCGGCCATGGCAACACAAGCATCATTGCCTGACTGAATGATGATACCGCGGTTGAGGTCAGACACTTTGACTTCACTGCCAACCTCAATAAACATTTTGGATGAGCCAGGGAAGTTTTTCGCCCAGGCATTTTTACTGACCACAACAGTATCATCCATAGAGATGTTACCGCGTTTGATTTCCTGACCGATGACATAACTGGTCATCATTTTGGTCAGGCTCGCAGGCGGCAGCTTCTGGTATTCATTTTGTCCGGCCAGAATTTTGCCTGAATGGTAATCCATCAGGACATAACCTTTAGCGGCTATCTGCGGGGCTTCTGGAACAACGGCTGGTGCCGCTGTCGCGGAAAGGCTTGTCATCAAAACGGCAGAGGCTGTGACAGAGCGAAAAAATGCAGCAGATTTATTCATGATAGTTGTTACTTGGATTGCGGATAACAAAATTGGAACCACTATATCAGATTGAGTCCTGATAAACAGTTCTCAACCCGACGATATCAGGGCCCACACAAGAATCTTATGAAATTTTTACATACTTTTGTCAGACTTCAGGTTGGCAAATTAGTTCAACTCGCGCAACTCGGATACCACAAAAGCTTCCGGGAACTGTGATGCTCTGGCTTGATCACGTAAATGTTCAGCCTCCTGTGAGTCCAGATAGGGCCCCAGGCGCAGCCGGTATACCGCTGCGGATTTCGCTTTTTTCAGTTCCACCTGAGTATTGAATTCAGTTTTGAGCTTCTGAGCTGCAGCCTGTGCTTTGCTCAGATCGCTGAATGCCGCGAGCTGAACGAAAAACCATCTCGGGTTGGCACTTTGCCACTCTGCCTTGTCTGGCTTGGGCATCTGAATCAGTTCAATGCTGACCGGTGCAGTGCCATGACCAATCACGTCCAGTTTGGTCGCGGCAGCCATACTGAGGTCGATAATTCGTCCTTCGTGGAATGGACCGCGGTCGTTCACCCGGACGATGGCGGTTTTGCCGTTATTTCTGTTGGTGACTCTGACATAGCTCGGCAACGGCAGGGTTTTATGGGCCGCCGTCATGGAATACATATCGTAAATTTCGCCGTTCGAGGTTTGATGGCCGTGAAATTTTTTGCCGTACCAGGAGGCCAGTCCCTCCTGCGTGAAAGGCTGATCAGACGGCAAAATCGTGTAATGCTGACCATTGAGATTGTAATTCACATTACCGGCCAGACTTTTAGCTTCATATCTTGGCTGGGCATCTTCAATATGATCCAGTGTCGGAGAGCTGTCCGGTGCACGGTCTTCTTTGATTTGATACCGATCTGAAGTCGATGTGGTGCTACACCCGGCCAGCAGCAGGGTGAAGCACAGAGAGAAAATGAACGATTGAGAAGCAATGCGCATCAGTTCGCCTTAGACAGCATTTTTCTGTGAGTGTGGATAGACATCAGGATACCAAAGCCCGCCATCAGGGTGACCATTGAGGTGCCGCCGTAACTGACCAGGGGCAGGGGAACACCAACAACGGGCAGCAAGCCACTGACCATCCCGATATTGACGAAAACATAAACGAAGAAACTCAGGACAATACTGCCTGCCATCATGCGGCCAAAGGCCGTTTGTGCCCGGCTCGCCAGCAGAAGTCCGCGGCCGATGATGAAAATATAGAGAGCCAGCAGGCCGACCACGCCAGCCAGTCCCCATTCTTCAGCGATCACGGCAAAGATAAAGTCGGTATGACGCTCCGGCAGAAATTCCAGCTGTGACTGAGTGCCGTGCAGCCAGCCCTTGCCGGTAATACCACCGGAACCAATGGCAATTTTCGACTGGATGATGTGGTAGCCGGCACCTAGCGGATCTGATTCAGGATTGAACAGCGTCAGGACCCGGGTTCGCTGATAATCATGCATCAGGAAAAACCAGAGCAGCGGGATGAAGGCAGCCACGAGCAACCCGGCAAAAATGATAATGCGCCAGCTGATCCCGGACAGAAACAGGACGAAGACCCCGGAGGCCGCGATCAGGATTGAGGTTCCCAGATCGGGCTGCTTGGCAATCAGAATCGTGGGCACGAAAATCATGAGTGTGGCGATTACGATATTCTTCAGGCTGGGGGGCAGCGGATGATTCCCGATAAACCGGGCCACCATCAGCGGTACCGCCAGTTTAATCAGCTCTGAGGGCTGGAAACGCACCACACCGAGATCCAGCCAGCGTTGCGCGCCTTTGGAAATTTCCCCGAACAGCAGGACGCCAAGCAGTAAGAGCAGGCCGACACCGAACAGGTAAGGTGCCCAGGCTTCGTAGTGTCGGGGCGCGATTTGAGCCAGGATAAACATAATGGCCAGTGACAACAGCATCCGGACCGCCTGACGCTCCATCATAGCCAGATTCTGGCCGCTGGCGCTGTACATGACCACCAGAGCAAAACCCATCACGGTCAGGATCCCCAGTAACAGTGGCACATCGATATGCAGCCGGTCACTCAGGGTTGTTTTACTGCCTGCGGCAGCCATGATACTCATCGGGTTACCTCGGCAAGTGTTGATTTGTTGGTGTCATGTTCATCACTGTGATCCAGTAACATGTGATCGAAGATCTGCCGTGCGACCGGGCCACCGTTACTGGAACCGCCACCGGCGTTTTCCAGTACCATTGCAACCACAACCTGTGGATCATCAAAAGGTGCGAAAGCGGTAAACAGCGCGTGATCCCGCAGATGTTCTTCCAGCTCTTCGGCGTTATATTCTTCATCTTCAGCCAGACCAAAGACCTGTGCGGAGCCTGACTTACCGCCAGCTTTATATTGCGCGCCATAGAAAGCACGCCGTGCCGTTCCCCGGTTGCCGAAAAGCACCCGGTACATGCCGTCTTTTGCTACTCTCCAGTACTTTGGCTCTACGCCGGTCACCGGCGGGAAGATCTCATACTTGGCCGGTGTTTCGCCTTCAGGCCCGATGATATCTTTCAGCAGATGGGGGGCCCGGACTACGCCATTGTTCACCAGAACCGTGGTGGCTTTCGCGATCTGCAACGGGGTAGCCGTCCAGTAGCCCTGACCGATACCGACAGGAATGGTGTCGCCCTGATACCAGGGCTGACGGAAACGCGCCTGTTTCCACTCCCGGGTGGGCATGTTGGCTTTACTTTCCTCGAAAATATCAATACCGGTATATTCCCCGTAACCAAATTTGCTCATCCAGGAAGACAGACGGTCAATCCCCATGTCGTAGGCAATCTGGTAGAAAAAGGTATCAACAGATTCTTCAATGGCTTTGTGAATGGTCACCTTTCCGTGTCCCCAACGCAGCCAGTCGCGGAATGGCCGGCTCTTGGAGTTCGGAATTTTCCAGAACCCGGGATCATTACGTGTGGTACTGGTAGTAATCACCCCTTCAGACAAGGCTGCGACGGCAATTGCAGGTTTTACGGTTGAAGCTGGCGGATAAATACCAAGGGTGACACGGTTCACCAGCGGTCTGTCCCTGTCATCCAGCAAGTCCCGGTACGCTTTGCCGGAAATACCATGGACAAAGAGGTTAGGGTCATAACTCGGGCTGGAAACCATCGCCAGAACGGAGGAATCTTTCGGATCCAGGACAACGACAGAACCGCGTTTGGGCTTGATAAATTCTTCGCCGGTTTCCGGATCGACTTTTTTCTCGGTCAGCAATTGCTTCACATAAAGCTGCAGCTCGATATCCAGATTCAGGCGGATATCTTTACCGGGGACGGGCGGGACATATTTCAGAGTCCGGATGATACGGCCCCGGCTGTTCACTTCCACTTCCTGATAACCGGATGTGCCGTGCAGCATCTCTTCATAGTATTTTTCAATACCGAGTTTGCCGATATCCCGGGTTGCCTTGTAGTTGTTCAGGTGGCCCTGGCGATCCAGCATCTCTAAATCACGGTCATTGATTTTAGCAACGTAGCCGAGGACGTGGGTGAGGGCGTCACCATAAGGGTAATAACGCTTCAGATAGGCTTTCACCTCAACACCGGGGAAACGGTGCTGATTCACAGAAAACAGCGCGACTTCTTTTTCAGTCAGCTGATTGCGCAGCGGAACAGAGTTGAAACGGCGCGTACGGCGGCGTTCTTTTTCAAAACGTTCGATTTCTTCATCCGTGATGCCCAGCAAGGCTCTGAGCCGTTCCAGGGTATCATCCAGCATCGGAACTTTTTCTGTCACGACTTCCAGAGAGTAAACCGGCCGGTTTTCAGCTAACAGAACGCCGTTACGGTCGTAGATCATCCCGCGGTTCGGGGCGACCGGCACAACCTTGATGCGGTTATCGTTGGAGCGAGTCTTGTAGTCCTCAAACTCGCTGACCTGAATGTGATAAAGGTTACCGACCAGGACACCAATCAGGACCAGAATACCGGCGAAGGAAAAAATAGCTCGCCGGAAAAACAGCGATGATTCTGCCTGATGGTCACGGATCTGAAGTCGCTTCTTGCGCATGCCGTTTTATTCCCTGTGGTATGGATGATTAGCCGTGATACTCCATGCCCGGTACAAGCTTTCCGCCATGACGATACGCACCAGAGGATGTGGCAGGGTTAACGGAGAGAGTGACCAGCTTTGCTCGGCCGCAGCTTTACAGGCTGGCGCCAGACCTTCAGGCCCGCCAATCAGGATAGAGACATCGCGCCCGTCCAGCTTCCAGCTTTCCAGCTGTCCGGCCAGTTGCTCGGTATCCCAGCGTTTACCGGGAATATCCAGCGTGACGATGCGGTTCCCTTTGGCTACTGCGGCCAGCATGGCTTCGCCTTCTTTTTGAAGAATACGGGCAATATCAGCATTTTTGCCCCGTTTTCCGGCTGAAATCTCAATCAGTTCCAGCGGCATGTCTTTTGGAAATCGGCGGCGATATTCTTCAAAACCGGTTTCTACCCACTTCGGCATTTTGGTGCCGACGGCGATCAGTTGTAACTTCATCCGTCAATCAGCCCCAGAGCTTTTCCAATTGATAAAGCTGTCGGGCATCTTCCTGCATGATATGCAGCATCACGCTTCCCATATCAACGACAATCCATTCGCCGTCTTCTTCACCACTGATGCCAAACGGGGGAAAATCGATCAGCTTGGAGGCTTTGTTGACATTGTCAGCAATTGAAGCGACGTGTCGGTTCGAGGTACCGGTGCAAACGACCATGAGATCTGTAATGCTGGATTTGCCGCGGACATCCAGAGTGACGATGTCCTGCGCTTTCATGTCATCAATTTTATCAATGATAAAGTCGTGTAGTTCTTGTACCTGCAAAAGGGGCTCCCTCATTTCAGTTTGCATTCCGGGTGAACAGGCTCTGTTTGTTAGAGTCGGATGAGCCGATCGGGTTCACATTTTAACGCCGGAGTATAGCATGCTCAATCGGTGCTGCTGCTTGCGTGACCAGCAGAGGTCGGTTTTTTTGAGCAGCAGCCAGATTTAACAATATTTTGCCTTCGTCAAAGCAAAGGCAAGTTCTTGTTCATCCCGCACATCAGTGCACACAGGGTACTTAAACCGGGCCAGACATGGCTGTTGAAGTCTGTTTTCACCTGGCGTTCCAGCTGGGTGAGCTGGTGCAGTGCCTGTAATAACATCGGTAACGTCAGGCGGTGGAGGGCGCCGACATAAAGCTCGCGCCGGTTTTGCCAGACCCGGAAGTTTTCAAAGATCCGGTTCAGCGGAACCCCTTGCCGCCCCATTTCCTGCATCCGGTACAGCTGAGTCAGTTCCCGCTGCAGCGTCCGCAGAATGATGATGGCTTCGACACCTTCAGCTTCGAGCTGGCGGAGGATCCGCTGGCTGCGTTTGGCCTGCCCGGCCAGCAGAGCGTCCAGTAACTGAAACGGCGTGTAGTGGTTGTGCCGGCTCAGGGCATCCTGAATACGAGGAACCGTCAGTGTGTTGTCCGGATAGATCAGGGTCAGTTTGTACAGGCTTTGCGTCAGTGCTAACAGGTTCCCTTCATGCCATTGGGCGAGCAGCTGGATCGACTCGGCGTCTGCATTCAGTCCAAGCTGCTGGCATCGCTGCTGAATAAACCGGGGTAACTGTCGGGCATCCGGCGTATTACAGGGGACGTAAATTCCCTGCGCAGTCAGCGCTTTGAACCAGGCAGTGGATTCCTGTTTTTTGTTCAGACGGGGGCCAAATACCAGTAACAGAATATCCGGGTGCAGTGCATCAATTACTGTTTGCAGTGATTTTGCCTGATTGGCATTGAGGCCATTTTCCGGCAGCGTCAGCTCAATGATCTGACGTGAAGAGAACAGACTCAGTGCCTGGCAGTCATCCAGAACTTCATGCCAGTCGAGCTGATTATCAATGGTGTAGCTGTGCCGTTCCAGAAAGCCTTCCGCTTTGGCTTGTTGTCTGAGGCGGTCTGAGGTTTCCTGCAATAAGAGCGGCTCGTTGCCAGACAGCAGGTAAGCGGCTGATAATCCTTGCTTCAGCCGCTCACTCAGTTGTTCCGGGTAGATCCTCATTGTGCAACAGTGCCTTTGGTCTCAAAAAGCTGCTCTGCGGCCTGTTTGTCGGCATCTGTTTCCGTTTCAATCGTGGACACGCCCTGTTCGTTTTCAGTCTCGGTGTCCAGCTGATTGAGATCGGCGGTCAGACGGGCAAGTTGGCGCATGATCTGGCGGGCGGCTTGCTGGCGCATTTCATCCAGCAGCATGTCGCGTTCTACGGACTTTGCCAGTGCGGTCAGCGGGTTGTCCAGAAAGCTGCGGTTCACCCTGGTGGTAAAACGCTTTGCGCCTTTTTCCGGTATAACCACCTGATAGTTCACGGTATAGGTCAGTTCGTATTCGGCAGCCCGGCTGTTCTGATAGAGCGACAGGGTACGTTCGCCCTGGGATTCGCTGAGCAGATGCAGGTTTGGAACCTGCGCCGATGGCGGCACTGCTTCAATACCGTGTAATTTGAATTGGGATTTCACCATACGGGTCAATGGCCCGTATTGATCAAAACTGGTCAGAGACAGGCGGGCAATGTCGTCGGGCAGCATGTAGTTCCCACGCAGGTGGAATCCGCAGGCTGTTGTCGTCAGTGCGAGAACCATGACAATGACCAGACGAAAGCGGGACAGTAGAGATGAAGCTGTGCTCACCGTGTCTACTCCTTGTTCAGCAAATACAGAGGTAAAAAGAGAAAACGCCTTCCCGGGGGAAGGCGTTGTTCGTTAACCTGAATTAGTTGGCAACGATGTTCAGCAACTTGCCCGGCACGTAAATCACCTTACGAATTGTTTTATCGTCGGTGAATTTCGAGACGTTCTCGTCAGACAAGGCCATAGCCTCAACCTGATCTTTGTCAGCATCGGCAGCAACCGTCAGTTTGGCACGCAGCTTGCCGTTGACCTGAACAATGATCAGTTTCTCATCTTCGACCATGGCTTTCTCGTCAGCGACGGGCCACTGAGCCTGATCAACATCAGTTTCACCCAGCGCTTTCCACAGCTCAAAGCTGATGTGCGGGGTGATTGGGTACAGCATACGAACCACTGCTTTCAGTGCTTCGTCCAGCAGGGCACGGTCTTGCGCAGACGCTTGCGGCGCCTTACCCAGCTTGTTCATCAGCTCCATAATCGCAGCAATTGCCGTATTGAAGGTCTGACGACGGCCAATGTCATCGCTCACTTTGGCAATGGTCTTATGAACGTCACGACGCAGGGCTTTCTGATCAGCATTCAGTGCCTGGGCATCCAGAACTTCGATCGCACCTTTGGCCGTATGTTCATAAACCAGTTTCCAGACACGTTTCAGGAAGCGGTTTGCACCTTCAACGCCGGATTCCTGCCATTCCAGTGTCATATCTGCCGGAGAAGCAAACATCATGAACAGACGCACGGTGTCTGCACCGTACTTATTAACCATTTCTTGCGGGTCGATACCATTGTTTTTCGACTTGGACATCTTGGTCATGCCGGAATGCACCAGCTCGTTACCATCCACATCGGTCGCTTTGGTGATACGGCCTTTCTCGTCGCGATCCAGCGTCACTTCGGTTGGGGATACCCAAACTTTGGCGCCTTTGTCATTGGTATAGTAGAAGGCATCAGCCAGTACCATGCCCTGACACAGCAGTTGCTTGAACGGCTCGTCGCTGGTCACCATACCGCTGTCGCGCAGCAATTTGTGGAAGAAACGGGAATACAGCAGGTGCATACAGGCGTGTTCAATACCACCGATGTACTGGTCGACCGGCAACCAGTAGTTGGCGGCATCGGAGTCCAGCATTTCATCCGCTTGTGGCGAACAGTAACGCGCGTAGTACCAGGACGACTCCATAAAGGTGTCGAAGGTATCGGTTTCACGCAGTGCAGGTGCACCGTTGAAGGTGGTTTCTGCCCAGCTCTTGTCTGCTTTGATCGGGCTGGTCACGCCGTCCATCACGACATCTTCCGGCAGGATCACCGGCAGCTGATCGGCTGGGACCGGATGCACTTCACCATCTTCAGTAGTCACCATCGGGATTGGTGCACCCCAGTAGCGCTGACGGGATACGCCCCAGTCACGCAGACGGAAGTTCACGGTTTTCTTGCCTTTGCCTTCCGCTTCCAGTTTGGCGGCGATGGCATCGAATGCTGCCTGGAAGTCCAGACCATCGAACTCACCCGAGTCGAACAGGACACCTTTCTCGGTGTATGCAGCTTCACTGATATCCAGCTCGCTGCCGTCAGCAGGCTTGATCACAGGAACAATGTCCAAGCCATACTTGGTCGCGAACTCGAAGTCACGCTGATCGTGGGCAGGAACAGCCATCACGGCACCTGTGCCGTAATCCATCAGAACAAAGTTAGCCACGTAAACCGGGACGCGGCGGCCGTTCAGCGGATGAATGGCATACAGGCCGGTCGCCATGCCTTTTTTCTCCATGGTTGCCAGTTCAGCTTCAGCAACCTTGGTGTTTTTGCATTCGTCGATGAATGCGGCCAGCTCAGGTTTGTTTTGTGCCGCCAGCTCTGCCAGCGGGTGACCCGCAGCGATACCGACGTAAGTGACGCCCATCAGGGTATCCGGACGGGTGGTGTACACTTCCAGTGGTGCGTTCTGGCCTTCAACCTCAAAAGACAGCTCAACCCCTTCGGAGCGGCCGATCCAGTTGCGCTGCATGGTTTTCACCATCTCAGGCCAGCCTTCCAGGTTCTCCAGATCGTCCAGCAGCTCCTGCGCGTAGGCGGTGATCTTGATGAACCACTGAGGGATCTCTTTTTGCTCTACAGGCGTATCACAACGCCAGCAGCAGCCGTCTTCAACCTGTTCGTTTGCCAGAACGGTCTGGTCGTTCGGACACCAGTTGACCGAGGACGTTTTCTTATAAACCAGGCCTTTGTTGTACAGCTTGGTGAAGAATTCCTGTTCCCAGCGGTAGTATTCCGGCGTACAGGTGGCAAATTCACGGTTCCAGTCGTAACCGAAGCCCAGCAGTTTCAGCTGGTTCTTCATGTAGTCGATGTTTTCGTATGTCCATGGCGCCGGAGCCGTGTTGTTTTTCACTGCGGCGTTTTCAGCAGGCAGGCCGAAAGCATCCCAGCCGATTGGCTGCATGACATTTTTGCCCTGCAGGCGCTGATAACGGGAGATGACATCACCGATGGTGTAGTTACGAACGTGACCCATGTGAAGTCGTCCGCTTGGATAAGGGAACATAGAGAGACAGTAGAACTTCTCTTTATTCGGGTCTTCACTTACAACAAAGGTCTTATTGTTGTCCCAATGTTCTTGAACTTGCTGTTCAATGTCCTGAGGACGGTATTGTTCTTGCATCGATGACATCCGGGATTTTTGTGAGTTGAATACAAACACAGTCAAAATAATCGACATAGAATAACTAAAGGTAAAGGGAGCAACAATAGCTGAGGCCGAATCGGTGTGCTTATTCTTGTGATATTTCAGACAAGGCAGACCCGAGTTGGCGGATTAGCCTGGGAGAACTGAGATGGTGAAACAAAAAGCTGCGTATGAATCGATGCTGGAAGACATTACGGAAACGCTGAAACACAGTCCGGAAGAGTTAAAACACTGGATCGATACCAGCGAGAAATACCGGGAAGCTGCCAGTGATATGACGAAAGATGAACTGGCATTGATCCGGGAGTACTTCAAACGGGATCTGAAGGAATTCGGCCAGAATGTGCAGGAAAGTCCGGAACCGTTTTCAGAAAGCCCGTTCTATAAGCTGGTATCCGAAACGATCTGGAGCGGTCTGGCAGAAGTGACTGACAAGACTCAGCTGGAATGGGTTGAAGTGATGGATGATCTCAAGCACCGGGGCGTGTATAAGGCCGGTGAAGTAGTCGGGCTGGGGAATCTGGTCTGTGAGAAGTGCGGTCACCATGAGCAGTATACCCATGTCCGTATTATTGAGCCCTGCGTGCAATGCGGAGGCACCCAGTTCACCCGTCAGCCACTGGCACCTTAGTCTTTGGCACTGCAGGTACAGATTCCAGGTGCAGGTGGCTCTCTCCCGGTCATCAATAACTGATCTTCAAACACCGAACATCTGACATTGGGTGAAAAACAAAAGAGGGCCAGAGCCCTCTTTGTGATTTCGCGGTGAGGATGGGGATCAGTGTACCCCTTCCTGCGGATTGGTATCTCTGAAATCTCCCCGACGCCGTTTCACGAGCAGCCAGGACAAGGTGACGGACCATAACAGATAGAGATAGAGCGGCCAGCTGCCCAGCGAGGTAAAAGGCGTCATTCCTTTGGTCGGAGTAACGGTGGCACGCAGGACGCCGGTTTCAAACTGCGGCAGCTCTGCAATAATCTTGCCCTGATAGTCGACCACGGCTGTGACACCGGTATTGGTGGCTCTCAGCAAAGGCTTTCCGGTTTCCAGTGCGCGCATCTGGGCGATTTCCATGTGCTGGTGCGGGCCGATAGAACGACCAAACCAGGCATCATTGGATAACGTCAGCAGCATGTCTGTACCTGAACCGACGTTCTGGCGCACCTGCTCGCTGAACGCAATCTCATAGCAGAGCGCTGGCGCCAGTGCATAGCCGTTGGCCTCCAGATTCTGCTGGATAAAGCTACCCCGGCTGAACGAGGACATCGGCAGGTTGAAAAACGGTGCCAACGGGCGCAGCAAGTCCCCGAAGGGCACAAACTCGCCAAACGGCAGCAAATGATGTTTGCTGTACCGGCTCGCCGTATCGTAGTGGTATGCGCCATCGCGATTGACGCCCAGCGTCAGGATATTGTTGTAATACTCACCTTCCCCAGTTCTGTCCAGCACTCCGGTGATCACCGCACTCTGATTCATCCGGGCCGCTTCATCGAGACGACTCAGGAAAGTGCCGACCTGCTGCTCCAGCGCCGGTATAGCGGCTTCCGGCCAGACAATAATATCGGCATCCCAGTTTTCACGGGTCAGATCCAGATATTTCATCAGCGTGGGCCAGCGTTGATCCGGCTGCCATTTCAGGGCCTGCGGAATGTTGCCCTGCACCAGAGCGACTTTCACCGGCTTATACGGATCAGGCTGAACCCAGTCAATCCCTTTGGCCTGATAAGCCAGCAACAGGAGCAGCGCGGGTATCATCAGTGGTTTCCAGTTGCGGTAGTAACCGGCCGCAACCAGAGCACCGCAGCCGAGAACCAGCGCAAGTGTCAGACCTTCAACACCCAGTATTGGCGCAAAACTGGCAAATGGTCCGTGAATCTGGCCGTAACCCAGCCATAACCATGGAAAGCCTGTGAACAGCCAGCCACGTAACCAGTCAAGTACTAACCAGAGCACCGGGCCGATGAGCATCAGCTGGTGGAAAGGGCGGCCCTGGCCGAACCGGGCAAGGAGTGCACCAAACAGTGCAGGGTAGATCGCCAGATAGCCGATCAGCAGGACCATCAGGAAGAGTCCGGCGGCAATGGGCATCCCGCCAAAGTCGGCAATGCTGACGTGAACCCACCAGACACCACTGCCAAACAGGCCCAAACCCCATGCCAAACCCGTCTGGAAAGCGGTTTTCGGGCGTTGGTTTTGCAGCAGGGTAAAGAAAATAATGAGGGAGAGCGGAGCAAGGAACCAGAACTTATAAGGGGCGAAAGACAGGGTCGCCAGCGCACCGGCCGGGACGGCCAAAAGCAGCCGTCCCCAAAGGTTTAGATTGTCGATTCGTCTCATCAGGGCGTCATCGTTGGTTGATGTGCCTCCTGCGGCACCGTCACTTGTAACTGAATGATCCGGCGGCTGTCCGCGGCGGTAACTTTGAACGAATAACCTTCCAGTTCAACTACTTCACCCCGGCTTGGCAGGTGACCAAAACTGGTCATGACCAGACCACCGATGGTATCGATGTCGTTGACGCTGAAGTTGGTCTGGAACAGTTTGTTGAAGTCATCAATCGTCGTCAGTGCCTTCACATTCCAGGTGTGCTTACTCAGCTGACGGATTTCCTGCTCTTCTTCGTCATCGAATTCGTCTTCGATTTCACCGACGATTTGTTCCAGAATATCCTCAATGGTGATCAAACCGGAAACACCACCAAATTCATCGACCACAATGGCCATGTGGTAGCGTTCTTCCCGAAATTCTTTCAGCAGGCGATCAACCCGCTTGCTTTCCGGCACAACAACAGCCGGGCGCAGGATAACGTCGAGGTCAAACGGCTCACTGTCCGGACGCAGATACTGCAACAGGTCTTTGGCCAGCAGAATACCTTCAACGTGGTCTTTGTCATCGCTGATAACCGGATAGCGTGAGTGCTGGGCATCAACAATGATATCAATCAGGTCTTCAACCTTCTGAGAACGTTCAATGGTGACCATTTGCGAGCGGGGGATCATGATGTCGCGAACTCGCATTTCGGAGATCTGCATCACGCCTTCCAGCATGTCGCGGGTATCGTGATCGATCAGGGCATTCTCTTCGGAATCACGGATCACGCTGACCAGCTCTTCCTTATTTTGAGGCTCTCCCTGAAAGAGCTGTCCAATACGTTCAAAGAAGGTCTTTCGACTCGGACCGTCAGAATTTTGGGGGTTATCGTCGTTCATTGCTTTCTATTCAAATAGGTGGCCTGAGCCACGGAAAGCCGGTTCCTGAAAAGCAACCGACTGTATTTCTGGCGATGACGGCCAGGGCTGATGTTAGTATTGGTCAGCCTCGTAAGGATTGGCAAACCCTAAACCTTGCATAATTTCGGTTTCCAGAGCTTCCATTTCTTCGGCTTCGTCATCTTCAATATGGTCATAACCTAGCAGATGAAGCGAGCCGTGTACAACCATATGTGCCCAGTGCGCGAGCAGGGGTTTATTCTGCTCCTCAGCTTCTTTTTCAACGACCTGGCGACAGATAATCAGATCGCCCAGCAGTTCCAGCTCAACACCCGGCGGGGCTTCGAATGGAAATGACAGCACATTGGTCGGCTTGTCTTTCCCCCGGTAGTCCCGGTTCAGGGTCTGACTTTCAGCTTCATCGACCAGCCGGACCGTGACTTCAGCATCCGCCTGAAATGGCGTTACGGCGGCTTCCAGCCAGCGCTGGAAGTCGGCTACCGCTGGCATGCCACTTTCATCAGCAGTGGCAAGCTGTAAATCCAGATAAACTGACATCTGTGTGATTATTCCGTTTCAGAGCTGACTTGACGCGCTTCCTGTTGTTCACGGCGACGCTGTTCAGCCAGTTTACGTTGTTTCTGATCTTCGGTTTCCCAGACTTCGTACGCTTGAACAATTCGGGCGACAACCGGGTGGCGAACCACGTCGGTGGCCTGGAAGAAGTTAAAGCTGATCTCATCAACATCGGCCAGAACTTCAATGGCATGACGAAGACCGGAGCGGGCACCGCGCGGCAGGTCAATCTGAGTGACGTCGCCGGTGATGACTGCACGGGAGTTAAAACCAATCCGGGTCAGGAACATTTTCATCTGTTCGACCGTGGTATTCTGGCTTTCATCCAGGATGATAAAGGCATCGTTCAGTGTGCGGCCGCGCATATAGGCCAGCGGGGCAACTTCAATGACATTGCGTTCGATCAGCTTTTCGACGCGCTCGAAACCCAGCATTTCAAACAGGGCATCGTAGAGCGGGCGCAGATAAGGGTCGACTTTCTGGCTCAGATCCCCCGGCAGGAACCCCAGTTTTTCGCCGGCTTCAACCGCAGGGCGGGTCAGCAGGATCCGACGGATTTCCTGACGTTCCAGTGCATCAACGGCAGCTGCAACAGCCAGATAGGTTTTCCCCGTACCAGCCGGTCCCACACCAAAGGTAATATCATGGCCGACCATGTTGGCAATGTACTGGGCCTGATTTGGGGTACGCGGTTTAATCACCCCTTTTTTGGTCTTGATGTGAATTTCTTTGCCGTAAGGGATGCTTGAACTGACATCCTGTTCCAGAACGCCGGATTCTTTAATGGCCAGATGAATTTGTTCCGGTTCAATATCCGGGATCACATTGCGCACCGGGGCGGTGTCAACATACAGATCTTTCAGGATATTCGCTGTCGCTTCGGCCGTATGTGGCTGACCGACGATACTGAAACTGTGGCTGCGGTGATTGATTTCAACGCCGAGGCGGCGTTCCAGTTGCTTGATGTTGTCGTCGAATGGACCGCAAAGGCTGGCCAGGCGGTGGTTATCGGCGGGTTCGAGATTCAGTTCAACAGTAATAATTTTGCTCAAGATTTGCCTCTCAATAGGCCGCCCACTGTGACGGGCGGCCGGTATAACTGGGCATGGGCAGATATTTCTGTCCTCTTATTAAGGAGTATAAACGCCTACACCCAATTCATCTTCTTTACGGGTTTTCTCCATGACCTCACTCGGAGACATGGCAATACGCAGGTTCATGTCAGCCTCAGTGCGGACCAGTTCACCACGCAGGGAATTGTTGAATACGTCCGTGATTTTGACATCGACAAACTGACCGATCAAATCCACAGAGCCTTCAAAGTTCACGACCCGGTTGTTTTCGGTACGGCCGCGCAGTTCCATAATGTTTTTCTTTGATGGACCTTCAACCAGAATGCGCTGCTCTGTATCCAGCATCTGACGTGAGTAACGCATGGCCTGGGTATTGATCTGCTGCTGCAGTTCATACAGGCGCTGTTTCTTCACATCTTCAGGCAGATCACACGGGTAATCTGCAGCCGGGGTTCCCGGACGAGGGGAATAAATGAAGCTGAAGCTCATGTCGAAATCAATTTCGCGGATCAGCTTCATTGTGTCCTGGAAATCCTGATCGGATTCGCCCGGGAACGCCACGATAAAGTCTGAACTGATGGTGATTTCAGGACGGGCCTGACGCAGCTTACGGATTTTTGATTTGTACTCAATGGCCGTATGCGGGCGCTTCATCATCGCCAGAATCCGGTCTGAGCCGCTCTGTACCGGCAGGTGCAGGAAGCTGACCACTTCCGGCGTGTCTTTGTAGACCTCAATGATGTCGTCCGTAAACTCAATCGGGTGGCTGGTGGTGTAACGAATCCGGTCAATGCCGTCGATAGCGGCAACCAGGCGCAACAATTCAGCAAAAGAAGCGATTTCACCATCATGAGTTGCACCACGGAAGGCGTTCACGTTCTGGCCCAGCAGGTTGACTTCACGAACGCCCTGCTCAGCCAGTTGTGCGATTTCGAACAATACATCGTCCAGCGGACGGCTGACTTCTTCACCACGAGTGTAAGGAACAACACAGAAAGTACAGTATTTTGAGCAGCCTTCCATGATGGAAACGAATGCTGTCGGACCTTCTGCCCGTGGTTCTGGCAGGCTGTCGAATTTCTCAATCTCAGGGAAAGAGATATCCATGACCGGCGCTTCAGAAGACTGCGACTGAGAAATCATTTCCGGCAGACGGTGCAGTGTCTGAGGGCCAAAAATGACGTCTACGTAAGGAGCACGTTCACGAATGGAATCCCCTTCCTGAGTCGCTACACAGCCACCGACACCAATCACCAGACCCGGTTTTTTGTCTTTCAGTGTTTTCCAGCGGCCAAGCTGATGGAAAACTTTTTCCTGAGCTTTTTCACGGATCGAGCAGGTGTTCAGCAGCAGTACATCTGCTTCTTCTGGTTCTTCTGTTAATTCATAACCGCCATTAGCGTTGAGAAGATCGGCCATTTTGGATGAATCGTATTCGTTCATCTGACAGCCCCAGGTTTTGATAAGCAGTTTCTTCGCCATGTCTAACTCTTCACTCGTAGTGTTAATTCGGTGCATTTTCTGCTGCTGATGCAGCGTCGGCCGGGAGTTGAAGGGCCTAAAATCCCTCTACTGTGGGCCAGCTTAAATTGCAAGCCGCGTATTGTACTGCTTTCGACACGGCCTGACCAGATCATCAATGCTGATTATAAAACCGGCAGGCGGTGTGTTTAGAAACGTAGACAGTCCGGCAGAGATCAAGCTTCAGGGACAAAGCGGATTGAATTGACTGCGGACTTCAGCTTGAAGGTGGTCAACTTGCGGAAAGCCGTTAGAATGTCGGCATTGCAATGAATTGAGATACCAGCATGGAACAGTTTGATGTAGTGATCGCCGGCGGCGGTATGGTTGGTGCAGCAGCGGCACTGGGAATGGCCCGTCAGGGGCGGAAAGTGGCGGTGATTGAGGGGGAGCGCCCCGCACCTTTCAATGAAAGCCAGGCGATGGATCTGCGGGTCTCTGCAATCTCGGCCCAGTCGGTGAAACTCCTGAAGCGACTGAATGCCTGGGACAGTATTTGCGCGATGCGGCTTTGCCCGTTCAGACGGCTGGAAACCTGGGAACATCCGGAGTGCCGGACCCGGTTCAATGCCGCGGATCTGGGACTGCCAGAGCTGGGTTTTATGGTCGAAAATCGTCTGATTCAGCTGGGGCTGTGGCAGGCTTTTGAAAGTCTGCCGAATCTGACACTAATTTGCCCGGCACGGCTTGCCCATTTTGACCGTCATGAAGCGGGTTATCAAGTGACGCTGGATAACGGTCAGGTACTGCAATCCCGTTGGCTGGTCGGTGCGGATGGTGCAAACTCCCGTGTGCGCCAGCAGGCCAACATTGGGATCACCGCCTGGGATTACCGCCAGCATTGTATGCTGATCAATGTGGAAACTGAGTTGCCGCAGCAGGATATCACCTGGCAGCAGTTCACGCCGCAAGGACCTCGTTCTTTCCTGCCATTGCCCGGCCATCAGGGATCGCTGGTCTGGTATGACAGCCCGGCCCGGATCAAACAGTTATCGGCGATGACATCGGTACAACTGGAAACAGAAATTCTCAGGACGTTTCCGGCTGAACTGGGGCTAATTAAAGTGCTGAACCGAGGCAGTTTTCCGCTGACCCGGCGGCATGCGCAGTCCTATTATTCGGATGGTATTGTCTTGCTCGGTGATGCCGCACATACCATTAATCCATTGGCAGGGCAGGGCGTGAACCTGGGGTTCAAAGATGTGGAGGTTTTGCTGGATGAAATGGCAAACGGCGGCCAGTACTGGTTTGAAACCCAGGTGCTTAAGCGTTACGAACAACGACGCCGTCCGGATAACCTGCTGATGCAAACGGGGATGGATGTGTTCTATAAAGCTTTCAGTAATGATCTGAAACCTGTTGTGATGCTGCGGAATCTGGGACTCAGGCTGGCCGAACACATGGGGCCACTGAAGCACCAAGTGCTGAAATATGCTTTAGGGTTGTAATTCAAGATTCAGGATAATGACAAATGCGAAAGCCACCTGTGTGTGGCTTTTTCTTGTTCTGTATTCTGGCAAAGGGGGGCAACAGAGACAAAAAAACCAGCTTTCGCTGGTTGATTGCATGGATATGACAGGGAAGCCTATCCGGATTTTAATAACTTTCTGTATGAGAGAAAGTTGGTGCGGAGGGAGAGACTTGAACTCTCACGTCCTTGCGGACACTAGCACCTGAAGCTAGCGCGTCTACCAATTCCGCCACCACCGCACGTGGTATTTACCTGCTTGAGCAGGAAAGATATCGAGATGGTAAAGCTCGGTACCTTGAATAATGGCAGGGCTACCTGGATTCGAACCAGGGGATGACGGGATCAAAACCCGTTGCC
>NZ_JAXOFS010000018.1:0-50300 GCF_036409375.1 Photobacterium sp. 53610 | reverse complement strand
GGCTCTGGCTCTGGCTCTGGCTCTGGCTCTGGCTCTGGCTCTGGCTCTGGCTCTGCAGTTTGAGTTTCAGCTTCAGCCAGATCCAACTCATTCAGGTGTTCATCGACGGTTTTTTTTTCAGTCAGGTCCAGGGTGTCAAATGACGTCGCTTCGTCAAAATCCGCTATCTCACTCGCCCATGGCTCTTTAACTTCTGAAGACTCTTTATCCAGGGACAGCAGCTCATCAAAAACATCCGGACTGTCTTCGTCATTGTCCAGTTCCGGATCAACCGGCTGCTCCGGCTCGCCTTCATCCAGCAACTCATCCAGTAATACGGTACTGTTTTCTTCCAACTCAATGGCATTCTGCTCAGGTTCTTCTTCAATCAGCTCATCAAGCAAAACTGTGCTGTTTTCCTCCAGCTCAATCTTGGCTTCTGCTTCTGCGTCCGCATCATCTTCCTCGATCAGTTCATCAAGCAATTCGGTGCTGTTCGCATCAAGATTAAAGTCATCTGAAAGGTCATCCAGCGTCCAGTCTGTGTCTCCTTCAGCCGACTCAGAAACAGGGGCAGGTGATGCGGCGATTTCTGCCAGCAGAGGTTCTTCCTGAACGCTGCTCTCGCGTTCAAAATCTTCCATCAGCTCATTCAGGATGTCCTGATCCAGCATGCCAAGCTCAATGTTGTCGGTCTGTTGACTATTGACACCGTCAAGCAGCTCATCAAGAGAAGCCGTTGACTGGTACTGAGGTGCCGGGGGCTCAGGCTGGATTTTCTCATCTTCCATCAGGCCAACAGCGAGGTCAAAGTCGGTTTCCTCTTCCTCCTGGGTGCTCATTGGCTTATCCCAAAGACCACTCAGGCCGTCATCAGCTTCCCGCGCAGAAGGCTGATCGATTTGATCGAGCGCCCGCTCCATGTCCTGCAGGCCAATGGCCTGATCATTGTTCTTGACCGAGATATCACTTTTCGGCAATTCAGTGTCAAAAGCGTCATCCAGACCATCGGTCAGATCCAGCTCGTCAAGATCTGCGTCGTTTTCATCGAACAGGTCATCGGAAAATACAGGCTCATCCGTGTGATCTTTGTCGTCAAACAGCGCATCCAGACTGCTGTCTTCAACATCCAGTCCCAGTTGAGGCTCATCGTCGTCATCGTAAGAAACCGCGGATGGCAACGTCTCTTTCACTGGCGCTTCCGGTGCAGCAGCCGTTTCTTCTTCCTTCCGGCGACGGCCAAGGAAGAATGCAAGCAGGCCGGCAATCAGAGTTCCGGGAATCAGCGCAGCGCCAGCCAGTGCCAGTGGACTCGAAGCCAGCTTATCGAGCCAGTTTTCAGTCGGCACTGCAACCGCTGGTACCGGTTCCGTCTGGGCTGTTTTCTGCTGAGAGATGAAAGACTGAATTTCACTGCGCAGCTCATCATCCCCCGCCAGTTGCTCTTTCAGCGCACCAATTTCATGCTGCATCTCTGCAAGACGCAGCTTTAACAGATGGTTACTTTCACGCAGTTGGGCCAGCTCTTCATCAGAGACATTGAGTTGATCCTGCAGTGCAGCTGCCGCAACGGTGCTCCCAGCACCAGCTGAGGCAACAGACGCAGAAGATTCACCCGCTGTTTTCGATGAACTGACAGGCGTACTCACCGGCGCAGTCTGTGCCGTTGATTTTGCAGCCGGTGTTTTTCCTGCGGCACTTTGCCCGGCCGAACTTTTCAGTTCAGCGGCAGCTGTTTTCGGTACAGGCGCAGGTTTTGCTGCCGGTGTAGATTTTGCAGCAGGCGCCGCAGTTGATGACGCTTGTTTTGCGGATGGACCCGCCCCTGAAGCAGTAGTTGCCGTCCGCGAAGAACGGGTGGCACGCGACAGCTCACGGCGTTTCAGATCATCCTCGACACGCTGACGGAGTTGATCGGTATTCTCTGCCCGGATTTGCGCCATGGTTGGCATGGTCAGACGACTGCCCGGGATCAGGCCGTGAATATTGTTGTCGGTAAAAGCGTTCGGGTTCGCCCGGAAAATTGCGCCCAGAACCTGATAAATCGAAACACTGTCGTTCGGTTTATACCGGGATGCAATTGACCACAGCGTTTCATTTTCCCCGGTTGGTCCGTAAATACCGACCGAACGGGTAGCCGCAGGTGCGGATGTCCGGACCGGCGTGCTTACCGGAGTCGCCGGCGCAGCGACACGCTGGCTGCTGGCCGGGGCAGCGTTCACCTGACGTGGCTGAGATGCCGGAAGCGTCTGGGACTGGCTCTGAGTCTTAGCCTTTGATTGAGTCTGTGTCTGAGCCGGTTCGGCTACTTCATCCACAGGCCCCATAATCCGGATCGTATTGGCTTGTACTGCTACCGGTATTTGCAATGCCGCTGAGGCGATAACAACCGGTAGGATCACACGTTTGATTTTATTAGATGAGTCAGACACTGCCTGCTGTCCTCTCTGGCAGAGATAAAAAACGATGGTCTGTTGACCGGGCTGCAAAAACTGAGCTAAAGGCAGGACCAGTCTGTCTGGAATGCTTCGGCCTGTTGCCAGAAAACTTGAACATAGGATGTATAACCACAGGCTTGATGAATAAATACTGTGATTGTTGCGTGCAACGACATGATGTCAATCATCACGCCCTGCTTTTACTGTGAAGATCAAGAAATTGGCGACAGGTATCAAGTGAACGCTTTCCCTTCCGCTTTTTCTTGGACTTCGGGGCGCTGCAGCAGCCAATTTCTGCCACAGCGCCCCGTGACCGGAAAACCCGATCAGGACCTGTGAGTTACAGGTATTCCTGAATCAGTTTTTCAGCAATCTGGACACTGTTCGTAGCGGCCCCTTTCCGGACGTTGTCTGCAACCACCCACATGTTCAGACCACAAGGATGACTGATGTCTTCACGGATTCGGCCGACCATCACATGGTCTTTGCCATTGGCATCCTCAACCTGAGTCGGGAACTCAGTTCCGTGGAATACTTCGACGCCTTCCGCGTTTTCCAGCAGGCTAATCGCTTCTTCAATGATCACTGGCTGGCAGGTTTCAACATGGACTGCTTCAGCATGTCCGTAGAACACAGGGACACGCACACAGGTCGGATTCACGCGAATATTGGCATCACCGAGAATCTTCTGGGTTTCCCACACCATTTTCATTTCTTCTTTGGTGTAGCCGTTATCCATAAACACATCGATCTGCGGCAAACAGTTGAAAGCGATCTGCTTCGGATAAGCTTTGTTTTCAACCGGCAACCCATTCAGCAGCTTTGCCGTCTGCCCCGCCAGTTCATCAATACCGCTCTTACCGGAACCGGATACCGACTGATAAGTCGCGACATTAATCCGGTCAATACCGTATGCATCCTGAATCGGTTTCAGCGCCACCAGCATCTGGATGGTGGAACAGTTCGGATTAGCCACAATATTGCGGTTACGGAAGTCAGCCAGTGCTTCCGGGTTCACTTCAGGCACCACCAGCGGGATTTCCGGGTCATACCGGAAGCATGACGTGTTGTCGATCACCACAACGCCTGCATCCGCTGCAATCGGTGCCCAATATTCAGATGCTTCTGAACCGGCCGAAAACAGCGCTAACTGAACCTGCGTCCAGTCGAAATCATCGACATTGGTGACCCGGACACTCTTGCCCTTAAATTGCAGTCTCTTGCCTGCACTCCGCTCTGAAGCCAGCAGATACAGATTACGGACAGGAAAGTTACGTGCCTCAAGCACCTCGACCATGGCTTCTCCAACCGCGCCGGTCGCGCCGAGAATGGCAATATCAAATTCCTGACTCATGGTGTTTCCTCAACTGTAAAACCTAATTTAGCCAGCGACTCTAACTCAAAACGCCCCTGACCTGCTACCGTCACAGCACTGTATTCGCGGCGATCCCAGTAATTTTTACGCATCCGGTCGAATTCAGCCGCCATGCCCGCATCATCCACGGCATTCATCTTGCGGCGGAACACCCCGTCATCCTTTCTGACATCATAGATCAGTTGGATCAGACTAAATAAAGTGCTTTCATCCCATGCCTGACTCAGGCGGACAAAAGAAACCGGCGCAACCGGCAGCAACTCCGCAGCTTCGACCCGATCATCCAGCTCCAGAAATTCACAGAAGCTGTTGAAGATCATGGTCGTTCCGCGCGCTTTACCTTCCAGGCCGTACCCGGCGACGTGCGGCGTTGCAAAGGCCAGTAATGGCAATAATTCGCGATCCACCAAAGGTTCCTGCTCAAAAACGTCCAGTACGGCAGTCAGTGCTTTCCCTTCCCCCGACTGCGCTCGCTGCAGCGCCAGCTTCAGGGCCTGATTATCAACCACAGGCCCCCGGGCTGCGTTAATCAGAATCGCGTCCGGTTTCATGCGCTCCAGAAAAGATGCGTTGACGAGGTGTCGGGTCGGGTAATCACCATCGCTCGTCAGTGGCGTGTGGAATGTCAGGACATCACATTCCTGAAGCAATGTGTCCAGCGTATCAAACTGACGGGGATCGCCTTCGGCTTCTTTCAACGGGTCATTCAGGAAATACCGGATACCCAGCGCATCCAGACACCCGGCCAGATAAGTCCCGACATTGCCCGCGCCGACGATACCCACCGTTTTATCGAATACAGAAAAGCCTTGCTGCTGCCCCAGGACCATCAGGCTGCTCAGTACATATTCGGCCACTCCCACTTTGTTACAACCGGGTGCAGCCGTATAAGCAATCCCTCTGGCTTCAACCGCCGCCTGATCAATATGGTCCTGACCGGCAGTCGCTGTACCAATAAAACGCAGCTTGTCTGCTTTTGCCAGTAAGTCGGCATTTACTTTGGTGACTGAACGGATCATCAGTCCGTCAATATCAACCAGATCATCCGCGGTCAGTGTACGGCCGGGCTTTGCGATCACTTCCCCCAGGCGGCCAAACAGCTCAACCGCATAGGGCATATTTTCATCTACAAGGATTTTCATTCGGGCTCCACATGTGCCAGGAATAGCATTGCGAACTAGCTTGGGAAAATTTCGGCTGATGTCAAGAAAGCACTGAAGTGATCTCCGGCAACCGGTATAAAAAAACCCGGTCAGATTGACCGGGTTAAAATCCAGGATGGTAAAAACACTTGCGCGTGCCGACTTCCGCTCTGTAAACCAAAATCCGCACGGCAATATGTCGCGTCTGAATACTGGCATGAATCAGACCGTGCCTGTTTCATGCTGGCCTGGAAATCTGACCACTCAGGCTCCGCTCAGCGCAGCCTGATGAGGCTCTTAGCCTTCGTATTTTTTAATCACCAGCGTGGCATTGGTGCCGCCGAAGCCGAAAGAGTTCGACATCACGGTATTCAGTTCTGCTTCACGGGTCTCGCGAACAATGTCCAGACCTTCCGCAGCCGGATCCAGATTCTCAATATTGATGCTTGGTGCGATAAAGCCGTTGTCCAGCATCAGCGTTGAGTAAATAGCTTCGTGTACACCCGCAGCGCCCAGGGCGTGGCCTGTCATCGCTTTGGTTGCAGAAATCGCCGGGCTGTTCTGACCGAACAGCTCCTGAATCGCACCCAGCTCTTTCACGTCACCCACTGGCGTAGAAGTCCCGTGCGTGTTGATGTAGTCGATGGGTGCATCCAGATCCTGCATTGCCATCTTCATACAGCGAACCGCACCTTCACCAGACGGAGCAACCATGTCGTAACCATCTGAAGTTGCACCATAACCCACGATTTCACCGTAGATTTTAGCACCACGAGCCAGCGCGTGCTCCAGCTCTTCAACGACAACCATACCGCCGCCGCCAGAGATCACGAAACCGTCACGGTCTGCATCATAAGTCCGTGAAGCTTTAGTCGGATCATCATTGTATTTGGTCGACAGAGCGCCCATCGCGTCAAACATCATGGTCAGGGACCAGTCCAGTTCTTCACCGCCACCGGCGAAAACAACATCTTGTTTGCCAAGCTGAATCAGCTCCAGTGCATGGCCGATACAGTGTGCAGAAGTCGCACAGGCAGAACTCATGGTGTAGTTCACGCCACGAATTTTGAATGGAGTAGCCAGACAGGCTGACACTGTAGAAGACATAGTACGCGGGACCATATAAGGACCGACACGCTTTACACCTTTCTCACGCAGTGTATCCACGGCTGCAACCTGGTTATAAGAGGATGCACCGCCAGAACCGGCAACCAGACCGGTTCGTTCATTCGAAACCTGATCTTCAGTCAGCCCTGCATCTTCAATTGCCTGCTCCATAGACAAATACGCGAAGGCTGCGGCATCGCCCATGAAACGCATTTTTTTACGATCGATATGATCAGCCGGGTTCATTTTCAGATCACCCCAGACATTGCTGCGCAGTTTCGCGTCTGCAAACTGCTGAGAGAAGTTAATGCCTGATTTGCCTGCTTTCAGAGATTCCAGTACCTCTTTCACATTGTTACCGATACTGGAGACGATACCCATGCCTGTAATTACGGCTCGTTTCATGATGAATTCCTACTGTCATTTAACGCGGATGATAATAACGGGTTTGACAAGCTAAAGTGGTCAGCTTTCCCCGTGATCGGTTACAATCCGCTGCTTATCGTGGTCAATTGATGATCTTTTACCAAAGTTACACGCGGTTAACCAAGGTCAAAAACAAAAAATCATCAGAATATCTAAATTGGAGAGGTTTTCCTTTTGTCCCATTTGTCGCCAAAACAGATAGAAAATGCCGTGCTTGACTGGAATGATGCAGGTACACCGGTTTCGAACGATTTCGATGACGTGTACTTTTCCAATGCGAACGGGCTGGAAGAAACACGCTATGTGTTTTTGCAGCAAAACGGACTCCCGGCACGCTGGGAAACCTTTGACCGTCGCCGGTTTGTCGTTGCCGAAACCGGTTTTGGCACCGGCCTGAATTTTCTGGCCGTATGGCAATGGTTCAAAAACTTTCGCCAGAGCAACCCGGATGCTTGTGTCAAAGAACTGCATTTCATCAGTTTCGAAAAATTTCCGGTCACCCGGGACGATCTGATCAAGGCCCATGCATCCTGGCCGGAACTGGCTGAACTTGCCGATCAGCTACATGCCCATTACCCGCCAGCGGTTGCCGACTGCCACCGTCTTGTACTGGAAGACGGCATGATTACTCTGGATCTCTGGTTCGGCGACATCAAAACCTCTCTCCCTCAAGTATGGACCCATCAGGAAGGCTTGGTCGACGCCTGGTTCCTGGATGGTTTTGCACCCAGCAAAAACCCGGAGATGTGGAATCAGAACTTATTCGACGGCATGGCATCTCTGGCACGCCAGGGATGCACCACGGCGACCTTTACTGCTGCCGGTTTTGTTCGTCGCGGGTTAATTGAGGCCGGGTTCGACATGAAGAAAGTCAAAGGCTTTGGCCACAAACGTGACATGCTGGCCGGCACCTACGCAGAACGTCGTCAGGGCGCCAACTTTGCCCCCTGGTACGCCCGTCATCAGGCGGCTGACTTATCGGATATCGCCATCATTGGTGGCGGGATTGGATCAGCCACCACCGCACTGGCCCTGACCCGCAGAGGTGTCAGCGTCAGCCTGTACTGTGCAGATTCGATGCCTGCAGAAGGAGCATCCGGCAACCGGCAAGGAGCGGTTTATCCGCTGCTCAACGGCTCAAATGATGCGCTCAGCCGTTTCTTTGCCCCGGCCTATCTCTATGCCCGCCAGTTTGTGGAACAAGCTGCCCGGTTCAGCGAATTCAGCCACGACTGGTGCGGTGTGACCCAACTGGCCTGGAGTGAAAAATCCGCTGAAAAACTCGACAAAATGCTGAACGGCGGCTTCCCGCCGGAAGTCGTCCATGCGCTGGATATCGCGCAAACTGAAGCCGTAACAGGGATACACAGCGGCCACCGCAGTGTGCATTACCCGTTGGGCGGCTGGCTGTGTCCGCAGGAACTCACCCGAGCTCTGATTCAACAGGCACAGGCTTCCGGCCTGCTGATGCTCCATCCGGAAACAGACATCTGCAGCCTTGAGAGAAATGGTAACGAACAATGGCTCCTTTCAAGCAAAGATGGTCGCCAGTTCGTCCATAAGACCGTCATCGTCGCCAACGGCCATCGGTTTGAAGATTTTGAACAGACAAAACCGATCCCGGCCTACGCTGTCCGCGGTCAGGTCAGCCATGTTCCGAGTGAAGGTGAGCTGGCTGCTCTGAAAACGGTACTGTGTTACGACGGTTACCTAACACCGGCCAATCCCTCGACCCGCACCCACTGCATCGGAGCCAGTTACCGCAGAAACAGTACCGACCTGACATTTTCTGAAGAAGAACATACAGATAATCGAACCCGTCTGATGGACTGCCTGCCCGATGCAGCCTGGCCAGAAGCCATTGATTTTTCTGCACAGGATGCCCGGGTTGGCGTCCGATGCGCCAGCCGGGACCATTTACCTTTTGTCGGTGACATCTGCCGGTTTGATGATGTACTCAGCCAGTATGCGACCTTGCGGAAACAGCAAGAGAGTGCGGAAGAGGTCCCTGTTTATCCTGGGCTTTATGCAATGATCGGATTGGGCTCACGAGGACTCAGTTCTGCACCGCTGCTCGGGGAAGTCCTCGCATCACAGCTTTGCGGCGATCCGCTGCCATTGCCAATCAGCGTACTGGATGCACTGCATCCAGGCCGGATGTGGGTACGAAAGCTGTTGAAAGGAAAAGCGGTCGACAGCGCTTCCTGATGACAGAACACCGATGAAAGAACAGCATGAGACATCCCCTCTGCGGATTGATGTCTCATGAAGTCATCACACAGAAAATACTTCCCGGCGCACGGGTCCTGTGTCGCAGCTATTCCTGAGTCGTCACCGGTGGTGAAGTGCTATCACCGCCGCCACCAGTATCAGAAAGCGCCACGCCAATCACGACAGCTGCCACACCGACAGCAACAACCGTTGCCGTTAAACCTCCGGCAGATGCTGCCGAGGCTGTTGTAATACCCGCTGCGGAGCCTTTGGAAGCCGCCGTTGATGAAGCGACCGTCGAGGAAGAAGAAGTTACCGATGATGAGGATGTTGCCGATGCTTCTGCTGCGGTTTGCGCTGCAAGTGCCCCCGCATTCATCAACCCGGCAACTGTAAGCGCAATCACAAGAGTTCTCATTGCTGCCCCTGACCAACAAAAAAAGTAGGTATTTTCAGTATAGTCAGGGATGGGAGAAATCTGTGATCTTCATAGAGGTTTTAGGGCAAGAAAAGCACGCATCCTGCCCTAAGTTGCGGCATCTGATTGATTAATCAGAGCCAAATAAATCACGTGTGTAGACTTTGTCCGCTACTTCATGTAGTTCATCGGACATTCGGTTCGAAACAATCACATCCGACATTGCCTTAAACTCCTCCAAATCATGAATCACTCTGGAGTTAAAGAACTCGTCTTCTTTCAGTACCGGCTCATAAACGACCACCTCAACCCCTTTGGCTTTGATGCGTTTCATGATCCCCTGAATCGAAGAAGCACGGAAATTATCTGAACCACTCTTCATGATCAGACGGTAAACACCAACCACCTTCGGCTTCTTGCTCAAAATGGCTTCAGCAATAAAGTCTTTGCGTGTCGAGTTTGCATCGACGATAGCGCGGATAATATTATTCGGCACGTTCTGGTAGTTTGCCAGCAACTGCTTGGTGTCTTTTGGCAAGCAATATCCGCCATAACCAAAAGACGGGTTGTTATAGTGATTACCAATACGCGGATCCAATCCGACCCCCTCAATGATCTGGCGGCTGTCCAGTCCGTGCGCAGCAGCATAACTGTCCAGTTCATTGAAATAAGCTACCCGCATCGCCAGGTAAGTATTCGAGAAAAGCTTCACCGCTTCCGCTTCTGTCGAATCGGTAAACAGCACCGGAATCTCTTCCTTTTCAGCCCCTTCAATCAGCAGATCAGCAAAGACTTTTGCACGCTCTGATTGCTCGCCAACAATGATTCGGGAAGGATACAGGTTGTCGTAAAGTGCTCGCCCTTCACGTAAAAACTCAGGCGAGAACAAGATGTTCTCAGTCCCCATTTCCTCCTGAATGCGCTGGGTATATCCCACAGGAATCGTGGACTTAATTACCATGACCGCATCAGGATTGATTGCCATCACATCTCGGATGACAGACTCCACCGATGAAGTATTGAAGTAATTCGTCACCGGATCGTAATCCGTCGGGGTAGCAATAATGACAAAATCAGCATTGCTGTATGCAAGCGTTTTATCTGTTGTTGCCGTCAGATTCAATTCACGATGTTCGAGGTACTCGCTGATTTCTTTATCAACGATTGGAGACTTTCTTTGATTGAGAAGTACAACTTTCTCTTCGACAATATCCAGCGCAATAACCTGATGATGCTGGGCCAGCAATACAGCATTTGACAAACCCACATAGCCTGTTCCCGCTACTGTTATTTTCATTATCCTTCCTCAAACTTGGTCGATATAACACCAATGATAACTTTGTCTCAATCTTTAGTAATGGCTTTGCTAATGGAGTCCACCCCGGGCATGTTCAGCCATGAAATCATGCGTTCAAGCTATCACGGTATTTTTTCAGAGACTAGAATATCGAAAGACTCCCCTGATGCAAGCAATGACTTAATCCGGGGTCAGGTTTGCGCAAACAATCACCTTCGCATCCGGTTTAATCTTCCTGAGACGCTTTGCCAGCGCTTCTTGCGCCGGTCTGTCGCCATGTACCAGACGAATTTCATTAGGCCCCTGTTCAATCCCTCTGACGAAACGAACCAGATCATTCTGATCCGCATGCGCAGAATACCCGGTCATCGTATGCACTCTAGCTTTCACTTCAATTCTGCTGTTGTGAATCATCACGGCCTTTGCCCCATTCTGAAGTTCACGACCCAGTGTTCCCCGGGCCTGATAGCCAATCAGCAGCAAGTCTGTTCTGGGATCAGGCAATAATGCTTCCAGATAACTCATGATCCGTCCTCCCGTACACATACCACTGGCGGCCACAATGACAGCTGGTTCACCACTTGCTTTCAGGCGATTAACCAGTCCAATGTGGTCGCTGTGTTCATCTATCTGTGTACATTGGTCAAAATCAAGCGGGTGACGGCCACTGTCTAATCTGGCTTTGGCCTCTTTCGCCCACAATCGCTTAAATCCCTGATAGGCCAGAGTAATTCTCATAGCCAATGGCGAATCCAGAACAATGGGTAACGACAACCAAGGACTGTTCAATCGGGCATTCTGGCTTTCCCCCGTCACTATATTTTCCAAATCAAACAGCAGCTCCTGCGTCCGTCCAAGACTGAAGGCCGGAATGAGAATCGCACCACCATCCTGCAACGATTGCTCGACAATTTTTTTCAACGCCTGTTCACGGTTCTCCACTCCGGGATGTCGTTTATCGCCATACGTACTCTCCAGCACTAAGACATCGGCATGCGACGGCGGTACAGGATCCACTAAGAGCGGTGTATTGCTGGGTCCCAGGTCACCGGAAAACACGACTTTCTGATGTTCAGGCAGAGTTAACTCAACATATGCAGAACCTAAAATGTGCCCTGCCTGCCGAAAGAACAGGCTCACATCCTGCCCGTCCGGCAGCATAATTTGAGCCCGACAGTCAAAAGGAACAGGTTTAAGTTGTGAACGAACCAGACGAATAAAGGCTTCGCATTTTTCATCACTCAGCCCTAGTTGCAGTTTCAGGCCATCTTCAAGCATGAGGGGCAACAGCGATGCGGTAGCCTCCGTCGCATAAATCGGCCCACGAAAACCGGCTGCAAGTAACCAGGGAATTCTGCCCACATGATCAATATGGCAATGTGTAAGAATAAGTGCCTTGATTGGCTCAACAGGAAAAGTAATATCGTTGCCGATTCTGGCCTCCTCCCCCTGAAATGCGCCGCAATCAATTAACAGACTGTATTTTCCTAACTGTAGTTCGTGACAGGAACCGGTCACTCCGTCCCTGGCACCATGGTGTAAAATCTTCACCTGATTCCCCTGGTGTTTTATTCGTTGTTAAATTACTCACTCCAGCATGACAAAGTTACTAATAGGTGGAACGTTAATAGCAAAATTGCGCGACTTAATTCACGAAAAACTTCATCAGTAAACACGAATTAATGCCAAAATTCCGACAATTTAGTCATTAGCACCATCACTAACAACACTCCCATCAATAGTGAATAGGCGAATAAGTAACCATGTGTTCAGTGTAATTGTTAATTGCATACATGAAGGCTTTTTATTTCAACACTCAGAAAGCCACAAGCCAATGATTCAAATCACATAAAAATGAAACGCCGAGTGAAATGTTATGGGGAAATCCAACCTAAAATAAAACACCTCAAGCAAACAGACTCGCATAAATATGAAAGTAAATGTCATGGAAAAGTCACGTTTATCAACCAAAACTCACTCAATATTGTATTCCCTGATTTCACACCCGTTCATTCATCTAATTTTCTTCAGTTATCGCATTCAATATCATCATTTCCTACGACTGAAGTATTGATAATATTTCAGCCGTTTTCTCTTCCATCAACGTGATATCCCCTCTGGATTCGACATTCAGGCGAAGTAAAGGCTCCGTATTAGAGGCACGCAAATTCAAACGCCATTTCGCAAAACTCAGGCTAATACCATCCGTGGTATCCACATCTAAAGCATCAGGTGCAAAAACAGCACATACTTTTTGAATCGCAGTTTCTGTATCGGCTACTGTCAGGTTAATCTCTCCCGATACCGGATAAGCCTGAATTCTGGCAGCCACAATTTCGGACAGAGGCTGTTCTTTCACTGAGAGCAACTGAGTCACCAGCAACCAGGGAATCATTCCGCTGTCACAATAAGCAAAATCACGAAAATAATGGTGCGCACTCATCTCACCGCCGTAGACAGCATCCTCCTGCCTCATACGTTCTTTGATGAAAACATGACCCGTTTTTGACTGAATCGCCTGCCCACCAAAATGATCGACAATCTCCATCGTGTTCCAGATTAGCCTGGGATCATGAATAATTTTGATTGCCTCCCCTTCAGACTGCTGCAAAAAAGCCTCCGCCAGTAAACCCACGATGTAATAGCCTTCAATAAACTCTCCGTATTCATCGAACAGAAAACAACGGTCAAAATCACCATCCCAGGCAATACCCATATCTGCCTGATGTGTGATCACAGCTTCTGATGTTGCCATACGACATTCAGGCAACATCGGATTCGGGATCCCATTCGGGAAGTTGCCATCTGGGTGGTGGTAGATTTTCACAAACTGAATCGGGAGCTGTAACTGGCAAAAGCGGGCTTCCAGTGCATCGATTACATGACCTGCGGCACCATTTCCGGCATTAACCACCAGCTTCAATGGCCTGATTTTATTGGGAGAGATATAGGATATGAGATGTTCAATGTAAGCATCCAAAATGGATATCTGACTCAGCATTCCCTGCCGGTCAGAAAGAGCAAACTGATTGCTCTCGGCCAGTTGTCGGATTTCCGCCAACCCACTGTCATAACTGATTGGCACTGCCTCCTTACGAACCAGCTTCATCCCGTTATAATTGCCAGGATTATGGCTAGCCGTGACTTCTATCCCGCCATCCACGTCCAACGTCTGGGCTGCAAAATACACTTCTTCCGTTCCTGTCAGACCCAGATCAAGTACATCGGCGCCAGCATCCATCAGCCCCTTTCCCAAGGCTCTTTTCAGTGCAGCCGTAGTCAGTCGGGCATCACCACCAACGGCAACACGTTTGGGCCGGAAATACTGTCCATAAGCCCTGCCGATCCGGTAGGCGATATCTTCATTCATCTCAAAACCCACTTCACCGCGGATATCGTAGGCTTTGAAACATGTAAGAGATTCCATTGCGTCTCCTTGGCAATCACTAATCAGGATGCAGTCATTTCCTGCCATATCGGTCTTCAAACCGGACAATATCATCCTCACCGAGATAACTGCCTGATTGTACTTCAATCATTTCAAGCGGGATTTTGCCAGGATTTTCCAGAGCATGAATTACGCCAATCGGAATATAAGTCGATTCGTTTTCAGTCAGGAGCCAGGTCTTATCACCCTGAGTGACTTTCGCTGTTCCGGAAACAACCACCCAGTGTTCAGAGCGGTGATGATGCATCTGCAGAGACAGCTTTTCACCCGGATTGACCGTAATATGTTTCACTTGGTGGCGAAGGCCATGGTCGACCTGTTCATATTTACCCCAGGGACGATACACTTCCCGGTGAAACTCAAGTTCCGGACGATGCGTCTCCCTGAGCTGCGCAACGATGGCTTTTACTTCCTGCACTTTGTCCTTTGCTGCGACTAAAACTGCATCCTTGGTTTCAATGACCACCACATGCTCCAGTCCGATGGTGGCGACCAACCGGCTGTCAGCCCGAATATAACTATGCCGAGTCTCTGTCGTCAGTACATCACCTTGAACGACATTGTATGACTCATCTTTCTTGCCTAACTCCCATAAGGCAGACCAGGCGCCTACATCACTCCATCCGGCGTCCATCGACACCATAACCGCTGAGTCCGTTTTTTCCATCACCGCATAATCAATGGAATCAGACGGGCAGGCTGCAAATGCCTGACGATCGACACGGATAAAATCTTTATCCACCTCAAGGGACTGGACCGCATGCTGACAAGCAGACAAAAGATCCGGGCGATATTTCCCCAGTTCCTGAAGATAGGCTGACGCTCTGAATAAGAACATGCCACTGTTCCAATAATAGTGGGCGCTGACTAAATACTCTTTCGCCGCATTGAGATCCGGTTTTTCAACAAACTGAGCGACTTCGTAACCAGCTCCTGAGGGCTCACCGCGCTTAATGTAGCCATAGCCGGTTTCAGGAGATTGTGGCGGAATACCAAAAGCAACTAGTTTCCCGGATTCAGCAAGTGGTATGGCTTGCTCAACAGCCGCCACAAAAGCTTCATGGTTTTGAATACAATGATCAGCTGCAAGAACCAAAAGGAGGGGATCTGTTTCTTCGAGTGAAACCGCAGACGGGCACTCACTCGTCAGCAACGCAGCCAAAGCTATCGCCGGTGCGGTATTTCTGCCTTCAGGCTCAAGTAGAAAGCGATGCTTACCGATACCACAATGCCGTAATTGTTCAGCAGCAATAAAGCGGTGACTTTCCTGACAAATGACTAATGGTGGCTGATGGTCCAGCCCGTCAAGGCGCTGAATGGTCTGTTGCAAAAGCGTGAAAAATTGATCAGGAGCGGCAGAGGACAATTGCTTTTCTGATGACGCAATAAGTGACAAGAATTGTTTCGGGTATTGCTCCCGGGATAACGGCCACAACCGACTGCCCGTGCCCCCCGCCATAACGACTGGCAAAATCTGCATATCACCTCCCTTTCTGCAACTTGTTCAGCCTCAACCGGACTTTATGAATTGAGTTTTTTGTTCCGGGAACGTCTTACGAAAACAAGTATAGACAAGCCAGCGCCTGTAGGAATGATGAAAAGCATGACTTCAAATACTGCGAGAGAGCCTGAAATTTCTAAAAGAATTGAACAGAAGTAATAATTTACTAACCGGACATCTTTTCTCCTCTTCCTAGACTTGCGAAATCTTGGTAGTCTTTCGACGTTTTGACAGCTTTCGGAATTGAGCATGTTTGCAGATTTTTTCTTTGTATTTTTTTCCTCGTTCGCTGCACTTTTTTTACTCCGGAAGGTCGCAAAACGTGTGGGTTTGGTTGATCAGCCCAACGCAAGAAAGCTTCATGACGGAGCCGTGCCCCTTGTCGGCGGCTTGGCTATCTGTATCACGCTGGCTCAGTTCCTGTATTATTCTCCCAGCATCCTCGATGATGCCGGACTGTATACCCTCTGTATTGTCATCCTGACTGTCGTTGGCGCTTTAGATGACAAATTTGATGTCAGTTTCAAGATCCGGTTATTAATCCAGGCAACCCTTTCGGTCTGTATGATGTACTTTGCCGGACTGGAACTACACACCCTGGGAAATATGGTAGGATTCGGTAAAATTGATTTGGGCATGTTCGGGTATCTGGTCACCGTACTGGCAGTCATAGGTGCAATCAATGCCTTCAATATGGTGGACGGTATCGATGGACTGCTAGGCGGATTATCTATCGTGACTTTCGGCGGACTCGGCATCATGCTGTTCCACGACGGGCAGCTTTCACTGGCCTATCTCTGTGCCATTATTATCATCACCATCATCCCTTATATCCTGCTGAATCTGGGCGCATTTGGACGAAGACGCAAAGTCTTTATGGGAGATGCTGGTAGTATGCTCATTGGCTTTACCGTAATCTGGTTTTTGTTGCTTGCCAGTCAGAATGGCAGCCGCCCGCCTCTGCGGCCTGTGACCGCGCTATGGTTGATTGCCGTCCCCCTGATGGACATGGCAGCCATCATGATCCGTCGTATTAAGCGCGGAGACTCTCCTTTCAAACCTGACCGGGAGCATCTGCATCATATCTTCCAGCGCCTGGGATTGAATTCCACTCAAACACTGATTGCTATCTGTACTATTGCAACTTTACTGAGCGGCGTGGGTATCTATGGTGAAATCGCTAATGTACCAGAGTATGTGATGTTCTGGCTTTTTATTGTCGGCTTTGTCATCTACTTCATTCTGTTATCGAAAGCAGAAAAAAGAAACACAGCTGTGAATACTTAATCTACCGTGCAACCACATTCACTAATTCCTGTGAGAGCTGATTGAAGGGCGTTAAAAACACCTTTTTTCACACAAACTGATCTTAAACCGCATAATAATAAGTAAGTCTCAGTTTAATTCAATCTATCTACAATTCATGACGCCATAGTATGGATTAGCATACAAACAATCTTTCAATGGCAGGAATCATGACGACTAACGATCACATCCTTCGCTTTAAAGACTACTGGAAACAGATTTTCGCATTTGTTCTGGAAATTGGATTTTTATTGCTTTGGGAAGTGATTTACCAGCTTGCTCAGCTGGATAAATTTGATAAAGAAGCGAAGCAGCTTCGCAGAGAAGACAGATCAGATAGCCTGCAGTAAGAAAGAAAAAACCCAGACCGAGGCCTGGGTTAATGCGATGAGCATTCATAAGATCACATCCGACGACTCTCTCGAATGTCCTGACTTTATTGCTCAGAAGGAACTTGTTCCGGAGCTTTTGGCTGTGCTCGTCCTGTCAGACGATGAATCCAAGTCGTAATACGCCAGATATGGCTTATGACTGCAAAGTACACACCAAACATTAACAAGAAACCAATCAGCATGACCGTTTCGTTAATTTGCGCCAAATCTGACCATATCCCAATCATCGCCATCGTCGCTGCCAAACTGCAAATCACAATCAAAGTCATGAATGGTGATAACCCAATCCGCTGGCAGATATGATGCAGGTGTTCCCGGTCTGGTTTGAACGGTGACTGTCCTTTACGAATCCGGCGGATCATAATCGTCGCCATATCCATCAACGGCAGCGCAATTAACCAAAGTGCAGTCACAGGTCGCATCGCACTTTGTGCACCAGCTTGCGTCGCTTCCAGTAATAACCAAATTACCGTGAATCCAATAAAGATACTGCCAGCATCCCCCATGAAGACCTTAAAACGACGCCCTAGCGGAAAACCCAGATTCAACATGATATAGGGAACCATTGCCGTCACAATCAGGGTACAAATGGTAAACAGTTCAGTATCTCCGGATACATAAAACACATAGCCAAGTGCCGCAAAGCTGACTGATGCCAGACCACCAAGCAAGCCATCGATGCCATCCACCATGTTAAATGCGTTGATCGCACCAATAACTGCCAAGATAGTTAATGTCGAACTTAGTACGACTGGCAAATCGAGAGGGAAATTGCCAAGCATATAACCTAAATCATGCAGACTTTTCTCACCTATGAAAATCATCACCAGAGAGACACCAGCCTGTACCAAAAGTCGAAGTTTAAAGCTGATGTCGTATCGATCATCAACAACACCTATCACGACCAACACAGAAGCACACCCCAGATACAACCAAGGATTTTGTGGAAATAAATCAAACAAGCAGAAAGCAATTGCAAGTGTCATAAATATAGATACACCACCGACCAACGGAACAACACCTTGATGGTGTTTTCGTTCATTGGGTGCATCTACTAGTCCGATACGTTTTGCAATTTTCCTGCAGATAAACAAGCTGCAAAAGGACATTAAGAAGGCAAATAGGAATGCAGAGGTCATGGCATATTCTCTTACGGATATAGATAAAAAACTATCCATGCGAAATTATAGAAACACTATAATTAACTTAACTGATATGATCTAATAAATTAATTTTAGAACCAGCATGATTTAATTATTATCAAAAGAAGGGAATACTTTTGCATGCACTTCATCAAAAGGTCCCTCTTTCACTTCCAGCATTAATGCCCTCTCTGACAAACATTCGACACTATGAATAAGTCCAGGCTTAAGCTCAATCATTGGAATCACATCATCTGAACTAATAAAAATCCGATCAACAACAATACCTGAACTATTATAAAAAACAAGAACAACCTTACCTTTTATCACTGTAAACAGTTCCCATTGATGCGATAATTCATGATAATGTGGTTCAACAAAACTACCTTTAACCATTGCTATTAGTAGTCGTTGAACTTTATCCTCATGCGATTTATGTAATAGTAAATGAGCTCGTTTTCTTGAAGAGGATTCAGCTGAACTGAACAAAGCATCAATTTCATTGTCATTTATTTTATTCATAAATCTCTTCTTCATGATTTTTTATTCAGGGAATTGATTATGTCTTTAGCTATTGATGAAACTGCAAACTCTTTCTCAAGTAAATTTCTTGCATTTGATCCAAGCTTATTTCTGTATTGATTACATTGATATAATTTTTTAGCAGATTCAAACAATAATTCATTTTCCCCATTTACATGAACATGCCCAGCTTTAAACTCATTTACGAGTTCTTTAAGATCATTACCTGAATTAACACTTCCTAGAATGGGTAATGCTTCTACCATATAACCCAACAATTTCCCCGGGAAATTATGTGCTGTGTGGGCTGATGATAAAGAGAATAACCCAACATCAACTTCGGAGAGTATTAGTTTAAATTCTTCCTGACTAATAGAAGGAATATAAGTAAAATTATTTAACTTCCACTCTTGAGATAGCTTTAAAATAAGTTCGACTTCATCACCCTGACCAACAAATAAGAAATGAGCCTTTGGATATATCATCATTCTCCGTGCCAACCGAACCAAATTGGCCATATCTTGTGCATGACCAATATTACCGCCATAAAAAAAGATAACTTTATCTTTTAATCTCAAGCGTTCACGAATTGATACATAACCATCCGGATAATTAATAACTGGAATCAAACTTGCCCAATTTCTCAGAACATGACAATTGTAATGATTATAATCCTGTCGAAAAACCTCAATGTTCCTCTCAGACATTAAGCCAATAAAATTGGCCTGATTATAAGAGTGCCTCTCAAATAATCTAAAATATTTTTCTATAAGCGATCCTTCGCGTATCATTCCTGCATCAATAACCCAACGCGGAAAGAGATCTCTCAATATCAAATAAGATGGACACAGACAAATATTTTTTATTCTTTTAACAAGTTCACCCAAAAATATTGAAGGTGAGTAGTAAATCACTCCATCAAAACTATCTGAATAAACTTTTCCTTTAATCGAGGACCAAGCACTATATGATAAACGTGATTCATTAATTGCACGCTTAATTTTTCCAACATCCTTAATCGGTGAGCTCTTATAGCGCCAAACGGTAACACCTTCATAACACTCCATCAGTAACTTTTCTTTTTGATTAAAGCCTGGTGTTATTACTGTTACGTAATGACCTTCTCTCATAAGCTGCTGAGCCAGCTCATGAAACATCTTTGCCCCAACACGTGTACTATCAGGTAAGTAATCATCAATCAATAAAGCTAATTTCATTAATACTCTTTCCAGACAACACGCCTAACGTAATCTGTGTAAGAATGGATAATTCTTACAACTTTATCCGAAACATTAGGCATTGAATAATCTGATACTTGACGTAATAATCGTTCTGAACCTGATGGTTGGGTTTCCAAAATTTTCAATGCCTGCATTACCCTCTCAACACCGAGACCAACCATCATTACGGATGCTTCTTCCATACCTTCTGGACGTTCATGAGCTTCACGTAAGTTCAATGCTGGGAAGTTTAATATTGATGATTCTTCGTTAATTGTACCGCTATCAGACAAAACAGCCTTAGCTTTCATTTGTAAATGGTTATAGTCATGAAAACCTAAAGGCTTAAGTAAGTGGATATTCTGATGGAAATCAATTCCTTGAGCTTCAATACGATTGCGAGTTCTAGGATGCGTTGAAACGATTACAGGCAACCCATAGCAACTTGCAACTGTATTCAAAGTCTCAGCCAGTTTTTTAAGCTGTTTAGGTGAATCCACATTCTCTTCGCGATGTGTACTAACAAGGAAAAACTCGCCTGGTTTTAAGTTTAATCGCTCTAAAACATCTGATGCCTCAATCCTAGATTTATAAAAATTCAAAACTTCGAACATCGGACTACCAGTCTTAATCACCCTATCAGCAGGAATACCTTCTGCTAGTAAATAATCTCTGGCAATAGTACTGTACGTTAAATTGATATCTGCAGTGTGATCAACAATACGTCTGTTTGTTTCTTCTGGAACGCGCTGATCAAAACAGCGATTACCCGCTTCCATATGAAAAATTGGTATTTTTCTACGTTTAGCAGGCAACGCAGAAATACAAGAGTTTGTATCCCCTAAAACAAGCATTGCATCAGGGCTGATTGCTTCTAAAACTTCATCGACATTAATAATAACCTGACCAATGGTCTCTGCCGCATTTTTTCCCGCAGCACTTAAAAAATAATCAGGCTTCTTAACACCCAAATCATCAAAAAAAACCTGATTCAATTCAAAATCATAGTTCTGACCAGTGTGAACTAAAATATGTTCACAATGCTCATCTAATTTAGCTAAAACTCTTGACAGCCGAATAATTTCTGGCCTTGTACCTACGACAGATACGACTTTTAATTTTTTCACTTCAATGGTCTCGCAATAGTATCCGGTACATCTCTATCAAAAACTTCATTCGCCCAAAGCATGACTACTAACTCATCCCCACCAACATTAGTAATATCATGACTCCAGCCAGGAACAGTTTCGACGATTTCAGTCTTCTCTGATGATGTGGTTATTTCGTAAGTTTCACCAGTGATAACATGTTCAAATCTAAATTTAGCCATTCCCTTTAAAACTAAAAACTTTTCGTTTTTAGAATGATGGTAATGCCCACCACGTGTAATACCAGGGTGTGCTGTAAAAAAAGAGAATTGACCTGACTCTTTTGTCTTTAGCATTTCACAGAAAATACCACGTTCATCAGCATAACTTGGCACAGTATAAGTAAATTGTTTTGGTGAAAAATAACTTATATAAGTCGAATACAACGCTCTGACCAGCCCCTGCCCTACATGCTCTGTAATTAGAGAATTTCGGCTTGACTTAAACAATCGAATCGTCTCGGCGACACTACCAACAGTTGTCTGATATTCTGGGTGTACTGTTTTGAAACCAGGCTGCTTATCCCTACTAAGTAGAGAAATTAGCTCATTACAAACATCATCAATATAAATCAGATTGACAGATGCACTGGGATCATGAATGTTGATATCAATATCGTTAGCAATATTATGACAAAAAGTTGCAATAAATGAGTTGTAATTGGGTTTACACCATTTTCCAAACACATTAGGAAAACGGTATATGAAATAATCAGCCCCAGTACTTTTCCCGTAAAGCTCAACTTTTTCTTCGGCAATTTTTTTACTTAAACCATAAGGCGTATCATTTGTTGCTTGCATTGATGAGCTAACCATTAATGGTGTTTTACTCCCATTTTTAATTAACTCTTTGACAATAAACTCAGTTAAATCTGTATTACACTTTAAAAATTCAGATTCATATTCAGTTCGATTCACTCCAGCTAAATGAAAAACAAAATCGGCATCTGCTAATGCGGAGACTAAATCATCTGAAGTTGAAGAAGAGCCAAGCAGAACAAGGTTAGTATATCCACTTTCATTTAATCTTAGACAGAGGTTTTTGCCAATAAATCCGTAGGCACCTGTAACTACAATTTTCATATTAAGCATCCAATTCGTACTGTTCACCTGCACACATAGCTCGGATAAAAGGAAGCTTTAATAAGAGTGCTTTCATTCCAGCAACATCTAGTCGTTCAGTATTATGTGAATTATAGTCTTCAAACTCTGAAATTCTTGTATCACCATCTTCCACAAATTTTCCATAATTAAGATCACGTAAGTCAGGTGGAACACGATAATAATCGCCCATATCGGTTGCGGCAACCATTTCCTCACGACTTAAAAGAGCTTCATAGAGTTTTTCTCCATGACGTGTACCAATGATATTTATCGGGTGTTCATTAACATCGAGCATTTCCCGTAGTGCTTTCGCAAGAGTTTCAATAGTAGCTGCAGGTGCTTTCTGAACAAAAATATCACCACTATTACCATGCTCGAATGCATATAAAACCAGATCAACCGCATCTTCCAATGTCATCATAAACCGGGTCATATTTGGGTCAGTAATGGTCAAAGGTTTCTTTGCTTTAATTAAGTCAACAAACAACGGAATTACGGAACCCCTTGATGCCATCACATTTCCATAACGAGTGCCACAAATAACCGTTTTAGACTCATCAACATTTCGAGACTTTGCCACCATGACTTTTTCCATCATAGCTTTTGATATCCCCATTGCATTAATAGGGTATACTGCTTTATCAGTACTTAAACAAACTACACGTTTAACTTTGTTAGCTATTGCTGCTTCTAATACATTTTCAGTTCCGAGCACATTAGTTTTAACTGCCTCCATCGGGTGAAATTCACAGGAAGGTACTTGTTTCAATGCGGCGGCATGATAAATAAAATCAACACCTCGGGTTGCAGTCAAAATACTATTGTAATCTCTCACATCACCAATATAAAACTTCAGCTTAGGATTATTATATTTCTTCCTCATGTCATCTTGTTTTTTTTCATCACGAGAAAAAATACGTATTTCTTTAATATCAGTATGTAGAAATCTATTTAGAACAGCATTTCCAAAAGACCCTGTACCACCAGTAATTAATAAAACTTTATCTTTAAACATTCTTATTTTTCTCTCTCAAATATTTTAGAGTCTACCAGAAATCTATACCAAAAAGTTTGCAAGAAATAAAAAATTAATCCCTGCCTTCCATCAAGAAACCCTACTTTAAAAATATACCTATAAATAAACATAAGGAAAGCTCTTAAAAACATAGGAGCTCTGTAATACTTCTCTTTCAGTTTTCTGGATTTTTTTGCTGCACCTAAATTAGACGTTTCATCTTCTTTCGATAACATCTTATAATACTCGTTCACTTCTTTTTCTGAGTATTTATTATGTTTATCTATCCAAAAAGATAGCGATGATAAGTTATCATCAATAAAATCATTTCTTAAAAAATCAGTCTTACCAGAAAGTAGAACCATATGTTCATCCATCTCACGATTTTCACATATAGCTTTACCCTTCCTCCATAGTCTCATCAATACTGTTGGATAATAACCGCCATGTCTCATCCAGCGTCCCATAAAATATGTACGCCTTTTGATATTAAACCCATTAATATCATTAGGAACACCCCTAGAAAATAACTCTTTTAATTCAAGAATCAACTCTGGAGATAAATATTCATCCGCATCAATTCTGAATATAAATTCATTCTTGAATTCAATATTTTGAAGCGCCCAATTGATTTGATGAGAATGATTCACCCATTTATTTTGGTAGAATCTCGCTCTATTATTTTTTACTAGAACTTCAGTTTGATCCTGAGAAAAAGAATCAACTACAACGATATCATCAGAAACGTTTAAAATTGATTGAATGCACCTTTCAATATGTAATGATTCATTATAAGTTATTATAAGAAAGCTAATCATATTTTATTCCGTTTATAAACATATCAACAAAAACATTATTCGCCTTGATATAAGCTGGTTTGTAAGCACTAGAGTCAAATAAGTAATCTTTCATTTTCATTACTGTATCTTCGACATTAGCTATATCTATATAATTACAGTCCCCAATTACATCATTAACATAGTTAAGATTTGGAGCAAAAATAGGTAATTTAAGCATTGCTGCTTCAATTAATGGTAATCCAAAGCTTTCTAGAATTGATGGAAATATTAAAGCAGAAGAAGCTCGATATACATCAACGATTTTTTCAAATGGTAATAATCCCAGATTTTCAATAGAAACAATTCTTCTTTTGTTTATTACATTTATTTCATTCAAAATGTTCTCATAGCGTTCTTCATTTGGAACGGTTACTATTACTTTGCAAGGTATCTTCAATGTAGATAAACGAGAAAGGCAATCAAATAAAAAATCATGTTTTTTATGTATACTAGGTAGACCAATGAAGCAGAAATCATATAGTTTCTCAACTTTCTTGAATTCCAATTCCTTATAAAATGGTAATATAAGAGATTCTTTATTATAATAGGATATAATCTCTTTTTTCATAGACTCTGTCTGACAAGCCACATGAGAAACATTATGAATAAAAAACCGAATATATAATTTCAATAATGATATCTTTACTTGCTGTTTGAAATTAAGATGTTTATAACAAGTTCTTTTTTTTACTAGATATGCATTATGTATATACAAGATTGAGTTTTTAACTTTATTTAGAGGTGGGAGATTACCAAAAAACAGAACTCTTTCATATTTTTGAAAAATCAGTAACGAAAAAAAAAGGTTTCTTCTTTTTTTTACCATTACATTGTTGCTCAAATATATTTTATTTAAATCTAATTTCTCATGAATATACAAGTCCACTATAATGTGTTTTTTAGTTAATTCAGATAAAAGCTCATTAAGCAAGACTAAAGCTCCTCCTGTATTAACATTCACCGCACTTATGGCTATTTTCATCACAAACCTTTCGTTGACTTTGTCAGCTTAACTAGCATCCATTTAAGAAAAATAAGTGTCATAAATATAATAATGAATCTTGAGGATGCTCTCATTGATGCAATGTTTGACATTAATGTCAAATAAGTGAATGAAAAGAATAGCAACTTTGCAATGATATCCTTAGAAAGAGCTCTGACATCAACAAAATTCGCGATCCATCCTATAATACCACCCACAAGTAACATTCCATACGATCCGAACCATAAAATAGATTCACTTACAATGTCAGAATTTATCCCAATGCTAAATCCAAAATGAGGTGTCAACGATTGATATGGGACAAAAAGCTCAGTAGGCAAAATAAATGATGGTATTGGTGATATATATAGTAAAAATAGCAAAGGATCAGGTTTTATATTAATTGTTCCATCAGCTAATCCCGCATGGGTTAACGTTGTAGTTGCAAAACCAGAAACTGTTGCAAAAAAGAAATCAAATATTAACGGTATATCACTATATGTCTTCCCAAAACCTAAAATGAAGTTATCTATACCTATTCCGTTATTTCTAACATAAAGCGCATTAATATAAAAAGCAGATATAAAAAAAGTTAAAAGTAGCAACTTTAACTTACTAAGACCTCTTTCTGAAAAATATGAAGCTATTACTATCATCACAAATGGTAATACTACCGCTCTTCCCGACAATGACATAGGATATACTAATACATAGCATAGACCACAAAAAATTAGTATGTGGTTTTGTTGATAATTATAGTGTCTTAATAAAGAATAAAATAATGTTAGCAATGATATTATATATGCTAAATTTACTATTTTTTCATTATCAAATTCAAATCTAGTTTTAGGGAAAATAAACTCTTCAAGACCACCAGCTCCGACTATGAAAAGGAAAAGTGATATTACATACAGTACACAAATATGAGTGCTATTAAACCGTCTATAAAATTTAACAATCTTTTCGTTTTTCAAAATCAAATGATTATTCAACGTTTGAGATCTATTTTTCCTCCGTAAATTTAACTGCAAGATATATACAACATCAAATGTGCATTTGAACAAAAAATAAGACCAAATTGCCGATGATGCATAATCAGAGTAAAATATTGACTCATTGAATAATGTATCAGTATAGCCCAACACATATAAATAAGGGTAAGCATAACTGCCAAAATAAACCAATGTCGCAAGGGTATAAGCATTTATTATACTTTTTCTCTTATGATTCACATACAAAATCAATAAGAGTTGAAATATAACCCAAATAAGGAAAAAAGTATCAGACATAATTATCTCAACGATAAATCTAAAAATTCTTTCGACTTTACTCTTTCAGATTCAATTTTATCTGATACATTATTTGCCACATAATCTATAGAGAAATCACTGTGTGAGTTTATATTTTCTTTCCCATAAATCAGCCTATCGGATAGGCCAACTACATCTAACAAACTTACTATTCTATTTGATAGCTTTCCAGGAGACACTGCAAAGAAATTTTTCCGAAAAATTAGAGAAAAACATACACCATGGAAAGAATCTGTAATTATAAACTCTGCATTTTTGAATAAATGCAAAAACTCACCCACACTTGCATCTCTAATTTTTGTTTTTGCTCGATAATAAGGATATATATCTTGATCGATAGAAACCACGTCAAGTCCTGTTAATTTTGAAAAATACTCCACTACAATTCTTGTTTTCTTTACTTTAGGTACAGAGTAAAACAATATGTACTTATTATTTGATATTTGTTTTACACGCTTTGTTTCTTCTGGAAATCGAGACAGCCACTCATCCCGGCTTAAAAGTAAAGTAGGATCTAATACATGTGTGACGTCTTTACCGACTAATTCTTGGATTTCAGTCTTTCTTTCTATCTCTCTGACAGAGATATGATCATAAGAAGTTAAAGATTTTTTTAATGTATTTATATTCTTAGTGTCAATTTCAAATGCCCCCATTGATGATGCATAAGAAATCCTCTTTGAGTCATTTCTGCCAAAATTTAGTAAATAATTTGTATCCAAATTTTCATTGCTACTGACACATACAGGATTCCAAATTTGATCACTACCAGATACTAAAACATCAAATTTTTCATTTGCATAATTGTCTACTTCACTTGAATTTAACCTTGGCGTTAAGTTGAACTTATTAACTATGTCCAATTTGAACTTTCTTATCACTCTCCATCTTGGAATTATTCTTAATAAATCTTTAACTGCACCTAGACCTGACTTAATAGACGTTATATTAAATCGAATCAAATGAAAACTGCTTTCTAATTTCTCGTTCCTATAATCAATTACTTCAACATCACCATACTTCTTCAATGATTCTTGTGTTGCAAAGGCTTGTAAAAAAGCACCGTAATTATTTGCTCGATGTATGGTTATTAATCCAATTTTCTTATTTTTCACTATTATAATACCGTAACATTCTCGTTTAATGGACGTCTTGGAGAAACACAAACTTTATTATTTTTGCTAGGATATCCATATGAAATCATCATAATAACAGATTGCTCATCACTAATACCAATTTCTTTTCTTAACAGTAAATCTCTTTTTGGATCTTCACTCCAATTCAAACAACAACTCGCAACGCCAAGTGAGTGTAATGCATAGACTACTGACATCGCGTATAACCCACCGTCGATCCAATGTTGATATCTCTCCGAAGAAGATATAAATGGCGTCTGATCACAAGTGATAATTAATACACCTTTGACTTTATGCCCAAATCCTTTATTTCCAGATTGTATTTCTAAAGCTTTTTTTACTAGTGAATCTTTGGATAATAAATATGTATGCCAACCCTGCATATTACATGATGAGGGTGTTTTCTGGGCTAATTCTAATGCACGAAAAACCACATCTTGAGGCACTGGTAGATCATCATATTCTCTTAAACTAAATCTAGATTTAAAAAAACCTTCTGGATCATTAAGCTTCCCCAGATAAAATTCTTCTAGTGAAACATCTTTTGCACCAGATATTGATTTTGATGCTTTTAATTTTGGAATCTTTTTTTTAATATCAATGAACTTGGGATCATCGATATTCCCATCTAATTCGCAAAAATTTCTTAACACTTCTGCTGCAATTAAATCATGAAAGCCCGGATCTTTTTCATTAACGTAATAAAGCGTATCTAACAAAAGCATAGCGTTGCTATACGCGGCACCTTTTCGCCTCTCCTTGTAACTCATACTTTTCTCAAGCGTATGGTAAACTTTAGATATAAAATAATTTCTAAAATTCTTATCATTAAGATTTTTCTTCCAACCATTATTCTTGATGTATCTGATCCAATCGTAAAAAAAACCATAAAATGCAAGAGCACACCTACCCACCGATTTATACCCATCAAGCATTATTAATTCCTCCTCCAAACCTGAACCAATATTTAAAAGTATCTTTTCCAAAAAGTTTAAAATATATAGTGCTTAAAAATAATGCTGCTAACAAAATCTCTGAAAGTATCGTAGTGATAATTGCAGCATAAACTCCATAGTGGGGGATAAACAATAGATTTAAAAAAGCATTAAACATTGCAACTATTATCATGCAATTTAACTTTCGCTTTATTAAATCTCCTGTTGACAGTACAGCACCAAGCCCAGATATTAAAAACCTTATCGGTATGCAAATAGTAAGTAGTGATATATATTCTATTGATGTGATATATTTATCACCAAATAATATTAATATTAATGTCCCACCAAAAAAATATACCATTAATGCAGCAAGTACACCAAGGATCAGCATGATTCCATTTCCTTGTTGAAAAACAACAAGCATCATAGTTTTATTATGATTTGACCATTCATGTATTCTTGGAAGAAGCACCTTTTGATAAATAACTGCAGGAAATAAGTACACCGCAGTCAATATACTAAATGCTATGCTATAAAATCCTGCTGATTCAGCCGAGTCTAGGTATGAAAGTAAAAATATATCACTTTGAAAGTAAATCGTATGTGCAATAGCTGCGCTACCAAATGGAATTGAAATTTTACATATTTCTTTCAATCCATCTATAGTGATTTTATTAAAACCAACTTCGACCTGAAGAATTCTCCCCTTATAAACTTTTAAGAAGGAAGATATTGAAAAAGCCAATATTACAATTGAAGATGATGAATATAAATGGTAGATATATTTAACACCAACGAGATCAAAATATAGTAAAGAAATGAAAAATAACTTACTGAAATTATTAATGATTTGCCATATAGCCAAATCATGATAACGCCCTTCAATTTGTAATACAGCAGAGCGTAAATTAAAAGAGACTAGTGAAATTAAAACCGGGCTCAATATAAGTAAATTACTAAGATTGACATCAGTAAAAATAAATACACTTGTGGTAAGAACGAAAAGAAAGCTTAGTGATGTAGTTAAAAGAGAATAGAGGACTATATTTGCACCAAATTGATTACCAACCCTTTTTCCTCTACCGAATATCTTTAATAAGCCATTATCAACACCAAATCCTGCAATCGAACCAAATATCAATAAATATGTTAATAATGAATTAAACTCTCCTAGCCCGGAGGGTGTTAAAACTCTTGCTAATACCGCTTGCAGCAGAAATGCTAATACTGATGATAGTAATGAACTCAGCCACAGAGAAGAAAAATACTTAATATATTTTTTCATTAGACTCTATTATCATCAGAGTAATTATAATTGTAATAACCACCACTATAATGTGAACTGGCTGTTCTCAATACTGCATTCAGGATAAAACCTTTTACCTCAATACCATTTTGCTCAAAACGCTGTTTAGTCACTTCAATTTCTTTCACTGCATTCTGACCGAAACGTCCAACCAGTAAAGTTGTCCCAACATGGGCGCCAACGATTGCAGGATCTGTCACAGCTAGAATTGGAGGCGTATCCACGACGACGATATCATACTTTTCAGACGCCCATTCTAATAATTTCTTGAAGCGAGGATGCATCAACAACTCAGACGGGTTAGGTGGCACTTCGCCACGGCCAATGAAAGCTAAATTTTCGACTCCAGGCTGTTTAATTATTTCATCAATGCTTGCAGTATCAACCAAATAATTTGAAAGACCAGGAGTATGGGTTACTGCCATATTTTTTTCCAATCGGCCTTTTCGCATATCAGCATCAATCAACAAAACACGTTGCCCTGCTTTTGCAATAACTGCCGCCATATTTGAGGACACAAAAGATTTACCGATATTCGGACTCGGGCCCGAAATCATTAAAACATTATTTTTTGCTTCCATCATGGCAAAATGCAGACTTGTGCGCAGGCTCCTGAGAGCTTCAATTGATAGATCTGCAGGGTTCGCCACAGCCAGTAAGCTTTCTTCTACAGTCAAATGATGCTTCGTTTTGTGTTTCTTTTCCATATCCATTTGCCAATCTGACATTGGAATACTTGCATAAACTGGTAATCCAATAGCTTCAATCTCATCTGGATTTTCAACACCTCGATGGAAAGCTGCACTGACTAAAACCACAGCTACAGCTAATATACCGCCAAAGAGTATTGTCAGTATTACGATCAAAGTTTTCTTTGGTTTAATCGGTTTTGTGTATGACTGCGCTGCATCTAAAATGCGCACATTACCGACCGTGCTAGCTTTCAGGATATTCAATTCCTGTACTTTATTAAGCAATTGCACGTATATTTGTTGATTTACTTCAACATCTCGTGTAAGCCGTAGCACTTCGCGTTGTGTTTTTGGCAACTTTTGAACTTGCTGATTGAATCGTTCACGCTCTTTGAGCAATGTTTTGCGCTTATCCAGCAGGGCAATATAAGCTGGATGCTCTTTGGTAAATCGTTGTGAAATTTCGCTTTCTTTGAAGGTCAATTCATTCAATTGTGATTCCAGTTTCACCATCACATCCAAAGTGGATTTAGCCTCTAACCCTAAGTCGATGGATTCATTGGCCTGACGGAACTGATTTAGTTCGTCTTCTGCTTGATTTAACTGTAATTTTACGTCGGGCAAGTGGCCGCGAAGAAACTCCAAACTCTTTTCGGCTTCAGCAGAGTTACGAGCAACATTTTGGAGGAAATAATTTTGACTAATATCATTCAGGATCGCTGTATTTTGTGCTCTATTCGGCCCAGTAAATGACAACTGAAGAATCCCTGTTTGCTTTCCGCGCTCTGCAACACTGAGATTATGTTGAAGCCATTGGATGCTGTCGAGACGAGAACGTTTCTGTACCAAAAATTTAGTTCCTGATGCATTCGCGTACATTTCAGAAACGAAAACTTTGTAGTCACCCGCAATGGCCAACTCACCCACTTTGCCCGAAAGCACCTTTTCTCCATCCTGATCAAACAGGATATAAGTATTATTTTTAAGATCATCAACAACTAAAGAGAAATTTAATTTTTCTGCATCCTGCGAAATCTCAAAGCGGCTAATTTCGATGCTATCTTGATTATTGCTGATTCGATTAAGGCCGTTGCCAATGATTGGTAAAACTGCGGGCCCCGCCAAAGTAGTCAAGTTTAACTTATCAACAGTTTTGCCTAGAATCATTCTCGAACGTAGAATTTCAATTTCTGTATTAGACGAAGACTCACTGGAGAAAATTTCTCCCATATCACCTAACGCAGATAAACCATTATTCCTTTCTTCTACCTGCAACAGTGCATCTGCTTTATAAATGGGTGTCGCCAGCATCGCATAGGCCACGCCTACAACAGCAAAGGCAAATGTGATGGCAATAATGGTCCAGCGGCTGTCCAGTAAAATACCAAACAACTTCCCCATATCAATCTCGTCGGAGTCGGATTGTTTTACCGACACTTGTTGCGAAACAGTCATCGTATATTTCTACTCTGGCTACTTTTCTTAGCAATTATTCGTATCTGAGTCTGTCACTCGCATCTTCCTTCTTAGTGACAGGCTGCAGGTCGAGTACTCAACTTTTGTGATTACAACTTTTCCACCCAAGCAAGGGCAGCTTTGTCAATCAAATGATATGCATATTCATAAGCTTCCCTGCTCATTCGGAAAGGGTCCGGAATATCATGTTGTCCAATCCATTGTCCAAACAACATAGTTTTGCCTCGGGCTTCAGGGGCAACGGATACCACAGCATCTATATGTACTTTTTCCATCACCAGTATAAGATCAAACTCCCGGCATAACTCTGCGGTCAATTGTTGAGCTTGATGCCCTTCGAGAGACACACCATTTTCAGCCGCAATTTCAGTCGCCATGCGATCAGCAGGTTTTCCTTTCAATCCACTTTTATCAGTATTGAGTCCCGCTGAGCGGATTTTTTTTCCTGGAAGCAATCGCTTCAGAAGCGCCTCACCGGATGGTGAGCGGCAAATGTTACCCACACAGACAACAAGAATTTTATTAAACATGCTTTACCAATCCCTTACCCGTACAGCACCTTCTGTCAACTGGTTAAAACCAGTGATGGTCGGCAGTAACTGACGAATGACACGGTTCCATCGTGAAATCGGTGCGGCGGTGACATACACAACATCATAGGGTTCCAGTTCAAATTCTGTGCCCAGCACCAGTGCAGCAGCATCCTGAATATTCAACTGATAAATATCTGCCGTGACCAAGTTTGATTGATCTGAACTTTCCCCTGAGTTTGAAGCCAAAACACTATACTTCACCGTATAAGTCGGAGATCTGTGAACGTTACGGATCACGAATACTCCTGTTGCATCAGCTTCAAGTTCATTAATGCCACCGACACTACTTAAGGCTTCCGTCAGAGTCATCCCTGCACGATCTATCTTTAACAGCTGAGGACTATTGACTTCACCCATCACAAAAACTTTTTGCGCATCGTTTCGGGGCACATGGATAATATCACCAGGACGCAGCAAACGGTTTTGGGTCAGATCGCCGCGTTGCATCAGTGCATACAGTGAAATCGGCTGTTCTCCCCCCTCCCGTGTGAGCGTTACATTGCGCCAATCAGCATCTTTTGCCAGGCCACCTGCTCTATTGATAGCATCCAGCAAGGTTAATGGGACATTTGTGATAGGCTGTTGCCCCGGTGTATTCACTTCACCAGTGATATAGGCTTTCTGAGAACGGAAAGCAGCTACATTGACATCTACCTGCGGACTTTCAATGAAAGCCGCCAGACGGCGGGAAATTTCGTCACGTACCTGAGTCACGGTTTTGCCGCCAACCTGAACTGTACCGATATAAGGGTAAAAAATAGTGCCATCAGCATGAACCCAATTCCCTGATTCACTAGAGCTGCGGTAAGAACCAGCGGGAATGGTTAGCTCGGGATGATCCCATATCGTTATATTCAGGATATCCCCAGGACCAATATAATATTCATAACCATTAAGCTCCGCATCAAGCACAGGATTTGTTCTAGCAGAAATTTCGGGCCTTTTCGACTGGCGGATAACTGAAGGCGTCAATGGGTATACTTGAACCTGTTCAGCCATTCGAAATGCTTCATTGTCTTGTTTATTGTCAGGCACTGACAGATGAGAACCGGGTACCACTGTACAGCCTGCCAGTAACAGTGGCAACACAGCAGATAAAATGAGCTTCTTTGAGAAATCCATATCCAATCAACATTGATAAGTAAAAAATTGAATTTTGATCTAAAAACAAAGACTTAATTGTGAATTTAGATTGCCAAAAATGCAGAGAGTTGCGCACTATGATTATTGTTGTATCAGCAATGTATTGAATTGCTCTTCAATTTAGCTTACCAATTTCAAAACAATGCGCTAGAGCGAGTGATAGGATTATCTGATATCAAGAACAGCAAATGTGTCTTTGAACTTAGGCATTAGAGCTGAAAATTCGCATTTCAGGCACGCTACCGCCCTTAGGTTACAGCTCCTAAATGCCTTCATCACATCCATGATTTATGCGCAGGTTACAGTTTCAAAGTGACAACCGACTACAACCTATCATATTTTTTTGAAAAATTGTGATAAGAGCAGCGCTTGACGAAAATTTAACAAAATCCTTCAAAACAAATAACCACAACAACAGCCTATGCAGCTGACTGTCACTTTGGCTGCCGCATTCTACACAATCAAACCTCACTGAGAAACCATTAAATGCAACTAGTATCTATTTAGAGCAATTGTTCTTTGTTAGCTCTTTGTAAAAATACATATTGATAGCTATCAATAAGTTAGCATAAACTAATACTACTCACTCAATATGGCTAATCAAGACAATTCTATTAATAGTCTTTTTAGGCAACCTCAGCGATTGCCCTATTGAAAAAACATAAATCTTCACATTCAACACATTGCCATCCGTGATATATCCCAATATCATTGAAGAGCGCTTTGCCTTAACAATGAGCCGCATTAATACAATTCAATCACTCAACACAATAAGATAAGGGAATAGGATGAAAAAGGTATTCGTTTCTCTGGCTGCCCTCTTGATGGCTAGTTCAGCATTGGCAGCAACCGGAACTGGCAGTGTTGCTGCATCAACCTCAACAACATCTGCGACGACAGCTTCAACAGCAGCAGCAGGCACTGCTGCAGGCACTGCTGGTGCTTCAGCGGCCGCTGTTGGTGGTATTACAGCCACAACCGTAGCTGTTGGTGCTGCAGTTGCAGTTACAGCTGTTGCAATAGTTGATGCAAATGGCAACGACACAGCAACTACAACTTCGGTCAATCAGGGCTAATCACGAAAGTATGATTGCTTTCTTAGCGTTTGAATAACCGCACTGAGTGCGGTTATTTTTATGTTTTCAGATTACTTTTTAAAGATGGACATAGGATGTTGCCCTTTCGCCCATTTGTTCCGAATCGATTTATTCTCACAATCCTCCTATCCTCCCTCGTCATCTCTGGCTGCAGCCAGAAATTTCAGAGCGTATCAGATACCTTCAGATTGGCTGTCAGAGGGGAAACAGACACACATAAACCTCAATCATGGATTGAGCAGTTACCCTATGCAACTATATACGCCCGCATTGGCAACGGCCCTCAGGCCTTCATGGTTCTTGCATTGGCGGAAAGCTCCCCTAGTTTCCAAACAACTCCATCAGCTTCAGCGCTACAGTTAAAATGGCTGGCCGCAGACAAAGGCATGTTAGTCACCGAACAAGGTCGCCTGGTCAAAACATTGAACTTACCTCAGGGCAATTTACTTCATATCGAAGCAGACAAACCGGACCCGGTTGCTCTGGGTTTACAAAAACCTTCCACACCAAAATACTGGCAACGCCGAATCGATTGGCAACCTGGGTATCATTTTGGTTATCAACTCATTTCAACTTTCAAAGATCAGGGCCCAAAGACAATTTCCATCAATGGAATAATCCATTCCACCCGCTTTTTTGTGGAAATGGTTGAAGCACCAAGCCTGAAACTCTCTTTTGAAAATGAGTTTTGGATTCATCCGGATAATGGCCAAGTTTTAATGAGCCGCCAGCTCATTGCGCCGGGGTTACCCGTTCTGGAAACACAAATCCTGAAACCCTTTGGAAACTGACGGGTGATAAGAATGCACATGCTTCAAACTTACCGACACAAACGCCATAAAATCATTGTATTACTCATAAGTATTCTTGCTTGGTGCATGCTGACACCACCTGCTTTTTCCCAACCGGATACAAGAGTCATAGCATCGACTGTAGTCGAGGTCAGAATCAACCAATCGAACCAAGGCCTGCAATTACGTTACCCAACAACAGTTCGATTAGACCAAGTTCTTCAAGATACTTTGGCAAATTTAAATCAATTACCAGCTAAAGTTTCTGGACAGTCTCTTTACTGGTTTGGCTCGATGCTCTGGCGGTCAGATAGCATCACAAGGCAGGTGATGAAAGAACAGCAATCAGCTGTCATTCTGCAACTTCAGCAACTGGCACAACAGGTGCGTAACAAGAAACCTGAAACTAGCCATTCATTGCAAATACTGGCCAATGCTTTGTCTGCGCCTTTACCCGGACAACGAATCATTCAGTCATTAGACCGAGATTCGGTCAGAATTTCTCCTGACAAGAACCCTGGATTGAATGGTCAATTCAGACTGCAAGTTATCACCCGGCCAGAAACGGTCAAAGTCTTTGGTGCGTTTTTACAGCCCAACCTAGAAGATAGTAAAATTAAACTCTCCTGGCAGGAACGAAAAAACGCAACTGACTATTTACAGCAAGTCACGTCACTCACCATCAGCAACCCTGACTATCTCTGGGTCATTCAGCCTGATGGCAAAGCCGAGCAACATAATATTGCTTACTGGAATCGTAACCACAAAGATATTGCTCCCGGTGCAACCATCTACCTGCCATTCACCTCACTGCCTGATGGCTACGAATCACTCAATGACGACATCGTCGACTTGCTCAAACAAAGGCCTTATTGATGGTTACCTCTGCTTTTTCTCCTTACGCTCTGCGCCTCAGCCTGCTATTCGGGTTATCACTGAGTTGTGCCATCCCGTCAGCCATTGCAGATGAGTTTAGTTATCCAGCGTTTCAAACCTCTCAAAATGATTTCGGTGGGGTTGGGTTGATACAAATGCCTTCTGGACGTGTCGCCCCCGAAGGGGAGTTTACATTTGGTGCAACCTACAATAACGATTACTTGCATTACAATGTGTCGCTCCAGCTCTTCCCGTGGTTGGAAACAACCATTCGCTACACCTTGGTGCAGGATGTACTTTATAGTGAAGACCCAAGTTTCAGCGGCGATACGAAATACACAGATAAGGGGATCGATTTTAAACTTCGCTTGTTGGAAGAGAGCTACTGGCTGCCGGAAACTGCTATTGGCATTCGGGATTTTGGTGGCACAGGCTTATTCGATGGCGAATACCTAGCTGCCAGTAAGCACTGGGGACCATTTGATTTTACACTGGGACTAGGCTGGGGCTACCTTGGCAACAGTGCGAATATATCTGGTGATAAAAACCTGGGCAATGACTGTGACCGAAATACTGAATTTAAAGGCAAAGGCGGCACTGTGGATTTCGAACGGTGGTTTTCTGGTTGCACTGCCGTCTTCGGCGGTATCGAGTACCAGTCTCCCTGGCGGCCGATTCGCCTGAAACTAGAATATGACGGGAACGACTATTCCAGTGATTTTCCCGTCACTTTTGCCGGTATAAATTTAATTCAGGACAGCCCTTGGAATTTGGGCATTCTTTATCGTTTAGATAACTGGGGAGATGTCCGCCTGAGTTATGAACGGGGCAACACCTGGACGTTTGGTTTTAACTTAAACACTAATTTTAATACCCTGGCAACGTCCTGGCGAGATACGCCCAAGCCGACCTATGCGCCAGACCTTAAGAAACACGATTTAAACCTTGAGGATTGGCAAAACATCGCTGAGGCTTTACACGCTAATGCTGGATTCAAAAATCCGACAATCTACGCCGATGAAAAGACGGTGACTGTCCTGGCATCACAAGAAAAATACCGCAACCGGAAAGAAGGCTATGAACGTGCGGCCATCATTCTAAGTAATCATTTGCCGACATCTCCAACAACTGGCGCTCCGGCTTTTGATGAATATCGGCTCATCGAAACAGGCCATGATCTACCAGTCACTGAAACCATCGTTCGTACGAAAGCATTTGATGATGTTGCGCGCTACAACTATGTCGACGCAGCCATTGATGATGCGATCACGACTCAGGCACCAGATGCACCTCAAGGGCAACTCATCGCTCAAAACCAAAATCCATGGGATATCAGTATCTCACCGAATCTGCAACAATCTTTTGGCGGCTCTGAAGGCTTTTACCTGTATAACATTGGGCTCAATACCGGCGCGAGTTATCAGATGAATGATCAGTGGGAGCTGGGAGGCAGTCTATATCTGAACCTGCTGGATAACTACGATAAATTTAAGTATGACGTTCCGCCTGATGGCACCGACCTAAAACGTGTACGTACCTTGGTTCGCCAGTACATTGATGGTAATGCGATACGAGTCAATAACTTGCAGCTCACATGGATGGATCAGCTGGCGGAAAATTGGTATGCACAGGCCTATGGCGGCTATTTGGAAATGATGTTTGCCGGCGCAGGCAGCGAAATTTTATATCGACCGATGCAAACTGACTGGGCTATTGGTTTGGATTTGAACTATGTGATCCAGCGTGATCCGGATACCCAGCTCGGATTGTTTCGCGATGAGGTCCATACTGACCCTATCACAGGCCGAGATTACAGAGTCCAAACAGGCGCTTTGACTGGTCACGCAACGTTCTACTATCAACCACGATGGTCTTTCCTGCCAAACACACTAATGAAAATCAGTGCAGGCCGCTACCTGACCGAAGATATTGGGATGACTTTTGATTTATCCAAGCAGTTTGACAGCGGTGTGATTGCCGGCGCCTTTGTTACCTTAACCAACTTGTCAGCGGATGAATACGGTGAAGGCAGCTACAATAAAGGTTTTTATATTTCAATCCCTTACGATTTGATGACAGTCAAACCTAGCCGAAACCGCGCCACGATTTCTTGGTTACCACTGACACGGGATGGCGGCCAAATGCTGAACCGGAAATATCAGCTTTTTACCATTACAGATGCCAGAGAGCCTTGGTACAGCCGCAAGATAGCTCAGTAGCAATAATGCTATTTACCTATCAAAATCCACCGCTGATGCGGTGGATTCGCTTTGTGAGAGCGAAAAATGAACGTTTTCTTACAAATCAATCAGCCCTACAAACAGCCCAAGTGACTTATCGATTGATCTGCTCCTCAAAAAAACAGATAACCTTCAACTGCAATGGTGGAAAATTAATCTTCTCATCTCTTTGTCGCCTTCACTGTTTAGATGAATGAATCACTTGGCTTTCGTGAGGTCGTAAGATGTTCAAAAAGTATGCTGTTTTTTCTGTTAAGCATCCATTGCTACATAAAATGAACCTGTTATTTGCAATCACTTTTTTTGCCACTTGCTGCTATCAACTGGTCGTTCAGGAAAACCTGGTGTTTAGCTTGGGATTACTGGCCGTTTCAATCCTGCTGACACTCTTTGCAGGATCTTCAAATTACCGACGTAAGTACATCAGTTTTCCTTATACTCTGGATTAACGTGCTTTTCTGAGCATGCTATGGTGCGTATCAATGACCTTCTTGTTGCCCAACTTCCGATACAAAATGGCAGCTAAATCAAACTTGCGCCACAAATTTAGGACACAGGCGCTTGTCTGCTTGCCTCCACTTCGATGCCCCCCCTATAATTCCGATGTGAGTAAACATTTACCTGAGAATTATACCCAGTGCGACACTTTTTGATAAAATCACAAAGAAAGTACCGGTCCTTTTTTACTTTATCGCATCACAAATTGTAGTTATCAATGGAAGTATCATAGTGACAGATACACAGACCACAGCCGCACCTTCAGGCCCTAAACTTGTTCATTCTTCAAAAATATCTATGCAAAATCATGACAATACCGATGAAATCGATCTCATCCTATTGGTCAGAACACTCTGGCAAGAAAAACTGTTGATTATCCTGTTTACGATACTGTTTTCTATCGCAGGGATTGCCTACGCACTCTCGGCACAAGAGTGGTGGACAGCAAAAGCGAAAGTCATTCAACCACAGATCACAGATTTCGCACAACTTCAGAGGGAAATCAGTGCATTCCAGCCAACCTTTGAATCAGGTCTCCAACAGACTGAAGATGGCACTCTTCAGGTTAAAAACCAACTCAGCGATGTCATTGATGCTGAAGTTCTGTTTAAAAACTTTATCAACAGCTTTAACTCTCTTGCGAATAAAAAAGCCTACCTGCTGGGGAATTCAGATTTTAAACAATACCTGATTGACAATAAAATCACAGGTGATAAGGATACCGATCGTGCACTCGAGAGCTGGTTCGAAAAAATCAGTGCCAAGCAAGCGAGTAAACAGGAAGAAGATATTTTCCTGATCAGTCTTCAAGCGACTGCCAGCAACAATAGCTTTGAGATGCTGAATCAATATATCAATTTTGTGTCGGCGAAAGTTTATAAAGACACCATGAATAATATTCAGGCACTGATCTCGGCAAAGGAAAGTGAACTAAGCCAACAGCTTAAATTACTAGAAAGCCAAGCTACCAGCCTCCTGAAAGTCGAAAAAGAACGGACAGAATATGCACTCAAAATTGCCCGTGCGGCTGATGTTGAGCACCCTGTGCAAAATCTTGGTAATAACGAAATCTTTGCCATCAACTTGGGCGCCAAAGCACTGGCTGCAAAAATCAATGCACTGGATTCTGTGAAGAATCTCAGTGTTGTCGAACCTCGTATTCAGGAAGTTGAAGCCCGTTTGGCGTTAATACAGGGAACGGAATTAAATAAAAATATTCACTTTAAAACCTATCGTTTCCTAGAAAACGTTGAAAAGCCAGTGACAAAAGATAAGCCCAAACGCGCTTTAATTGTCATCATTGCAGCACTGCTGGGTGGCATGTTAGGCATTGCAATTGTCTTGATTCGTACTGCTTTCAGAAACCATGACTGACGCTTGAAAACGACATGAAACAAAAAGGCCAGTACATTGTACTGGCCTTTTTGGCTCTGGTTTGAGCAAAAAAACTAACTACTAAGCTGCACTTTCCTGAAGCTGTTGCCACAATGATTTCACAAGCTGTTGGTCTGCTGGATTCAGTTCAGATTGTGCCTCTTTCAGGCTCTCACCGACAGCCTGATTCATCGCTTCTGTGGTCGCCATACCATCTCGTTCACAAACCGCAGCAGATAACGAGATATGGCCACGCAGGTATCCTCCGGCGAATAATTCGTCATCAGATGCTGTTTCTACCATCTGATCAATCAGGGTAAGCAACTTTTCTTCGTATTGCTGGATCATCTCGTCACTCTTATTTGTCTATCAAATTCTGACCAATTTTCTGGCCACCACGTTTTTCAGACAGCCACTTCCGGTTCAGGAAAATCTTCCGCCCGTAATGGTACTACCCCGTAATGCTGGCGCAGCACATCGGAAAGTAACCCGACCCGCTCAGGCATTCTGTCACTCAGATACCTCAATACCTGCGCACGAACTTTGCGGGTAAATCCTACCCGATCGGGCTCATGATCACCACTCAGGTTGTCACAACTCACCTGAAAACAAAAACCACAACTGGCCGCCAGAATCCATTCAACGGCCTGAGGCTTAATTTCCACCTGTTCAAAAGCCGCTTGCTGGCCCTTATCCCGACCGTCAGGTAAATACCAATAGCCATAGTCTTCTAGTAAACGGCGTTCTTGGCCGGCAATGCACCAATGGGCGATTTCATGAAGTGCCGAGGCAAAATAACCACGCGCAAAGATAATCCGATGATGCGGATGCTGCTCATCTGCCGGTAAATAAACCGGCTCATCACCACCGAGAAGAAGTTCAGTGTTGTAAGGGCGCAAAAAAGTATGATTAAAAAGGTGTATCAGGTCGTGATAATTGTGAGACATGGACAAACGCGTTACTTCAGTTAGCTTATAAAAGGTGATTCTCAGTCAGGTTTTAACACCCTCCCGTAGCAGCAATGCTGGGGATTATAGCTATTTTGCATCAAGTGTGCGACGTTAAAACGAAAGTGCATATCAAAAGAGGGCTCCCCAAAGCCCTCCTTCCATTTCATGTGCTCTGCAGCAAATGCTACCTGATCTCTTTCAGCTGAGGCGTTGTTGTGATGACATCAGCATTTTGCGCCCGGTGACGCATTAAGTGATCCATCAGCACAATAGCAACCATGGCTTCGGCAATTGGTACCGCTCGAATCCCCACGCATGGGTCGTGACGGCCTCGCGTGACAACTTCAGCGCTTTCACCCTGCTTATTGATAGTTTCTCCCGGGACCGTGATACTCGAGGTTGGTTTCAAAGCCAGATGGGCGACGATGTCCTGACCGGAAGAAATGCCCCCCAGGATACCGCCGGCATGATTCGAATGAAAACCTTCTGGCGACATTGCATCACGGTGTTCACTGCCACGTTGCTGAACAACGTCAAAACCATCACCAATTTCAACACCTTTGACAGCATTGATTCCCATCAGCGCATGGGCAATATCAGCATCAAGGCGATCGAAAACCGGCTCGCCCAAGCCAACTGGCACATTCTCTGCGACTACAGTCAGTTTGGCGCCAATCGAATCACCATCTTTCTTCAACTGACGAATCAGTTCATCCAGCGCTTCTACTTTCGAAGCATCCGGGCAGAAGAAAGCATTTTGTTCCACCTGTGTCCAGTCGATGCTCTCAATCTTCACGTCACCCATCTGAGACAAATAAGCACGAACTTCAATGCCATGGACTTGTTTCAGGTACTTTTTGGCAATCGCGCCTGCGGCAACACGCATTGCAGTTTCACGGGCTGAAGAGCGGCCTCCGCCACGGTAATCACGGATCCCGTATTTTTGCTCGTAGGTGTAGTCTGCATGACCAGGACGGAAGAGATCTTTGATATTCGAGTAATCTTTGGAGCGCTGATCAGTATTTTCGATCATCAGACCAATAGAGGTCCCTGTGGTTTTGCCTTCAAATACCCCGGCGAGGATCTTTACTTCATCCGGTTCACGGCGTTGAGTCGTGTACTTAGAGGTGCCGGGACGACGGCGATCGAGATCATGCTGCATGTCGGCTTCGGTCAATGCCAGCCCCGGAGGACATCCGTCAACGATACAGCCCAACGCCACCCCATGACTTTCACCAAAGGTCGTAACGCGAAAAACTTGTCCTATTGTGTTGCCTGCCATGACTTCCCCTGTATCTTTGCTTTTCCGGCATGAAAGCCGTTTTGAATCATGTAATCACTGAATAGTGCAAAGTTGTACAAGGGAATGCAAGCAGAATCGGATTGAGACCACTACAGACTTCTTCTGACCGAGTCTGACTTAGTCCTGTTCCTTTTTCGACTTCCACTTTTTAATACCGGGAGAGGCAGGTTTTTGGCTGGCATCGTCCTGACGGCTTCTGCGCGGTCCTCTTGCGGACTGACCACCTGGTTTTGCACCATGCGAGCGCTGCTGCGAATCCGAACGAGTCCCATGGCTTTTACCCGGTTGACTGCCGGAACGGCGACGATCGACTTCACCTTTACCGTGATAAGTTTTGTATTTCACAGCCGGTTCGTCTTTTCTCTGCTGACGCGCATCATACAATTTTGCATCGGTTGCTTTCGCAATCGACTCCCCCTGGCCGCTGATCCGGGAAGCTTCTTCTGTCTTGCTCGACTGTGCCAGCAGACGGTAAATTTCAACCATTTCATCATCTGTGAGATAGCGCCACTTCCCATTTGGCAGGCCATCAATGGTGATGTTCATGATCCGCACCCGACGCAGTTTATATACTTCATAGTCAAGCGCTTCACACATCCGTCGAATCTGGCGGTTCAGTCCCTGGGTCAACACAATCCGGAATGAATAAGTGGTTTCTTTGCTGACCTGACAAGGCAAAGTCACCGTATCAAGAATCTCGACACCGGAGGCCATTTTATCCAGAAACGCCTGTGTCACAGGCTTATTCACCCGCACGACATATTCTTTCTCATGCGAGTTACCGGCGCGCAGGATTTTATTCACGATGTCACCATCGTTCGTCATGAAAATCAGTCCATCCGAGGCTTTATCCAGACGTCCGATTGGGAAAATACGTTTACGATGGCCAATAAAATCAACAATATTGCCTTCCACATGGCGCTCTGTCGTACAGGTAATCCCGGCTGGTTTATTCAGCGCGATATAAATCGGCGGCTCTTTGCGGCGCAGCGGCTTATCGTCCACCTGCACCTCATCATCAGGCCCCACTTTCATCCCCATCTCAGGCAGTTGCCCGTTAATCAGTACCCGGCCTTGCTCTATCAGCTTATCGGCTTCTCGGCGTGAACAGTAACCCGTATCACTGATGAACTTATTCAGACGAACCTGACCTGAATCTGAAGATGACGCGCCTGAACGCGACTGTGGTTTATTTTCTGACATGATGCTCTTCTTCACTGTGCGTTTCACAACGCGGATGGGAGCAGGAATTGTACTGGAAAATCGCTCAGAAGCCATGGTTTCAAGAGACTTTATCTTTAGCATCATTCACCCAGACCTGCTTCGTTCTCTATTCAATTGAATCGGAGTGGACATACCTATTGCACTTTCTGAACTCATCAAAATTGCTCAATTAACAGACGAAGTGGCTTCACACACGCCCAAGAATACGAAACAAAACACACAAACCATTGATTTTATATCCAATCATTGTTATTAAATTGTCGTTTTGTACAGTGTTCAATTATTTTCACCTTTGAGGTTCTATCCATGAAATCAATGACAACACTTTCAGCAATCTGCCTGCTGGCCTGTACGCCAGCGCTGGCGGCGCCATCTTATATTTATGGTGGGATCGGCCTCTTAGGTCCGAAACTGAAGGAGAAACCCGAGCATCTCACCGAAAACCTAACGCCCAATCTGACTTTGGGATTCGGTCACGAATTCAACGATTACATTGCCTTAGAAACTTTTATCAATTACAGCGCGACTGATTACACCAATGAGTGGAACCGACTGGATAACACTAAGTATGAAATGTCATTAAGCCAACTGGGTTTCAGCATTGTACCTTCTACCGGCGAAATTGGTCATTCAGGTATCAAGCTGTATACGCGCCTGAATGCTTCCATGGTAATCGCCGAGACGAAAATCACTCAGGGCTATACGATAAAAGACAGTGATTCAGGATTCATGTTCGACGCTGGTGTAGGGATTCAGTGGAATATGAACAAACGCTTCATGATTCGCGGTGAATACATCACAAATTTTGCAGACAGTTCTCTGGGAAATTTCGATTTCGACAACAGCATGACTTATGAAGGGATACAGCTGGCGCTGGGTTACCGGTTCTGAGAACCGATGGGTTTGAATCTGAGGGGTAATAATGCCCCTCGGTTTGCCTTTTTCAGAACAGCACACTGACTTGCGTCTGTTCCCCTCAAAATTCCATCAAGAAACAGAAATCTGAGCTCAAAGTGCTTCGCGGACTTCATCATTTGATACAAAAAACCGCCTCCTGATGTCACTTATCAAGCTTTCGTTCCATTGTGATGACAGGCTGCTCAATTCATATTGATTCATATCACAGGTTTTTGCTATGAATGTCGGGCACCCATCGATATAAAAATCTTTTCACGAGATACAGAAATGAAAAAAACACTCGTATTTGCTGCTGCCACAGTCATATGCAGCACAAACGCTCAGGCTTCTAAACCGACAGACGGGAATAACTATTTCTATGTCGGCGCTGGTGCCGTATCTCTGAAAAAGAAACAACCTCTCACTGGTGCAGTTGAAGAAACAAACCCGAGCTATACGGTTGGCCTGGGGCGGGAAATCCATCCGCATATCGCGGTGGAAGCAGTCTATAGCAGCGGTTCAACCACCTATAATAATCTGTTCACCAGCCAGGAAGCCGATGTGTCTCTGTCCCAGATTGCTGTCAGCCTGGTCCCGGCCACGGATTATTTGGGAGATACCAGTTTGAAGCTGGTCGGTCGCATGAGTGTCTCTTTTGTGAAAAGAACAACGGATTATCAGAACATTCCGGACATGACCTATGAAAGCAGCACGGGTGTGATGGTTGATGCTGGTATCGGCCTTCACTGGGATATCAATCGCCGCCTGATTATGAGAGCCGAATACATCACAAACGTCACCGATCACTCACTGGGCGATCTGAGCAAAAACTACGATTACAATGGCGCGCAGTTCACCTTAGGTTACCGCTTTTAATTGCATCTGACAGTGATGAAAAAGGGGCCTGAAGCCCCTTTCCTATTCATGATTTCGTCTGATCCAGCGGCAGTTCGCCATGAGAGCGACGTCCGACATAATCTCGTTCCAGCGCCTTTTGTAACTGTGCCGCCACATGCCCCGGAGACTGGGTTCGGGCACACACCAATCGGTACATGGCCGGGATCACAAACAGGGTCACCATCGTCGCAAACGCCATGCCGAAGAACACGACTGTACCGACGGAAATCCGGCTTTCATAGCCTGCGCCGGTCGAAAGCAGCAGCGGCAGTGCTCCGAAAAGAGTGGTAAACGCTGTCATCAGAATCGGGCGCAATCGACGTGCCGATGCATCCACAATTGCCTGCTCAAAGGCGATCCCTTTATCCCGCAACTGATTCGCGAACTCAACAATCAGAATACCATTCTTGGTCACCATGCCGATGAGCATGATCATTCCAATCTGACTGTAGATATTCAGGCTCTGCTCCATCAGCAACAACCCCATCAGGCCACCGAAAATCCCCATCGGTACAGTCAGCATGACCACCATCGGGTTGATGAAACTTTCAAACTGCGCTGCCAGCACCAGATAAGCAACCAGCAAAGCCAGGCCGAAAATCATCGCCATACTGCTCTGGTTTTCCCGGAAGTCTTTTGACTCGCCGCCATAATCGATCACGATGTCACTGGGCAACATCCCCAGCGCCTGTGCATCCAGATAGTCCAGTGCTTCGCCGAGCGTATGTCCCGGCAACAGGTTCGCAGTGATGCTGATCGATTTTTGCTTCTGGTTATGGCTCAGTTTTCGGGCCGCAGCGACCTCTTCCACTTTTGCCACACTGTTGAGCGATATCAGTTCCCCGTTCTTCGCCCGGACATAAATCCGGCTCAGATCCATGGCGTTATTGAAGCTGTTTTCGTCCCCACGCAGATAAACATCATATTCTTCACCGCGCTCGACAAAAGTCGTCTCACTGCGGCCACCCAGCATGACTTCCAGCGTTTCCGCAATATCCGATTGGGGAATTCCCAGCTCAGCCGCGCGTGGCCGATCGACTGTCACCACCAGTTCCGGAGTGGTTTCTGCATAGTCGATATCGACGCCGTCCATCATCCCGCTGCCCTGTGCGACATCTTTCAGTTTGTTTGCCCAGGCAAACAATTCATCGTAGTCGGCACCATTCAGAATGAACTGCACGGGTTCAGATGATCCCCCCCGAAAACCCGGCATAAACGGCCAAACCCGGATATCAGGGATTCCGTGCAGTGCCTTACGTACCACACCCAGCGCCTGCGTTGCACTGACATCCCGGCTTTCCCAGTCTTCCAGCTGCATGATGACAAAACCGGTCTGATCCCCCGCACGACCACCGAATGCTGGGGTCTGGATACTGACCGAGCGGATCAAACCCTGTCCGACCAGTGGCAGCAGCCGCTGTTCCACCTGTTCAATATTGCCCACCATCCGGTTGTAGCTGGTTGCTTCGGCCCCCCGGACAAAGGCAAAGATCACACCTCGGTCTTCCGAGGGAGCCAGCTGGTTCGGGATCAGCTGAAACAACCAGACACTGGCTCCCATCAGCGCCACGATGAACAATGGTGCTCCCCAGCGCCAACGAACTGCAAAAGTCACGGCTTTGCGGTAAACCGCTTCCAGTGACGCAAACTGACGGTCCACAAAACGATTGAACGGCCCCGGCTTCACATTGGCCTTAAGTAATTTACTCCCGAGCACCGGACTCAGGGTCAGTGCAATCAGCGAAGAGAAAATTACCGACATCGCCAGCAAGACTGAAAATTCAGTAAATAACGGCCCGACCATACCGTCCATAAAACCAATGGGCAGGAATACCATCACCAGCACCAGGGTTGTCGCGATCACCGCAAAGCCGACTTCCCGGGTTCCTTTAAAAGCTGCCAGTAAAGGCGGTTCACCCCGTTCAATATGATGGTAAATGTTTTCCACCACGACAATGGCATCATCCACCACTAGCCCGATGGCCAGAATCAGTGCCATCAAAGTCAGTAAGTTGATCGAGAATCCAAGATAATACGCAGCCATGAAAGCCGAGATCAGAGATACCGGGACAGTCACCGCCGGTATCAGGGTCGCCCGAGCCTGACCAATAAAGATATACAGCACCAGAACCACCAGTGCCCCGGTGATCAGCAAAGTGTTGTAAACCTCGTTGATAGAACGTTCGATAAAGACAGTGGAATCGTAATCCACTTCCAGTTGCGTGCCGTCCGGCAGAAAACGCTGCAAACGGTCCACTTCTTTATGAACGGCTTCGGCAACTTGCAGCGGATTTGCATCAGACATCGGGACAATGCCCAGACTCAGGCTGGACACACCATTGTTTTTAAATGTCGCGTCCTCGTTTTGCGCGCCGATCGCCACATCCGCCACATCTTTCAGGTAAATGGGAGAGCCATCAGACGTCTGACGAACGACCAGATACGCAAAGTCTTCCGCCGTTCGGTACAACCGAGCGGTACGGACCGACATCGTCGTTGCATCATTTCGAACCTCACCACCCGGCAGCTCAACGTTTTCATCGTTCAGCGCATCAATGATGTCCTTGGTGGTCACGCCACGTCCGGCCATCTGCTCCGGCAACAAACGCACATACATAACTTTGTAAAGCGCACCGGTCAGCTGCACTGAACTCACCCCGTTAATCAGGCTGAAGCGATCGGTCAGTACCCGATCGGCATAATCAGTCAGCTGAGCGCGATCCATTTCACTGGACGTCAGATTGATGTAAATCGCGGCTTCACCTGAACCATTGTCTTTCGACACAACCGGCTCATTGGCCCCGTTCGGGAGACGACGGCGGGCACGGGAAACGGCATCCCGGACATCACTTACCCCTTCGGTCAGGTTCCAGCCCATTTCAAACTCAACGCTGATCCGTGAACTGCCGTTCCGGGTCGTCGAAGTAATACTTTCAATCCCGCTGATTCCGGAGAGCTCATCTTCGAGCACCGTAGTGACCCGGCTTTCCATGATGGTGGCCGAGGCCCCCTCGTAAGTCGTCCCGATACTGATCACCGGATTTTCAACATCCGGCATTTCACGTACCGGCAGTTTGCTGAAAGACACCAGACCAAACACCACCAGCAGTACGCTGAGTACAATCGCCACAACGGGACGCTTCACCGAAACATCAGATAACCACATCAGGCATTGTCTCCGGTCCGGGTGACACTCACAGCCTGGCTGTCTGCGTTCCTGTCCGGACTGACATCCATCACGGCCAGACCATCCCGCATATTCACCAGTCCCTGCACCACAATGCGATCCCCGATCTGAATCCCGGACTCAATGACCACTTCATTTTTCACCCGGGCACCCAGCACCACTTCGGTACGATGGGCAATTCCTTGTGCGTCCACACGGTAAACAAAACGCTTGGTACCTGAATATTCCAGTGCCTGAACCGGAATGATCGCTGCATGTTGTGGCGTGAAATCCAGTGCTGCGGCCATTAGCATACCCGGTTTGAGCTTGCCACTGTCATTCTCAAACAGTACACGCACCCGGATATTCAGTGATTCGGCCTGAACACGGGAATCAATCGCCTGAATGGTGCCGGTAAAGATGTCGCCCGGCCAGGCCTGACTTTTCGCCTGAACAGCCATTCCCGGGGCCAGTTTGGAAAGATATTGTTCCGGCACCTGCACATCGAGCCTCATTTGCGACAGGTCGTCCAGGGTAAAGAGTTCACTGCCGACCGTCACAGTATGACCGGGACTGAAATCAATCAGACCAACTGTCCCCGAAAACGGCGCCCGGATTTGATGATCATCCAGCTCGGCTTTGGCTGCATCCAGACGGGCTTTGGCGATACTGACACTGGCTTGCTGTGCATTTAGCTCGGTTTGCGTCAGCGCCCCGCGCTTCACCAGCCGCCCGTATTCCGTGAATTTACGCTTTTCGTCATCATAGTAGGCTTTGGCTTCATCGTAGACAGCCTGCGGTTTGGCACTATCCAGCTGAACCAGCAGTTGCCCCTGTTTCACCTTGCGATCAGTATCGATAACGATCCGATCAACTTTGGCCGCCACCTCTGTCGCAATCACGACTGAGCGCTGGGCAGCCAGTTTGCCGACCAGAGAAACAGAACTCACCACTTCATGAGAAGCCACTTCGCCGGTTGCCACAGGCACGGGCCGGCTGGATTTTGGCTGATTCGCCTGCGCTGCATGTGAAGGCTGCTGAAAGTACACATATCCGCCCCCCGCCAGCGATGCCGCAACCAATACGGCCAAAACAACTTTTTTCATGCTTACGCACCCTGTCTTTTGGTATGGGCTAATCATATCTGACGCATATCAGGAACGGGGTAAAGAAATGTAAACTCAGGCAAATTTCCATCACAAAAAAGGCCGATTCCTCAACAAATTGTGGCAAATGACGAAAAATCCAGCAGCCAACTGTGAATATACAGAAAAAGGGTTTACAGTGACCGTTTGTTTGCTATTATCCGCTCCGCACTTGTGGAGGGGTTCCCGAGTGGCCAAAGGGATCAGACTGTAAATCTGACGGCTCCGCCTTCGAAGG
>NZ_JAXOFS010000017.1:0-57249 GCF_036409375.1 Photobacterium sp. 53610 | reverse complement strand
TTCGAACCTCCGACCGCCTGGTTCGTAGCCAGGTACTCTATCCAGCTGAGCTACGAGCGCGCAGAATCTTGTGTTTTCACAATGCGTTAGCACTGAGATCAAATTATGGCGCGTCCGGGAGGATTCGAACCTCCGACCGCCTGGTTCGTAGCCAGGTACTCTATCCAGCTGAGCTACGGACGCGCAATTGCAAGATTTATTTCTTCAGGAAGAAATGGCGGTGAAGGAGGGATTCGAACCCTCGATACGGGATAAACCGTATACTCCCTTAGCAGGGGAGCGCCTTCAGCCTCTCGGCCACCTCACCGTCTTGCGGTCGCTCATATTACTGTCAGGCAAAAATAAGTCAAACACTTTATTGAGAAAAAGTGCCTTTCCGCCCCCAGCTGGATACTTAATCACCAAACCGCTAACAAAAGCAACCTAAGCGGTACAACCTACTCTATTTCCTGACCAAACAAAGCTGGCCGCCAAAAAACAAAAAAGGCCAGCTTCAATGCCGACCTCTTTATAAAACAGGGTTTAGTAGTTACCCGAGCCTTGCGTTCCGGTATCTTTCTCTGCCTGTATCCGCATGTAAATTTCTTCACGGTGAACAGACACTTCTTTCGGCGCATTAACACCGATGCGAACCTGATTTCCTTTCACGCCAAGTACGGTCACTGTTACTTCGTCACCGATCATTAGCGTCTCACCTACGCGACGAGTCAAAATTAGCATTCGATTGCTCCTTGAGTAATCTTACTTTTAATTAGTTTAAACAAGGCCATTATTCATTCAACAATGTCCTTCGGGTTCATGGTCACTGCTCAAGAAACAGCGAGAAGTGGGCGATTATCCAGACTTTGACAATCAACCACAAACATTTTCTGCATCAGGCGTACAGCTCAGATCCTTCTCGAATCACTGTACATGACCACCCGCCCGAGCATCCACTGTCAGGTTCAACGACTCAATTGCCTGTAATTGTAGCACTTTCTTCATCATTGATGTCGACTGAACCACAGCCGACATCAGACACTTCAGTGCGAATGACCAGAATCAGAGACGTTCACTCAGCCAAGGCGACACACTTTCCAGCGCGGCAGGTAATGCACCGGCATCGGTACCACCAGCCTGAGCCATATCCGGACGACCGCCGCCTTTACCGCCAACCTGCTGGGCGACCATATTAATGAGTTCACCGGCTTTCACTTTGGCGGTCATATCCTTAGTCACACCTGCAATCAGGCCAACTTTACCATCGCTGACATTCCCCAGTACGACGACACCGCTTCCCAGCTTGTTTTTCAGCTCGTCTACCATACCACGGAGTGCTTTGTTATCTGCACCGTCAAGCTTCGCAATCAAGACCTTAGTCCCATTGATATCCTGTACCTGATTGATCAGGTCAGCACTTTCCTGAGCCGCCAGTTTGTCTTTCAGTTGCTGAATTTCTTTTTCCAGCTGCTTGTTCTGCGCCACCAATGCGCTGACTTTGCTGGTCACAGACGCTGAATCAGACTTCAGCAGGCTGGCCGTTTCTGCCAGTTGACTGTCCTGGGCATGCAGCGCAGCAATCGCACCGGCACCCGTCACCGCTTCAATACGGCGGATACCGGCAGCAATACCACCTTCAGAAACAATCTTGAACAAGCCGATATCACCGGTCTGACGCGCGTGAATACCACCGCACAGCTCAGTCGAGAAGTCGCCCATACTCAGAACACGGACTTCATCGTCATACTTCTCACCAAACAGTGCCATCGCACCTTTGGCTTTCGCCGCTTCGATATCCATGATGTGGGTTTCAATCACATGGTTCAGACGGATCTGCTCGTTGACGATACGTTCGATCTTACGCAATTGTTCCGGTTTGACCGACTCCAGATGCGAAAAGTCGAAACGCAGGCCGTCTGGTTTCACCAATGAACCTTTCTGAGCCACATGCTCACCCAGCTCCTGACGCAATGCTGCATGCAGCAGGTGCGTTGCGGAGTGGTTCAGGCTGATTGCAGCACGACGCTCTGCATCAACCACAGCGTTGAGGCTGTCGCCGACAGACAGGCTGCCTGCTTGCAGGACTCCCTGATGACCAATGGCATCACCAAACTTCTGGGTATCTTCAACACTGAAAGTCACCCCGTTGCCAGACAGGATACCGGCATCACCACACTGACCGCCAGATTCGGCGTAGAACGGTGTATGGTCCAGAACCACCAGCGCTTTTTCACCGGCAGCAATCGCATCCACGGCTTCGCCGTCACGGAACAGTGCAATCACCTTGCCTTCACCCTGTGTGCCTTCATAGCCACAGAATTCAGTTTCCGCATCCACTTTCACGCTGTCGTTATAATCCACACCGAACTGACCGGCTTCGCGAGCACGCTGACGCTGTGCTTCCATCGCATTATTGAAGCCTTCTTCATCAATGCTGAAACCGCGCTCACGTGCGACATCGTTGGTCAGGTCAGCCGGGAAACCGTAGGTATCATACAGTTTGAATACCGTCTCACCGTCCAGCACTTTGCCATTCAGTGTTTCCAGCGCTTCGTTCAGAATTGCCATGCCGCGATCCAGCGTACGGCCGAAATTTTCTTCTTCGATCTTCAGAACTTTCTCAACCACAGCCTGCTGTTGTTTCAGCGCGTCTCCCGCAGTACCCATAACCTCTGCGAGCGGACCAACCAGCTTGTAGAAGAACGCCCCTTTCGCACCCAGTTTGTTCCCATGACGAACGGCACGGCGAATGATCCGGCGCAGCACATAACCACGGCCTTCATTTGATGGCATAACACCATCAACAATCAGATACGCACAAGAACGGATATGGTCGGCGACCACACGCAGCGACTGATTCGACAGATCGTCGTAGCCAATCACAGATGCCGCTTCTTTAATCAGGGTCTGGAAGATATCAATCTCGTAGTTGGAGTGAACGTTCTGCATGATGGCAGCCAGGCGCTCAATTCCCATACCGGTATCTACAGACGGCTTTGGCAACGGATCCATGTTGCCATCAGCATGGCGGTTGAATTGCATGAAAACGATGTTCCAGATTTCAATGAAACGATCGCCGTCTTCTTCCGGAGAACCCGGAGGACCACCCCAGATGTGATCACCATGATCGTAGAAAATCTCAGTACACGGACCACAAGGACCAGTATCACCCATCTGCCAGAAGTTATCTGATTCAAAGGCTTTACCGCCTTCTTTATCACCGATACGGATAATGCGATCTTCAGGCAGACCAATCACTTTGTGCCAGATATCAAACGCTTCATCATCCGTCTGATACACGGTCACCAGCAGACGCTCTTTCGGCAGTTTCAGTACATCGGTCAGGAATGCCCAGCCGAACTGAATCGCATCTTCTTTGAAATAATCACCAAAGCTGAAGTTGCCCAGCATTTCAAAGAAAGTGTGGTGACGGGCTGTAAAACCGACATTTTCCAGGTCATTGTGCTTACCACCGGCACGTACACAGCGCTGCGCCGTGGTCGCTCGGGTGTAATTACGCTTTTCCAGACCCAGGAAAGTATCTTTAAACTGGTTCATCCCCGCATTCGTAAACAGCAGGGTCGGGTCATTGGCTGGAACCAGCGACGAACTTTCGACTATCTGGTGGCCTTTACTTTCAAAAAACGTAAGAAACGCACGGCGAATCTCATCAGTGCTCATGTACATTTGAAAATCCTGAATAATGCTGTGTTAATCACCCTGCCTGCAACTGCGGTTCAGTTGTCTGCGGCTGCGCGTCAAAGTGCAGTCCGCTGCAGGTTTAATCAGACTAAGATAAAAGGTTTGCCGACTATTGTAAAACAACGCGGGTTTGACGGGAAATGTTCTGTTAACACATGAGAAAAATCAGGTTCAATATTCATCATCGACCGACAGCGCATAACGAATTTGATCAAAGTCGAATCCGCGAGACTGCATAAAGCGCAAACGGCGTGCTTTCTCTTTCGGGGTTTCCATCGGTGTTTCGCCAAATTTCCGCTGGGCAACACTTTTCGCCTGCTCGAACCAGTCAACGTCTGCTTCATCTAATGCGTGTCGGATACACAGTTCATGGACTCCCTTCATCTTCATTTCCTGCTGTATCCGCAGCTTTCCCCAGCCTTTTGCGATTCCGTTCCGAACCGCCATGGCTGCATAGCGCGCATCATCCAGCCAATTATAATCCTGGCAATAAGCAATCGCCTCGCTGACTTCCTGTGCAGTGTAGCCTCGCTGTTTCAGCTTTTGCTGCAATTCTCGTTCAGCATGATCCCGGCGTGACAGATAGCCAACCGCCGCTTCTCTTGCTGATATTTTGGGAGCTTGTCTCCTCACCTGCTGTCTCCCTCTTTCCCATGCTGTGGCTGATTCACCCACGGGCTAATTGATAAAAACAAAGCGGGCACTGACTTTGGTGTTTTCACCGCCGTTCAGCGCCCGCTAAGAAAAGCCTGTTTGTTCCAACATTTCTGAACCAGGCTTATGTCTCTGGTTCAGAGATTAAAACGCATCGTCCTGCTGCGCTTCAAAATCTTCCGCCTCAGCACTGGTCGGTTCACCCGCCTCATCAGCCAGATTCGCCGGGTTCAACAGTTGCTCACGCAATTGCTTGTCAATAACTTGAGCGATTTCCGGATTCTCCGCCAGGTACTTACAAGCATTGGCTTTACCCTGACCAATCTTATCGCCCTGATAGCTGTACCAGGCACCGGCTTTTTCGATCAATTTCTGCTTCACACCCAGGTCAATCAGCTCGCCATTGCGGTTGAAGCCCTGTCCGTACAGAATTTGTGTATCCGCTTGCTTGAACGGCGCAGCCACTTTGTTCTTCACAACCTTGATACGGGTTTCGTTACCCACCACTTCGTCGCCTTCTTTAATGGCGCCGGTACGGCGGATGTCCAGACGAACAGAAGCATAAAATTTCAGGGCGTTACCACCAGTTGTGGTTTCCGGGTTACCGAACATCACGCCGATCTTCATCCGGATCTGGTTGATGAAGATACACATACAGTTTGACTGCTTCAGATTACCCGTCAGCTTACGCATTGCCTGAGACAGCATCCGCGCCTGCAGACCCATGTGAGAGTCGCCCATTTCGCCTTCAATTTCAGCTTTCGGCGTCAGTGCAGCTACGGAGTCAACAACAATCAGATCGACCGCACCGGAACGGGCCAGTGCATCACAGATTTCCAGCGCCTGCTCACCGGTATCTGGCTGAGAAACCAGCAGCTCATCGATGTTCACGCCCAGCTTCTTCGCATAGATCGGATCCAGTGCGTGCTCGGCATCAATGAAGGCACAAGTCTTTCCTTTACGCTGTGCCGCTGCAATTGTTTCCAGCGTCAGCGTTGTTTTACCCGAAGATTCCGGACCATAGATTTCAACGATACGACCCATTGGCAGGCCGCCCGCGCCCAGTGCGATATCCAGTGACAGAGAACCGGTCGAGATGGTTTCAATATCCATCGTACGGTTGTCACCCAGCTTCATGATGGAGCCTTTACCGAACTGCTTTTCGATCTGACCCAGGGCAGCGGCAAGAGCCTTCTGTTTGTTGTCGTCCATTCGACTCTCCAACGGATGCTAATTCATTCAATCAAAGTTGTGCTTAGTATACTGTCCATTCATACAGTGTCTAGCGCTGGATGGCATTTTTTTCCGCTCCGGGGGATCCACCGGGCCGGATTGTGATCTTCACTGCATCGCATTCAGGCGATCCAAAATCCCTTGCAGCGCCCGCTCGACGGCCTGCTCACGCACGCTCCAGCGGTCACCGTCAAAATGGCAGGTCTCCACCAACATCCAGCCCGTCGCATCCGCCCAGGCAAAACAGACCGTGCCAACCGGTTTGTCCGGTGTTCCACCATCCGGACCTGCAATGCCGCTGATGGCGACACTGATCTGGCCTCGAGAGTAAGTCAGCGCGCCTTGCGCCATTTGTGACACCACAGGCTCACTCACAGCACCATACTCAGTCAGCGTGTCTGCCCGTACCCCCAGCATGTCCTGCTTGGCCTCATTGCTGTAAGTCACGAAAGCGCGGTCAAACCAGCCCGAGCTCCCGGCAACATCAGTGATTGCAGCAGATACACCGCCACCGGTACAAGATTCCGCAGTCACCGCCAGCCATTGCTGCTCTTTCAGTGCCTGTCCAACCTGTATTGCCAAAGATGTTCCTGTCATCTGCTTTCCTCCGTGCGCAGCCAATGCCGCCACCTTACTCGGTTGTCCATCCGCTATCAAGCCACAGAAATTCTTCCTCACCCCTTTGCCCATCAGGGCCTTTCACGTATCCTAGGCAGCCTGATTTTTCTCGGTTTGAAGCGGGCGACAGCGTGACAGTACAAGGTTTAGAAAAACACACCCCCATGATGCAGCAATTCTTACGGATTAAGGCAGAAAACCCTGATGTCCTGCTGTTTTACCGGATGGGAGATTTCTACGAGCTTTTCTTTGACGATGCCAAACAAGCCTCTCAGCTGCTCGATATATCACTGACCAAGCGGGGCTCCAGTAACGGCCAGCCAATCCCGATGGCTGGTGTGCCTTACCACGCAGTAGAAGCCTATCTGGCCAAACTGGTCCAGTTAGGTGTGTCGGTGGCAATCTGTGAGCAAATCGGCGACCCGGCCACCAGCAAAGGCCCGGTGGAAAGACAGGTCGTGCGTATTGTCACGCCGGGTACCGTCAGTGACGAAGCGCTGCTGCACGAGCGGCGTGATAACCTGATTGCCGCAATTTTCTGTCAGAACGGCCGCTTCGGCTATGCCACACTGGATATCACCTCCGGCCGCTTCATGCTGACCGAACCCGAAACAGAAGAAGCGATGCAGGCTGAACTGCAACGCACCAGCCCGGTCGAGTTGCTGTACCCGGAAGATTTCCCGCTGCCCGGCCTGTTCAGCCATATGAAAGGTGCACGCCGTCGTCCGGTCTGGGAATTCGATCTGGAAACGGCCCGCCAGCAGCTGACGCTGCAATTCGGCACCCGGGATCTGATTGGTTTCGGCGTCGAACAGGCTGAATTTGGCCTCTGTGCCGCAGGCTGCCTGCTGCAGTACGTCAAAGATACCCAGCGCACTGCCCTTCCGCATATTCGCGCCATCACCCGTGACAGCCAGGATGAGTCGGTGGTGCTGGATGCCGCCACCCGCCGGAATCTGGAACTGACCCAGAATCTGGCCGGCGGCACCGAAAACACGCTGGCTTCAGTCCTGGATCATACTGCAACGCCGATGGGCAGCCGCCTGCTCAAACGCTGGCTGCATCAGCCGGTTCGCAACCGCCAGCAACTGAATCACCGGCTGGACGCCATTGGCAATCTGAAAGACAGCGGCATGTTTGCCGAGCTGGCTGAGGTCCTACGCCATATGGGAGATCTGGAGCGGATTCTGGCCCGACTGGCACTCCGTTCAGCCCGTCCCCGGGATCTGGCCCGGATGCGGACCGCACTGCAGCATCTGCCTCAGCTGGCAGAATTGCTGAATGAGCTCGACAGTGCCCATGTTCGCCAGCTCGCCGAATACAGCCAGCCAATGGATGAACTGTGCGCACTGTTAGAACGTGCCATTATTGAAAATCCGCCCGTCGTGATCCGCGATGGCGGCGTCCTGGCCCCCGGCTACAATGCTGAACTGGACGAATGGCGGGATCTGGCTGACGGCGCAACCAAGTTTCTGGAAGAGCTGGAAGAACGTGAGCGGGAACGCCACGACATCGACAGCCTGAAAGTCGGTTTTAATCAGGTCCATGGCTTCTATATCCAGATCAGCCGGGGCCAGAGCCACCGTGTGCCCAGTCATTACGTCCGTCGTCAGACCCTGAAAAACGCTGAGCGTTATATCATTCCTGAGTTGAAAGAGCATGAAGACAAAGTTCTGAATTCCAAATCCAAAGCACTGGCACTGGAAAAACAGCTCTGGGAAGCCCTCTTTGATCAGTTGCTGCCGCATCTGGCGCAATTACAGCAGACCGCATCAGCACTGTCAGAACTGGATGTCCTGGCAAACCTGGCTGAACGGGCCGATACCCTGAATTACTGTCGTCCGACCCTGAGTGACAAACCTGAGGTTGAAATCAGTGCTGGCCGCCATCCTGTCGTTGAGCAAGTGCTGGATGATCCGTTCATTGCCAACCCGATTTCGCTGCATCAGGACCGCCGCATGCTGATCATTACCGGACCGAACATGGGCGGTAAATCCACCTACATGCGACAGACAGCACTGATTGCCCTGATGGCTCATGTCGGCTCTTACGTCCCGGCAGATGCAGCCACCATTGGCCCGCTGGATCGGATCTTTACCCGGATTGGCGCCTCGGACGATCTGGCCTCCGGCCGTTCAACTTTCATGGTGGAAATGACCGAGACCGCAAATATCCTGCACAATGCGACGGAAAACAGTCTGGTGCTGATGGATGAAATCGGCCGCGGCACCAGTACTTACGATGGTTTGTCACTGGCCTGGGCCAGTGCTGAATGGCTGGCCGAGAAGATCGCTGCCATGACTCTGTTTGCAACCCACTATTTCGAACTGACAGAATTGCCTTCACTGCTTCCGGGACTGGCCAATGTCCATCTGGATGCGATTGAGCACGGTGACGAAATCGCCTTTATGCACGCGGTGCAGGAAGGTGCAGCCAGTAAATCCTTCGGTTTAGCCGTCGCCAGCCTGGCCGGGGTTCCGAAGTCCGTGATCAAGCGCGCGAAGCAAAAGCTGCAGCAACTGGAGGCCAGTGGCCATCAGCAGGCCATTGAGCAGCCGAGCCAGCAACACTCCGATAATCAGCAACTTTCACTGATTCCTGAGCCGAGTGAAGTCGAAGAAGCGCTGGCGCGTCTGAATCCGGATGAGCTGACGCCACGACAAGCGCTTGATGAGTTATACCGCCTGAAAGCACTGCTGTAATTCAGAACTCTCCCGATCAAAAAAGGACGCCGTGGCGTCCTTTTTTATTTTCTACTGAAATGCTCTCAACAAAGCTGTATTCACATTTCCTGATTAAACAGCGACTCGATATTCAAGCCCTGATGGGTCAGCATATCACGCAGACGGCGCAGCCCCTCAACCTGAATCTGGCGCACCCGCTCACGGGTCAGACCGATTTCCCGGCCAACATCTTCCAACGTTGAGGCTTCATAACCGAGCAGGCCAAAACGTCGGGCCAGTACTTCGCGTTGTTTCGGATTCAGCTCCTGCAGCCAGGTGACGATGGATGTTTTCATATCGTCGTCCTGAGTTGAAGTTTCCGGTCCGCCGCAACGTTCATCCGGAATAATATCCAGCAACGCTTTTTCTGAGTCACCGCCTATGGGATTGTCGACCGAACCGACGCGTTCATTCAGACGCAGCATCCGGTTCACATCATCGACCGACTTATCAAGCTGCAACGCAATATCTTCAGCGGTTGGTTCGTGATCCAGCTTCTGAGCGAGCTCACGGGCAGTCCGCAGGTAGACATTCAGCTCTTTGACGACATGAATCGGCAGGCGAATCGTCCGGGTCTGGTTCATGATAGCCCGTTCAATCGTCTGACGGATCCACCAGGTTGCATAGGTCGAGAAGCGGAAACCACGTTCCGGATCAAATTTCTCAACCGCACGGATCAGACCAAGATTCCCTTCTTCAACCAGATCCAGCAGTGCCAGACCGCGGTTGCTGTAACGGCGGGAGATCTTCACGACCAGTCGAAGGTTACTTTCAATCATGCGTTTGCGCGCCACTTCGTCACCACGCAGGGCACGACGGGCGTAAAGAACTTCTTCCTCGGCGGTTAAAAGTGGGGAAAAACCGATCTCACCAAGGTAAAGCTGAGTCGCATCTAATGCTTTCTGAGTGACAGTGTATGACGAGATGTCCAGCTCATCGTCTGCATCATCGATCTCTGATTTAGCGGAAATATCGGCTTCCTGCTCTTCGACATCGATCTCCATGTCATCATCAAACTCATCATAGTTTTCGATATCAGTAGCTGCATTACTTCTGCTCATAGCGCCTCCCAGATAGCATCTCACAAATCCGGTTCATCACGCTCGAGCAGTCTGTCAGTCTGGCAGGTACCTGAGCGGATTCACTGACTTGCCTTTGTAACGGATCTCAAAGTGCAGCCGGACACTGTTCGTTCCTGAGCTGCCCATCGCGGCAATTTTTTGCCCCGCGGTTACCGTATCTTGCTCCCTGACGAGTACCCGGTCATTGTGCGCATATGCACTGAGGTAATCGTCGTTGTGTTTGATAATGACAAGGTTGCCATAGCCCCTTAATGCATTACCGGCATAAACGACTTTTCCGGCTGCAGTGGCTTTGACGTCCTGGCCTCTGTGACCAGCGATATCAATGCCTTTATTGCCGTTTTCCTTATCGGAGAAACGGGCAATCACTCTTCCTTTCGTCGGCCATACCCAACTGTCAACCTTGTCAGCACCAGACTTTGAAGTCTTACCAGAATCGTCCTTCGGCCGGGCCTGACTTGTAACAACTTTGTTACTTTTTGAATCTTGAGAGTACTCTTTTGTGGAAGGACGATCAACATCTTTCTTGACGCTTTTTTGTGCGATTTTAGTCGTAGATGTCGCCGGTTTTGGTGGTACTGTCGCCGGTTTGGGCGATGGCTTCACCACTGGCTTACTGACTGGGGCTGATTTTACAGGCGGTTTGATCACCGGAGCCGGCACCGAGGTCGCTGCGGTTGCAGGGACTGCCGTTGCCGCAACTGCTGGACCGACCACAACGGTGGGTTGATAAGGTACAACCTCACGTTTTGGCGGTTTGGGCGGCGCGGACGGTTTTTGGATGATTGGCTGAGTCGGCTGCGCCGCAACCTTATGGCCAAACTGAGGCGCCACATACTTGGGCTTCCACAGGAAGAGTTTCTGTCCCGGGTAAATCGTATAAGGCGGAGCCAGCTGATTAATTGCAATCAGCTCATTGACATCACGCCCAGACAGATAGGCAATAAAGTACAGCGTGTCTCCTCTCTGCACTTCGTAAAAACTGCCGCGATAGCTTCCGGCTTCAGTATTCTCATAATTGGCGCCGGGCGGCGGATAAGTGGCACAAGCAGACAGCAGCAAGCCCGCTGTCAACATCACTGAGAGTCTGCGCTTCTTTCTGCTCATGCCATTCATCCGTTATGCCAGCTCCCCAGCAACTAAGGGAACAAAACGAACGGGAATAATATCGTCCGTGACAAACTGGCCGTCAATGAAACGAATACGCTTCAGAACCTGATAATCGTCGCCTACCGGAATGACCAGACGCCCTCTTTCAGCCAGCTGTCCGAGCAGTGCGGTTGGCACCGTTTCGGCGGCTGCGGTGACAATAATGGCGTCAAAAGGTCCTTTGCTGGCCCAGCCGAGCCAACCGTCACCATGCTTGGTGGATATGTTATGCAAATCCAGCTGCTTGAAGCGGCGCTTGGCCTGCCATTGCAGCGTTTTGATCCGCTCAACCGAGTAAACACGTTCGACCATCTGTGACAGAATGGCTGTCTGATAACCGGAACCGGTGCCGATTTCCAGCACCCGGGAATCCGGTTTCAGCTCAAGCAATTCCGTCATTCTGGCGACGATATAGGGCTGAGAAATGGTCTGCCCGCTGCCAATCGGCAGAGCATTATTTTCATAAGCTTTGTGTGACAGAGCCTCATCCACAAAATGTTCACGGGGAACCCTGTCCATGACTTGCAGCACTTTCCGGTCAGCAATTCCCTGCTGACGCAAATATTCCATCAGGCTATGGCGTTGTTCCGCATAGCGCATTATCCGTTGTTCTCCACTTGTTTCATCCACTGTGTCAGCTCGTCCAGCACATCATGCGCGGTGAGATCGACCTGAAGCGGTGTAATTGATACCTGCTTACGTTCAATGGCGTAAAAATCCGTTCCGGGTCCGGCATCCTGACAACTGCCCGGGGGGCCGAGCCAGTAGATCGTTTTGCCCCGGGGATCGACATCTTTCACCATTTTTTCCGCCCGGTGACGTGCACCTAAGCGGGTGATCTGCCACTCACCCAAATCGGACAGCGGAACATCAGGCACATTAATATTCAAAATTTTATTGCTGGGCAATGGCTGCATCTTGAGCCGCCCGATCATTTCCTTCACGACCTGCGCTGCCGTCGCAAAATGTTCACGACCAACGAGGGAGACGGCAATTGCAGGGACACCCAGAAAATGACCTTCCGTTGCGGCAGCAACGGTGCCTGAATACAGGACATCATCCCCCAGGTTTGCGCCATGATTAATACCTGCCACCACGATATCCGGTTTTTCGGTTAACCATTCATTCAGCGCGAAATGCACGCAATCCGTCGGAGTTCCTTCAACGGAGACTCTTCTGATCCCTTCTTCACGGACACGCAAAGGTGTCTCCAGGGTCAGAGAGTTCGAAGCCCCGCTGCGGTTCCGGTCAGGGGCAACCACATAAACCTCACCCAGCTCTTTCAGGGTATCGGCCAGAATATTAATTCCTTCAGCAAAGATACCGTCATCGTTACTGATCAAAATTCGCATATCTGCCATCCTTCTGCTCTGGCTCATCGATCAGCTCCCGCATGACAGCCGTCGCAAAACAGCCAGCCGGCAAAGAAAACTGAACCACAAGCGAATTTCCTTCCAGTTGCCAGTCCATTTCTGACGGACGCAGCATCAGCGGACGGCGTTCGTGCCGCATCCGGTTATCACGGATCAGCTTCAGCAACAGGGGTTCCTGCTCAATGACCTGCATTTCAAAGGCCGCCACCTCTCCCAGACTCGGTAAGGCGTTGTCCCCCATCATTGGCGCAGTAATAAACAAGGTTCCGTTGTCGACCTGCGCCTGTAATTCCGGCGTTACCTGCTCGACCACGTCCCAGCCATCACTGTTTACAGCCTGAACACAGTCACCGGCCAGCAGCAGCCCAGATTGACCCTGAGCCATCCGCTGGGAGAGCACCTGATTGAACAGCCAGGAACGGGCCGCAGAGAGGTAAAAACTGCGCTTGCTCTTATCCCGGACCCGAAACTCATCGTTCCCCCAGGCACGGGCTTTCACCACATTATTGCCGTCGTGACCAAAGCGTTGAGCGCCAAAATAATTCGGGACACCCTGTTGCTGAATTTTCACCAGGCGCGATTCCAGCTCCTGCGGTTGTGTCAGCTCAGTCAGACGCAACTCGAAATGGTTGCCGGCCAGATCGCCCGGACGCAGTTTCTTATCATGTCGGTCTGTCGCAAGCACTTCCACACCCGGATGTTCAGCAACAAACTGAGTCAAATCCGGATCCGGTTTACCCGGCAGATAAACGCTCAGCCACTGTTCTGTCACCGCATGCCGGTCTTTCAGACCCGCCCAGCTGACATCCCGGGATTTCACACCGCATGCTTTCGCCAGTTCATTGACCACATACTTGGTGTTTTCACCGGTTTTACGGATCTTCACCATGAAGTGCTCACCACTCCCGGCAAAGTCAAAACCCAGCTGCTCTTTTACAATAAAATCTTCCGGGCGGACTTTACTCCGGCCCTCACAGACAGGCTTGCCATTCAGCCAGCTCAGGCTGTCCATATCAATTGTCATAATTTTTCCGTTCAACAGAAAGTCACTGCGTTACAGGGAACGCAGCAGAACGACCGCTTCGCAGGCAATGCCTTCTTTGCGACCTGTAAAGCCCAGACGCTCAGAGGTCGTGGCCTTTACATTAATATTATCGACTGTTGTTTCCAGATCGTCGGCAATCCGCTGACACATCTCATCAATGTAAGGTGCCATTTTCGGTGCCTGGGCAATAATGGTGACATCCAGATTCCCAAGACAGTAGCCTTTAGCCTTCACTTTGGAATACACATCGCGGAGCAGCATCCGACTGTCTGCGCCTGCCCACTCAGCATCGGTATCCGGAAAATGACGGCCGATATCACCGGCACCAATGGCACCCAGCAGCGCATCGCACACGGCATGCAGGGCAACATCCCCGTCAGAGTGAGCAATCAGGCCATATTCATAAGGCACTTCAACACCACCGATGATGACCGGGCCTTCGCCGCCAAATTTATGTACGTCAAAACCGTGTCCAATTCGCATTACGCCTGCTCCTTACATCTTTGCTGCAGGTAAAATTCAGCCAGTACAAGGTCTTCCGGCTGTGTCACTTTCAGATTATCGGCCCGGCCCGGAACCAGCGTTGGTGCAAAACCACAATATTCTAACGCCGAGGCTTCATCGGTGATCACAGCCCCCTCGGCCAGAGCTTTGGCCATGGCATCACGTAACCTGCCCACCTGAAACATCTGCGGTGTAAGCGCGTGCCAGAGATCCGTCCGGTCAACCGTCGTTGCGATCGCCTGATGCCCATTGCCCCGTTTCATCGTATCGCGCACCGGCGCAGCCAGAATGGCACCATCCCGGCTCTGTCTGGCCTGTGTAATTAAGCGGGTAATATCATCCTGATGCAGACAGGGACGCGCGGCATCATGGACCAGCACCCAGTCGTCGTCTGCCAGCACCGCCAGACCGGCAAAAACCGAATCAGCACGCTCAGCGCCGCCCGGCACAACCACGACTTCCGGGCGGTGTGCCAGCGGCAGTTGTTTAAAATAGGGATCGCCGTCGCTGATCGCAATCACAACCCGGCCTATCGCGGGATGCTGCAACAGGCAGTCCACCGTATGTTCTAAAATCGTTTTGCCTGCAATGGTCAGATACTGCTTGGGGCGGTCAGCCTTCATCCGGCTGCCGATACCCGCGGCAGGAACGACTGCAGTTAAGGTTTGAGTCATGGTTGGTCTTACTGCAAAAATAACGTCAGAGTGTGCCCTCAGGGCGTATTGTCACCCACGATGCGGAAAAAGGTTTCTCCCGGCTTGATCATGCCCAACTCATGGCGGGCACGTTCTTCAACAGCTTCCAGCCCCTGATGTAAATCATTAATTTCCGCATACATCTGCTGGTTTCGTTGTCCCAACTCCGCATTGGCTTTTTGTTGTAACGCGACATTTTCAGTCAGCGCCATGTAATCAGACATGCCATTCTTGCCGAGCCAGAATTCGTACTGCAGCCAGGCCAGGACTAACAGCAACACAGCACAGAATACACGCATGCAAGCCTCGTTCTTGGTTGATTGATTCAGACCGGCAGGCCAGATTTTCAGCCCCGGAATGGCTAATAATCCCATAAAGCGCCCGGTGTGACCAGTTCCTGCACCGCCATTCGGACATAAAAAAGCCGCTCTGTATGAGCGGCTTATCATTCTGTGTCAGCAGTGCTGACGAAAGGAAGAGATCAGGCTTATGCCTGGCCTTTCACTTCTTTCAGACCGTTGAAAGGTGCTTTCTCACCCAGCGCTTCTTCGATACGGATCAGCTGGTTGTACTTCGCAACACGGTCAGAACGGCTCATAGAACCTGTCTTGATTTGACCCGCTGCAGTACCTACCGCCAGATCAGCGATGGTTGCATCTTCAGTTTCACCAGAACGGTGAGAGATCACGGCAGTGTAACCCGCGTCTTTCGCCATCTTGATCGCAGCCAGGGTTTCAGTCAGAGAACCGATCTGGTTGAATTTGATCAGGATAGAGTTCGCGATACCTTTCTCGATACCTTCTTTCAGGATCTTGGTGTTGGTTACGAACAGGTCGTCGCCCACCAGTTGCAGTTTGTCGCCCAGCAGTTCTGTCTGGTGCTTGAAGCCATCCCAGTCAGACTCGTCCAGACCGTCTTCGATAGAAACGATTGGGTACTGGTTCGCCAGATCCTGCAGGTAGAAGTTAAACTCTTCAGAAGTGAAGATTTTACCTTCGCCTTTCATGTTGTAGTGGCCCGCTTCTTTGTCATAGAACTCAGAAGCCGCACAGTCCATCGCCAGAGTCACGTCTTTACCCAGAACGTAACCAGCCATTTCGACTGCTTCTTTGATTGCAGCCAGTGCCGCAGCGTTAGATTCCAGGTTTGGTGCGAAACCACCTTCGTCACCCACAGCAGTGTTCAGGCCTTTCGCCTTCAGAACTTTCGCCAGGTTATGGAATACTTCAGCACCGATACGCAGCGCTTCTTTCAGCGTTTTTGCGCCAACTGGCTGAATCATGAATTCCTGGATGTCTACGTTGTTGTCTGCGTGCTCACCACCGTTGATGATGTTCATCATTGGCAGAGGCATAGAGAACTGGCCCGGAGTGCCGTTCAGCTCAGCGATATGCTCATACAGAGGCATGCCTTTCGCAGCAGCGGCTGCTTTTGCGTTTGCCAGAGATACCGCCAGGATTGCGTTTGCACCGAACTTAGATTTGTTTTCAGTGCCGTCCAGGTCGATCATGATTTGGTCGATGTCGGCTTGTGCTTTCGCATCTTTACCAACCAGTGCCTGAGCAATAGGACCATTCACCGCTTCAACGGCTTTCAGTACACCTTTGCCAAGGAAACGAGATTTGTCGCCGTCACGCAGTTCCAGTGCTTCACGAGAACCGGTAGATGCACCAGATGGCGCCGCAGCCATACCTACGAATCCGCCTTCCAGGTGAACTTCCGCTTCAACTGTTGGGTTACCGCGTGAGTCGATAATTTCACGACCCAGAACTTTAACGATCTTAGACATTGTGTTTCCTCTTGCTTTATTTTGATTTAAAAAAGCGAAAAAAAAGCTGTCGCACTCCTGTGCAACAGCTATTTGTAATCTTAGCTGTTTTCTAGCTCGCCGCGCTGGTGCTGACCAGCCGCCTTCACGAAACCTTCAAACAACGGATGCCCGTCACGTGGGGTCGAAGTGAACTCAGGGTGGAACTGAGCCGCAACGAACCATGGGTGATCCGGCACTTCAATAATTTCGACCAGTTTCTTGTCTGCGGACAGGCCGGAGACTTTCAGACCTGCTTCTTTCAGCTGAGGCAGCAGATTGTTGTTCACTTCGTAACGGTGACGGTGACGCTCATGAATGGTCGCACTGCCGTACAGTTCACGGGCTTTGCTGCCTTCTTCCAGATGACACAGCTGAGAACCCAGACGCATAGTACCGCCCAGATCAGACGCTTCAGTACGTTCTTCAACGTTCCCTTCGCTGTCAACCCACTCAGTGATCAGACCCACAACCGGATAAGGGGATTTCGCATCAAACTCAGTGGAATGTGCACCAGTCAGGCCAGCCACGTTACGAGCGAACTCAATCAGAGCCACTTGCATGCCCAGACAGATGCCCAGGTACGGAATTTTGTTTTCACGCGCATACTGCGCTGTCATGATCTTGCCTTCAACACCACGACCACCGAAGCCGCCCGGAACCAGAATTGCGTCCAGGCCTTCCAGCATTTCAACGCCTTTCGACTCAACGTCCTGTGAATCAACATACTTGATGTTCACAGACAGACGGTTTTTCAGACCGGCATGTTTCAGCGCTTCGTTGACTGACTTGTAAGCATCTGGCAGCTCGGTGTACTTACCGACCATACCGATCGTCACTTCGCTGGTTGGATTCGCTTCTTCATAAATCACGCGTTCCCACTCGCTCAGATCAGCTTCTGGCGCAGTAATGCCGAAACGCTGACAAACCAGCTCATCCAGACCCTGAGACTTAATCAGCTGAGGGATTTTGTAGATGGAGTCGACGTCTTTCATCGAAATCACAGCTTTCTCAGGCACGTTACAGAACAGTGCAATCTTGGCACGTTCGTTCGCAGGAATCATGCGGTCAGAACGGCAGATCAGCACGTCTGGCTGAATACCGATAGACAGCAGTTCTTTCACTGAGTGCTGAGTTGGCTTGGTTTTCACTTCACCCGCGGCAGCCAGATATGGCACCAGCGTCAGGTGAGTAAAGATGGCACGCTCACGGCCCAGCTCAACCGCCAGCTGACGGATCGCTTCCATGAATGGCAGGGATTCGATATCACCCACAGTACCGCCCACTTCGACAATCGCAATGTCGTGGCCTTCGGCACCGGCAATCACACGCTCTTTAATCGCGTTTGTGATATGTGGGATCACCTGGATGGTCGCACCCAGGTAGTCACCGCGACGCTCTTTACGCAGTACGTCTTCATAAACACGGCCTGCGGTAAAGTTGTTGCGCTTGGTCATCTTGGTACGAATGAAACGCTCGTAGTGACCGAGGTCTAGGTCGGTCTCTGCACCGTCTTCCGTAACGAATACTTCACCGTGTTGAATGGGGCTCATCGTACCCGGATCAACGTTGATGTAAGGGTCTAGCTTCATCATGGTCACTTTCAGACCACGGGCCTCTAAGATGGCCGCTAGTGATGCTGCAGCAATACCTTTACCTAGGGAGGATACAACACCGCCCGTCACAAAAATGTAATTCGTTGTCATGTTAAACCTGGAAGATTTGGTGTAGAGGATAAAAAGTATCTGGACGGGAAATTAGTATACCAGACACATTTTATTGCCACAACGTGAAAACTATCACAGTATAGACGACAGGTTTTTGTCCCAAATCAAGCCCAAATGCCTTGACGGTTTAAATGCAAGCCGGTTAGCGCTTACTCCCCCGATTGGCTCTGTTTTTCCTTCTGTTTAACTTTTTCCCACTCGGCATCAAGCTCATCCAGTGAGCAGGTATCTACGCGTTTTCCTTGTTCCAGGACACTTTGTTCTACTGCGCGAAAGCGGCGTTCGAACTTTCGGTTGGCCCGGTGCAGCGCCATTTCCGGCTTCACTTTCAGGTGACGGCTGAGGTTCACCACCGCGAACAGCAGATCCCCGATCTCTTCCTCAATTCTGTCCTGATCAGGGATGGCCTGATGGGCTTCTGCCATCACCTCATCCATTTCTTCCTGCACTTTTTCGACGACCGGGCCCAGCATTAGCCAGTCGAAACCATATCTCGCACAGCGTTTCTGGATTTTATCGGCCCGGTTCAGTGCGGGCATGGCTTTGGGGATATTCGCCAGAATGCTGTCGTCCAGCCCTTTTTCTGCACGCTCTTTGGCTTTTTCCGCTTCCCAGTTGGCGTGAATGGCAGCTTCATCTTCAAAACGCTGGTCGGCAAACACATGCGGATGACGCCGGATCAGCTTGTTGTTGATTCCGCTGACGATATCATCAAATTCAAACAGTCCCTGTTCTTTCCCCAGTTGGCTGTAGAAAATCACCTGAAACAGTAAATCCCCCAGCTCTTCCTTCACTTCAGCCCAGTTTTCTTCAGCAATCGCATCCGCGACTTCGTAAGCTTCTTCCAGGGTATGCGGCACGATTGAGGCAAAATCCTGCTGGAGGTCCCAGGGACAACCGCCGTCCGGATCCCGCAGTTTTGCCATAATAGCCTGCAATGTGTTGATGGGGGCTTTCTCGCTCATGATGACCGTATCCTGCTCTGTTCATAAAACGAAGCGGGCCGGTGCCCGCTTCTGCTGAATGGTTAATCTCGTGAATCTGCCAGATTCAGTGTAACCGTCTGGCCTCGACCACATCTTTGACCTGTTCCAGTCGCTTGAGGACCCTGCCCAGCGTATCCAGGTCAGTCAGTTCGACATCAAAATCCATGATCGACATCTGCTTTCTGAAATCAATCCGGCTCTTCACACCGGCAACCTTGACCTTCTCGTTATGCAGTGTGTTCGTCAGATCTTTGATCAGGCCATTGCGTTCAGATGCCGTTACCCGCACTGTCAACGCGTAACGGCCTGCAAAACTGCCGCCCCAGACCGTGTTGATGATTCGCTGCGGCGCTACATGACGCAATTCTTCCAGCTGTTCGCAGTCACTGCGGTGCACCGAGATCCCCCGGCCCTGAGTCACAAAGCCTGCAATGTCATCACCGGGGATCGGCTGACAACAGCGCGCCAGATGCGTCATCAGGTTATCGACCCCTTCCACGACCACTGCATCACGCTGCGGTTTTTTCTGACTGGCCTTGTTACTCGCTTCCGTCAGGCGCTCCAGCAATTGCTGATCTTCTTCTTCCGCGGTCGGTTTGTTCACCAGCGCATTGATGTGGTTGATCACCTGGTTGATACGCAGGTCACCGCTCCCGACACCCGCAAAGAGTTCGTCGGTCGAATTCACGTTGAAGCGTTTCAGAGCATAAGCTTCGGCGTCTTTCATCGTCGCGCCGATTTTGTGCAGTTCCTGCTCCAGGATCTCCCGGCCGGCCGCAATATTCTTGTCTCTGTCCTGCTTCCGGAACCAGGCATGCACTTTGGCACGGGCACGGCTGGAATTCACAAAGCCCAGGTTCGGATTCAGCCAGTCACGGGACGGATTGGGTTCTTTCTGGGTGATGATTTCCACCTGATCACCCATTTGCAGGTGATACGTGAAAGGTACGATACGTCCTTCGACTTTGGCACCGATACAGCGGTGTCCCACTTCTGAGTGAATGTGGTAAGCAAAATCCAGCGGGGTCGCATTCTGCGGCAGGTCCACCACATCCCCTTTGGGCGTAAAGGCATAAACCCGATCGTCGAACACCTGACTGCGCAGTTCTTCGAGCATTTCGCCCGAATCGGACATCTCTTCCTGCCAGGCCAGCAGTTTCCGCAGCCAGTTGATTTTCTCATCATAGGCGGAATGAGCACCGGACGACGTGCCGGACTCTTTGTATTTCCAGTGCGCAGCCACGCCCAGTTCCGACTCTTCGTGCATCTGCTTGGTGCGGATCTGGATTTCAATCGTTTTGCCTTCCGGACCAATCACCACGGTATGAATCGACTGATAACCGTTCGGTTTCGGGTTCGCGACATAGTCGTCGAATTCTTTGGGCAGATGACGGTACTTGGTGTGGACCACTCCCAGCGCGGCGTAACAATCCTGAAGCTGGTCGGCAATGATCCGCACCGCACGCACGTCAAACAGTTCATCAAACGCCAAGCTCTTCTTCTGCATCTTGCGCCAGATGCTGTAAATATGCTTCGGCCGGCCATGTACTTCGGCTTTGATGTGCGACGCTTTCATCGATTCATCCAGATCGGCCACGAAGCGTTCGATGTACTGTTCACGGTCAATCCGGCGTTCAGCCAGTTGCTTGGCAATCTGTTTGTAGGTTTCCGGGTGATTGTACCGGAAGGCGTAGTCTTCGATTTCCCACTTGAGCTGACCGATCCCCAGACGGTTCGCCAGCGGTGCGTAGATATTGGCACATTCGCGCGCAGCAGCACGACGTACCGCATCCGGCTCGTCTTTCACTTCGCGCAAATGACAGATCCGCTCAGCCAGTTTGATAACCACGCAGCGGAAGTCGTCTACCATCGACAGCAGCATCCGGCGGATATTATCCACCTGCGCCGATTGTGCCGCGCCTTCTTTGATGGCATTCAGCTGGCTGATAGCAGCCATCTGTTTGACCCCTTTTACCATGTACAGGATCGACTGGCCGTATTCCTCTCTGACCTCATCACTCTTGTAGAGCCCGGCCTCGACCAGCGGGAACAGCAACGCAGCAATCAGGGTATCGGCATCCATACTGAGCATCACCAGGATTTCGACCATCTCCCGGCCACGCCACAGCATCTGGCTGGCAACAGCCTGATTATCCAGATGCGCTTCACAACGCTGATAGGTTTGGATCAGACGGTTCGAGGTTGTGCTGTCCTGTAACAGGCTTTCTGCCCAGGGCACCAGCTCAAATTGAACGTTTTCCTTTAAATGCGCACCGCGAACTGCGACCATGATTCTGTCCTGTATTTCGTAGTTACGGATGGATACCTGTCACCTTTCAAGTCAGTGCCTGAATTCAGGCACGGGTAAACAGGGCCATCGATTCCAAATGTCCGGTATGGGGAAACATATCCAGCATCCCCAGGCGTTGCAACTGATAGCCTTGCTGCAACAGTACCTGACTGTCCCGCGCCAGCGTTGCCGGATTGCAGGACACATATAAAATATGGCTGGGTGACAAAGCTGCCACCTGCGTCATCACACCTGCCGCTCCGGCACGGGCCGGATCCAGCAGGACTTTATCAAAGCCTTCATGCGCCCAGCTGAACGACGCAATTCCGTCTTCCAGATTGCCCTGATAAAAAGCAGTATTTTTCAGACCGTTCAGCGCAGCATTCTCACTGGCACGCTGCACCATGGCATCCACGCCTTCAACGCCTACCACTTCCCGGGCTCTTTTGGCCAGCGGCAAGCTGAAGTTACCCAACCCGCAGAATAAATCCAGCACCCGGTCTTCAGGCTGCACATCCAGCCATGACATCGCCTGTGCGATCATCTGTTCATTGACAGGCCGGTTGACCTGAATAAAGTCCTTCGGTGAAAACGCCAGCCGGAGTCCTTCCACTTCGTAATACGGTGCATCACCGGTCAGTTGGATCACTTCGTCAGGAGCGGGTGAAAGGAATAGCATAACACGTTGATTGTCAGCAAATTGCTGAATCTTCGTCATATCCGGGTCAGAAAATGGTTTCAGATGCCGGATCAGGACCACCGGGCCGTTATCCGCTTCCACCAGCTCCACATGCCCGAGGTTACGCCGTCCCTGCAGGGAGTTCAGCATTTCCCGGAGCGGCGGCAGCAGATCATTCAGCGATGCGGCCAGCACCGGGCAATGTGCGATGTCGATAATGTCTTTGCTCTGTTCCTTGCGAAATCCAAGACACAGCCCCTGACCCGGCTCAACCCTCAGGCTGAAACGCGCACTGCGCCGATACTGCCATTCCTGACCCGTCACTGCGCTGTCCTGAGTCAGAACCGCGGTTTTTTCCTGCCCGTCAGCGAGGGCAAATTTTGCCATCAGCTCTCCCAGCGACTGACGCTTTGCATCAACCTGAGCAGAATGAGAGAGGTGTTGCAAGTTACAGCCACCGCACTGGTCATAAACCGGGCACTGCGGTGTAATGCGTTCCGGGCTGTCTGTCAGCCGTTTGATCACTTTCGCTCGGGCGTATTGTTTTTTGTTTTCAGTGAGCTGAACCAGTGCGCGTTCGCCGGGCAGCAACCCCGGAATAAACAACGGTTTGCGGTCAAGGTGGGCAATCCCCGCGCCCAGATGATCCAGGCGGGTCACAGTAACTTCTTTGTGCTTGGTGTCGCTGACAGTACGTTTCGTCGGCTTAAAAAAGCGTGCCATAATGTTGTAACTCACGGTGTTTTGTCGCCTTTTCAGGGCGATGCCGCAGAGACTTCAATTGTCGCTGCGGGAAAGATTCATTAAGCTAAGGGCTGGAACATGCTTGCGTGGCCAGCATAGGCCGCAATTCTCCCACAGAATCGATTTCTTGTAACCATGACCAAATACGGACTTCGCGCCCGGGTTTTCACCCTGACATTAGCACCAACCCTGATCATTGGCCTGCTATTGAGCGCATTTTTTACCCTGAGCCGCTACCGGGATCTGGAACATCAGCTGGTGGCAACCGGGACCAGCATTATTGAACCGCTGGCCATCTCGACCGAATACGGGATGGCTGATCACAACCGTGAAGCAGTCCGGCGCATTATCAGCTACGCGCACCGCAAGCATTCCGACATTGTACGCAGTATCGCCGTCTTCGACAGCAATAATGAGCTTTTTGTCACTTCAAACTTCCACCGGAATTTTGAAGCCCTGATGTTCCCGGATGACAAGCCGATTCCTTTCCTGCCCGATATTGTCGTCAATGACACCACGATGATCATGCGGGCGCCGATCCTGACTGAAGCCCAGCAAAGTAACCTCTCAGCCCCGGGCTTTCAGGCCAAGGCGCTGGGTTACATTTCGATTGAAATGGACATGAGTCCGCTGCGGCTGCAACAGTATCAGGAAGTCTTCACCGCCCTGATGGTCCTGTTGCTGGGTCTGATCCTCTCCGGCCTGTTCGCCTATCGCCTGATGCGGGATGTCACCCGGCCGATTTCCCACATGATCAGTGTCGTTGACCGTATCCGCCGCGGGCACCTGGACGTTCGGATTGAAGGAGAACTGCTGGGCGAACTGGATAACCTGAAAAACGGGATCAACGCCATGGCGATTTCCCTGTCTGATTATCACATCGAGATGCAACAGAGCATCGATCAGGCCACTTCCGATCTGCGTGAAACTCTGGAGCAGCTGGAGATCCAGAACGTCGAGCTGGATATTGCCAAAAAGCGGGCACAGGAAGCAGCCCGGGTGAAATCGGAATTCCTGGCTAACATGTCCCATGAACTGCGCACCCCACTCAACGGCGTCATCGGCTTTACCCGTCAGATGCTGAAAACCCGGCTCAGTGCCAGCCAGCATGATTATCTGCTGACGATTGAAAAGTCGGCCAACAACCTGCTGACCATCATCAATGACATCCTCGACTTCTCGAAACTGGAAGCCGGAAAACTGCTGCTGGAAAACATTCCGTTCGACTTTACCGATTCTCTCGATGAGGTGATGCGACTGCTTGCACCAAGCGCCCACGAAAAAGGACTGGAATTGACGCTGCGGGTCGATCCCCGGATTCCAACCGGCCTGATTGGGGATCCGCTTCGCATCCAGCAAGTACTGACGAACCTGATTGGTAATGCCGTTAAATTTACCGAGCGCGGTAACATTGATATTGCCGTCGAGCTGAAAGCCGACCGAGATGAAAACCTTGAACTTCAGTTCATGGTCCGGGATACCGGGATCGGGATTTCTGAGCGCCAGCAAGCCCAGCTGTTCCAGGCATTCAGTCAGGCCGATGCCAGTATTTCACGCCGGTATGGCGGAACCGGTCTGGGGCTGGTGATTACCCAGAAACTGGTCACCCAGATGGGCGGTGAAATCAGCCTGACCAGCCGACTGCATCAGGGCTCAACCTTCTGGTTTACCTTACGGCTGAATAAAACCGACCTGCCGGTTTCACAGCCGATCGATACCCGCGACCTCAAAGGACGCCACCTGCTGCTGATCGAATCGAACCTGCAGGCTGCCAACGTGTTGCAACAGCGCCTGCTTCAGGCTGGGCTGGAAGTAACCTACCGCGCCGATATGCCGGAAGATGATGTCGAGCATCACGATTTTGCCCTGCTCTGCCTGTCGCCGGGCGAACAGCCGCCGCTGGCGAACATTCTGGATATGGTGTTCAAAGCTGAGCAACTGGCCGATAAGGTTCTGGTGTGTCTGCCGACCACTGAGCTTGCCCTGTCGGAACGCCTGCTGACCGCTGGTGTTACCGCCTGCCTGGGTAAACCACTGGCACAGCGTAAACTCTTCGATGCACTGATCGGCCAGACCGATCAGCTGGAAGAACCGGAACCTTTACCGCTGGCTTCCCCGGCTGATGCGCTGTTACCACTGACGGTCATGGCCGTCGATGATAACCCGGCGAACCTCAAGCTGATCGCAGCCCTGCTCAGTGAGCGGGTCGAAACCGTCATCACCGCAACAGGTGGCCGTAAAGCGGTGGAATATGCCCATCAGAAGGCTTTTGACCTTATTTTCATGGACATTCAGATGCCGGAAATGGACGGGGTCAGCGCCTGTCAGGCCATCCATGAAACCGACCTTAACCATAATACGCCGGTAATTGCCGTCACGGCCCACGCCATGGCCGGTGAGCGCGAACGCCTGCTCCGGGCGGGGATGGATGACTACCTGACCAAACCCATTGAAGAACAGATCTTGCAGCAGATGCTGGCCAAATGGATTCCTCAGCCTCAGAACAACGGGCCTGCCAGCCTCCCGGAACCGGCACCAACCAATTCAGCAACCCCCGCGCCGGGTCCGCTCAATCAGAATGTCAGCTGGGATTGGGATCTGGCGCTGAAGCAGGCCGCCGGTAAGGAAGATCTGGCCAGAGACATGCTGCAGATGCTGCTCGACTTCATGCCCGAGGTCGAAATGCTGGTAAACGAAGTGCTGGACGGCAAAGAGATTGAGCTGTGGCCGTCGATACACAAACTTCACGGCAGTTGTGCCTACAGTGGGGTTCCGAGGCTGAAAAGTCTCTGCTACACACTGGAAACCCAACTGAAAGCCGGCACGGCAGTCACAGACCTGGAACCGGAGCTGTTTGAGCTGATTGATGAGATGAACAATGTCGTGAAAGCATCACAGGCCTACCGGCAATAAGCCATCTACATGACAAACAAAAAAAGGCCAGACATATCACGTCTGGCCTTTTTTTGTTTGTCGCCGGGGTAACCGCGCGCGTCAGTCTGTTTCCAGAATCACGGTAGCAACGGCATAGTGCTTTTCATCAGCAATTGTCAGGTGGACATGACGAACAGCCATCTGCGCCGCCAGTTCAGCAGCTTTCCCGCCCAGCGTCAGTTCCGGTTTACCGCGCTCATTGTTCGTCACAGTAAAATCCTGAAAAGACACACCACAGGCGATGCCGGTTCCCAGCGCTTTAGCAGCCGCTTCTTTGACAGCAAAGCGCTTTGCCAGATAACGGCCAGCCTGTTTGTGCTGGCTGAAAATGGCCTGCTCCTGAGGGGTCAGCACTCTGCGTGCAAAGGCTGCCCCGGTACGCTCAAGCACAAGCTCAACGCGGGCAATTTCCGCAATATCCGTGCCCAGACCGACAATGGCCATTACCAGCGCGCTTCCAGCATCACAGCTTTCATGTCGGCAACCGCTTGGTGCAGACCGTCGAATAGAGCGCGGCCCACAATCGCATGGCCAATGTTCAGCTCATAGATTTCCGGCAGTGCGGCGATTGGCTTCACGTTATGATACGTCAGACCATGACCGGCATTCACCTTGATCCCCTGATCGCTGGCGTAGCTGGCTGCCGCAGCAATTTTTTTCAGCTCGGCCTGCTGCTCTGTATCCGTCGTTGCATCGGCATAGTGACCGGTGTGCAGCTCGATATAAGGCGCGCCACAGGCTACCGCAGCATCAATCTGCGCACGGTCAGCATCAATGAATAACGACACCAGAATTCCGGCTGCAGACAGTTTTTCAGTCGCCGCTTTCACTTTGTCCAGCTGTCCGACCACATCCAGGCCGCCTTCTGTGGTCAGCTCTTCGCGTTTTTCTGGCACCAGGCAAACAAACTCAGGTTTGGTCTCCAGAGCAATCTGAACCATTTCATCGGTCACCGCCATTTCCAGATTCATCCGGGTCTGAATCGTTTCACGCAGAATGCGCACGTCACGGTCGGTAATGTGGCGGCGGTCTTCGCGTAAATGAATGGTAATACCATCAGCGCCAGCGCGTTCGGCTACTTCTGCCGCGTGGACAGGATCCGGATAACGGGTGCCACGGGCATTGCGTAAAGTAGCGACGTGGTCAATATTGACGCCGAGCAGTATATTCTTCATGAAGCGGTACTCCTTCCTCTAGGGATAAACAATTCCCTGCTTTTTAATGGTTTGCTGCCAAGATACGGTTTCAGGGCCATCCGTGTAAAGCGCTTTGCAGCCCTGAGCTGATCCTGTGTTTCAAAATGACGGGCGGCAATGGCTTTCAGCTGCCGCCCGGTAAACGTAAGCTGCCCGGCGACGACAGAGGCAATAAACCCCCTTTGCTCCCGGTAGTTATAGGTCATCACATCATCCACGGGCAGGCCACTGCCCGCACAATGCAGGAAATCCACGCCGTACCCCAGATGATCCAATAAAGCCAGTTCAAACCGTCGCAGGGCCGGTTCCGGGTTCTCGGCCTGAGCCAGTTCACGCAAGACATTAAGATAATCAAGAAACAGCGCCGGATACGGCGTCTGTGCTTCCAGCACCCGGGCGAGAATTTCATTCACATACAGGGCGGAATAGAGAATGTAACTGCGCATCGGCAGTCCGATACTGATCGGCTCAGCATGGGTCATGACGGGCATGCTGCCACGACCAGACCATTTGAGAAATAACGGGGTAAAAGGTTGAAGCGCTCCTTTGAGATTGGAGCGCTTACGGCGTGCGCCTTTTGCCATCAGGCTGATCCGACCGGACTCTTCACTGAAGACGTCCAGGATCAGACTCGTCTCACTGTAGGGACGAGCATGCAGGACAAAACAGCGCTGCAACCCTTCCATCGCTGTCCTTAGAGATCGTCGATATAACCGAGGCTGCGCAAGGCGCGCTCGTCATCTGCCCAACCGGATTTCACTTTCACCCAGAGTTCCAGGTAAACCTTACGTTCGAACAGATCTTCCATATCCAGACGGGCTTCACGGCCGATGGTTTTGATTTTCTCGCCAGCTTTACCGATGACCATCTTCTTCTGGCCTTTACGTTCCACAAGAATCAGGCCATTGATATCAAAGCCGTCCGTTTCCGGATTATAGTCAAACCGCTCGATTTCCACGGTCACAGAATACGGCAGTTCCTCACCGGTAAAACGCATCAGCTTTTCACGGATAATTTCAGACGCCATAAAGCGCTGAGAACGGTCTGTCACATACTCTTCCGGGAAGTAGTATTCCCCTTCCGGCAGACTTTCGCGAACGATCTGCTCGACCACGTCGATACCGCCGCCGTGTTTGGCCGAAACCGGTACGATTGCTTTAAAATCCATCTTTTCCGACAACGCCTGAATGTGCGGGAAAAGATCATATTTCATTTTGACGTTGTCGATTTTATTCACCAGCAATACAACAGGCAGACCTGTTTTCGCCAGCTTGTTGAGCACCATCTCGTCATCTGGCGTCCACTGGGTTCCGTCGACCAGGAACAACACCAGCTCCACATCAGTCAGAGAACTACTTGCCGCCCGGTTCATCAGACGGTTGATGGTTCGTTTTTCTTCGATGTGCAGTCCCGGCGTATCGACGTATACCGCCTGAAAGCCGTCGCGGGTGTCCACCCCCATAATCCGGTGACGTGTTGTCTGCGGCTTACGTGAGGTAATGGATAACTTCTGCCCGACCAAACGGTTCAGCAGCGTGGATTTGCCGACGTTCGGACGGCCTACAATGGCAATAAAGCCACAATGGGTTTTGTCTGTCATGATTCTAACTGCTTCAATGCCAGTTCTGCTGCAGCCTGCTCAGCCTTGCGCCGGCTACCGCCTTTTCCAATCACAGGTTTATCCAGCCCCGTGACCTCGCACTGCACAGTGAATTCCTGATTATGTGCTTCACCCTGCACCTTAGTTACAGTATACGCAGGCAACGGCAAACGTCGTCCCTGCAGGCATTCCTGTAGGCGGGTTTTCGGGTCTTTCTGGTTAATCCCGGGCTTAATGGTTTCGAGACGGCTCTGATACCAGCTCAGGACGATGCTGCGGACATGCTCAATATCACTGTCGAGATAAATAGCGCCAATGATAGCTTCCACACAGTCGGCCAGAATCGAATCACGGCGATAGCCGCCACTTTTCAGTTCGCCCGGTCCCAGCAACAGGTAATCACCCAGTTCAAACTCCCGGCCCAGTTCAGCCAGGGTTTTGCCGCGTACCAGCGTGGCACGCATCCGGCTCATATCACCTTCATCCACTTTCGGGAAGCGGTGATACAAATCATCGGCAATCACAAAACTCAAAATAGAATCACCCAGAAATTCCAGACGTTCGTTGTGTGTCCCGTTCGCGCTGCGGTGCGTCAGCGCCAGCGTCAGTAATTCGCTGTTATTAAATTCGTGTCCCAGCTTTCGCTGGAGTCTTTCTACAGGAGATGTCATTTTTTCCCGATCAGTTTATGCCACCGATGCGATTGAATCGCACACCGGTAGGAATCCAAGATGGAAGTACGCTCTCGGCACTTCGTTCAAATTCAAAGCTGATCCAGATCCCGACCGCCTTGCCCACCAGGTTTGCTTCCGGCACGAAGCCCCAGTAACGACTGTCAGCGCTGTTGTCACGGTTGTCACCCATCACAAAGTATTGACCTTCCGGTACAACCCACTCCGCCATGTCTGACGCTGAGTGATATTGATATTTCAGCGTCTGATTCGGCTCCAGCGGATGGATGAGAATATTATGCTGCACTTCACCCAGCTGTTCCGTGAACTGAATCAGGCGCGTTCTGCCCTGAACAAAATCACTGTCCTGCATATGGGTCATCAGGACTGGCTTACACTCAGTGCCGCCCTGAGGCACGATACAAATCTGCTTGTTGTAACTGTACCGCACGGTATCACCTGGCAGTCCTACGACGCGCTTAATGTAATCTACGCTCGGTTGCGGCGGATATTTGAAAACCACAATATCCCCACGTTCCGGCTCACCGGTTTCTACCATCTTGTGACGGAAAACCGGATCACGCAGGCCATAGGCAAACTTTTCAACCAGAATGAAATCACCCACCAGCAGGGTTGGCATCATCGATCCGGATGGGATCTGGAACGGCTCATAAATAAATGAGCGAAAAACCATGATAATGGCAATCACAGGGAACATTGAGCAGCTTGACTCAACCCAGCTCGGCTGTGGTGCAACCGACTCCAGTGTTTTTGAATCTACCTGGCCACCTGCATTTGCAGCGGCAGCATCAATTTTAAGCTGACGCTTGGGTGCCCAGATAAACCGATCCAGTGCCCAGATGATCCCGGTAAACAGGGTCGCCAGCACCAGGATTAACGAAAACAGATTAGCCATTGCTGTTCCTATGTCCCTATGATGATTTTTTCATGTTTTTCTAGCCATTCCGCCGCAAAACTGCGGCGGAAGGCGAACTCGATTTATTTGTCTTTGCCAACATGCAGAATGGCGAGGAAGGCTTCCTGCGGCAGTTCGACGTTACCGATCTGCTTCATCCGCTTCTTGCCTTCTTTCTGCTTCTGCAGCAGCTTTTTCTTACGGCTCACATCACCACCGTAGCACTTGGCAATCACGTTTTTACGTAACTGTTTGACCGTCGAACGGGCAATGATGTGGTTACCAATAGCCGCCTGAATTGCGATATCGAACATCTGGCGAGGAATGAACTCTCTCATCTTCTCAACCAGATCACGGCCACGGGACTGTGCATGATCCTTATGGGTAATAATAGCCAAGGCATCAACACGATCACCATTCAGAAGAATATCTACGCGAACCATGTCCGATTCTTCATAGCGCTGGAAGCCATAATCCAGCGACGCATAGCCGCGGGAAGTCGACTTCAGACGGTCGAAGAAATCCAGAACCACTTCAGACATCGGGATATCGTATGTCAGCGCAACCTGATTTCCGTGGTAAACCATGTCAACCTGCGTACCGCGTTTTTCCACACACAGTGTGATCACGTTACCCAGATATTCACTTGGTACCAGAATGTTACAGCGGGCAATCGGCTCACCAATCACTTCAATCTCATTGATTGGCGGCAGTTTCGCCGGGCTGTCAACATAGAATAATTCACCGTTGCTCTTCTTCACTTCATACACCACAGTCGGTGCAGTCGTGATCAGATCCAGATCATACTCACGCTCCAGGCGCTCCTGAATGATTTCCATATGCAGCATGCCAAGGAAACCACAACGGAAGCCAAAGCCCAGTGCGGCTGAATTTTCCGGCTCGTAAAACAGTGACGCATCGTTCAGGCTCAGCTTGCCCAACGCATCACGGAAGTTTTCATATTCATCAGATGAAACCGGGAACAGACCTGCATAAACCTGAGGTTTCACCTTCTTAAAGCCCGGCAGTGGTTTATCACAGCCGTTTTTCGCCAGCGTCAGGGTATCACCCACCGGCGCACCGAGGATGTCTTTAATACCGCAAACAACCCAGCCCACTTCACCGGTTCTCAGGATGTCTGTATCAACCTGTTTTGGCGTAAAGATACCGATACGATCAATATTCCAGCTCTGACCGGTACTCATCACCTTAATCTTGTCGTTTTTCTTCAGGGAACCATTCTTAATACGGACCAGAGAAACAACACCCAGATAATTATCGAACCAGGAGTCGATGATCAGTGCCTGTGGCGGCGCATCCGGATCACCTTCTGGCGCCGGAATTGAACGCACGATGTTCTCCAGAACATCTTCAACACCCAAACCGGTTTTGGCTGAACAGCGGGTCGCTTCCAGTGCATCGATACCCACGATTTCTTCAATTTCTTCCGCGACACGCTCTGGGTCAGCGGCAGGCAGATCGATTTTGTTCAGGATCGGCACAACTTCCAGATCCATCTCGATCGCTGTATAACAGTTGGCCAGCGTCTGGGCTTCAACCCCCTGACCGGCATCGACTACCAGCAGCGCGCCTTCACAGGCCGCCAGCGAGCGGGAAACTTCATAGGAAAAGTCCACGTGCCCCGGGGTGTCGATAAAGTTCAGCTGATAGGTTTCGCCATCTTTTGCCGTATAGTTGAGCGTCACGCTCTGGGCCTTGATGGTGATACCACGTTCACGTTCCAGATCCATTGAATCAAGCACTTGCGCAGCCATTTCACGATCGGAAAGGCCACCGCAGACTTGAATCAGACGGTCAGATAACGTCGACTTACCATGGTCGATATGTGCAATAATCGAAAAGTTACGAATGTGCTTCATGAATTGGCGTGACTAACTCGTGATTAAAAAATGAATGGGATCCTAAGATCAAGTTGGCAGATTCTACCGAATTTCAACGGCTGCTGCTATCTTTCGATAACGCATTTGTTGACAGGCCGTCCGCAACGGGCTGACCAAGAACCCGGATCAGGCTGGGCTGGTATTCCCCCTGAGCAGACAAGCCGGACGCGCGACGACGGGCCAACAGCAACCCCAGCGCACCGCCCAGCAGTGCACAGGCAATCACACCGCCTTCACCGCCACCGGCCAGCTCAACAAACCACCATTGACCCAGTAAGGTCCCGAGCAGCATACACACCAGCGGCAAAACGTACACCAAAAGCGCCGACTGCAGCACACTGCGCTCAGACAGACCGATTTCAACCAGCTGCCCGACTTCAATCGGTTCATCAATATTTCTTGTCGACAGAGTCAGCTGATGCTGCCGCCCGGGCAGCACCTTGCTGATGACTCCCGTCCCGCAACTATTCTGCGAGGCACAGGAACCACAACTGGTTTGTTGCTGGCAACTCACCGTAATCTGGTTCCGTGCAACGGCGACGACCGTCGCCAGTGAATGCATCATGGTTTTCCGGCTCCATCAAAGGTTACTGATTCAGCAACCCGTCTGGCGGTCGCAGGCGGAATATCCCCGACCACAGTCACTTCTTTATCTTTCAGCAGCTGGCTGTGCAGCGTGCGGCGGCCCTGACGAACCAGTTGTTCCCGCACACTGAACCCGTCCGCTGCCGAAACGTAAATTGAAAAGCTGAACAACCCGTCGGTATACATCTGACTTTCCACCGGACGCTCTGTCAGCATCAGCCGGTGCCGATTATGCGCAATACTCTCAAACCCCTGTGGCAGCCAAGTCACCTGCCAGGACAACTGAACCTGAGGCTGGGGCGGCAACTGAACAACTTCAGGCAGTTTCACCGACTTCAGACTTTCCAGCACATCCGCCACTTTATCATTGACGACATACGAGACCGCCCGATACTGCTCCAGCGGTTCCCCGTCGCGATCGAGCAAATCTGCCCTCAGCACCAGATGTGAGTGAGTATCCATCCACAACAGATAGGAGTAACGGGCGCCGTCTTTCGGAGCAATACGCACCACATCGCAGGCCGTTCCGGCCTCGCGGGAGCGTCCCATCGGAATGAAATCGTAATATTGCGCCAGTTCTGCAACATTACTCCGCATGATCGGCGGCAAAGGGGCCACCATACGGTTACTGTTGATCGTAAACGGATCCAGACCAGGCTCGAAATAGCTGACTTCCTCTCCCCGCTGAATCACTTCCCGCGGCGGACCACTGAGATAAACCAGATGTGCATAAGTCTGCCCGTCTTCTATCGCATGGCGGTAGCGTAACGGTTCAATACTGTTTTTCTTGATGAGGATGTAAGACACCTCATAACTCAATTGCCTGGTGGCCTTATCCATTTGATGCAACAAAGCCTCTGCAGAAGTGGTTGTCTCTTCTTCCGCAGAGGCTTGCCAAGGCATTGCCAGGCTGACCAGTGTCATTACACCGACCAGAAATTTTTTCATATCACCGCCACGAATCAGTGTGATTCCAACAGAGTTTTATCCAGACTGCCGTCTTCTGCATTCAGGCGCAGCTGCAACTCATAATCCTGCAACATTGCGTTGATACGCCGGCGTTGCTCCATCAGTTGAGCTTCGCTTGGCGACTCAGAGTGAGGGCGAACAGAATCACGGGTCAGGCTCACAGGTTCAGCAGTTCCGGCAAAAGGAATGGTCTGAAGAACAGGTACATCATTATTTGCCCCACTGGCTAATGATGCTTCTTCACCACCGTTATATTGTTGTACGCCGATAATCACTGCCAATGAGACGCTTGCTGCGACAGCAACCTGACCAAACTGCGTCAGCCAGGCTGGCATAGAGCGCCGAGCCTGCTGAGGACGAGGCTGCTCAGTCTGTGGCATCTGAACCACATTGTCATGACCTGTCGTTACAGCATGATTGCCTGACAGGCTGTGCGCAGGTTCGTCTTCCAGTGCCATCGCCACCTGACCGGCGATATCCCATCGCGGTTGTCCCGGCGCTTCACCATGCAAAACATCGCTCATCAAATGATAAGCCTGCCAGCTTTGCTTTGCGGCGTCATCGACCAGAAGCTGGTTAATCACACTCTGATCGACATCTTCACCATCAAGCAAAGCCGAAATTTTTTCTTTATCAGCCATCTTTGTCACCGTTTGGCCCAAATATTAGCGCTGCATCAGGGGGGTGATCCGTTTTTCGACCGCCTCCCGAGCCCGGAAAATACGAGAACGTACCGTACCGACCGGACAGCCCATGACTTCTGCAATTTCCTCGTAACTCAATCCCTCAAGTTCACGAAGCGTAATTGCGGTCTTCAAATCATCCGGGAGGCTTTCTATGGTACTGAATACCACCCGCTTCAATTCATCTGACAACATTTGGTTCTCAGGGTTCGAAATTTCTTTCAGAGCACCGCCATTTTCATAATATTCGGCCTCCTCCGCGTCCACATCGGTGGCTGGCGGACGTCGCCCCTGAGCAACTAAATGATTTTTTGCTGTGTTGACAGCAATACGATAAAGCCAGGTATAAAACGCGCTTTCCCCACGAAAAGACGGCAGCGCGCGGTAAGCCTTAATAAAAGCTTCCTGCGCTACATCCGGCACATCACCGGAGTTACCGACATAACGGGCAATCAGATTACAAACCTTATTCTGGTATTTCACGACCAGCAGATTAAAGGCTTGTTTGTCCCCTCGTTGTACTCGCTCTATCAGTACCTGGTCAGTTAACGGCTCGCTCATTCGAGCGTGTACTCCTCTGTCTGTGACAAGGTCATCCTGTTCTGAATGCAATAATAAAGATGGCTTCACCATTGATCATCCTCACTTCAGAACCGCTTATATTCTATGGACATAGAAGCCTAAAGAACTAAAGACCCCAAAAAAAGCGCAAAGTTCCATGCACACCATACTGACTCAGCCGTTTGTGCGCAACTGCCTATCTATTGACAATTGAACCGCACAGCCGCGATCGACAGAAATGCAAACTCAATGCTCACACCATCAAAAAAGTCCCACCAAAACGGTTTTTTGATAATATAGCGAACTTACCACAGGGATATGAGATCAATATGAAAGAGAACCGAGAACACAGTTGCGATGTCCTGGTCATCGGTAGTGGCGCGGCAGGCCTGTCTCTGGCACTGCGTCTTGCTCCGATGTGTCAAGTGCTTGTCCTGAGTAAAGGCCCGCGTAGCGAAGGTTCAACCTACTATGCCCAAGGCGGTATCGCTGCTGTTTTTGATGAAACGGACAGTGTGGACTCTCATGTTGAAGATACTCAGATTGCCGGTGCCCATTTATGCGATGAAGATGTGGTCCGTTTCATTGCGGAAAATGCCCGCGACTGCGTGCAATGGCTGATTGATGCCGGGGTACCGTTTGATCAGGAAGATAACAGTACGGATGCTCAACCGCGTTACCACCTGACCCGCGAAGGCGGCCACAGTCACCGCAGAATTCTGCATGCAGCCGATGCCACCGGTATGGCGATGCAGATGTCACTGCAGGACAACGTCCACAATCACCCGAACATTCAGGTGCTTGAACGCCACAACGCACTGGACTTAATCACCAGCCACAAGCTGGGTCAGACCGAACAGCCAAACCGTGTTCTCGGTGCTTATATCTGGAACCGCCAGCGTGAGTCCGTCGAAACCGTACGTGCAAAATTCGTGGTTCTCGCCACTGGCGGGGCGTCCAAGGTTTATCAGTATACGTCAAACCCGGACGTTTCTTCCGGCGACGGGATTGCCATGGCCTGGCGGGCCGGGTGCCGGGTCGCTAACCTGGAGTTCAACCAATTCCATCCAACCTGTCTGTTCCATCCGGAGGCGCGCAACTTCCTGTTAACGGAGGCACTGCGTGGTGAAGGTGCTTACTTGCGTCGCCCGGACGGCTCCCGTTTCATGCCGGAATTTGACGAGCGTGCGGAACTGGCCCCCCGGGATGTCGTCGCCCGCGCCATCGACTATGAGATGAAGCGTCTGGGTGCAGACTGTATGTATCTGGATATCAGTCACAAACCGGCTGATTTCGTTACCAAACACTTCCCGACCATTTATGAAAAGTTGCTGACCTACGGCATCGACATCACGACCGATCCGATCCCTGTCGTACCTGCAGCCCACTATACCTGTGGCGGTGTGATGGTGAACAAACAGGGCCAGACAGATCTGACCGGCTTGTATGCCATTGGTGAGGTGAGCTACACCGGTCTGCACGGTGCGAACCGGATGGCTTCTAACTCATTGCTGGAATGTGTGGTCTACGCCTGGTCGGCCGCGAACCATATCAGCGAGCATATGAATGAAGTCAGCCTGCCTGCTTCACTGCCGCTGTGGGACGAAAGTAAAGTCTCCAACTCCGACGAAGAAGTCGTGATTCAGCACAACTGGCATGAGTTGCGTCTCTTTATGTGGGACTATGTGGGAATCGTGCGGACGACCAAGCGTCTGGAGCGAGCCATGCGCCGTATCCAGCTGCTGAAGCAGGAAATCGACGAGTACTACAGTAACTTCCGGGTCTCAAACAACCTGCTGGAGTTACGCAACCTGGTACAAGTCGCTGAGCTGATGGTCCACTGTGCCCTGGCACGCAAAGAAAGCCGGGGCCTGCACTACACTCTCGATTACCCGGAAATGCTGGAGACCCTGTCGCCAACCATTCTGGATCCGCGCAAGACCCAATAGCGGCTAAAAAAACGGGAGCCGCCATGGCTCCCGTTTCAGATCTGACAGTTAATCAACTCAGACTTTGAAGACCTTGATGGCTTCAGCCAGCGTACTGGCCTGCTGCGAGACCGACTGCGCCGCCTGCACATTTTCCTGCACGATGGTGACATTGCTGTTGGTCACATCACGGATTGAAACCACACGCTCACCAATGTCCTCAGACACATAGCTTTGCTGTTCCACAGCAGCGGCAATCTGAGTACTGGTCTCCAGAATTTGCTGCATATCCGAAATAATAGTGTTAATTTTGACCTCCGCACTATCGGCCTGCGCAACGCTCTGTTCACCCAGCGAACGACAATGTTCAATATGGCTCACGACCTGCTCGGTCTGCTGTTGCAGGGAGCTGATGATCGACGTGATTTCCTGTGTCGATTGCTGAGTCCGCATCGCCAGAGAGCGAACTTCATCTGCAACTACCGCAAAGCCTCTGCCCTGCTCACCGGCACGGGCTGCTTCTATCGCCGCATTCAGTGCCAGCAGGTTGGTCTGCTCAGCGATATTTTTGATCACATCGACCACAGAGCCGATATTGTCAGACAAGCCCGATAGGCTCGACACTTCCTCGGTACTTTGCGCCAGACCGGACGACAGCTGATAAATACGCGAACGGGTCTCCACAACTTCCGCCAGTCCCCGTGACGCTTCATCATGACTGCGGGCCGTGTGCGAAGCCGCCTGCTGAGTACTGCTGGCGACATCCCCGATCGTCGCACGCATTTCCGTACTGGCTGTAGCAACCGAGTCGCTGTCTGTCAGCTGGGCAGCCAGAGCATGTTCAGCCTCCTGGCTTCGCTTTTGCAGCTGAGAAGAAGCGGCACCCAGCTCAGATACAGCTGACTGTACTTCGCTCACAAGCTGACGCAGGCTATTCAGAAGATAGTTAAAATGTGTCCCCATTTCCGCCAGCTCATCATTCCCCGAAGTATCGGCATGCAAAGTCAGGTCATGGCGCGTCGCAATACGGTTCATCAGACCGCTGAGGCGTTCAACCGGACGCAAGATGGACACACTGATCCGCCAGGACAGAACGATCACAGTCGCAATGATCGCGATGACCACCAGCCAGGTAAACCGGGTAATCATGGCATTGACGGCAACCGCCTCTTGATCCAGTTTCTGCTGCATCAGTGCAAACTCAGCTTCAACCTGATGTGACTGATCACGGATCTGACCTCTCAGGCCTTCTTTATGGCTCAGGCCCACCCGGGTTTTCTGAGCGACAAACTGATCAAATGCCTGTTGAAAATCACGATACAGCTGACCCAGTCCGGCCGTTAACTGATCGCCGTATGCGTCCTGATAGCGGTGATATTCGGAAAGCAAAGCTTTGTCATCTGTAGTCGCAAATAGCTTGGCCGTCAGGACAACCTGATAAGCTTCCAGCGACAGCGGGCTGTCCGATGCCTGTGTAATCAGAACATCGCCTTTTTCATACAGGTCATGATACAACCCTTCAGACAGGCTCAGTCCCAGAGACTGATAACCGGCAACCAGGTCTTGCATCCCGTGATGGTAGCTTGCCATCTGCCCGGGCAGTGAATTGACCTGCGGCAATTGAATCGACAGTGAAGCCAAGTCATTTTTAAGCGATGTCAGCTGACGAGAAAACTTGTCGATATTCCCGTTAAACGTCTTGAGATATTTCACGTCCATACGGGCCAGAAAATCTTTTTCATTGCGTCTGAGGTTCAGCAATGTCACTTCCAGCTTATCGATTTGCCCTTTTGCAGTTTCTATTTTTGCGAACTGCTGATTACTGTAACTGTTGATCCCGATCAGTAAAAAAATCGCAGCAACAGTTAACCCCGCCAGCCCCAGTAACTTATGTCTGATTTTCATTACATTGCTTTCCCTCAAGAGACACCTGTGCGGAAGTTCGCCATTGCTAATTCCGAGGCTGTTATTATAAATTTCTCATCATGTAATTACACAGTAAGAACGTCAGACAACGCCGGTATCCTGAGGACTTCGCGCGGTTTTCAAGCGGGTTATGTGTTAAAAATTGAAGTGCCTTCCAAGTTTGAATCTGTCGCAGTAACAAGCCAAAGGAAATAATTAAGCCAACCGACAGAAGAGACTCAGACGTCGGAATTCCTGATCTGTACAGGCATCCCGACATATCGTCAGGCGATGTACGTGTTGGGAAGCTTCCAGTTCCATCACCAGCAGGTAGGGGGTGAGCAACAGTGCATGAGATAATTGCCACTGCCGGTTTTGCCATTCCAGTTGCTGATCCGCAAAAAGAACGAGGCGACCTTTGATTTGAGCGGCGCGGTTTCCGGCTTTTACATATTCAGGCCACAGCCATAAACACATCAGCCAAACCAGCGGCAATGACAACACCTCAATCACGGCCAGAAAGAACAGCATGCCTGCCGCCGTCAGGTAAGCCCCGGTTAAAGCGACAAGCAAGATATCAGAAGGAAAGATATGCAGATTAGCGAAGCTTACTCTTGTTGTGGGCAACAATTTTGTCCACCATCGCTGCATGAACCGGGTTGCTGCTGTTCCCGTGTTCCATCAGCCAATTAAACAAGTCAGGATCGTCACATGTCAGCAGAGAAACGAAATCCTGACATTCCTGCGGGCTCAGATCATCAAAACACTCTTCAAAAAACGGCAAAAGGATGACGTCCAGCTCCAGCATGCCACGGCGGCAAGCCCACCTAATTCGTGCTTTATCATTGGCACCTATCATTTCCAACCTCAACTCCTGTTGGTGTATTTATTGCGGCAATACTACCAGCCTGGCTGTCCGCCGCCTATCTGCACAAGCAGACGACACAGTAAAATGAGAGCTGGTCGAGATAATACCTGACATCAAAACTCAGGTATTGCAGACTGCTGGCTGACAAAATCCAGCCAGAGCGATAACATAGCGCTTATTCGATGCCTTTCTGAGGGTAATTCGTTCCCTCTTTCAACAATGGATACGATGATGAGTACCTGGTCTGAAACTTTGCAATTCGACAAAATCCCGCTTACCGCTGAAAGCGCAATGCCTTCCCTTGCCCTGATCGATCTCAGCAGCTGGGGACTGGTGACTCTCGTTGGCCCGGACAGCATTTCATACCTGCAGGGACAAGTGACCTGTGATGTCGTCTCACTGGCGCCGGACCAGTCCACCCTGGGCGCTCATTGTGATGCCAAAGGCAAGATGCGGACCGTCTTCCGTCTGTTCCGCCATCGGGATGGGCTGGGCTGGTTACAGCGCAAGAGCGTGATGGACACCCAGTTACCGGAATTGAAAAAGTACGCCATCTTCTCAAAAACCACCATCGAAGCCAGTCAGGACATTCTGTTGGGATTCGCGGGTGAGCAGGCTGAAGCCATGATCGATCAGCTTGTTGGCGGCGAAGGTGATGTGCGCCCGCTGCCTGATGGCACTGCCGTGAAAATTGATGATCAGCGCTGGCTGCTGGCCGTCGATGCAGCAACGGCCAATGACATTGCAGCCAAATTGAGTGGCACAGCCTTATTGTCTGATGATTCACTGTGGGATTTTTATGATATCCGTCAGGGCATTGCCCGGATCGAATCAGCAACTGAGCTTGAATTCATTCCTCAGTCCCTGAATCTGCAGGCACTGGACGGGATCAGCTTCAAGAAAGGCTGCTACACCGGCCAGGAAACCGTTGCCCGGGCCAAATGGCGCGGCATCAATAAACGCGCCATGTATTTGCTGTCCGGACCGGCAGCGCACTGTCCGAAAGCCGGAGACGTACTGGAGCGCAGCGTCGGTGAAAACTGGCGTAAAGGCGGCACGGTGATTGCCGGTTATCAGTTCAGCGATGGTCAGGCGATTGCCTTGGTTGTGCTGCCGAATGATCTGGATGAGGGAACGGCTTTCCGTCTGGCAGCCGAGCCTGAAGGTCAGTGGCTGCAACAACCGCTGCCCTATTCGCTGGATGAAGAGGCCTGATGTTAGATACGCCTGTCACCCGTTATCTTCAGCAGGAAGGCATCGACTTCCTGCTGCTGACGCACAGCAAACCCGCCCGTACCATCGAGGAAGCCGCTGAAGCCCGCGGAGTCGCACCCGAAGTAATGGTCAAATCGATTCTGCTGCGGGATATGAGCGGTTTTCATGTCCTGGCCTGTGTGCCGGGTACCAGGCAGGTCGATCCCAAGAAGGTCCGGGCTCTGTTTGCGTGCCGGCGTATGACCTGCGCAGACGCCAGAGACGTCGAAAGTGTCACCGGACTGGTCATTGGCACCGTCGCCCCCATCGGGCTGAAGCAAAGATTGCCGGTCGTCTTCGACCACGCGCTGGCAGAATTCCAGCGCGTCAATATCAGCAGCGGCGACCGTATGGCCGGAATTGAACTGGCAATGCAGGATTTAGTTCAGCTCTGTGCGCCGATGTACGGCGACATTTGCCGTTAGGTTTCCTCAGCATCTGATTCTCATTTGCGTAAACATGCAACTTTTCCGTCATAAAACACAGAGATCGGAGCAGTCATAAATTCCAGCAGATCCTACTTTTTTATCTGCTGGCTCTCCCGTTTTCTGCCTCATATTTCACCACACCCCAGCCTTATGAATGTGTCGGAAAGTTGCACAGCACTCCGAAAACAAGCCTTAAACCACTGATAAACATAAGGAATGCCTAAATCAAATACAGACATCTGTCTATTTCCAAACATTTTGTTACATGGCTATCCATACAACACTTCAGAACTTTATCCTGTATCGGTAGGATTTTGACAAAATTATTTAAATCAAGATCTCATTTTACATAAACATTATGCTGTGAATATCACAATTATTTCACAGTTGATTCCCTATAATGCCCCCGGTCACGAACACCAAGAACACATAAAAACTTAAGGCAAGGTTGCTCATCATTATGCGCATGTTTAAACAGTACATCCCCAAGATGGTTGCAAAACACGTCAGCAGGCTATTCAGTGGAAGAATTTATATTGATGGTCGCGGGGGGTATGAATTCGATAATGGGCTGTTAAAAATCCCAACCAAAGCACAACAGCGTCATTTTGACACCGTCAAAGAAGTCAATCAGGAAATCCGCCGCCTGAAAGAGGCTGCGTAACCGAAATGAGCAGGCCGGTCACAACCGGCCTGACTGGCAAAGATCAACAAACCGATGGGTTAATCTTCTTCTTGTGTTAACTCCTGGTATGCCGCCGCATCAAGCAATTCATCCAGTTCACCTTCATCATCCGCTTTGATCTGAAACAGCCAGCCATCGCCGTAAGGATCGTTATTCACCAGTTCCGGAGCCAGCTCAAGATCTTCATTGATCGCAATGACCACCCCGGATAAAGGGGCATACACATCGGAAGCCGCTTTCACCGACTCCGCAACGGCACATTCATCGCCCGCTTCTGTCGTACTGTCCACATCCGGCAGATCAACAAAAACCATATCTCCCAGCAATTCCTGAGCATGATCGCTGATCCCTACGGTATAAACGCCATCCCCTTCGGGACGCACCCATTCATGGGTATTCGTATATTTCAGTTCAGAAGGAATGTGACTCATAAATAGTTCCTTACCCAAAGCGGCCTGTTTCGCGACAGCCGACACGTTCTCGACAAAAGAAGTTTCCCGAAAAGCGGGCTTCGCCAGCCCTGCCTAACATTACTTTAGGAGAAAAAAATCAGATTGAAAGCAAATCCCCTCACAAAAAAAAGCCGCCTCTTTCGAGACGGCTTCTGTTTCAAATTTCAAAATAATCACTCAGCTCAACGACTGATTCTCTGCTTACGCTTTCGCCAGTGCCGGCAGGTCGCCACTGAGACCCAGCGCCCGGCGCATGAACTGATCTTTCACGCCCGGGGCATGATTGGCCAGCAGAAGGCCGACATCACGCAGTAATTTTTTCGCCGGATGATTGCCGTCAAACAACTCACGGAATGCCTGCATGGTCGCAATCATCTTCGCGGCTTCAGCTTTACGCCAGCGCTCAAAGTAACGCAGGTGCTGACGAGCGCCGATATCCTTATCCTGACGCCACAGTTCAATCAGCGTCTCCGCCAGACTCGCCGCATCCAGCAGTCCCAGATTCACGCCCTGACCCGCCAATGGATGAATGGTATGGGCAGCGTCTCCAATCAGAGCAATACGATCCCGGACAAAGTCACGGGCATAACGCATTTTCAGCGGCACAACCTGACGCTCTCCTTCCAGACTGCATAAGCCCAGACGACAATCAAATGCAGCTGTCAGGGCATGATTGAATGCATCCGGCGTCATGGCCAAGAGCGCTTCCGCCTTCTCCGGTGTGACAGACCACACGATGGAGCACAAATCCGGCTCTGCCAGCGGCAGAAATGCGAGCGGGCCATCCGGCGTGAAAATTTGCCGGGCAGTCTGCTGATGCGGCTCAGCACAACGAATATTTGCCACCAGCGCATGATGACCGTAATCCCAGTATGTCAGCGGAATATCAAGTTGATTGCGTACCCAGGAATTGGCGCCATCAGCACCAACCACCAGTTTGGCCGTCAGATGCTGTCCGTTATCCAGGGTCAGCCAGGCTTCATGTTCGCCAAAAGCCAGTTGCTGGCAGCGGACGGGAGCCATCAGGCTGACATTGTGCTGTTTTTGGATCTGATCCAGTAAAGATAACTGAATCACACGATTTTCAACGATGTGGCCCAGATCCGGCTGTGACAACGCTTGTGCGTCAAAACTGATATGAGCGAAGCTGTCCTGCTCCCAGACATCCATTTGCTGATAGGGGCTGATCCGGCGTGCTGCCATCCCCTGCCAGGCGCCGACACGGCGCAGGATACGTTCGCTGGCCCGGCTGAGCGCCGATACCCGGACATCCGGCTGCGACGACAGTTCAGGCTCCGGCAGGTGGCCTTCAATCACAGCGATCCGGAGCTCCGTATCTGCCAGTGCCGCAGCCAGGGTCAGGCCAACCATACCACCGCCGATAATTGCTACATCTACGCTTTGCATCATGCTTATCTGTCCACCTGTCCCATCGCCCGCTTCACCAGCGGTGCTTTCAATACGTTTAGTGCATTCATGGCCATCAGACCGGCATTCCGGCCTGCCACCAATGGCCAGTATTCGTTGGCAAAGACTGTCACCAATCCTGAGGTCATCGCAATTGTGGCGGCCTGATCTGACTCTCGGCGCTGACGGAAACGACTGAGTACAGCCATGCTGCCAGCCTCATCGCCCCGCGAAACGCCGGCCACAACTTCTTCAGCCAGCGTCATCACATCACGCAGCCCCAGATTGAATCCCTGTCCGGCGATCGGATGCAGGGTTTGTGCTGCATTGCCAATGACCGCGAACCGGTGCGACACCCGACGCTCCGCCTGACGCAGGCTCAGCGGGTAGGCATAGCGCTGACCCGTTTTGACCATCTGTCCCAGACGCCAGCCAAAAGCTTTCTGTAATTGCTGCAAAAACATTTCGTCATCCCAGCCCATCACCGTCTCTTGCTGTTCCGGAGGAACGCACCAAACCAGCGAGCTGCGTCCCTGACTCATCGGCAACAGGGCAAGCGGGCCAAAGGGCGTAAAGCGTTCAAAAGCTTCGCCCTGATGCGGTTTCGCAGTTGACACATTGGCAATGATTGCCACCTGTTCAAAATTCAGTGACGTCTGGGAAATTCCCAGCTGAAGGCAGCATTCCGACAGCCCTCCGTCTGCAGCAACCAGCAAATTCGCCCGGCAGGATTCACCGGAAGAAAGCTGCAGGATGACCTGATCAGTTTCCCGCTCAATCGACGTGATTTTTACCGGACAAAGCAGATCAATCCCCGAACTTTGCGCGAGCTGTTCATGAAAAACCGCGCCAGCCTGAGCCAGTTCGATCACATAACCCAGCGCATCAGCACCATATTCATCTGCCGCGATCCGAGCCAGACCGGCATGGCCCCGGTCAGACACATGAATCCGGGAAATCGCAGTTGCTTCACGCATCAGTGCAGGCCAGAGACCAAGCTCTGTCATCAGCTGCACCGACCCCAGCGACAGGGCAATACTGCGGGCGTCATAACCGGGATGACCGGACTGCTCCGGTAACACGGCCTCAACAACAGCAATACGCAAAGCGCCTTCACTCAGCCTGTCCAGCGCCAGCGCCAGGCTGGCGCCCGTCATTGCGCCTCCGGCAATCACAACATCATACTGCTTCACGTTTGTCTTCCCTCAGAACACCACGATGATCAGTGCAGGGTCGGCTTGTCAGCCTGCTCACTCTGGTGCCGTGCAACCAGTTCAAAGTAACAGGTCAGTGCACACATGCGAACATGCTCAATCACCTGTTCGAACAGCGCGGCCTGCTCTTCCATATCGTCATCTTCATCGATGCCCAGCTGTGCAATATCCTGCAAATCACCCAGCGCTTCCTGGACGGCAGCCGGTAATTTCTCATGATTCAATCCCATCAAACCCAGCCCGGAGAGGAAACAATTCACCCATTCGCTTAATGCTTCGGCGCGATCCATCAGGTCCATTTCATCATCCGGCAGGAGCAAAGTGACTTCAAACCCGGTACTCGCCAGCGCTTTGGCCGTAATTTCCACCAGACTTTGTGTCAGTGTTCTGGCTTCACCACCCAGCGATTCACCGTTATTGGCATAGTCCGCAATCGGACCAATCCACTGTTCTCCGTCTGCCGGCAAACCGCCGCACAACATGCCTGTCAGCAGTCCGTGCAGTTCAGCAGGCGTGACTGCCAGAGACTGAATTTTCAAAGCAGTTTCAACCGCTTCATATGCCGGCAACTTTACTTCGCTCATGGGCTTTTCACCTTAATCAGTTGGTGTCAGATGGGTTGGAGATATGCTACCACTAAGGCTGGTTTCAGGCTAACGTAAAGCAGGAGGCGATTGATTCATCCGTCATTTTTGCAGCCTCCCTTCAGCAGAATGACAGAAAAAGCGCCGAACTGATGAAGAACTGTCTCCCTGATGGCTTCCCTTCAGTCTGACCCAGTCGCGCGCTTGCAAGTTAAATTGGCTTTTTCTATATTAGCCGCAGATATATCCAAATCCCCCTCAAGAAGTCTGATTCAGTCAGATTTGCTTGGTTCACAGGCCCGGTACCGGTTGATGGTCTCTGTCTCTTGAGGTCAGTAGGGGGATAATGGCTCAATCAAATCACAGTGACTGACACGGAACCAAGACAGCTATGAGCTCGCAGGCAGTTGAAATTGAAATTTTAGGCCGTACCATTAAGGTCAATTGTCCGGAAGGCCAGGAAACGGCACTGCGTGCGGCGGCGGCAGATTTTGATAACCGCCTGCAAGAGCTGTCTCAGCGAACCAAAGTCTCGAATCCAGAACAGTTACTGATGTTTACCGGACTAAACATTTGCAGCGAGCTGCACAAAGAACGCAAAGAATTTAGCAGCAATGCGCAATCTGTGTCCGACCGAATCGGACAATTAGCAGAAAGCTTAGATCAGGCATTGCAAAATCAACCGCAACGTTGATAATGAATTGACCCTGGGGTGTACGTCAGCGAATCGACGTCCCCGAGCCGATAAGCAAAAAACCAGGATCGGCTTTTATCAGCTACTGAGCAGGCTCAGCATGACTGAGAAGCCTACGGCTGATGCTGCCAATCCACCTTGAACGTCTGGTTCAAGGGCAACAATTCGCAACGGCACCTTGGGGTACTCCTTCTTTTCTATCCTGCTCTCAGCCAGCAGTATTTTCCTGAGCAGGCGACGACGGATAAAGCATGATATGGATGCCTTCCACCGCCATGGCCAGGCTGGCCTGACAACTCAATCCACCCGACAGCAACTTCGTCAGCAAGTCCGCCTGAAACGTCAGACACTGTCGCTTCACCAGCAGGAACAGGCGAGCAAAGCCGTGCTGGCACGTTTTAATCAGCTTCAGGATGTTCATCACGCGCAGCATGTTGCGATTTACCTCAGCAGTGACGGAGAACTGGATACAGGACCGCTGATCGAGTGGTTGTGGCATCATGGTAAAACCGTGTATCTGCCGGTACTGCATCCCTTCAGCAAAGGCCACCTGCTGTTTTTACACTATCATCCGGACAGCCGGATGCACTGTAACCGCTACGGCATTGCGGAGCCTGTGCTGGATGTTCGCCATGTCAAACCCGTACACGAACTGGATTTGATGTGCACGCCACTGGTTGCCTTTGATGAACAGGGGCAGCGACTGGGCATGGGCGGCGGCTATTATGACCGTACACTGAGCCAGTGGCATCATCACGGAAAAGGACCTCGGCCACTCGGACTGGCACATGACTGCCAGCAGATCCGTCACCTGCCATCCGAAGCCTGGGATGTCCCCTTACCCGCCATCATCACCCCATCGGCCTACCATCATTGGTAAACATCTGAATCACAGGATATCTAAACAGGGATCTCAGTCATGTTTTTCCAATGTCAGCAACCGCAGGGTCGGCTATAATCAGCGCTCGCATTCTGTTGGTCATCACGAGGAGAAAGGCATGACACAAGATGAAATGAAGAAAGCGGCGGGCTGGGCAGCCCTGGACTATGTGACCAAAGGCAGCATTGTCGGCGTTGGCACCGGCTCGACCGTCAATCACTTCATCGATGCCCTGGCCACCCGCAAAGAAGAAATCAAAGGGGCAGTCTCCAGTTCTGTGGCTTCCACCAAGCGTCTGGAAGAGCTGGGTATCCCGGTCTTTGATGCCAACGAAGTGTCCTCACTGGACATCTACGTCGATGGTGCCGATGAAATCAATGCCGAGTTTGACATGATCAAAGGGGGCGGAGCCGCCCTGACCCGCGAAAAAATCGTGGCCGCAATTGCCAAGAAGTTCATCTGTATTGTCGATAACACCAAAGAAGTCGACGTGCTGGGCCAATTCCCGCTGCCCGTTGAAGTGATTCCGATGGCCCGGTCTTTCATTGGCCGTGAACTGGTGAAACTGGGCGGTGACCCGGTTTACCGTGAAGGCGTGGTCACAGACAACGGCAACATCATTCTGGATGTCCACAGCATGAAAATCACCAACCCGAAAGCACTGGAAGATCAAATCAATGCCCTGCCGGGCGTAGTTACGGTTGGCCTGTTTGCCCATCGTGGCGCAGATGTCCTGCTGGTTGGCACACCTGAGGGCGTGAAAACTGTCACTAAATAACAGTTTAGACGCTTTTCATACGGCTTGATGACTAAACGGCATAATATATGCCGTTTTTTCTTATCCATTTCGTAATATTCTCGCCACGCCACCAAATTTTTTGATACTTTAGTGAGAACGCAATCGTTTAAGCTCACCAGACGGCAATACAGGGTGTACGCCTGTCACCATACCGCATCACACAGTGATGTGGCGGGAGCACGTTATCCTGCTCGCTGAATGGAATACCTGTTGTTTTTAAGGAAAAGAACCTATGGCTAAAGTTTCTCTGGATAAAGATAAAATTAAAATCCTGCTCCTGGAAGGCGTTCACCCCTCAGCACTGGAAGTTCTCAAACAAGCCGGTTACGAAAACATTGAGTATCACAAAGGCTCTCTGGCTGGTGATGAACTGCTGGAAGCAATTCAAGACGCGCATTTCGTGGGTATCCGTTCCCGCACGCAGCTTTCCGCAGAAGTCTTTGATGCCGCCAAGAAACTGATCGCCGTCGGTTGTTTCTGTATCGGGACCAACCAGGTCGATCTGGCGGAAGCCAGCCGCCGTGGTATCCCGGTGTTTAACGCCCCATTCTCAAATACCCGAAGTGTTGCAGAGCTGGTGCTGGGTGAAATTCTTTTGCTGCTGCGCGGCATTCCGGAGAAAAATGCCAAAGCCCATCGCGGTGAATGGCAGAAAAGCGCCGACGCCTCCTATGAAGCCCGCGGGAAAAAACTGGGGATCATCGGTTACGGCCACATCGGTACACAGCTCAGTATCCTGGCTGAAAACTTGGGAATGGATGTTTATTTCTATGACATTGAAAACAAGCTGACCCTGGGCAATGCAACCCAAGTGGATACGCTGAGTGAATTGCTGAACAAAGCCGATGTCATCACACTGCATGTCCCGGAAACGCTGGATACTCAGAACATGATGGGTGCAGAAGAGTTTGCACGCATGAAGCCGGGTTCCATCTTCATCAACGCGGCCCGCGGCACTGTGGTCGATATTGACGCGCTGTGCAGTGCACTGGAGAGCAAGCATCTGGCCGGTGCGGCAATTGATGTTTTCCCGGTTGAGCCTAAAACCAATAACGACCCGTTTGAATCACCACTGACCCGTTTCGACAACGTGATTCTGACGCCGCATATCGGCGGGTCAACACAGGAAGCGCAACAGAATATCGGCATTGAAGTCGCCGGTAAGATTGTGAAGTACTCAGACAACGGTTCAACCGTTTCAGCCGTTGGTTTCCCGGAAGTAACTTTGCCCGAGCACAGAGGGTGTTCTCGTCTGCTGCACATTCACGAAAACCGTCCGGGCATTCTGAACCAAATTACGACGATTTTCGCTTCAGAAGGCATCAACATCGCGGCACAATACCTGCAAACCAGTCCTGAACTGGGTTACGTGGTCATTGATGTTGAGACAGAGCGCTCAGAAGAAGCCCTGAACAAACTGAAGGCTATCGACGGAACCATTCGAGCCCGTATCCTGCACTAACCGTTCAATTTCCTTCCTTGTAAACAACAAGAAGCTCGCACTATGGCGAGCTTCTTTCTTTCGGAGATAAACCAGCTGAGATTAGTTTTCCAGACGGAAGACCACTTCCACACGGTCACGGAAGGTGATTTCAGCATCCTGATAGGTCGCTTTAGTTTCAACCGCAGCATCCATCGCCATGCGTCCCATGACCGGGCGAGGCATCGGATCGAAATAACGAATATTCCAGACCCCATCAATATTGGTATCAAAGCCTTTTGCCAGAGATTTTGCTTTGCTCTTCGCATCTTTGATAGCAGCCTGACGAGCCTGCTCCTGATACTTTTCTGCGTCGCTGACCTTCAGCTCAATATTTTGAATGTGATTGATCCCGTCACCCAGCGCATTATCCAGATAGGTATTGAGTTTATCGAGGTCACGGACCATCACCGTCACCTGACGCGTCGCCTGATAGCCGACCAGCTCCGGTGGGTTGTCGCTACTCCGGTGGTACTGCGGATGCAGATAGATGTTGGCACTTTCAATATCTGCACGCTTCACGCCGCTCTTTTGCAGACGGTCCATGAACGCAGTCACAGCTTTGTCGACAGCCTGCTTGGCTTCCTGTGCCGATTTACGGGTTTCCTCAACCGCGACCGTGAACATAGCCATATCTGGCTGAGCAGTCACCTCGCCCACGCCAATGGTTTCCAGCCGCGGAAAGTTGTCATCTGCCATAGCCAGCGGGCTGAGCAGACTGGCACCACCGAAACAAACAGCAAGCAAAGTTTTCTTCATAACACCATCCCAATCTATTGATAAAGTGACACCCAGCCTTCTGAGGTGTTACGGGTATCCGGTTCTGTAAACTTGTGCGGGTTTGGACAAGCGGATAAAAGAATTTATCCCGGCTTTACATCAATTTACACAAAACATTCTGCTGATGACAGGACATCCGGCGTTCCGGAAAAGCCTCACTGCGGCAGCTTATGCCGGGCATGGTCCAGCAACTGAGCGGTCACTTCGCTGAATACACCGCTTTCCAGTGCCCAGTGATGCCAGTAAATTCGCCGGGTCAGCATGATCCCCGGCGTCAGATTCACCAGTTCGCCGCTTGCCAGCTCTTCTTCTATCTGCACTTTCGGGATCAGGCAGTATGCCACGCCGTGAAGCGCCAGCTTGACGAATGCTTCCGAAGAGCGCACCCGGTGTGTCAGGACGCTGCCCCGCGGCAGATTAAAGTGCTGCTGAATGAAAACTTCGTGCATGTCATCGTACTGATCGAAAGCTACAGCGGGGGCTCCCAGCAACGTATCGCGATTCACCCCGTCTGCAAAATAGGTCGCCTGAAAGTCGGGGCTGGCAACACACAGATAGTCCATCCGGCCTAGATAATCGGCCACGCAGCCCGGCATTGGCGTTGCTTCCATGCTGATCGCGCCGACCACTTCCCCGCTGCGTAACCGGTCCAGTGTGCGGCTTTCATCTTCCAGCATCAGATTGATTTCAATGCGTCGCTGTTTGAGCAGCGGGCTGAGTGCCGGGAGCAACCAGGTTGCCAGGCTGTCGGCATTGGAGGCAATCGACATTTGCAGCGGCTGACTCTGCTCGCCGGGACGGATATCCGGCAACAGCTCCTGCTCCAGCAAACGCACCCGCCGGTACAACCCCAGCAGCTTTTGCCCTGCCGGTGTCGGACGCGGAGGCTGTTCACGAACAAGCAGCGGCTGAGCCATGTGTTTTTCCAGCTGTTTGATCCGCTGCGAAACTGCGGACTGCGTAATACACAGGACTTCGGCTGCGCGCTCAAAGCCCCGCTGAGACACAACAGCATCCAGCGCCTGTACCCAGCGATAATCGAGTCCTTCCATGTCACTCCTTGATTATTAGCCAATCTAATAAATCATAAAAATTATTAGTTTTACTAAATCATAGCGAGCCCTTTAAGCTTTAGCCAGTTGAAAGTTTTAGCCCATTATCACAATTCAGAGTAAGGACAAAAAAATATGAGTCTGTGGCCGTTACTGCAAGGCTTTGGCCTGGGCGCCAGTATGATTATCCCTATCGGCGCACAAAATGCCTATGTGCTGAATCAGGGAATCAAACGCAACCATCACCTGACCACAGCAACGGTGTGCAGTCTGCTGGACATGCTGTTCATCAGCCTGGGGGTCTTTGGCGGCGGCGCCCTGTTATCCAGTAATGAAACCGTATTGCTGGTGGTCACTCTGGGGGGCATCGCATTTCTGGTGTTTTACGGCAGCCTCTCTCTGAAAAGCGCCTTCAGCCATCCATCCTCAGAGGAAGCTCAGGACCAGATGCTGGCCCGCGGCCGACGGGCCGTGATTGCCGGCGCACTGGCAGTGACGGTGCTGAACCCGCATCTGTATCTGGATACCGTGGTCATTCTGGGGTCCATTGGCGGTCAATTTGAAGGACACGACCGTATTGCGTTTGCAATCGGCACCATTCTGGCGTCTTTTGTCTGGTTCTTTACCCTGTCGGTAGCGGCAGCAAAAATGGCACCGACGTTATCGAAGCCTCATGTCAAACGGGGCATTGATATCGCCGTCGCCGCAATGATGTTTGTCATCGCGGCCCATTTAGCCAAAGGTTTACTGGTTTAATCCGTCCCTAAACAACAATGGAGCCAAACGGCTCCATTGTTCAGGGTCAGTCTGAAAGACATCAGTCTTCGACTTTGTTGAGATGCACATCCATTTGCGGGAATGGAATCTCAATGCCTTCTTTATCCAATCCTTCTTTGATTGCCTGCAGCAAATCAAAATACACAGCCCAGTATTCAGAAGTCTTCACCCAGGGGCGTACTACGAAATTCACGGAAGAATCGGCCAGTGCAACCACACCAATGGTCGGTGCCGGATCTTTCAGTACACGCGACTCAGCATCCACCACTCGCTTCAGCACTTCCTTGGTTTTCTTCAGATCAGACTTGTATGAAACGCCAATCAAGAAGTCAATCCGACGGGTCTCATGTCTGGAGTAGTTCGTAATCGGTCCGCCAATCACAGCAGAGTTCGGAACGACAACCATTTTGTTGTCCGGCGTTTTCAGTACAGTCTGAAATACCTGAATCGACTCCACAGAGCCTGCAACCCCTGCCACTTCCACATAATCGCCGGATTTAAAAGGACGAAACGCAACAATCAGCACACCGGCTGCGAAGTTAGACAGAGAACCCTGTAAGGCCAGACCCACGGCCAGGCCGGCGGCACCGATCACCGCGACAACGGAAGCCGTCTGCACCCCTACCCGGCTCAGCGCCGCAATCAGGACAATCACAAACAGCAGATAGCGCACCAGTGACTGCAGGAACTTCACAACCGCTTCATCCATCTGCTTGCGGCGCAGCATCTTACTGAAGCCGTTCGCAATGCCTTTGGCAATCAGATTACCGATAAACAGAATCAGCAATGCTGAGATCAGGTTTACCCCGTACTGGATCAGCAGATCCTGATTATCCATAATCCAGCCGCCAGCTTGTTTGACCCCGTCCGCCAACTCATTATTTGCTATGGTATCCACCACTTTATCTGTCACGCTTTCAGTCATAGCACTCTCTCTATTATTTATTATTCAACTGACGCGATCATGCACGTCCCTGATAATGAAACAAACTGAATTTCTCTCTAACCTATCAACATTGAACCGCTTTGTCTTACCGAATAGTCACTATTGCTCAATTGACGCTGTCCGTGCAATTCGGAACAAGGTTCAGTTTATGCGGCAACCAACAAATTATTGTGAAAGTCTGGTAAAACACAATAAAAAAGCCCGCATTCGCGGGCTTTCTTCTCAAATTACTGAGATTTACAGAACGTCGATCGCATTCAGATCAGAGAAAGCTTGTTCCAGACGTTTCACCATCGATTCCTGACCTTTACGCAGCCATACGCGTGGGTCATAGAATTTCTTGTTTGGTGCGTCTTCACCAGTTGGGTTACCGATCTGACCCTGCAGGTAAGCTTCATTCTCCAGGTAGTATTCACGGATACCATTCCAGGTCGCCCACTGAGTATCAGTATCGATGTTCATTTTGATCACACCGTAACCGATAGACTCACGGATTTCTTCCAGCGTTGAACCAGAACCACCGTGGAATACGAAGTTCAGTGCGTTTGGTGCAATACCGAATTTCTCAGCACAGTACGCCTGAGAGTCGCGCAGAATGGTTGGCGTCAGCACAACGTTACCTGGCTTATAAACACCGTGAACGTTACCGAAAGAGGCCGCGATGGTGAAACGAGGGCTGATTGCGATCAGTTTCTCGTAAGCGTAAGCAACATCTTCTGGCTGCGTGTACAGAGAAGACTGATCCAGGTGAGAGTTATCAACACCGTCTTCTTCGCCACCGGTACAACCCAGTTCGATTTCCAGCGTCATGCCCATCTTGCTCATGCGTTCCAGGTACTTGGCGCTGATCTCGATGTTTTCTTCCAGAGACTCTTCAGACAGGTCAATCATGTGAGAAGAGAACAGCGGCTTGCCTGTTTCTGCAAAGTGCTTCTCACCAGCGTCCAGCAGACCGTCAATCCATGGCAGCAGTTTCTTCGCCGCGTGGTCGGTGTGCAGAATAACTGGCACGCCATACGTCTCAGCGACAGCGTGAACGTATTTCGCACCCGCGATAGCACCCAGGATCGGGCCTTGCTGACCTTCCAGTTTCAGGCCTTTACCCGCAAAGAACCCAGCACCGCCGTTAGAAAACTGAACCACAACCGGCGCTTTTACTTTTGCAGCCGCTTCCAGTACAGCGTTGACAGAGTCAGTGTTAACCACGTTTACTGCTGGCAGGGCAAATTTGTTTTCTTTTGCCACTTCAAAAACTTTCTGAACGTCATCGCCAGAAATCACACCAGGTTTTACGAAGTCGAAGATCTTAGACATAACAATAGTCCTATTAGCTTTGTTGTCCGGGTTTAAAGATAAACTCGTTGCAAATTGGTGTGGCCGTCAGAATCTGTTTTGGCTGTACAGCCACACACCGCATGTTCAGGTCGCAGGGACCAACCCTGCGCAACTGTTATCAGGCTTTCGCTCGTTCTTCCAGCATAGCAACGGCTGGCAGTTTTTTACCTTCCACAAACTCCAGGAATGCGCCGCCACCGGTTGAAATGTAAGATACTTTATCTTTGATGCCGTACTTATCAATCGCTGCCAGCGTATCACCGCCACCTGCAATTGAGAAACCAGCGGATTCAGCAATGGCATTAGAAACCACTTCAGTGCCTTTGCCGAACTGCTCAATTTCGAAGACACCCACAGGGCCATTCCACAGGATGGTCTTCGCATCTTTGATGATACGAGCCAGCTCAGCCGCTGAGTCCGGGCCGATATCCAGTACCATGTCGTCTTCTGCGATTTCGTTCGCAGCTTTAATGGTCGCTTCAGCAGACTCAGAAAATTCTTTGGCACACACAACATCAGTTGCCACTGGCACGTCTGTCTGTGCCATCAGTGCTTTCGCCGTATCAACCAGATCAGCTTCATACAGAGACTTACCAACGCCGTGGCCTTCTGCTGCGATGAAGGTATTCGCAATACCGCCGCCGACAACAACCTGATCGGCAATTTTCGCCAGAGACTCAAGCACGGTCAGTTTGGTCGATACTTTCGAACCGCCAACGATAGCAACCATTGGGCGAGCCGGGTTATCCAGTGCTTTACCCAGAGCTTCCAGCTCAGTTGCCAGCAGCGGGCCTGCACAGGCAACCGGAGCAAACATGCCGACGCCATGCGTAGACGCCTGCGCACGGTGCGCGGTACCGAATGCATCCATAACAAAGATGTCGCACAGTGCAGCATATTTCTTGGACAGCGCTTCATCGTTCTTCTTCTCGCCCGCATTGAAGCGAACGTTTTCCAGAACAACCAGCTCGCCGGTGTTCAGTTCCAGACCATCCAGGTAGTCTTTCGCCAGTTTCACGTCACAATCCAGTGCGTCCTGCAGATAGTTCACAACAGGCTGCAGAGAAAATTCTTCCGCGTATTCACCTTCGGTCGGACGACCCAGGTGAGAGGTAACCATTACCTTAGCACCTGCCGCCAGGCAGTGCTGAATCGTTGGCAGAGATGCCAGGATACGTGCATCAGAAGTTACTTTGCCTTCTTTGACTGGCACGTTCAGATCAGCACGGATCAGTACACGTTTACCGGCCAGATCCAGATCAGTCATCTTGATTACAGACATGGTTTGTCCTCTCAATAGTCTTACTGTTTAAATGATAAATACTTTCAGCCCTGCGAATTCGCCTGACTGGGAAATTCTGTGACGTCTTTTAGTTTGTGGCTTGCCTGATACATCGCCAGCGCCGTATCCAGCATACGGTTGGCAAATCCCCATTCATTATCACACCAGACCAGCAGCTTCAGCAGGTGCTGGTTACTGACCCGGGTTTGGGTACCATCAACAATGGCGCTGTGGGGATCATGATTGAAATCAACAGAAACAAGCGGTGCAGTGGTGTAATCGACGATATCTGTCAATTTACACCGAGCGGCCTCAGCCAGAGCTTGATTTACATCATCAACCGAGACATTAGTTTTGACGGTGACGCTTAAATCCATCGCGGTGACGTTAATTGTAGGAACCCTGACTGAAATCGCCTCGAATTTGTCCGCAAATTTGGGAAAAATACGACCTATGCCCAAGTGCAGTTTGGTATCGACAGGAATAATCGACTGACTGGCAGCACGTGTCCGTCGCAAATCCGTGTGGTAGGCATCGATCACCTGCTGGTCATTCATCGCAGAGTGGATGGTTGTGATAGTACCGGATTCAATGCCGAAGGCATCATCAAGCACTTTAATTACAGGGACGATACAGTTGGTCGTACAGGAGCCGTTGGAAACGATGCGGTCTTGAGGCGACAATGTCTGGTGGTTCACACCGAAGATAATTGTGTTATCGATGTCATTTGCAGCAGGATGAGAGAAAAGAACTTGCCGGGCGCCCGCTTTCAGATGGGCTTCGCCATCTGCTCTGGAGCCAAAAATGCCGGTGCAATCGAGAACGATATCCACTTCTAAATCGCGCCAGGGCAAGAGCTCAATATCACTCAGGTGCAGAATACGAATCGCATCTTCGCCGTCTTCTCCGGCCACGAAGAGATGCTCCTGATCATGCGTCACTTTACGGCCAAAACGACCATGGCTGGAATCATACTGGAGCAGATGCGCCATTGATTCCGGCTGAGCCAGTTCATTGACCGCCACGACTTTGATCTGGCGATGTTTGCCGCTTTCATATAAGGCCCGCAGAATGCTGCGGCCAATACGGCCAAATCCATTAATTGCGACTCGTACTGTCATATCCGTGCTACAAAAGTGAAAAGCCGCTCTAGTGTATACCAAGCGTTAACGAGAATCACCCTAATTGTGACCCGCCTCACCCCCCAGAATGATTCTCTGTGAGGAGGTCACAAATCCAGTAAATACGCCCGCTCCGACACTATTGTCCCTTATATCAAATATCTGATTCACACATTCGCGGGATAAAAAAGGCCCCGTTCCGGAGCCTTTTTTTTCAACCTTCGAAATAATTTTTCTGCAACCTGACCATAACAATTGGTCCGGGTAGTGCTTAAGCCAGCAGTTCTTTCGCAGTGCTCACCACGTTTTCAGTGGTGAAGCCGAACAGTTTGAACAGCTCGCCAGCCGGTGCAGATTCACCGAAGCTGGTCA
>NZ_JAXOFS010000016.1:0-63745 GCF_036409375.1 Photobacterium sp. 53610 | reverse complement strand
CCATCGGTGCGCCCGGGTGACCGGAGTTCGCCTGTTGTACACCGTCCATGCTCAGCGCACGGATAGCATTCGCAAGTACTTTACGATCCATAATATTCTTCTTACTCAATTCAAGTTAGTCATAAAACGACTGAGAGCAGCGTTGTGCTGCTCTCAAAATTCTGCGCTGGATTACAGGCGCGCTTCGATCATGGTTTCCAGTTTGCCCTGGTCGATCGCGAAGTTACGGATACCTTCCGCCAGCTTCTCAATCGCCATTGGATCCTGGTTGTGATCCCACAGGAACTCAGCGTGAGTCATTGGTGCCGGACGCTCCTCAGAAGCAACCTCAGCGGACAGTTTCTGGGCAACCTCACCTTGTGCTTCGGACAGCTCCTGCAGCAATTGCGGGCTGATGGTCAGACGGTCACAACCAGCCAGTTCCAGAATCTCACCTGTGTTACGGAAGCTCGCGCCCATCACAACGGTGTTGTAGCCCAGTGCTTTGTAGTAGTTGTAGATCTTGGTAACAGACAGAACGCCCGGATCTTCAGAAGCTTCAAAGTCGCGGCCTTCTTTCGCTTTGTACCAGTCCATGATGCGGCCAACGAAAGGAGAAATCAGGAATACACCCGCTTCAGCACAAGCACGCGCCTGAGCGAAAGAGAACAGCAGAGTCAGGTTACAGTTGATGCCTTCTTTTTCCAGAACTTCAGCAGCACGGATACCTTCCCAGGTAGAAGCCAGTTTGATCAGGATGCGCTCGTTGCTGATACCGGCATCGTTGTACATTTTGATCAGCTTACGTGCTTTTGCCACGCTAGCTTCAGTGTCGTAAGACAGACGAGCGTCAACTTCAGTTGAGATACGGCCAGGAACGACGTTCAGGATTTCTTTACCGATGTTTACAGCCAGCTTGTCACCAGCATCTTCGATTTGCTGAGCTTTGTCGTTGCTTTGCGCTTTTGCGTACGCAATGGCATCGTCGATGAGAGGCGCGTACTGTTCAATTTCTGCGGCTTTCAGGATCAGGGAAGGGTTGGTGGTCGCGTCTTGCGGTTGATATTTCTTAATCGCTTCGATGTCGCCAGTGTCGGCAACAACAGTAGTGAGTGCGCGCAGTTGTTCCAGTTTCGTGCTCATATCTCTCGACCTTTGCTGTGTTTGTGCAAGCTTTAAGTTTAGCCAGTTGACCGCTCTTGTCAGGATCCGTCTGCACCTGATCCAACAGGTATGAACATATGGATCGCTGTAGAACAATTGATGTCCCGATAATTGAATTTTTCAGTGAAAATGTCAATCTCAAAGCCCGGGCAACTCGCTTAATCAGGCAAATTTTACACAATGAAACCGAAGTGTATTCGCAGCTCGATCAATTTTATCAATCATTCTTGTTTTTAAATTGTGAGCATTTGTTTTGGGGTGCGATCATATGTTCGGTGGTGATTCCGTTTCTATCGGGGGATCTCAGTAAAAACTGGCTCATCAACAGATGATTGACGAGCCGGGGAGATTACACGAAGGTTGTCGTTTCCAACAGACTCCGGATTTCAGTGCAGAGGGCCTGCAAGGCATTGGAAAGCGCCGAAAGCTCCGCCTCTGACGGGGTTTGTCCGTCTTTGAGTGTTGTTTCAACGATCATCGCTGCCTCGCTGAGTGAGTGAGCGCAGAGGCTGGCGGATGCACCTTTTAAGGTGTGGCTGAGTAAGATGGCCTCTTTTTGATCTCCTTCAGCAATTGCCTGGCGGATTTTCAGGTCATAATCCTGGTGATCATCAGCGAAGATGATGAGGAATTGTGCAATCATGCTCAAGTCATGATCCAGCATCTCCGACAATTCATCCATTGCGATCAGAGTAAACTGTTCCAGGTTGTTTTCCTTGTGATCCTGTGTTTCAGGGATGGTCAGAATATCGGCATTGAAAACCGGATCACTGAATACGGACTGATGGCTGAAATCTGGCTGCGTGAGTGCACGTTGTCTTAAGGATGCCATGTAATCAATACGATGCCGGAAGCGTTGCAGGGCATCCAGCAGTTTCCGTTCATCCAGCGGTTTGGTAATGACACAGTCAACACCGGCATTGAGCATATTCTGCTGAGTTTCTTCAAATGCATCGGCGGTGCAGGCAAAAATCGGCACGATACAGCAGGGTTCAGGCAATGCCCGAATCCGGCGTGTGGATTCCAGACCATCCATAACCGGCATATGATTATCCATCAGGACCAGATCAAATGTCTGGCTCTGAATCATCGTCAGCGCTTCAAGGCCATTTTCAGCGGTGAATGTGTGGAAGCCCCACTGTTTCAGGAAACTTTCCATGATCAGCACGTTCAGGTGATTGTCTTCAACCACCAGAACGTTCAGCCCGGCAAATGCCTTTTTATCAATCTCAATATGTTCAATCAGCTCTTCCTGAGGAATACCATTCTCCAGGCAAAGGCTGACCGTGACATGAGTACCAACGCCCGGGGTGCTGGTCAGTACAACATCACCATCCATCAGTTGTGCCAACTGACGAACGATACTCAGGCCCAGACCTGTGCCGCCGTAACGGCGACTGGTTGAGACTTCAGCCTGTGCAAAAGGGTCAAAGATGTGTGTAATACGCTCCGGGGCAATGCCGATGCCGGTATCTTCAGTCACAATGTTGAGCTGTTGTTTTTGTTCATTTGGTAAATGAGTCAGGCTCATGCGAACCCGGACTTCACCTTTATCGGTGAACTTGATGGCATTACTGATGAGGTTGAAGAGAATCTGCCGGATACGGGATTTATCTGCATAAAACCAGGTTTCCTGCGGAAATCCACAATCAATGTGAAATGAGAGTCCTTTTTCTTTCGCCAGTGAGAAATATGTACTCTCGATTGCACCGACCAGATCGGTAAACTGGAAATGGGTTTTATCCAGCTTGAGTTGTCCCTGCTCGATTTTTGAAAAGTCCAGAATATCATTGAGCAGAGTCATCATATGCTTACCGGATTCAAGCAGCGTGTGGAGATGATGCTCCTGCTCCGGGGTCAGCTCTGTTTTCAGCAGCAATTGCGACAAACCCAGCATCCCGTTCATGGGCGTACGGATTTCATGGGACAGATTTGCGAGAAAAGCTGATTTCGCTTTGTCGGCCGCTTTGGCTTTTTCCAGTGCCTGATTCAGCCGTTTGGTATCGGCGTAAATTTTGTCTGTGCCCTGGTTGAGCGCATCATGAAGAACCTGAAATTCGTAAGGGCCTTCAAAGTGGGGGTTGCGCTGATAATTCCCCAAACGAAACTGTGACGCAAAACGGGTCAGCTTTGCAATTGGGTCGGTAATGCGTTTCGTCAGACCGATAGAAAGCAATAAAATAAACATGCTGACCATGGCTAATGCGAGCAGCAGAAAGTGATGAAGTTCATCAATAATGCTGATGGCATTATCCTGTGATGTCAGTGTAACCAGAGCCCAAATGGGCAAGCCATTTGCGTCTTTGGTCTGGGAAGGAACAACCGCGGCAATCATCGCTTCGCCGTCCGGATTGTTGTAATAGTTGATCCCGAGCTTGAATGGCAGGAATGATGTGCTTTTGCCCGGATCGGTCAGTAAATTCTCCAGATAAAATTGTTGGTATTGTTTCAGAGACTGGGGGGAGTCATCACTGGTGATAAGTAAATTTCCTTCAATGTCGGTCAGGTAAATATTATCCGTGCTGCTGACTTCACTCCCTAATTTTTTCAGCTGCAGCTTAATGTCATCCATCTTATATTCGATCAGCAGGAAACCATCGGGTTGCTGACGGATTTTTTTGGCCAGAAAAGCAGTGGCTTCACTGTTTTTGACTTGAGGATGTGAAATATATTTTTCGCTCTGGTTTTGGGTGAGTGCTGTGTCAATTGCGGCTAAATCAGGAACATCAATGGTATCGATGGATGCCATTTCTTTGGAGCTTGCGGCCAGATAGTATTGCCCGTTCTGCTGCCGTATCTGATGCATGGCTGCGAATGAAGTATCGGTCTGGCTGAAATTGTAAAAGAACTGGCTGATTTGCGACGAGGGTCGGGAAAACATCGGAGACTGGCTGAGCAGGTAGAGGTTTTTCAGCCTGAGGGTGTAAGTCTGGTCAAGACTTTGCGCTGCAATCGTATTTCGCGCATTAATTCCGTTGGCGATTCTGTCCAGTGCAACTTCATTGAGTTTTTCACTGCTGATCCAACCATAGATATAGGACGGAATGATTCCGACAGCCAACATGCTGACCAGAAGAATCGGTTTTATTCGGTTGGGGACAATCCTTATCACCATTTGACCTCGATTGATTCGCGACTTAATCGAAGCATACTCTCAAAGTATGACTATGCCAAAGAGTGAGTGTGCGGAGAAGAGAGCTGAGCAGCGATATTACCGATTTGAGGGACAGGCGGTTCTTATTTGTATCGGTTTCCTGAGATTCCTGCCACAGCAAAAAAATGAGTGCAGCGAGATGTGATTCGAAACTCTGTATTCCGGGATAATGGTATCGGCAGGATGTTTACTACTCAGGTCATTGAATGGGGCGGCATAGGCGCCAGACAATAATTATGGATTGACCCGGATAAGCTGCGATTTACCATGGTTCAGTTCAGTAATTGCTCCAGAGTTAACGGGGAGCGTAACAGCCCGAGCTGCTGTGCCGGGGTCATGCCGTGACGATCCTGACGACACAAGTTATGCCACGCCCGGTAAATATCCAGCAAAGGCAGCAATCCGCCAGGCCGTGCTTTGCGGCGCGGTTCATCCACCAATTGTGCGAACTGCTGATAAAAGCGTTGCTGATACTCGTCGACAGCCCTGTGCGAAGCCAGTTGCAGCCACCGGGCTTCATTATCTTTTTCTCCGCCCAAATGGCAGATCCCTTTACTGACCTGATCAATGCGAGTGAATGCCCACCGGTCACGCCACCATCCGAGCAGCACGATATCGATTCTGCCTGCTGGCTGTCCTTGCGGCCAATCGTGATCTTCTTCGACATAGACAGGCTCAATGGTGCCGGAACGAATCCGCTCCAGAAAAACAGACAGGCAAGCGGAACGTAATAAAGGTTCCTGCGGCATAAACAGCATGAGCTGGGTGTCTTCGCTGACTAGTTCGTTTAACTGCAGAAAATGTGCGTAGGTTGCGTATTGCGGCCGCACCAGTTTGCCTTTGGCCGGAAAGTGGCTCAGCTTCAGAGCACTGGTTGGGTCTTCCAGATGTGGCCTCGACAGCACTTCACGGTATTTCGCATCAACCTGAGCCAGTAAGCCCTGAGTTGTGACAGGTGCAGAGACCGTCGCCGTCTGGGTGGGTTTTGCCATAAAGCGGGCATTGGGGCTGTACGGATCATGTATTGCCGCAGCGTCACCCGTATCTTCCGGATGGTAATTGATGTGCTGGCTGAGGACGTACCCGGAATGGGCTTCACAGCTGGCAATCCAGTTTACTCCGTTCTCAGCATGAGGCTGTAACGGACTGAGTGTACAGGCCAGTGCCAGTTGCGATCGGTTTTGTAACAGACGGGCATCGAATACAGACAACTGTCGTCGGCAACGGCTGGCAATATGGTTGAGCTGATCATAGAAGGTTTTCGGATTCATGCTCAGGCGCCGGCAGATATCCCGGATCGGGTGACCGGTAAACAGCAGTGCAAGCAGTTTTTGCTGAACCTGATGCTTGGGATTAAAACCGGACCAGCGATCGACAAAGGTTGTCTGACAGGATTTGCAGCGATACCGCTGACGATCACCACTGTAGCCAAAGGCGTGATAGAGGTGGCGGTGAGTCAGCACCGGCAGCCCCAAATTTTCACAGTTCAGGTTGTTACAGGCGGGTAATCCGCAGCTTTGCTGAAGTTTGAGGTACCGCCATTCGGCGACCACACTCTGATTACTGATCAACGGCGGAAATGCACCGCATTCCTTGCAGATGAATGAAGGACGGTTCGGGTTGGTCAGCTGAATGATGTAATCGTCGGGATTATGGGAGCCAAAATTGCGGCAATGGACCGTTTTGCAATGATTAAACTGCCATTGGCCACTGGCTGGCGGCAATGATGCAGATTGTCTTTGGCTGGTCATCATCGAGCCCCACTCCGATAACATCATAGAAAAAGGTGCCGAGTCATTACCGCTTACGATGACTCAGCACCCATTAGTTGGCCCAAACGGTCAGGCATTGCAATGTCGCCCGGGGTTACCCGCTTCAAATTGTGTAAGACGCCACATATTACAAAATATTGAGCTGCGACAGGCGGGATGCCTTGCTTGAGCTGACTAATCCTTGGGTTTCAGGCGGCTTTATGGGCCGCCTTTGCCATTCTGAACCCGCCCGACGGGCAGGTCAGAACGGTGTCGCATCAGATTTTGATCGCGGTTTCCAGAGCAACCTGCATCATCGCGTGGAAAGATTTCTGACGGTCGTCAGAGCTCAGGTGCTCACCACGGGTAATGTGATCTGAAACAGTCAGAATCGTCAGTGCTTTTGCGCCCAGCTCAGCAGCAACGCCGTAGATACCGGCCGCTTCCATGTCGACACCCAGAATGTTCAGTTTGTTCATTTTGTCGAACAGGTCAGCTTCAGGGCTGTAGAACAGATCGGCAGAGAAGACGTTACCAACGCGAACCGGTACATTTTGCTCACGTGCTTCAGTCACTGCAGTTTCCAGCAGATGGTAATCTGCGATGGCTGCGAAGTCATGGTTATTGAAACGGATGCGGTTTACTTTCGAGTCAGTTGATGCGCCCATTGCGATCACGATATCCATTAGTTTGATATCATCGCTCACAGTACCGCAGCTACCGATACGAATAACGTTTTTCACGCCGAAATCTTTGATCAGTTCGTGTACATAGATTGAGCAGGATGGGATACCCATACCATGGCCCATGACAGAAAGCTTCTTCCCTTTGTAAGTGCCGGTGTAGCCGAACATGTTTCGGACATTACACACTTCTTTTGCATCTTCCAGGTATGTTTCGGCGATCAGTTTCGCGCGCAGCGGGTCACCTGGCATCAGTACAGTTTCTGCAAAATCACCAAGTTCAGCATTGATATGCGGGGTTGCCATAGCGGACTCCTGACAAGTTATTCGTAAAAAAAGTTATGAAAAGAAACGTTCAACTACTGCCTGGTACGCAATACCACCGAGGTAAACACCAACGATACCCATAATACCAGGCAGAACAGGTGGTGCTGGTAATGGCAGCTTCACCGCACTGAAGAACAGTCCTACAATTAATCCTGCAACAGTTGCGAGCAGAATCTCGTTCATGTGTTTACCCTCTGTATGTCGTACTCAGCGGTACATCTTGTCTGAAAAACTTCAACACAGCGGCGGCAATAAATGAAAGCATGCCAAAAGGCTGTCGTTGAATCTGGGGCCAGTCTAGGAAAGTTATGCCCCTTAACTTTTGAAATCGATCACATTTTATTGATTATCTGCGGTGTAATCCAGCATTACTTACCAATTCTGTTGAAAGTATGAAGCGAATCGTTTGCTTTTTATTCGATTTTCTGGACTCAAAAAGTGAGGAATGAAAATGCTCAATAAGCATTATTTCTTTTTTTAACAGTAATTTAATGCAAAAACTTTGAATTTTAATACTTTGACGACGGGAAGTGCCTGAAAGTTTTACAACCACACAATTGTAATCGATTTCATTTTTACGGGAGGAAAAACTGTGTTTGTGACAGAGTCATGAAAATTGCCAGTATCTGATTGTTTTTCCGGCAGCTTTAGTTGGCGAAAGTGGATAAATGGACTAAAGGTTTATGGGGCACAGACTGTTTTGGACTTTTTCTTCGAAGGGATCATGACCATGAAAAAAGTATGGATGTCATTGGCAATCGGAATGCTCAGCCTGCCAGCCAGTGCAGATATTCTGGGATTGTCAGTTGGCGCGCACGCTGGTGCTGCGCGGCTGGAGTACGATGGCAATTCTGATTACGGCTATGAATACGGTGTGGATGCATCATATCGCCTGACCAGTATTTTCAGCGTCAATGCCGGGCTGGCTATTGGCAGCGGGGAAGTGGATTCAGATTTAACCACAGCAAAAAACGACATTGATTATACGTCTGTGCCGATTACGCTGCAGGCCGATATCCCGCTGCTGGTCGGCAGTATCTACGCAAGAGCCGGCGGAAACTATTACGAAGTTGATCGCAAGCTGGCCGGGGTGAAACACAGCGATGACGGATGGGGATTCGCGGGCGGCGCCGGATTCGTACTAGGGATCATTCCACTGCTGGATTTGTCGTTGGGTTATGAATACCGTGATATGGGCGATGTGGACAATAATGCCATTTTGCTGAGCGTAGGTTTTAGTTTGTAACTGTGTTTCACAAAAAATCTCATCTTCGTGAAACCCGCAGCGAGATCAACGATCAGCGAACCAGAAACACTTAAACTTTAGGTATAGGGTGGCTGCGGAGGTGAATATGACAAACTATGAACGTTATCAGAAAACCTGCCAGGCTGTGTTTCTTGCATTGCAGGACTCGCAGCCTGCGCAGCAGTTATGGCTGCAGCAGCATATCCGATCGGAGTACCAGCCATTTGTGCTGCGTGGCTTGTCTCGCTTGCTGCCTCTCCGCCAGAATATGTATCGTCATGCCATTCAGCCCTGGCTGGAAAGTGCACACAGTGCACTCCAGCATACCGGGATGCCGGTGAATCAGCTGCTGACCAGTGATGCCTATCCATTTCCTTGCCGGGTCAACATTCAGGGCAATTACTTACCTTGCTGGGTTTGGGGAGAGTCCCGGGACTTGATGGTGCTCAGCGTGATAGAACCCAGAACCGGACAATTCGGTCCCCCGCGTCAAGTGCCTGCCGAACTTTTGGTTGATCGCCAGCGCTGGTTTGATGCGCAGGTCATTGATAGCGAAGAGGACTGTATCACGGAAGGACTGTCGCAACTGAACCTGGCCGGGACGGGAAGCGGACATACCGATGAACCATCCGTGATGGATGCAATCCGGTATCCCAGCCAGCGGACACTCAATCCGGTGATCAGTGTAGCTTTGATTACTGTGGTCGTGGTTGTATTTACCTGGGTGGTGTCTTCACATCTGGGTTTTTAGTCTTTGTGTCCGGGATATTTCTGAGCGGGTGAAAGGCTTCACATTCATACGGAATCCGATACTATGTCGCCCTTAAGCGACTCACACCTCACTTTAGGGATACATCATGCATAATTTGTGTTTGCTGTCGGATTCAGAAAAAAACCGAGTGGAACTGGATAAACAGGCAGCTTATGCCGTTTGGCAGCTGAAAAACGGCAAAGCTGGTCCGGAGGTGTTTTTCAATCAGGCTGAAAAAATTGCTGATGACGACGAACGTGCTTTTTTTGAGCAGTCCGTCGAGACATATAAAAGCATGATGGGGGTGGTCTGATTTCACCCCGCGCGTTGTCTGCGTAATTTTTTCAGCAGGCTGCCCTGATGAACGGACAGTACTTCACTGGCAGCCAGAGCACCCATCACAATCAGCGCCATCGCCAGCATGGTTTGTTCCGTCAGCGGCTCAGAGAATAAAGGAATGGCTATTAAAGCGGCCAGGACTGGCGTAAATGAGCCCAGAGCTGCACTGACTTCTGCCCCCAGCCTTGAAATTGCCATGGTATAACAAAGGCTGGAAATAATACCGACCCCGACCCCCTGCACCAGAAAATGATAAAACACCTCATGATGGTCTGCAGCCAGCAGATTGAAGGACATTTGACCACTCAGAGCGCCTGCCGCTAATAAAAGGCAGCCTGAAATGGCAATGACAGCAGCGCCCTCCATCGCAGTGAGTCCGGATAATCGCATCGCGATGGTAAACCACGCCCAACTGAAACTGGCAAACAGCAAAATGCTGTATCCGAGCAGCATACCAGGCTGGCCAGCAGCGAATGACTTGGCTACAAACCCCGCGACACCAGTGGCGATAAGCACCAGTCCGGCTTTCCGGGCTGGTGAAATGGTCTCCCGGTAACAGAAAACTGCAATCCCTGAAACAAACAGCGGCAGGATTCCGGGGATCAGTGAAGCGCCATCAGCAACCGGAACATACTGTAAGCCTTGTCCGGCAATTAAAAAATAAGGCAGGCCAGCTCCCCAGCAGATCAGGAGCAAATAGCGTTTCGGTGTCTGAAGGATGCGTCTGAACTTGTACCGGCATAACCAGCTGAACAGCACGGCTGCCGGAACGAAGCGAATCAGTGCAATGTCAGCTGTGGTGAGATTTGAATGCGTGGAGGCACGAAGCGAAAGGAAAAAACCGGACCAGATCAGCAAGGTGATCATCATAGCTGACAGCCCTGCCAGCAGTGTAGAGGCGGATTTTTGCATTGGTGTTATCCTGACTGTTGAGATATCTCCAGTATCAACAAATCTCAGTGAGAAATGTTGGCAAAATCAGCCCTCATTGTTTTTATTTTTGGTAAATATTACTAATATTTCATCCAATTTTAGTTTGTTTTCTCTTTCCCCAAACAAACGTCGTTGATGATTCAGTGACAGAACGCAGGCAGCAAGGATGATGGATAAAAAAGACAAGCAGATTTTGCAGGAAATTCAACGCGATGCGCGGCAAAGTACGGCAGAGATCGCTGATAAAGTCGGTCTGTCTGTGTCGCCCTGTGCCAGACGAATTAAAAAACTGGAATCAGACGGCATCATTTCTGGATATCAGGCCACTCTGGACAGGCAAAAGCTGGGACTGATGATGACGTTTTTCGTGAATGTCAGCCTGAATAACCATAATGATCAGCCGATTGATGCATTTGAGAAAGTGATGTGTGAAATGACCGAAGTGATCAGTGCGCATGTCATCTCAGGCGCTTACGACTACCTGCTCGAGGTGGTCGCCAGAGATTTGCCGCATTACGAGGCTTTTGTCCGTCAGCTTCAGATGTTAACGATGGTGAAGGATATCCATACCAATCTGGCGATCAGGACGGTGAAAACCGGCCGGCAGCTCCCCGTTTAGCGGGCCTGGTTCAGCATTGGGCCGGGAGTTTTCAATTCTTAAGGCATTCTTAAGGAACTGTCGTCAGGATAGGGCCATTTTGAGTTGGATGTTCTGACGAAATATCTCAGGAGGCGTGTTAAACATCACAAAATGACAAAACGAGGTCAGTCTGAATTGGAGTAAGCTCATAACTGAGCAACTTGCTGCTGACATCAAAGCAATTTTTCACTATTTTGTCCGACTTTAAAATTAGACAAGGAACACTATGAAGCCTGGTAACACTGGGGTGGTTCGCATCGTCAAGGCAACGGGGTATTCGATGCAAGGCCTGAAAGCGGCGTGGCAAAACGAAGCCGCAATCCGTCAGGAAATTTGTCTGCTTGTGCTGCTCACTGCAATCTCATTTTTTCTGCCTGTCAGTTTCGTTGAACACATCCTTCTTATTGCCAGTTTATTCCTGGTTGTCATTGTGGAGCTGCTGAACTCTGCGCTTGAAGCTGTGGTTGATCGGATCGGCAGCGAAATTCATGAGCTGAGTGGGCGTGCAAAAGATATTGGTTCTGCGGCAGTGTTTGTTTCGCTGCTTCTTGCCGGCGGGATCTGGCTGGCGATTTTATTGAAGCTGTACTGGTAGTCCGTTTTCCGGATGCCGTTTATTCGGATGTAGTTCTAATGCAAAAGCTGAAACAAAAAACAGGTTTGATGTTCCCTGTCATCCTGTTTTCTCTCATTTCTCTGTTTTTCCTGAGTCTCTCCCGTGTGCTTCTGACTGCCTGGCAGGCTGAACACGTGACGGGCTGGCAAGATTGGATGATGATTCTGACGCAAGGCGTCAGAGTCGATATCTCGACACTTTGCTGGCTTCTTTTATTACCTTCCCTGCTGGCAACGTTACTGCCTGTTCAGGGTGTTCTGGGAAAAATCTGGGTGTTCCTGCTCAGAGTCTGGCTGGTGGCTGGTCTTTGGGTGCTGGTTTATATGGAACTGGCGACGCCTACTTTTATTACCGAATATAATCTGCGTCCGAACCGTCTGTTTCTGGAATATCTGATTTATCCAAAAGAAGTATTCAGCATGCTGTGGGTTGGCTATAAGGCAGAGCTGGCAATTGGTCTGCTGGGCACTTTGCTGACCCTGTTCCTGGGCTGGAAGCTGAGCGGTTACGCCATGCGTGATCTGAAGGCTCCGAAATGGTACTGGCGCCCGGTGTTGGCAATTGCTGTGCTTGCTTTTGGTGTGATGGGAGCCCGTTCAACGTTTCAGCATCGCCCGCTGAACCCGGCAATGGTCGCATTTTCAACGGACCCGCTGTTGAATGACCTGACCCTGAACTCTGCTTACTCCGTGATTTTTGCGGCGAAGAACATGGGTTCAGAGAAAAATGCAGAAGAATTCTATGGCAAGATGCCGCTGGAAGAGGTTGTTGAAACGGTTCGTCAGGCATCTGGCCGACCAGACAGCTTTATTTCAGATGACATTCCGACGCTGAATACCACCCTGCCGACTTTTGCAGGTAAAAAGAATCTGGTGATTCTGTTGCAGGAAAGCCTGGGTGCGCGTTTTGTCGGCGCACTGGGTGGTCTGCCGTTAACGCCGAATCTTGACCAGCTGATGCAGGAAGGCTGGAACTTCACGCAGGTTTATGCCACCGGCACCCGCTCTGTGCGCGGGATCGAAGCGATGACAACCGGTTTTACGCCAACGCCGTCGCGGGCCGTCGTGAAATTAAGTAAAAGCCAGACCGGTTTTTACACCATTGCGGAACTGCTGGAGCGTCAGGGCTACCATACCCAGTTTATTTATGGTGGTGAAAGTCACTTCGATAACATGAAGTCTTTCTTCCTGGGGAATGGCTTTGAGGAAATCGTTGACCTGCCGGACTTTGAAAACCCGAAATTCGTAGGGTCATGGGGCGCGTCGGATCAGGATCTGTATCAGATGGCGGATCAGCAATTTACCCGTCTGCACAATACCGGTCAGCCGTTCTTCAGTCTGGTTTTCACCAGCAGTAACCACTCACCATATGAGTTCCCGGACGGTGAAATTGAACTGTATGAACAGCCTGAGCACAGCCGTAACAATGCGGTGAAATATTCAGATAAAGCCTTGGGTGAGTTTTTCGCGAAAGCCAAGCAGTCTGAATACTGGAAAGACACCATCTTTATTGTGATTGCAGACCATGACGCCCGTGCAGAAGGGAAAGTGCCGGTGCCGGTTGACCGTTTCCACATTCCGGCTCTGATCCTGGGGGGGGATGTGCAGCCGCGTCAGGATGACCGTCTGGCAAGTAACATTGATATGGCTCCGACGCTGCTGTCGCTGATTGGTGCGGATAATACCTCACCGATGATCGGTCATGACATGACAAAAGCCGTCGCACCGGAATACCAGCGTGCCATGATGCAGTTTGATAAGAACTTTGGTTATCTGACCAAGGACAAGCTGGTTGTTCTTCAGCCGGGTAAAGCGCCGATTGGCTATCACTATGATTTTGCGGCTCAGTCCATGACACCTGCTTCGGTTTCCGAGATCGAATCCAAGCGTGCACTGGCCCACGCACTGCTGGGCGGTAAGCTCTATCGGCAGGGGAGTTACAGACTCCCTCCGGCGACGGAGCAGCAGCTTGTCAGTGCTGAGCAATAAGCGCTGAGTTCTGAATCAACCGATGAAAGCCGCCTGTGATGGGCGGCTTTTTCGTATGCTGGCAGGGAAATCCGAGATGGCCTGAATTGCTGTCAGAATTGATAGGAGGCTGAAATCTTGATGTTGCGTCCCGGTTCAAGATCAGCGGTGTCCAGTCCACGGGCGAGACCTGAGCGGGAGGCGTGTGAGACATAGGCTTCATCAAACAGGTTGTCGATACCAAACGTCATGACCATACCGTCGATCTGCTGCGGAGCCCATTGCGCGTAAATGTTGTGAACATCATAGCTGTCTTTGACTGGCGTGCCCGGCAGGACGTTGTCTTCTTTCAGGACAAACTGACCCCGGTATCCCAGATAGAGATCGTAATCGTACAGGCTGTAATCCAGCGCCAGGCCGATGCTGTCACCCACGTCGCTGCTGCGGCCATTTGAAGCAATGATCGGGGTGTGATTGGTTTTGTTTTTGTTATCTGCTCTGGCGTATGAAAGTTTCGCCATCAGCGCCTCATAGCCATAGTAGAGGCTGGTCTCGAACCCTTTAATTTCAGCATCACCGTTGTTAAAGAAAATATACTTCCCGTCACGGTATTCGTTGGCCAGATAATCATCCAGCCGGGTTTTGAATACCGTCAGGGTTGTACCATAGCTGCTGCTTCCCTGGTGATGGCTCCAGCGCAGTCCTCCCTGAGTATTCTGGCCGCTTTCCGGTTTGATGTCTTCGGCCAGGAAAGTGACGTCCTGGAAGTTGACGAAGGTCTCCAGCAGCGGCGGAGCTTTGAACAGAGAGCGGGTGCTGGCAAACAGCGTCAGGTTCTCAGTGACGTCATAATCTGCGGCCAGTGCCCAGTTGATGTCATCAAACGTCTTCTCACCGGTCAGGGCATCCCGATCGACGGCATCGTAGCGCAGGCCGGGAGTGACGGTGAACGCATCGGTTATCCGGATGGTATCTTCGAGATAGAGCGCCCATGCCGTCAGGGTTTCCTTCATTTTCGGCTGCGTGCCGTAACGGCTCTTGCTGTCCTGAATATTGCCTTCGCCGCCATAACGGAAGGTGTGGCGCATATCAGCCAGATCCACACTGGAAACGGCCTGGATTGTCGTTCCGGTATTGATATTTTCAGCGGTATTCAGACTCTGCCGGTTTGACGGCCAGGGCATGAGTCCGGATTCGTCACGCTTGAGCTCAATCCGGTTCTGGTAAAGCGTGACGGACAGATCCAGTGCATCGCCCTGATCGAGATGGTAACGGGCACTGAAGGTATCGCGATCATAGTGGGTCGGAGCGAGCTGGTCCTGTGTCAGGCCGTTATTGGCTGCGGTCGACATATCCGGCCGGGGATTATAGTCACCCTTATCGCGATAGCGGTCATAGGTGAACTGAAGCCGTTGATTGGCGGCAGGCTCCCAGCCCAGCTTCAGCATCATATCGTCTACAGTGCCGTCATAACCGAGGGTTTCTGTTCCGTTTCCGTCTTTGAAGTTGTCCCGGTCGATCTGGTAGGCATAGAAGAGTGCATCCAGCGACTCAGTAAGCTGCCCATACAGGGACAATGAGCCCTGGGTGAAGGCGTTGCTGCCATATCCGGCAAAAATCCGCGCACCGTACAATTCTCCGGGACGCAGCAGATCTTTGGCGGATTTGGTCTCAAACATCACAGAACCGCCCAGCCCGCTGTTCAGGACTGAGTTTGCCCCAACCTGGACATCCACTGCCTTAATGATGTCCGGGTTCAGGGTCAGATTCCCGACATGGTGGAACATATTGGCGTACTGTGAAGCTCCATCCAGGCGGATATCCAGATCTGTCTCACCGAGCCCGCGGATGTTAATGCGCTGGTTCACGGAATGCGTGCCGCCTACGTCAACACCGGGAATATCCCGCAGCAAGTCTGAGAGGTGATCGGCTTGGCGAACTGAAATATCCTCGTCAGTCATGAATTCAGAAGAGCTGGAGACTTTGGCACCCCAGACGACCACTTCGTCAAGGTGCTGCTCTGCTTCTGCCGCATGGCTGCTGAAAGGGAAAGAGAGTGAAGCTGCGATGGCAATCGTCAGGGCTGAAATTCTGAAAGGTGAAAAATCAAAATGTTGGTCATTGAACATGTGAGCTTGGTCCTACCTGAAACATATCCATAAGAATTATCAATAATGATATTGATTCGCATTCATGATATTTTCATGGGCGGATTTTGAGAAGGCAGGATCGTTATGCCAAATCGTCTAACAGTTATTGGCAAATGACACAGCAGAAAGGGGCAGATGAGCGTGACCAGTCCAGAGAAGAACTCACCGAACTATGCCAGAAAGCGTGTTGTGATGACCCGGTTGAGTCAGGACAGCCAGAGTGCCGATCGCATTCTGTCGGACAATCGTCAGCCCAACGAAACGCTGCTGCAGGGGAAGTTTCAATATAGTCAGTTTCGCAGCGGATTGATTGTCCAGGCTGGCACTTTTCGTGAACTGGCTGATGCAGATGTGCTGTCGAATGCCGGTCCCTGCGTGTGTATTACGCTGTTACTGTCGGGGCGGATTCGTTTTGGTTATGACGGCATGGACAATGTGCTGGATGCCAGTGATGGTGTGAAAGCGCTCGCGGTGAATCTGGCCCGTCAGTGTGCATTCAGACGACACATTGTTGCCAGTGCGCAGGAGCAGGAGATCAGAAAGATCAATCTGCTGGTGAATCCGGAATGGTTTGATAAAAACAGTATCCCTCTGCCTGAATCTGTCCGTCAGTTTTTGCAGACCCATCTGGCCAGCTGGCGGTGGCAGCCGGATCAAGACATGCTGAAGCTCTGTGAAGAGATACTGACTTTAGATCAGGCTGAAGATCCCTGGATGCATCAGTTGATGCTGGAATCCCGAGGGCAGCTGATTCTGATGCAGCTGTGCCGGCAACTGGTGAATTGCTCACCGGCACAGTTTCAGCATGTTGCTGATGCGATGCATCATATCCCGGATCAGTTGTCGGCTGTGGTGGCGTATTTAGAAGCGCACTTGCATCATGACGTACGCTTACAGGAGGTTGCATCAGCGACGGCGATGAGTGTCAGCGTGCTGCAACGCCGATTCCGGACGGGATTAGGGTGTACGGTATTTGATTATGTGCGTAACCGGCGTCTGGAAAAAGCGAGAGATATGATGCAGCTGGAAAATGTCTCGGTCAGTGAAGCGGCCTATTTATGCGGATATAATCATCCGTCGAACTTTATTACAGCATTTAAGCGAAAATTTGGTATCACGCCGGGGGAATGCTGAACTGGCCGGGTTACCGGTTTCTGAGAATCCGTTTTGAGAATCAGTCATGAAGGAGAGAAAACATGACAGCTGTCTGGATCATTGCCATTATTTTTGGGGCGCTTGTCTTACAGCAATATCTGCGCCTTCAGGCGAAACAGCAGGAAAGTGAGCGACTGGCGAGCAAAGAAGCAGAATTGCTGCGCGCAGAGCTGAGTGAGCTGAAAGCACGGGTCGCGGTGCTGGAGAAAATCGTCACGGATAAAGGCTATCAGATTCAGGATGAGATTGATCATTTGCCCTGAATCAGTCAACCAGAGCGGCTTCTTCTATTATTGCCTGGCTGAGCGTCTGTTCCAGCTTGTCCAGTAACGGACCAGAACGCATCAGGATCAGCTCAGCTTCATCGGTCTGGACAAACTGCCCCTGCGAGGCAAGGTTTCCCAGTTTGACGATTTCAAGGAGTGCATCAGCCAGATGTTGCTGAAGGATGTTCTGTTTTGCCAGCTTGGTCAATCGGGCCGTCAGCGCGAAACGGGATGAGGGTAAATCCGGTTGATACCGGCGAACAATTTTTTCAATTTCTACCCGCTGGGCAATAAAAGCAAGTGAAGCGTCAACGCCCTGAAATCCATTGCTCGGGACGGCGCCATCAATTTCTGCGGAAGCCTGTTCAACTTTTTTCAGGACATTTTTCATTTCAACTTTAATGCCGCCCGGTAATTCCAGTGACTTGAGATAAGGAAAAACCCAAGGCAATGCTGCTAACACCATCAGGACAATTGTAATTGCGTCAATCTCTACTGTTTCGACAAAAATATGGGTACAGGCGAGAGAAAGAAAGATCAGAGAAAAACTGGTGGCAATAAACATCGTTCTTTCCTTGAATGACGGGTTATTTTTCGACGAGTGATGTGCTAACAATTTAATGGCAACTTGGTGAGTACGTTTCAAACTGTAGCAGGCGAGATGTCAGACGATGGATTTTTGACTGAAAACCATTGTGATTGTTCTCTCACTTTCAGGAAAGAATTGAAGCATTGCCATGTCCCGGCCACCGGGTTCAGATGGCCCGGATGTGTTCAGATCGCTAATACATTGTGTTCAAATTCCTGAATGCAATGATCAGCCGCGGATCTTAGTTTTGTCTTGAGGACACTGGCGTTATTCTCAACTAATTCTTCATAAGAGGGAGCGGATGCTTCTTCTTCAGGGACGCTTGCACAAAAGCCTTCAGCCAGAGTCGTTTCATTCCTGGCATCAACCAGTCTTAGCTTTGCTGAATAAATCACACGATAGTTGTCCCAGTCGGTCGGATAATAGACAAAGCTCCAATTGATGGTTTCTATGTCTAAAATCAGGTCAGCATCATGATAAGTCCGGGCAATGTCGGCGGCATTGTCTGAGTCGATCAGCTGCTGGCTTTCCGCCACAGAAAGCTGATATTTCTGCGCTAAGACTTTTCTCAGTGTCTGGCTGATATAGCTGGCCGGATCTTCCACATGATTTTGTTCAACAATCTCATTCCCTTCTGAAATCATTGCGGCGGCACCGAAGATACCCAAGTAGGCTTTGCCAGCGGTCATCGCTGAAAAGTCTGGTTTCTCTCGTTGCGTAACGGTAATGGATTTGGGTTGTGCAGATGTTAATTTTGCTTCATCAATCGGGATGTTATTTGTACTGACGCAGCCAGAAAGAATCAAGGTTGCTGCGAATGCAATACTTTTTCTGAACATGATTTTACCTTCTGTCATGATTAATTTTTTCATTGCAATACGGGCTTCAAGAATGAGCGAACCAAAAAACGAAATATGAGCAATCTTGAAAATCTCCCTGAATGGGCAAGTCACCAGTGATTTTTAGGGGGCAGAGCGCTGCATTCCCGAATGGAATGAACGTCCGGAGTCGATGATGAAATCATGCTGCTGTCTTTCAGGTAATTATCCGGATTGTTCCCAGGACCGGTATGCTCAATCGGTTAGGGAAATAAGATCTTCATTTCCCGAATCTTTTTATACATGTTTCATGTATCTGCCGGGTGTGATACCCATTGCACTTTTGAAATGACGGTGGAAATGACTTTGATCGTGAAAACCAGCTTCAATGGCTGCATCTTGAATGGAGCGTCCCTGTTTTAACAGTCGTCTTGCCAGCCTCAGCCTTGCCTGTATTTGATAAGCATGGGGCGGCAGACCAAATTTACGTTTAAAAGCACGCACCAGACTATACGGAGTCATACAGGCCAGCGCAGCCAGTTCCGTGAGTGTTATTTGCCAGTTTGAATATTCATCCAGAAATTCTTTCACCATCGACAGCGATTTGTCTGACCCTTTGGCTGGTTTGATGTCGATTCGCGAACATCCCTGCCGGATAACCAGCTGAGTCAGTGCTGTATAGATCAGTGTTTCTCTGTACAGCGGATCGGTGGAATGATCCAGGGTATCAAACAGCTGCCGAAAATGAGCGGCGAGCTGGTCGTCTCTGACGACCGACTGACGGAAATAAGGGGCGCCGTATTCGGGTTTGCCTAAATCCTGACTGATTTGCTCAAAGAGCTGGGGCAGCGGATACAAGGCCCGGTAACTCCAGCCATGATCTGTGGCTGCATAGCCGGTGTGAATTTCATCTGCATTGACCAGAATGATGGTATTTTGCGGCGCCAGATGCTCTGCATCATTGTGATAAAAACCCTGCGTGCCTTCACTGATCACACCGACGCAATATCCCTCATGGGCATGGCGGGAAAATGTCTGCTCAATGTAACTGGCATTGAGGTAGTCCAGCCCTTCAATTTCACTAACCTGACCATAAGTGACTGCTTGCTTTCTTCTTGACATCGGTACTACCAGACTCCTCTACCCGCATGTTGCCAATGTATCGTATTTTGCCTGATTTGTTTTGTACAAAGTTGTCTGGTGAAAGAACTTCGTTCAAGTGTGCACTGAACGGGAGTGAAAGAGATGATCGCCCTCGAAAATGAGGGCAATCCAGGCTGAAACAGAGAGAGGACGGATATAGAAATGAAATTAAGGCTTCATCGCAATCATTAATCGATTACCCGGGTTGTAGCCGGACAAAATATAAACGATGAACTCTTGGCCTTGATAGGTGAAAGGGAAAGGGTTAATTGCTTCATGTTCGGGAACAATTTTATGAACCACATCCCCATGAATATCGTATTTCCAGATACAGGCCATTTGCATTGCATAATTGTCAAAATAAATGGATTGATTATCTTCACTCCAGACCATGTTATAAATCGCCCATTCAAGAATGGGTTTATCTTTCATGATATTTGGCATGAGTTTGATACGATTCGTTTCACTATCAAAAACTGCGATATTATTTTTCTCTGTAAACGGGTGGCTCTCAGCGAATGATTTTGCTTTTTGGAATAGTGCTTCTACTTTTGAGTCATAAGAATATTTAGTTATTTCTTTTGATGGCAAGAGGTCATTTGTGAGTAAGGCTAGCTTTTTCTGGTCTTCTGAAAGTGCACTCGACGAGGATTCCTGATTTGTCCTGAATGACAATTCGTAATAGTCTTTTAAAGCAATATATTTGCCTACTTGAGGCTCTTCGTAAGCACCAATCACATGACTATGTTCCATTACCATGTCATCGGAAAAGTTAGTGTAGAAATATAACAGATCATTTTTGACGTAGATATCACCACTAACATTTGAAGCGATAAACCTATCTTCATGAGTTAAAGGCTTGTTTTCCCGAAGTTCATAGCCCCCCTTGGAATCATTGTAATATTTATAATAGATATAGATTTCATGATTGACAGAAGTTGCAATCGGAACGGTTGGATTTTTTGCATGATTCACTTCTTTTCTCAACCAGGGTTGATACACTTCTGCCGCAATATTCTTTGCCGCGTCCGCTGATGTTTGATCAAGAGCACTTTCATCAGGCAGCGCCATACCCTGGCTCAGGTGAGCGATATTTTCCTGGGACACTTTGATGAGCAGACGGTTGATCCGGTCTTGAAATACGGTTTCACATCCAGCTCGATCGTCACAACTGTTGTCCCTGAACTTGAGCCAGGAGCGTTGCTCAGTTTTCAGGGTATCGTTCCCCGGTGTTTTGAGTGCGCTTGTGTAGAGCTGATGAATGACTTCATCCATGGTACTTAACGACGGATTTGCACAAATCATTTTTTCAGTTGGTGTTGCGGCCAGCTCACAATTGAAGCTGGCCGCCTGAACAGATGTTGCCAATAAGGAAAGTAAAAGCAATGATTTCTTCATGAAAAAGAGTCCGGTTCATAACTTCAATTTTCCTCAAGCTACACAAAGCAAGAAAAAGACTCAATGCATTGAAATCAAACGTAAAAGTATTCGGAGCAATGTCACGTTTGCTTCGCCCAACCATGGGCAGAGAGGAACGGCGTTGGCAAGGTCAAGCTGGGATTTCAGCGTTGCTCTCTTTCTGCATTACTCACTTTCGACCATCTCAATGATCTTTCTGGCTTTTTCAAAGTGGTCCAGCTGGTGGGTCTGAATCCACCAGGTAGCGGCTTCCATCAGTAATTCCGGGTCATCGTTTTTGTTGGCAAAGAAGGCGTAGAAAGATACGCCGACATTGTCGCCTTTCTGAGCCATTTTCTTTTGGCAGACCTGAATGATTTTTTGTCGTAATGATTCGCGCATGCTGATTTCCTGAATTTTATACGTATTGATTGATCTCCAGTCACCAGCCCATATGTTGGGGTGATGGTCTGAACTGTCTTCGTGCTGAACGGAGTTACCAAGCATAGAATATCGATAACTCCGGTTTTAGGCTTTATTTTACGACATTGGTTTGTTGCTTCAGTATATTGACAGAAAACGGGAAATCCATTTGAAGGATGACATGATTCAGCGAACTTGCATGACCACCGTTGCAGGGAGAAGAGCTGCCCTTTAAATAAATACTCCCTGCACTTTTGCCGAACCTGAGATCGAAAGAATAACAATAGCCCGTATCCCAGAGCTGACCGTTCGGGCTTTTGATAAAAAGTTGATCCAGTGCATAGTGATTGACCCAGGCCCCATCATCTTCAGGCTGGCTTTCATCCGGCGTGACTTGGCTGACATAAAGGATATTGAAACTGGCAATATCATTGATCCCTTCACTTCTGAGTTGGGGTCCGTCTCGTTCATCTCCAATCATGTTCCGGGAATTTTCGATGAACTGAATACAGGAAATTTCAAAGTATTGTTCGTCTTCTGTCCGCCATGCAGCTGGAATAGCTGCCATGTCTTCATAGTCTTTGACAGGACAGGTTTCCGGTTTTGAAAATTGCGCTTCAAGGCTTTTTTCGCATTGAGCCAGATTGGTTTGGAGTGCTTTTTCTACTTTCGGCTCATGGCGGCCTGGGTTGCTCACCATCCATTGCGTATAGACCTCATTTCCCAGAGATACACAGCCCAGATCGTCACCCAGTTTTTTACGGTAAAACATGAGATCACTGATCAGCCACAGACCTTGATTGAAAACTGCATCTGATGTTTTGCTCATCTTGTAATAGTCACAGGTTTCTGAGTAATAGGTACTGAGCGTTTGTTCAGCGCCGGCAATATCCTTGTTTTTGTATGCAGACAGTGCCTGATTTCGAATCTGTTTGAATTCGTCTGCAGTGCACTCGGCGAAAACGTGTTCGGAACTCAGAAGCAGGCCAGCTGCCAGAAGGCGTTTCATCAAGTGATGGAAAGTCATGAATCATCGTGAATCAGGTGAGAAATGAATGCTCCGTACCATATAACTTCATGCGGAATAAGGCGATCAGGTGTCACGTTTTTTAGGTAAGGATCAATGAACTCAGCCAAGGCTGTTTGTGAGCTTTCTTCATTCCCGTTCCCTTTGTAATTACTTCTGTACGCAAAACACTCCGAATTTATTATTGTCGGGATCTCTGAAATACGCGGCAAACACGCCAGGTTTCCGTTCACCGGGTTCACCTTCATCTGTGCCACCCAGTTCGAGTGCAGTCAGGTAAACCTTTTTGACCATGTCTGTCGAATTGGCTTTCAGCCCAACCATGGTGCCATTGCCGTTTGTGGCCATTTCACCATCGTGAGGAAGGCAGACAGCAATACCGACGCTGTCGTTTTTCGTCTGCCATAAAACGGAGCGTTTCGTTTTCATCGTCTTTGTGGCATCAAATAACGCCAGCAGTGCATCGTAAAAGGCTTCAGACCTCGCGATATCATTGGTCCCTAAAAGGATATTGCTCACCATCTTGTCCGCTTCCCAGTTGTGAATTGCTCACAGTAAGTCTGGATTGGCTGACGTCAGTGTCCAATGAGTCAGTTTTAAACTGTGCACTTTGTCAATTCATTGAAGCAGGCGCTTTGAGTACAGCACGGTCCTCACGTGTGTTTGACGCGTTGAACTGGTGATCTGGCTGCAAATTGTTTTTGCCTGCGGCGCCTGGCCAGCAGGAAAAATGGCAGCGTGAGGATGAGGTTCGCCAGCAAAGCTGCGATGACACCAAACGCAATCCCGCTGAGTGTAAAGGGGATGCCGGGTTTGAAGTTGGTCAGTGTTTTTTCGAGATCATGGAGCCGGGCTGGATGGAACATGTAAATCGTTTTTGAAAACAGGTTGCCTTGCCGGAAAATTGTCATGCCGGCTTGCAGCTCCCGGTATCGGGCGAGGGTCGCCAATTTTTGATTGGCATCGGCCCGGACACTGGGTTCTTCATTGGTCAGATGCCTTTCTATCATGGCCTCTACGCTGGCATAGCCGAATCGGTGAGCTGTGGTCTGAAAGCCATTCACCTGCCATTGGGTTGATTCATAGAGTCCGGAAAGATACTGCTGATAATGATCGGTAAGCAGGGGCAGCTGAAGTGCGAGAAGTAATGCAGCGCCAAAAATCAGTTTGTCGAGTAGCTTTCCAATCACGTTTTTGTCTCCTGTTCCGACAACCAGTCGCCCGACTGTGATCCCGGAAATGGTCAATATCTAATGCGCCACTTTACACAGCAAGGTACTGGGCTGCTATGGGGGTATTCGATATTTACGTACCGGATCAACCCATTGACAGTTATTTGCTGATTGATGGTTTCAGGTTCAATAAACATTGATCTTTATTCCACTATTAACGTTGACTGGTAATAAAGTGAAAACGACAGGGTGAAACGACATTTTGAAATGAAAATTATTATTCTAATCAATGTCTTACGGTGATATTTTTGGCTGAAAGATATCTCAAGGGATTCATCATGGCATTTGATCATAAGCAACCGATAAGATATGTGAACGCAAGGTTTCAACCGCTGGAAGATTACAGCGATATCAACAAACAGCCTGCTCAGATACTTGAAAAGACCGAGGAGCCAACGGCTGACTTTGAATGCAATGTTCTCATTTACTGCCCCTCGGACCAGCTTAGCTCGTTACAAACTGGTTTTTGGACGCTGAAACATTCGGCGGAAGAAAAATCGATCATTCAATGGGAAACTTCTTCAACGCCGGAGGGACATGCGGTATTGACTGCACAATGCTTCCAGCAAGAAGAGAAGCACCTGCTGCATGAAGGTTTTCAGCATGCAGGCTCGCCAAAAGTATTTGAAATTCAGCCTCAGCCGAAAGGAAAAGGAGTGATGAATGCCGAATTTATTCCGGTGAAACTTGCTGTCCAGCTTGATGAGTACTTAGGCTGGGCAACGGCGGGTTATTTTTATCACTTTGTTGACAACAAGTTATATCAGGAATGCAAAATCATCGGTGAAGACCGATGGAGTTTTTATTTCACCCGCTCAGGTGCAACCACATTGACTGATGAACTGGTCTCTGAGCACCGTTTCTCGAGTCTGCTGCTGCCTTATCAGGTTGAAGGTCAGCCTGTTACCGGACAGTACATTTTATTTCGCCAGAAAAAACTGACCGATGATGAATTTAAACAAATCTCACAAGACTGGCTTGAAGAGCATGCCATTGCAATCGATCTGGAGAGCGCCATTGCCTGCCGCAGTCAAACATTGCACGAACGTCAATGCAATGTTGAAGAGCCCTCACACGCCCCCATTTACCATCAAGTTCAATTGAACAAGGACACCGGAGAGCGTGAACAGTGGCCGGATATTGCGCAACAATACGGCCTGACAGCCAAACAATTACTTGCTCTGAATCTTGATTATCATGACAATCCTTTAGCGCTGAAAGTGGGCGATAGTTTATTGGTAACGCCTGCGACCGCATATTATCAGCCGGATTATCCGGCGCCTCTCACAGAGTTTGAACCCGGCAAGGCCTATCCGCTGGGTGATATCTGGGGAGTCTATCAAGACAACCTCATGCCATGGTTGAAGAATATTCGTGAAAGTTCTCAACTTTTTGATCGCACGCCTGTCATCAATACATTTCGGATAAAAAAACGAGTGTTGCGCATTGGCGTGTTTTTTGATGGAACCGGTCAGAATAAAGAAAATGACCGATATAAAGAGACCTATGGCAATAAATCCCGCTCGAATATTGGCAGATTATTTGATGCTTACCCGGAAGAACCCGGGAAGATTGCGAAAATTTATGTGTCCGGGGTGGGAACTGTGGATGGTGCGTTCCTAGAGCCGAGTAAAATAGATGATGGGAAAGATGAAGCTAACATTGGCCAGGCATTAGGGGTCAGTGTCTTTGATACCACCGGCGCGTTTGGCAAGTGGCAGAGTTTGCTTCAGCAACTTATAACTATTATTCGAATACTAGAAACTGCACAAATTTATCAAGAAATTACCCATGTCGAATTTGATGTTTTCGGGTTTAGCAGGGGGGCTGCTTTGGCCCGGCATTTTGTTAATGCTGCCTTGAAAGGTTTACCCGATTACACCCGTCGGCGCAGGGGGAGAGATAATCTGGGAATACTCCCTAATTTGCTGGGTAAAGAAGATGAATTAATCTTCACTTCTAGAGAAGGGTATCATTTAGATACAACCCGGCAAACCTACGTTCGGTTTGTTGGTCTGTTCGACACCGTGGGTTCTTTCTACTGGCCCGGCAATGACGATGAAGGCAACTTCGACCTTACACTCAAGCCGGATTGTGCTGAACGTGTGGTACAGTTGTGTGCCCATCACGAGTATCGCGTGAACTTTCCGTTAACGATGTTGAAATCTCATGGCAAACTCCCTAAAAACTTTTACGAAGAAATCTTTCCCGGCGCCCACTCTGATGTTGGTGGCGGATATTCTTCAATTCAGCAATATGATAAAAAAGGCCTAGATGAGCGATATGGTTTTCCAATTGAAACGACATATAACCGGGTACGGATCAAGTCTCACTCCTTAGTGGGGATGAAGATCCAAACGGGCAATGGAACAAAAACGGTATCTGAAAATCCCGACAGCAAGCTCATTCCCCATCTTGAATTCATTCGGGCTGAGCAGGAGTTGGCTTGGAAGCAGCATTGTATGACAACCTACCAAAAGCATGGCGTAGTTGCACGAGAGGATTCGGTGCTGTATTACTACGCGCTTCAGCCCATAAATAATGCATTATCCGGTTTAACCCAGGCTCGGATGAAACAACAGGCAGAGCTTGCAGGGATCAATTGGGATAGCCGATTAGAGGAACCAGAAGATTTTGCAGGAGATTCAAATATTCAGCAGTTGTGGCAAAAATTATCGGCACAGCCGTTAGGAACGATTGTACCCAAACATTGGGCTGAGGAGGTCAGCCAGTTTGGTCATTTATGGATTCACCGGCCCCATGATGCTCTCATTAACCCGGGTTGTGTTACCTTCATGGAGTGGTTGGTGAGTAAACCTAACCGAGATGCACAAGACAATATCGTGAGGGAAAAATTTGAAAACAGTTAATTGGTCGCGGTTTTTGATTATCGTTTTGTTATTCAATCTGGCCGGGTGTTCATCCTTTGGTGACACCAAAACAATTGCCCGAATCGGTAATGCAGGATCTCTGGATGGCCCTTATTACCTCAAAAGAATTTATATTCAAGATACCCGAGGTGCCTGGGTGAATTTTGGCTATGGTGCCGTGAGTGGTTACCCCGGTGCCAGCTCAGATATTGGTGCAATCAGTTACCCCCAATATATTGAGGGGTTCTGGTCTAAAGGTCGTAATGTTGATGAAAAATACTTCAAAATTTCAGCCCCGATCGATCTGGAATTAGCCAAACAGAAAATCGATACACTCCGGGATTATTATGTGGATTATCACAATTACACAGCAGCAATGATTGTTGCTGTAGACGGGCCGCGTATTCAGGTTTTTTATACGATGCATTGTTATGCCAAGTTTAGTGGCTGTATACCCCGAGAAAATGCCGATCCAAATGGTTGGGTGATTCGTTCACCAGATAACACCACCGAAGTCGTTCTGCTGTTCGACGGCACCGGTGAATCTTCAGATACGCCGTTTCCGGGGTCGCCATACGATAAAAAAAGATAATCGTTTGCTCCTCATGGCGGTGCGTCATGAGGGGCTGGTCCCCTTTTCCTGAACCGAGATGAGACGTATCGAGCATGGCAAAACCTCAAGCGACATTTTTTCTGTTGGCGTTGGTGTTTATGATGGCCGGGTGTTCATCATTTTGGGGCACCAAAACAGTTGCCCGAATCGGCAATGCTGGTTCTCTGGATGGTCGTTACATTCTTAAAAGAATATTGCTTCAAGATGTCCGAGGCGCCTGGGTGAACTTTGGCTATGGTGCCGTGAGTGGTTACCCCGGTGCCAGCTCAGATATTGGGGCAATCAGTTATCCTCAAAATATTGAGGGCTTTTGGTCAAAAGGTTGGGATAAAAATGAAAAATACTTCAAAATTTCAGCCCCGATTGATCTGGAATTAGCCAAACAGAAAATCGATACACTCCGGGATTATTACGAAGATTATTATGATGTTTTGGCGACAGTAACTGTTGCAGTCGATGGGGCTCGTATTCGGGTTTTCTATTCACTGAATTGTTTTGACATGGATAGTAATTGTACTCCCCGTCAGAATGCTGACCCAAATGGCTGGGTGACTCGTGAACCCGATGGTGCAACTGAATCTGTGCTGCTGTTCGACGGCATCGGTGAATCTTCAGATACGCCATTCCCTGGGTCGCCATAAGATAAAAAAAGATAATCGTTTGCTCCTCATGGCGGTGCGTCATGAGGGGCTGGTCCCCTTTTCCTGAACCGAGATGAGACGTATCGAGCATGGCAAAACCTCAAGCGACATTTTTTCTGTTGGCGTTGATGTTGACACTGGCCGGGTGTTCATCCTTTGGTGAAACCAAAACTATTGCCAGAATCGGCAATGCCGGTTCTCTGGATGGCCCTTATTACCTCAAAAGAATTTTCATTCAAGATACCCGAGGGGCCTGGGTGAATTTTGGTTATGGATCCGTCGGCGGTTACCCTGGCGCCAGTTCAGATATTGGGGCAATCAGCTACCCGCAATTTATCAAGGGATTTTGGTCTAAAGGTCGTAATGTTGATGAAAAATACTTCAAAATTTCAGCCCCGATCGATCTGGAATTAGCCAAACAGAAAATCGATACACTCCGGGATTATTATGTGGATTATCACAATTACACAGCAGCAATGATTGTTGCTGTAGACGGGCCGCGTATTCAGGTTTTTTATACGATGCATTGTTATGCCAAGTTTAGTGGCTGTATACCCCGAGAAAATGCCGATCCAAATGGTTGGGTGATTCGTTCACCAGATAACACCACCGAAGTCGTTCTGTTGTTTGATGGGATTGGCGAATCTTCAGATACGCCGTTTCCGGGGTCGCCATACGATAGAAAATGATGCAATGCATTGTTTTCAGTGTCGCTTCGGATCAAGCCATGATCAGCTTGGTTTGATCACAAAGCCGCGTTCAATCCCAGATTGAAACCCGATGTTTTCGTACAGTTGGTGGGCGGCGTGTCGTGATTCGCCAGACAGCAGCATGACTTTGTAGCATCCCATTTCCCAGGCGAGCGACAGGGCATGTTCTAGGACCTTTCGGCTGAGTCCCCGACGTCGGAATGCTTCTGCCGTAATGACATGTTCAATCACCCCAAATGGCTTTCCGCCATTGGTCAGTGTCGGAATCACCCCTAACTGACAGCTTGAGGCGAGCTGGCCATCGATGTTGGCGACGATAATTCTGGTGTGCGTCTGACTCAGCAACGCTTGCCAGCAATCGTGTGCAAGTTGGCCGGAAAGTTCAGGATCGTTCGGCCGTAGTTCTCGATACAGCTGAAGCAGGTTGTCTAAATCATCCAACTGGCAGCAGCGAATCGTTTCCTCAAGGTTTTCCATTCACGTTTTCCATAAAGGTTGTCCACAAATCATGCCTTGAACTTGTGATTAGCAAGCATCTTCCTGACGGACTGCACTCAGCCCTTTCCAGTCTTCCAGATCCTGCGCCGGTTTTTCTTTTCGGAAACGGGCATACAGTTCAATACCGGCCTGATCTTCAAGAATATTGACCTGAAGTCCTTTGGCGAGCAGCATCCCTTCGTTACCCGCTGCATTCGTCACATCGCCGACAACCACCCGGGCAAAACCGCGCATGTATAACAGGGTCGCGCAAACGTCGCACGGACTCAGGCTGGTAAACAGCGTTGTTTTGCTGAAATCAATCCGGCCGGCATCCCGGATGGCAGAGGTTTCACCATGGTTATAAGGGTGATCTTCCTGAACCAGGGTATTGTGGCCTTTTCCGACAATTTGCCGGGTTTCATTGTCGATGATCACGGCACCAATCGGACAACCACCTTCGAGGTAACTTTTTTCCGCCAGCAGAACAGCAATGCGCATGAAATCGGCATCAGACAGTTGTTGCGTGTAGTCGCTGTCCATCAACACAGGCAGGCTGCGGGTTGGCATATGGGCGATGGCTCTGAGTGCTGCTTCATGGTTCTGCGAGTCGCTGCTGAGCGAGTCTTTCGTGAGTAAAGGGATCATGCGGTGCTCTCTTTTGAATAGTCCGGTTCAATGCCAGAAGTATAACGTCTGTTTGGGTTGCTAATTTCTGAAAAGGAAAGGTTTTTTCTGCAATATGGGCGCCCTCACAGGATGAGTGACGCCAACCTGAAACAGAATACCTGAGATGCGTTATTGGATGATCTCCAGCACACCGTCATGATTGATGACGTTGAACTGTGTTCCCTGCAGTGCTTCGATCTGAGTGCCGCTGATGGTGACAAAGCTGCCAATGCGAATTCCTTCGCCAAGCTGAACGGCCCCAATTTTAAGAGGGTATTTGCTGATGAAATGCCCCTCAGTATCCTCCGCAAACAAGCTCTCAAAAGACACCAGATTTGACTGGCCTTTTTGAGGCAATTCAATTTGTGCTGAAGGCGCAGGATCATCAATGGCGATATTCACGCACCCGGTCAGGAGCGCGACAAGACCGATTATCAAACGTTTTTTCACGGGGGTTTCTCTCATCATGTTGCTTTATGCTGATGATTTGAGGCGACCTTTTCCAGATGAGATGAGAACTCAATGATAAAACCGGGACTCAGCCCGGCGTGTGCCCGGCAACTTTCCAGATCCGGACGCAAAATGCGCCAAAATCTAACTGGCTGATGAGCGATCCGGATGGATGTGCATAACTGAATAATCGGCTGTAAAGCTTTGTTGCAGGTGATGAATTATCCAGCACCAGCACGACATATTTATCTTGTACTGTGGTGTTGGATAATAGCTTGCGAAAGTCGTTTTCAAGGAAACTGACCACTTTACTCTGATACTGGCCGCCGAGCACTTTCAGCTCAATGGCAAATTGGTCTTCTTTATACAGATCGAATCTATATTTAGTTGCATTGGTGCGCAGAGCGTCATCATTGAGGTAAAGATAGATATCTCCCTGCATCCACAGTTCCCGGCAGCCGCCAGCGTTCAGAATTTTAGCAATCTGTGTTTGTCTGTCTTTAAAATACGCGGGAAGCCAAGCAATTGCGGACTGATCCTCCAGGCTTGTTGTCCATGGGGATGTCTCTGTGTGTTCAGGTTTTTCAAGGCTGAGATCTTCAATCCTGTATTCTTCATAATCAATTTTCTGGTAAGTGCCTTCATCAAGTTTGAGCGTATGGAATGCTGGCTCGCCGTCCTGGTCCAAATCATTCACTTCCAGCCAGATCTGATCCTCTTCATCGATGGCCCAGACTTTCCAGAGTAAATTTGATTGCATGAGTCTGGCGTAGAGTAGTGCGGTTTGATAAAGGGGATGAGCCGTGCTTTGCAATGCAGACCCCAGGTCTGCCGGCAGACGGGTGACACGGACTAAATAGGAAACTTTTTTCAAAATGATCTCGTACAATGCGGGCAAATCTTGAATGTTCTCTGCGGCTGGAAAGGATGGATGCGTCTGCCGCAGAGGAATCATCGTTTGGGTTCAACTTAAATTGATGATGTGACTTTCTGTTTGATCGAATGCACCTGATCTAAAAATACTTTTTTTTCTGCCAACTTATTGCCTTTTGCAACGGATATCCATTGCAAACCTGTTTCGTCGGTGTGTTCGAATTCAATTTGAAGCTCATATTTTTTACCGGATACTAATGCGCCCATTGCACCGAAGAGAATACCGATCGGAGCGATGAGATAGCTAAACCCGTCAGGGAAAATGACCCAGACAACACTGGATACAATCAAACCAATCGAGATGATCCGAAGCAGGTGGTCTTTGAGGGTATTGATCTTCACTCTTGCATTTCGAATCCGGGTCAGTGAGTACTCATCCTGTTTATAGCGGAATGATTGATCGTAAATTGAAAAATCCTGTGCGCTGTTCATTAATTTTGGTTGTCCTTCGCTAAATTAATAATGGCCTGAATTGCTTGTCTTGCCTGCGGGCTGTTGTGCCAGCAGGTTGAACCCATCATGTGAGAGATTTGTCTGGTGATGTCCGCCGGGTCCTCTGTTGCCAGTTGGGCGAGCGAACAAAAACCGATTTGCTCGAGTCGTGAGATAACGGTTTCTCCGACACCTTTCAGTGCCAGCATATTTGCTTTTTCAGCGTCAGAAAATTTCATCGGTCTGTCCTGATCCTGGAGAATTGTTGATTCAGAATACTTACTGGTATGCCGCTAAAGAGGTGCCTTCCGTCTCACACGCCTTCCGGATTGCCGGTCGTTGCGCCAGCGCTTTTAAATATCTACCTAAATGTTCAAAGGAGAGGGGTGGCCGGGCAAATTCGCTGGCCCAGTGCGACAACATAAACAGGAAAAAATCGCAGACACTGATCCGGTCGCCAATCAGAAAATCCCTGCCTTTCAGGGAATCATCGAGATACGCGAACATGTCTGTGATCCGGGCTTCCTGCGCGCTGGCAATCGCTGCGGCTGTATCCTGCAGTAAGGTGTGCTTGTCCGGGTAAAAATACAGCATCAGCTCCGCCTGAAGGGTGGTTGTCAGGTAAAACAGCCATTGATAAAAGCGGGCTCTGTCCGGGTCACCGATGTCGGGCATCAGCTTGCTATCCGGGTGTTTATCGCACAGATGCAAGCAAATTGCCGCACTTTCAAGAATGATTTGATCATGATCCGCCAGGGTCGGAATGCGTCCGGTCGGATTCAGCCTCAGGTATTCGGGCGACTTTTGCTGCTCCGATTTTCGGTCAACCAGAATCAGCTCAAACGCTGTGCCGATTTCTTCAAGCAGCATGTGCGGTGCCCAGCTGGCATTTCCAGGGTAATAAAACAGTTGATACACGGCCATCTCCTTTGGTCTGTGAAATGTTTAGACAATTGTTCGATTATTTCCGGCCCGGTTCATGTGCTTCGTACTGAGGGAGGTCGATCTCCAGACTATCCCAGTTGGCTTTCGAGGTCATAAAATTATGGGAGATGGGCCGTTCGGTGATATCGCTGTCAAGAATGCCCAGTCTGAGCCGGATTCGGGCCGGATCGGCGGCATTAGAGCTGTAAACCGGAGACGCACAATGACGGCAGAAATAGCGCTTTCTGCCAGAACGTAATTCAAAAGAATTCAGTAAGTCCTGTCCCTGGGTGATGGTGAAATCTTCAAGGTTTACAAAGCCATTGGTGGCGAATGCAGAGCCGGTCGACTTTCTGCACAAAGAACAGTGGCAGTGGATGATGTCACTGATTTTTCCGGAGATTGACAGCTGAACACCACCGCAGAGGCAGCTTCCTTGATACATGCGAATACCTTTTGATTGATCCCGTGGAAATGGAAGCGTATCCGGCGATATTTCCCTGACGGTTTACCCCGACATGACTGGAAACACCGGACGGATAGCAGAGCCAATTGCGACGTATATTACCTTGTGCAATTGATTGATTTCACTGTTGTGATTGAATTCATGATCAATTTTGTGCGTTTGAGCAACCTGGTGAATACCCGGCTGCCCGGAAACGTCAAACAGATGCGATTTGGAATGACCGGCGCCATTCACTCGGTGTGACGCTGAACTTGCGTTTGAAATGATCCCGCAGTGAGGTGGCCGAGGCAAAACCAGCCTGACTGGCAACCGAATCAATGGGCAGGGTGGTTGTCTCAAGCAGTTCCTGAGAACGCTGAAGCCGTTCCGATAACAGCCATTCGCCCACAGAAATTCCGGTGGCTTTATGGAACTGTCGGGTGAACGTTCGGCGCGTCATCACCACGCGGTCGGCCAGGCTGTCGAGATCATGTTGCTGGTGCAGGTGGCTGCGCAGAAATTCAAGCAGGCTGTTCATCCGGGCATCCTGCGTCGTGGCGGGTACCGGGCGTTCAATGAACTGTGCCTGTCCGCCGTCACGATGGGGCGGAATCACCATGCGGCGGGCGACCTTATTGGCAATGGCGCTGCCATAACGCTGTCGCAGCAGATACAGGCAACAGTCCAGCCCGGCAGCGGTACCGGCTGAGGTCACAATATTGCCGTCTTCGACGTAGAGGGAATTGGTATCCAGCGTGATGTTGGGGAAGCGCTCTGTGAAATCCTGTTCAAATTCCCAGTGTGTTGAGGCGCGGCGGTTATCCAATAAGCCTGCATAAGCCAGCACATAGGTTCCAAGACACAGGCCGACAATTTGCGCGCCGCGATCATGGGCATCACGCAGGGCATTGAGCAAGGCTTCGTCGGGCAGGGCTTTGGTTTTTCGCCAGAACGGGACCACAATGATGTCGGCGTCTTTCAGGCCCTCCAGGCCAAACGGCGGTTCAACCGTCAGGCCGTGGCTGGAACGAAGGGGGCCGCTTTCTCCGGCGCAGATCCGCAGGTTGAACAGCTTCATGTCCGGCAGAATGTCATCAAAGATGATGCAGGGTACGGAAAAATGAAACGGACTGAACTGATGAAATGCAATCACTGCAACCGTGGGTAATGCCATGTTTCATGCTGCTCCTTGCTGTGGGCCTGTACTCGGGACGAATGTGCCCTGAATGATCACAGGGCACATCATAGGAGATGATCAGGCAAAAGTGTATGACTCACCATCTTCCGGCACCAGCGTCCGGTCTGTCATGCTGAACTCTGCCAGATAGTCGCGCAGCATCGGGCGGGACAGCACGGCATGATTCACTGCTTCCATATGGCTGGCAATGATGGTTGCATTCGGTGCGGCCTCATAAACACTGCGAACATCTTCCTTGTTCATGATGATGGGGCCAAGGCCAATGACTTGGGCATCACCGCTGTTGAGCACGATCACATCCGGCTGAAATTGAGAAATACTGGCGTGAACATGAGCGTTCCAGACCGTATCGCCGGCGATATAAAGTGTTTGCTCATCCGGATGACTGAAAACGACACCGGAGACTTCCCCCATACGTTCACCGATGACCGCCATCACGTCATCACTGCCATGCTGGCCGCCGGTGATGCTCAGTGTAATACCGTCATAATCCGTGTGCTCAGACAGAACCCGGATATTGGTGAAGCCGGATTGCTGAATGATTGCCGCATCTTGCTCATGCTGAGCAAAAAACAGCAAGTCTTTCGGAATGACTTGTTTGGCGACTTCGTCCCAGTGATCGGGGTGGGTATGGGTGACGATGACGGCATCGACATCGAGCAGGGTTTCGAGGGAAAAAGGTAAATCGACTAACGGGTTTCTCAGGTGGTTGTTAGGGGTCCCTTCAAATCCCGGATAGGTCCCTTTCTTTGCCAGCATGGGATCGATCAGGAATTTTTTTCCTGCAAAATCAATGATGAGCGTGGCGTTTCGGACTTGGGTGAATTTCATGGTTGACTCCTGAATGACATTGCTTATAAAAGATTGATGTGGAACAGGAGTCATTATCCGGGTACCGGCCTTGAGGGTGTGAGTGGCCCGTGGGACAGATAACAATGAAATCGGGACAGATTCAGTGGATGAAAATTGTGTGTGTTATCCAGCGTTGTCGTTCAGGACGCTAAATCAGCGCAAGCGCTCAGCCCATTGACCGTTGTTTTCCAATGCACAGCTTTCCTCCGTATCGTAGTGGATTTGGCTGGCAGGTTTTTTTAACCGGATGCCTGCAGCATTCAGTTTCTGGTGAATCAGTGTATCCAGCGCAGGCTTTCCCTGTTCTGCCAGGAAGTGTGACAAGTTTTCCCGGGTATCGAACACACAGACAATGCGAAGGCTATCCGGGAAGCTCGAATAATTCACCTGGTGGGTCAGCCACTGAAAACCAGGATAGGTTTCCAGTGCATGATTGCAGACATCAGTCAGAATTACTCTGAGCTGGTTTTCAGTTTTTTTATCGGTTTTACGCATATGGGTATCTGGATGTCAGGATTGATTTCAGCCGATACGGTAACTTTTTCACTGGCGCTGTCAATCTGACATCACGGATAACCGGAGGCTTTATTGAACGCCAATCTGAATTTCTACAACATTCTTGTCGGAGTCCGGCCCGCACCAGGTGTGGTAGACCTCACGACTTTCGCCGGTGAAACTGAGTTCCTGTTCGACGATATCTTTTACGAGCGGCTGATAACCTTGCTCAAATAAATGATCTAATGATCCTTCGTAGACAGCGCTGGCGCACTGGAAACGGGTTAATTCCCTGGCCTGAACCTCCTCATTCAGATATTCATCGCACTCGCCGGAAACGGGCAGACAGAAATCAATATCGAATTCAGTGTGGTTGTCCTGCGGCAGATTGTAGGCAATAAAATGCCATGGACCGGTCACATGGAGATTGGATTTATCAATGATGTCCTGAATGATCCGACAGCTGTCGACACTGGCCGGACCGATTTCAGAAATGATCAGACGGCGCCGAACAGACAAGACCTGGCCTGTGTGAGTCTCTTTGATTTGCATTGTGAGTCCTTATCAATACATCTAAATGTTGAACTGAAAACACAGCAAGTATTTCAGCATTCAGCCCGTGTGACAAAGGCAGCGCATTGGACTGGAATAATTATCACATTATGCTCCTGGTTGCATTTTGATGGTGTTATTCAGGCAGATGACTGTACATGGTGACCTGCTGGAGATCATGCTCCCAGCTGGCTTTGCTGGCAAGAAAGAGGTGTGCGGTCGGGCGAATATCAATGGCCTGATTCAGGCTGCCTGCCGGGACGACTAACAGGTTTCCCTGTTCCTGTAATGTCGGCAGCGCGGAGCCGCATACGGTGCAGAAACTCTTCTGATGTCGTGTCGAGGGCAGGGTAAAGGTGTTTACCTTATCCAGACCGGACAGCCACCGCAGGGTTGCCGTGGCTGAAAACAAATTTGCAGCGTGGGCAGAACCTGTATCTTTCTGGCAATACTGACAATGACACAGATAGAATGCATCAAAATCGCCTTCCACCTCAAATTGTACTGCACCACATAAGCAAGCCCCGGATTTGATTGGATACATTGTCTGTTCGCCTTTGCCGGATAAAGAATAGATGAAAGTTCTCAGAGTTCGGTGTGATGACAGCTTCAGGAGTCAAGGCATCGAAAATGAGCGATAAAATGAAGTCCGACAGCCCCTGTTGGTAGCCTCTGTGATCACACATCGTTACCTGTATACGATAAGATGGCAACTAACCCGGAAGACTGGGAATAATTGATGGTTATCACCCATCTTTCGATGTTTTTCGGACCCTGGTAGATGTCGTATGCGGTCGTCTTGAGATTTCCTGAATCTGACACGATCGCTTTGGTATATGTAAAACCACTGTCTTTGGGCGGCAGCCAGGCTTCCATACTGGCCTGGATTTCATCTGGATCTCCCTGATGAACAAATACGGAGCAAAGGCTCTTCGTTGCCAGCATGCTTAATCCATAGCTGCCTCGTTCATTTTCCAGCACCCAGGCTTTTCCGGGATTGCCGTACAGGTAATGCCGTGCAGCATCTGAAGGCGCCACATGAAAACCGTTTTTTTGTGCCAGTTGCTCTACAGCCGGTAAACCACTTCTCCCGACCACACAGGTCGTCATAAATAACTGAATAGGCTCGGACTTCCTGTACGCAAGATCATCACTGTCTTCTGCGGGCGAAGTTGATGAGCATCCGGCGACCGAAAGGAATGCTGCTGAAAGTAGTAAACTTTTCTTTATCTTCATCTGTCTGTGCGCCTTATGCGTCTCTCGCTGTTTTGCTGTTGAGAACATCGGATCATTTATGAAACCCGACTGAGGGCGGGTGTTTTGTGCCAAATGATAGCGACATAGGTAACGATATGCACTTATGGCATAAAAATTTGAGTGGTTGATCAGGTTCACAGCGGCTTCATTACTTCTGCCTATCTCAACAATCCGTGATTTCAATTATCTATTCGTATCGTGCTTGTCTAACATCAACTTAAATTAATTCAGTGGGTTAGAAGCATATGAAAAAGAATAAAGCACTGGTGGTTGAAGGAGGCGCTATGCGAGGCATTTTTGCCAGCGGTGTTCTGGATGCCTTTATGGAAGATGATTTTCATCCTTACGATTTAGCGATTGGCGTCTCTGCGGGCGCATCGAACCTGTTGGGATATCTGGCAAATCAGCCCAAGCGCAGTTATCGGGTCATCACACAGCTGGCAACGGATAAACGATTCTTTAATCCGTCCCGTTTCTTGCGCGGCGGCAATTTGCTGGATGTCAAATGGCTGGTGGAAGAGTCTATGCGCTTGTATCCCCTGGATCAGCAGCGCTTGTTTGGCAAAACGGCACTGATCGCCGCAACAACCAATATCGAAACCGGGCTGGCTGATTATTATTACGTGAGTGAAGACAATGTGAGTGATGTGATTGAAGCGACCAGCGCATTGCCTGTGGCTTATAAAGCGACACCCTGCTTTTCCGGTGGATGCTACACAGACGGGGGTGTTGCCGATTCGATCCCGGTGCGAGAAGCCTATCGGCGTGGCGCACGGGATATCACGGTGATTTTATCGCATCCGCTGAGCTATCAGATGAAACCGGCTAAACATCCGTGGCTCATTCAAAAGCTGTTTGCCCGTCAGCCGCAAATTGCTGGGACCATGCTGAAACGCGCGGAAAACTACAACGCATCGCTGGATTTCATCCGGAATCCGCCGGAAGACGCTACGATTCGGGTGATCGCACCGCCTGAAAACTTCAGCGTGAAGCGCTTATCTATGCGGAAATCGACACTGGATGAAGGCTATCAGATGGGGCTGAAAGCCGGGATGTTACATGTTCATCGCCGCCTTGAACTCAACGGCTCTCATGAAGAAGATTGTCATTTTTGTCTCTGAATACGTTCGTGCTCAAGTTTTCAGACAAAAATGAATGCAAACTTCAGGTTTAGATGGTGTTTCATCAGCTGATAATTTTAAACTGCTCAGAAATTACACATGATGAACAGATACGCGGAGATGCGGGAAATGCAAGAGGGTGCTTTAGTTTCGACGGATTGGCTTCAGCGTGAGTGTCAGAACCCTCAGCTCATTGTGCTGGATGCGACCATGGCGAGCATTACCAGTGAAAATGATGAGGTAGCGCGAAGAAAGTATATTCCCGGTGCGGTGATTTTTGATATTCCCGGGCAGTTTTCTGATCCTGCATCACCGCTGCCACATACTGTCCCGGATGATGATGCATTTCAGCGGGCAGTGAATCAGCTGGGGCTCCGGCCGGACTCAGTGATTGTGATTTACGATGCCAAAGGCATTTATTCGGCGCCGAGAGCCTGGTGGCTGCTGAAGCTGATGGGTCATCAGCAGGTGTATGTCCTGAATGGCGGTTTACCCGGATGGCTGGCCGAAGGGAAACCGGTCATGGATGTACCTGCCCCACCGGTTGCTGGCCGGGATTGGCAGCCAAAATGGCAGGCAAAACGTCAGCCAGCGTGGATTGCGGGTTGGCAGGACATCGTGCAAGTGGCCGGTCTTCCGGGCCATCACGTGATTGATGTGCGGGCAGCAGAACGGTTCTCAGGTCAGCAGCCTGAGCCGCGTCCGGAACTGAGAAGCGGACATATTCCACATGCGGTGAATTTGCCTTTTGCCGGTTTTCTGGAAGGAGGAAGATACCTTGCTCTGCACCGGTTGCGGGCCCGGTTTGAGGAACAACAGATTCACCCGAATGATCGGCTGTATTTCAGCTGTGGTTCGGGCGTCACGGCCTGTATCGGATTTCTGGCTGCTTATCAGTGTGGTTACAAGAATCTGGCCGTGTATGACGGCTCCTGGGCGGAGTGGGGACAGCGAACCGACTTACCGATTGCCTGAAATCAGTTTACTTCGATGGTGTGAATGAGTGTGTTTTGGATAAGATTCGAATGCAATCTGTCAGTTTTGTTTCCTTGCGATGAGCGTTCTAACAGGTTGTTTTAAAACGGAACGGTTCAATCACAATCGAGAACCTAAGTCATTGACAATCCCAGGGAAAAATTCATAGATGAATTTTTAGGTTGTCGGCGCAGGGAGCGCTTATAACCGGCCCGGGCAGCACGAGAGAAAGAAAAAGCATTTCTGGGCACTCTTTGTGCTCGCAAAGAGTGTCTGGCGCGCATCAGAAAATACTGAGATTGATTCGGAATTGATGCGCGACATACCATTGAGCAAAACACAAATTGCAGTCTGAATAAAATACGTTTGCCCCGTTGTGAGTGACGAATCCGGCAGGCTGAACGCTGTGCTCGAGTTAAGACTGGCCAACAGATCTGTCATATCAAGTATCAGATACGACAGATCATGCAAATTTAAGAGACCACCTGATAAGCCTGAATTTTGGGCAGCTTCAGTGAGATGAATGTGGTCAGTGCCAGAAACGCAAAAGACACCCACAGACAGGCTGACAATCCGGCGATCTGGAAGACCCAGCCAGACAGGACTGTGCCGACCAGCCGGCCCATTGCATTCGCCATATAGTAGAATCCGACATCCAGTGAAACCCCGTCGTCTTTGGCGTAACTGACAATCAGGTAAGAGTGCAGCGAAGAATTGATCGCGAACACTGCACCAAAAATCATCAGACCGGCGATAATGACCAGTTCTGGTTGCCATTCCAGTTGAACGCCCGTAGCAATGGCCGCAGTAATCAAGGCTAAAAGCAACGCCCAGCGTGTGGCCGCATGTCCGTCGGGCACCTTACCCTGTGCTTTTCCGGTAAAACGGGGCGCAAACCCCTGCACAAAACCATAAGCCATCACCCATGCTGCCATGAAGCCGCCGACGGCACTGTGGTTCCAGCCAAAGACAGAACCGAGGTAAACCGGCAGCGCGACCACAAACCAGACATCCCGGGCACCAAACAGGAACATCCGGGCTGCAGAGAGAATATTGACGCTTTCTGATTTAGAGAAGATTTCCGCGAATTTCGGCTTACTCTTTGCTTTCCCCAGATCCGCTTTCAGCGACATGATACTGCCGAGAAAGACAAGGGCCAGAACGCCAGCCATCGCCAGCACGGCATGCTGGAAGCCCATGATACTGAGCAGCAGACCCCCTAAAAAGAAGCCAGCGCCTTTCAGGGTATTTTTGGAGCCTGTCATCAGTGCGACCCACTGATACAACGCACTTTGTTTGTTGTCCGGCACCAAGGTCTTAATAGCGCTCTTGGCACTCATTTTATTGAGATCTTTGGCAATCCCGGACAGAGCCTGCGCCGCCATCACCCAGGGAATGGTCAGCATCGGATTGGGGACCGCCAGCATCAGCAGGGCGATAATCTGCATGCCCAGCCCAATGTTCATGGTCCGGTTCAGGCCGAGCCGGGCGCCCAGCCAGCCGCCAATCAGATTGGTGACGACGCCAAAAAATTCATAAAACAGAAAGAGAGAGGCAATGGCGAGGGTGGAGTAACCGAGTTCATAAAAATAAAGCACCACCAACATGCGCAGGGCGCCGTCAGTCACAGTGAAATTCCAGTAATTGAAAGTGACCAGCATGTACTGGCGAACCGGCTGGCTGAACTGAGCAAAATACTTGGCAAACATAGACAAGATACTCATTTGATTCGCCGCTTCTCTGCTCAGGGCGAAGAAACGGCGATGTTGTGATTATTCTGAGGCGACCTGAAGGATGTAGTCGACCTGCACAGCTTTGGTGAAGGCGCCCGGACGCAGCTCCTGAACCGCTTCAATGATGCGGGACAGCGGCCAGCCCAGTTCCAGCAGCAGGTGTGCGGCAAGTAAACCGGTCCGACCCGAACCGCCCATACAGTGCAGCGCGATGTCGCCCCCTTGTTCAATCATAGTATGCAAGTGCGGGCTTACTGCCTGCCATTGTGTTGCGAAATCGGCACCGGGTGCGGCGTCGTCTTCAATGGGGGTATGTGCCCACAGCATACCTGCCTCAACAACGAGCTGGCCTAATTCCGCGACGTCTTTCTCTGCCATTTCCTGTGCATTGATTGCCGTGACGACGGCCTGAACGCCCTGCGCTTTCAGCTGCGCTAGACTGTCTGACAGGGAGACGCCTTTCGTGCCGGGGCAAGGGGTCAGGACCAGTGAGCTGCGGTCATTGATCGGTAAAGTCCAGATTGGATGTGTCATGAAACTACTCCTTATGCCAGGCCGACTTTGCGAACCAGCTCTGCGGTCCGGGTGGCGTAGCCCATTTCGTTGTCATACCAGGCATAGATTTTCACCATGCGCTTGCCAACAACCATGGTCGACAGAGCATCAACGATGGTCGAGCGCGGATCGCCTTTGTAATCAATTGATACCAGCGGACGGTCTTCGTAGCCCAGAATACCGTTCAGCTCGCTTTGCGAGGCTTCTTGCAGCAGTTGGTTGACTTCTTCGGCGGTCGTGTCGCGTTTGACGTCGAAAATAATATCGGTCAGGGAGGCATTCGCCAGCGGAACCCGTACGGCGTGGCCGTTAATTTTACCTTTCAGTTCCGGGAAAATCTCGATGATGGCCGATGCGGAACCTGTCGTGGTCGGGATCAGACTCATGCCACAGGCCCGGGCACGTCGCAGATCTTTATGCGGCGCGTCGAGAATGGTCTGGGTATTGGTCAGATCGTGAATGGTGGTGAACGAAGACTGTTCAATGCCCAGTTTTTCGTGGATCACTTTGACCACAGGTGCAATACAGTTGGTGGTGCAGGAGGCTGCTGTCACAATGCGGTGCAGTTCGGGATTGAAGATATGATCGTTCACACCAACGACAATATTGGCAATGCCTTCTTCTTTCACGGGGGCTGAAACCACCACGCGCTTCACGCCCTGTGCCAGATATTTGTTCAGGAACGATGTTTTACGGTGCACGCCAGTGGCCTCAATCACCACATCGCAGCCGGACCAGTCGACCGCGTCGATGTCCTTTTCCTGCGTGGTGGCAATGGATTGGCCGTTGATCAGAATCTGGTTGCCTTTGGCCTGGACAGCATGATGCCAGCGGCCCTGCACTGAATCGAATTCCAGCAGATGGGCCAGCGTTGCTGCGTCGCCAGCGACATCGTTGATCTGAACGAAGTCCAGTTCCGGCCAGTCAAACGCCGCGCGCAGTGCCAGACGGCCAATGCGGCCAAAACCATTAATACCGACTTTGATTGTCATACCTGATTCTTCCTACAAAATGATTTTTCAATTGTTATGGGCAGCACACTGAACGCTGCTTCATGACCGCCAGTCGTTCACTGTCTTGCTGATATTCCTGTTCCAGACAGTTCGAATCGACCAGTCCGTGAATCTGTTTTTGCATCCAGCCGGGTAAGTCATCGGCCAGACGGTAGAACACCCACTGCCCCTGACGCACGTCAACCAGTAAACCACTGGCCCTCAGGAGCGCAAGATGACGCGAAACTTTCGGCTGACTGACCTGCAAAGCCTCTGTCAGTTCGGCGACACACAGACTTTGTTCTTTCACGATCAGGCGGACGCAGCGTACCCGGGTTTCATCTGCCAGCAGTTTGAAAAATTGATGGGGGAGCATGTTTATTACCATATTCGAATTTCCGTATATCTTAGTGCGATGGCCGAATGGATCAATCTCAGCGATGCAATTGTCATGAAACTTTCACAAAGAGGGCCGGCAGACCCTCATGCATCAGTGTTGCACTGCAGCGACCGGGTAAGTGCGCTTCATGCGAAGGGCGACGTTGACCAGGGCAATGAGGACGGGCACCTCAACCAGCGGACCGATCACACCGGCAAGTGCCTGATCGGAGTTCAGGCCAAAGACGGCAATAGCGACCGCAATCGCCAGTTCAAAGTTGTTGCCGGATGAGGTGAATGCGATGGATGCATTCTGGTCATAGGGCAGCCCCATTTTCCTTCCGGCCCAGAAGCTGAGAAAGAACATCACCAGAAAGTAAATCATCAGCGGCAGGGCCACCCGGAAAACATCCATTGGCAGTTCGAAAATCATTTCCCCTTTCAGGCTGAACATCAGCACGATCGTGCCCAGCAGTGCGATGAGGGTGACAGGAGAAATACGCGGAATGAATACCCGGTTGTACCAGTCTTCCCCTTTGATGCGAACCAGCCATTTCCGGCTCAGAAAACCGGCCAGAAAAGGAATACCCAGATAGATCAGAACACTTTTGGCAATATCCAGCATGGTGATATCCACGGCATAACCGCTGAAACCGAATAATGGCGGCAGTACGGTAATGAACAGCCAGGCCATAAAGCTGTAGGTCAGGATCTGGAAAGCGCTGTTCAGGGCCACCAGTGCAGCCCCGTATTCCCTGTTGCCGCCGCTGATATCATTCCACACCAGGACCATCGCAATGCAGCGCGCCAGACCAATCAGGATGACGCCCGTCATATATCCCGGTTCATCACCGAGGAAAATCAGTGCAAGCGAGAACATCAGCAATGGGCCGACCAGCCAGTTCATGACCAGAGATAAGGTGATTGCGCGTTTATCACGGGTGATTTTGCCCAGCAGCTGATAGTCGACCTTGGCCAGCGGCGGATACATCATCAGGATCAGACCGATCGCCAGCGGGATATTGGTCTGTCCGACAGTCATGGATTCATTCCATGCCGCAATGCCCGGAAAGGTGACCCCAATGCCGATACCGATGGCCATTGCCAGAAAAATCCAGACCGTTAAATAGCGGTCAAGAAACTGCATTTTACTGCGGGTCTTGAGTGTCATGGTGGTTTCTTGATTCATGATGGAACTCTCAATGGGGTGAACGGGTGACGAGTGCGAACAGCGCGGTTAATCTGCCTCTGCTCCTGTCTCTGCACTGATGAATAGCTTACTTATATTCATATTCGAATTTCCATATATCTTAGTCCGGAAATTCAAGAGATCAACAATCAGTGACCGTTGTCATCAGAAATTCATGGTCTGAAGCAGTAAGGCGAGTCACGCCGGATTTGGTTTGATCAAAGATGGGGTTCCGAACGGACAGTTTTCATCGTGGCGAACGGATAAAAATATACCCCGTCCGGCAAGCCTGAACGGGGTAGGGATGATGACCTGAAGATTAATTCATGTTGTCGTGCATGTCATCGTGGTCCATATGGCCATGGTTCATTTCATCATGACCCATGTCGTCGTCTTCCATATGGTCATGATCCATCCCTTCATGATCCATGTTGTGATGTTCCATTGGCTGGTTGCTTCCCATCTGGTAGTCGGCTTTTTCCACTTTCACTTCCACATCGACTTTACCGGCTTGTTTGAAGTACAGGGTCAGCGGGAAGTGTTCACCCAGTTTGGGAACAGATTTCAGGTTGAACATCATTACGTGATATCCGCCGGGCTGCAGCAACTGTGTGTCATGCGCCGGCACCTGAATGTCAGCGACCTGGCGCATTTTCATCATGCCATTTTCATGGGCGTGTTCGTGCAGTTCCACTTTTTCAGCAATCGGCGATTCAGCACGCAGCAGAACATCGTTTTCATCGCCATGGTTTTCAATTGAGAAAAATGCGGCAGCCACAGATGACATTGGCGGGACTTCTTTGGACCAGGGGTGTTCAATATGCAGTTGTCCGGCTTTAAATTCATGCGCCTGAGCCAGCCCGGCAGTGAAGACAGAAGCAGCCAGCAGCAGAGTTTTCATTATTTTCACAGTATTTTCAGTTTTCATAGCATTCTCCATGTAGAAATTGTTCAGCAATCAATTGAAAGTTATGTTCAGGAATTGCTGAATCCTGGCGGAGATTGTTTCGGACCGAATAAAGTATACAGCTTGTTATTGGCCCAGACCCGGGAAGCGATCCGGACACCGGCAAAAATAACGATGGCGGTCAGGATGACCTGGCGGAATTGATCCGGATTGGTACTGAGCGGTTGTAATGGGCTCAGCAGAGGGCATTGATTCTGCCAGTGTGCCTGAGTATGTTCTTCCTGCGGGTGAGTTAACTCGGCGACGGACACCCATTGCAGCCCGTGAACGGTACAAATCAGAACTTTATCACCGGTCAGCCAGTGACGGCCGTTCTGATGATAATCAGGGTTGATCACCACAATCGCAGACAACAGATTCAGCCAAACGACAGACGCCAGAATGAAGGTAATCATTCCGGTGCGGTATCGTGCTGAAGTCAACGTGTGTGTCATGCGAGACAGTCTGTGGTCAAAGAAGTCTGAAATAGTAGCAGATGCCCGGCATTTTCCGTAGCAACTTCATGCTAAGTCGCTGAAAAAGAGGACGTCATTTTGCATGTGTTTTGTTGGTGCGTTGTTTGATCGATGTCGTCCGTCACGCTTTCATTGAAGTTTGTGGTCATAAGCAACAGATTGAGCTTTCTGTTCGTGCGTGGTTGAATAGCGCCTCTGGTCAACGGAGGACAAGGAAAGCATGAAAGTTGCGATTTTGGATGATTATCAGGATGTTGTCCGGACTTTACCCGGTTACGCTCTGCTGCGTGAACATGAAGTGACGGTATACACCACGCCAGCCTCAGATTTGGATGCGCTCGTCGAACGTCTGAAAGACAAAGAGGCGCTTGTGCTGATTCGTGAACGAACTCTGATTGACGATGCACTGCTCAGGCACTTACCTCAGCTGAAACTGATCAGCCAGACCGGTAAAATCAGCCAGCATCTGGATTTAGCCGCGTGTACCCGGCATCAGGTCGCGGTGGCGGAAGGAACAGGTTCTCCCATTGCACCGACGGAACTGTGCTGGGCGCTGATCATGGCCGCCAGCCGCCATCTGTTTGCTTACTGTGAGCAACTGCAACAGGGGAAATGGCAGCAGTCGGGCAGTCTGGGGCTGGGCCGGGTACTCAGCGGCCGGACGATGGGGATCTGGGGATATGGCAAAATCGGCCAGCGGATTGCCCGCATTGCAGAAGCATTCGGGATGACAGTGCTGGTTTGGGGAAGTGAAACCTCGCGGGAACTTGCAGCCGGACAGGGCTACCGTGCGGCAGCCAGTAAAGCTGAATTTTTTGCCCAGTCCGATGTGTTGTCGCTGCATTTACGGCTGAATGCGCAGACCCGTGATAGTGTAACCGCCGCTGATCTGGCGCTGATGAAACCTGATGCCTTGTTCGTAAATACCAGCCGTGCTGAGCTGGTGGAAAGCGGTGCCTTAATTCAGGCCTTACGCGAAGGGCGCCCCGGGTTTGCTGCCCTGGATGTGTATGAAACGGAGCCGGTCAACCCGGATGAAGAGCCGTTGCTTGCCATGCCGAATGTGCTGTGTACGCCGCATCTGGGTTTTGTCGAGCAAGAGAGCTACACGCTGTACTTTGAGAAAGCTTTTGCGAATCTGGTGAACTTCAGCAACGGCCAGCCGACTGAAATTGCGAACCCTGAAGTGCTGACAACTGCGCGGCAACTTTAAAAAACCGGAAACGGGCTCTGAGGTCTCAGAAGGCCCGTTTTGATTTCATCGCTTTACCGCCCTTCATTGCGGGCTTCGGTATTTTCGTTCGGGTCGTCCGACACTGCCGTAGGACACTTCGGCGCAGAGTTCATCGGTGCTGACCAGATATTCAAGGTAACGCCTGGCTGTGGTGCGGCTGGCGCCAATCTCCTGACCCACCTGTTCCGCGTTCAGATGGATACCGGGTCCGGTAAAAACATTGCGGATTTTATCCAGCGTCAGACCGTCGATGCCTTTCGGCAGCCGGGGAGCATTCGCATTGCCGGTGTTCAGAGGGCTCGCCTCCGCATTGGCGGGCTGGAGCAGACCGTCGACATCACTCTGAACCAGTGATTCCATATCCGACAGTTTATTCAGATGGGCACTGTAGTGAAACAGAGCTGACTGCAGGCGTTCAAACACCACGGGTTTGAGAATGTAGTCAAAAATGCCGCTTCGCATCGCGGTGCGCAAGGTGTCGACTTCCTTCGCCGCGGTAATCAGGATCACATCGGTGTGATAATTTTTGGCTCGGATCTCGCGCAGCAATTCCAGACCGGTGCCGGTCGGAAACTGGTTATCCAGCAACAGCAGCTGTGGCCGGAAGACATCAATTAAGTCCCGGGCTTCGTCTAAGCCGTGGGCGATCCCCACGACCTGATAACCCGATGTCTTTTCAACGAATCTGCGTTGTATTTCCGCGATTTGCGGATCATCTTCAGCAATGACGACAGAAATGGGTGCTGTCACTGGTGTTCCTCACTTCCATGTTCTGCACCGTCGGACCGGCGCAGCGATTTCGGGATATAAACGGTAAAACGACTGCCTGAAGGCTCGGCCGGTTCAACGGTAATCAGGCCGCCCAGATGCTCGGTCAGTTGTTTGACTAAATGCAGGCCGATGCCATGTCCTTCTTGATTCTTCGTGGTATAGCCGCGGGTAAAAATTTTATCTTCATCGCCGGCCGGAACCCCAGGTCCCTGATCATCGACTTCAAAAATTAACTCTTTGCCTAAATCACTCATACTCAGGATGACAATACCACCGGCCCCCTGATGATGCAGGGTGGCCTCCAGCGCATTGTCGATCAGATTACCAAGAATACTGACCAGCTGCTCCCGGGGCAAAGCCGGGGGGATGTCTGACATTTGGCTGTTCTCATCGATTTGCAGTTCCAGATTCAGTTCCCGGGCTCGATTATATTTCCCCAGCAGACATCCTGCGAGAATACTGTCTGATGTTGCTCGCATAATGGTCTGAATAAAACTCTGATGACTGGATGTTTCCTGCCCGATAAGCGTCAGTGCCTGCCCGACGGCCCCGATCTGAATCAGGCCGGCGATTGTGTGGAGTTTATTATTGTATTCATGGGACTGGCTGCGAAGACTTTCCGCATACTGCTGGATTCGGGTCAGCTTACGGCTGACCAGATCGACTTCATTCTTCAGCCGGAAACTGGAAACAACGCCCGTGACTTCACCGTTCTGGATCAACGGAAAACGGTTGGCAATCAGGTTGTGATCATGCAGCCAGATTTCTTTATCGAAATGGTGCTCACCGCTTTTCAGCACATCCAGCATGCCGTTGTCGGGCAGCACGTCGGTAATGTGGCGACCGATATAAACTTCGTCTTCCGGCAGCTGGAGAGTTTTGATGGCAGCATGGTTAAACGTTGTGATGATGCCGTGCTGGTTGATCGCAACAATTCCTTCCCGCACGGTTTCCAGGGTCGCATTTCGTTCCTGAAACATCCGGCCGATCTGTTCCGGTTCCAGATTGAAGATGGCTTTCCTGAAATGATTGGCAAACCACAGGGCCATCAGCACGCTGAACAGAAAAGCCAGCGTAATCGCGACAATCATCGACAGCTGGTGGCGGCTGACAATCCGGTCGACTTCAGTCAGCAGATAGCCGACAGAAACGATGCCGATAATCTGTGAACCATCAGCACTGAATATGGGAGCTTTGCCGCGAATCGACCAGCCAATACTGCCCTGATCCAACGCGATATAAGACTTACCGTGAATCAGTGCCTGGCTGTTATCGTCGGTGTCATCGTCCGACATGGATTTTCCGAGCCGCTGCGGATTCAGGTGTGCAAGCCGTATTCCTTTTTCATCACCAATGACTACAAATCGTGCCTGCGCGGCTTGCGCCATACGGATGCTCAGCGGCTGGAGGAAGACGGTATTTTTTTCAGAGACGGCACGGATGACATCCGGCGAAGCAGCGATTGTCTGGGCGACCCGCATGGCCTGCTGGCCAATCTGTTCATGTAACACACTGTCTAGATAGCGAATGGTGAACTGGCCGAGGGCACCGGTTTGCAGGATCGCGATAAAACCCAGAATCAGCACCATTCTGGTTTTGAGTCGAAAATGACGCAGAGACAACAGCTTAGTCATGACAAGGTGAGTTCCATCCACCGGATAATACAAGCGAAACAGTGTAACGTCAGCGGGGTGAAATTGCTGTGAACAATATGAACTTAATACACTTTAAGCCCGATATTCACATTATTTTTACAATCTTTTCATATTTCCGGTGCTGGCATACTTTCAATCTGTATCAAATCAATATCAGAGCCTGAGCTGGTAAACCGGAGTGACAGATCGGTGCGGTCAATCAGGCCAGGGCAATGGAACCCAGTCTAATAACGAGGAAAAGGTATGTTTACTCAGTTTATATCCCGCAAACGTGTGTCTGTACTCGCTGCCATTATGGCTTCTGCACTGAGTATGAGTGCTCAGGCGAAAGTCGATACGATTCATTTCCTGGTCCCGGGCGGTGCCGGTGGCGGCTGGGACAGCACGGCTCGTGGTACGGGTGAAGTTCTGTCTCATGCCAATCTGGTCGACACCATTTCATACGAAAATATGTCCGGTGGCGGCGGCGGTAAAGCAATTGCTTACCTGATCAAAACAGCGGAACAATCCACCGACACTCTGATGGTTAATTCCACACCTATTGTGATTCGTTCGCTGTCTAAAGTGTTCCCTCAGTCATTCCGTGACCTGACCCCGGTTGCTGCGACCGTCGGTGATTATGCTGCCTTTATTGTGCCGGCAAACTCCAAATACAAAAGCTTCACTGAAATCGTGAACGATTATAAAAAAGACCCGAGCAGCATCACGGTTGCTGGCGGTTCTGCCCGCGGCAGCATGGACCATCTGGTTGCTGCAATGGCCTTTAAAGCCGGTGGTGGTGAGCCGCGCCGTCTGAAATATCTGGCCTATGATGCGGGTGGTAAAGCCATGGCTGGCCTGCTGTCTGGTGAAACCACACTGCTGTCGACCGGTTTGAGTGAAGCGCTGAGCCTGGCAGATGCCGGTGAGATCCGTATTCTTGCAATGACGGGCGACAAGCGTTCTCCATCAGCACCGGATGTTCCGACACTGCAGGAACTGGGATATGACGCGACCTTCGTAAACTGGCGCGGCTTCTTCGCAGCTCCTGGCATCAGCGAGCAGAAAGCGGATGAGTTTGCCGAAGTCCTGGGCAAAATGTACAACACGAAAGAGTGGCAAACCGTACGTGATCGCTACGGATGGACTGAAATCTACAAGCCGCGTAAAGAATTCGTTGCCTTCCTGGCTCAGCAGGAAACAGAAATTGGCAACCTGATGCGTGAGCTGGGCTTCCTGAAATAATCCCTGTCTGAATGACGTTGTTGCGCACCGCCTGCCCGGGTGGTGCGCGTGGTAACAAAGCGGCCTTAGCAATGAAGGCCGGGTCTGATAGTGGTGAGGATGACCATGACGATAACAAAAGATCATATCGGTGGGCTGGTGTTTCTGTGCCTGTCCATCGCCTACGGATACTACGGCAGTGAAATTGTTTTGTTCCCCGGAGATGAATTTCAGCCGTTTCACGCGAAATCTCTGCCGCTGGCACTGGCCGGAATGGGCATTTTCTTTTCATTGTGTCAATTGCTGACAGCCAGCCGCAGCGAAACAGACAAACTGGATCTGACCGGACTGGATTTTGTGCTTATGGCGAAATTGCTGGTGCTGATGCTGATTTTTGCTGCGGCACTGGAATGGATTGGTTTCCTGCTGTCGACGGTTGTTTTTCTGGTGGGGGGCTTCTGGCTGCTGGGTGAGCGTCGCCCGAAGATTTTGTTGCTGGCATCTGTCCCATTTGCTGCCGGTTTCTGGTTCCTGCTGACTCAGATCCTCGACATTTATCTGGCGCCTGGTCGTCTCATTACTGGCCTGCTTGGAGGATAACCTGATGTTTGATGGAATCTTGACAGGATTGAGCACGGCGGTGATGCCGTTCAATCTGATGATGGTTGTGGTCGGTTGTTTCGCGGGTACATTTATCGGCATGCTGCCGGGCCTGGGGCCAATTTCTGCGATTGCCCTGATGATCCCGATTACCTACGGTCTGGATCCGGCTTCCGGAATCATTCTGATGGCAGGCGTCTACTATGGTGCCGTGTTTGGTGGCTCGACGTCTTCCATTCTGATTAACGCACCGGGCTGTTCCAGTACAGTGGTGACAGCATTTGACGGCTTCCCGCTGGCACAGAAAAATCAGGCCGGTAAAGCGCTGGCTCTGGCCGCATATTCTTCCTTCACCGGTGGTACCGTCGGGGCCATCATCCTGCTGTTTGCGGCACCGGCACTGGCAAAAGTGTCGCTGAGCTTTCAGTCAAGTGACTACTTTGCCCTGATGATCCTGGGTCTGACGGCGGTTGCCGCTTTCTCTGGCAAGGGACAGGTGCTGAAAGCCCTGATGATGACGGTGTTCGGTCTGATGATCTCAACGGTCGGAAACGACGTGATGACCGGTGTTCCGCGGTTTACCTTTGATAATGTGGATCTGATCGACGGCATCAGCTTCCTGCTGCTGGCGATGGCAACCTTCGCACTGACGGAAGTGGTGATGACGGTGCTGCGCGGTGAGCACAAGCAAGAAGATGCCCAGATGGACATGAACAATCTGGGTAGCATGAAGCTGAGCAAAGAAGAAGTGAAGCATGTGGCCCCGACCATCGCCCGTTCATCGGTGTTTGGTTTTCTGGTTGGCGTTTTGCCGGGTGCAGGTGCGACAATCGCGTCTTTCCTGAGCTACGGCATGGAGCGGAATCTGGCACCGAAAGCGGAAAAAGAGAAGTTCGGGAAAGGTGCATTGCGTGGTCTGGCAGCACCGGAATCTGCAAATAACGCGGCTTCAACCGGTTCGTTTGTCCCGCTGCTGACTTTGGGGATTCCGGGGTCCGGTACCACGGCCATTATGCTGGGTGCACTGATTGCTTATGGTATTCAACCGGGACCGCGTCTGTTCGTCGACAATCCGGATGTTTTCTGGTCGGTGATCATTTCCATGTACTTCGGTAACTTGGTGCTGCTGATTCTGAACCTGCCGCTGATTCCGTACATCTCACGACTGCTGGTCATTCCGCGCCCGATTCTGATCCCGCTGATTCTGTTCTTCTCGATCACCGGTGTGTATCTGGTCAGCTTTAATGCCTTCGATATTCAGCTGATGGTGTTAATCACCGTTGTGGCAACTTTCCTGAAGCTGCTGAATTTCCCGATGGCTCCCATGTTACTGGGCTTTATTCTGGGCGATATTCTCGAGAAAAATCTCAGTCGCTCGCTGACACTTTCTGATGGTTCTTTTGCCTTCCTCTGGGAGCGTCCATTGACATTAACCATTATGATTTTGGCGGTCCTTGCTTTACTGATGCCTTTATTCAGTAACTGGCGTGACAAGCGCAAGCTTGCTGCTGAAGTTGCTGCCAAAGAAGGGGCACCACAGGTGTAAAAAACCAGCCAAATAAGTGTACTTTGCAAATACCGATCAAAAGCAGTCCCTACAGGGGCTGCTTTTTTCTTTATGCAGATAAATTAAATGTATCTGACAAATAATTTTATATTTTTGATCTTTGTTCCTATCGCCCGCGTTGACTTGTTATCAACATTGTTGCGCAAGATATTGTTTTGATATTCTGGGAACCTGTTCTTTTTAAAAGAATCATGCTGCTTTCCTGGCAATCAGGCAGGCATATGTAAGGCTGTCTCTTTTTTCCTCTCTCAAGAACAGTCAAAAAAATAATAACAATCTCCCCCAAATAACAAAGTAGTAGATTTCACATGTCGTCAGATAAAAAAGATCCGAATCAAGGGAATGAGAATCAACCACCAGTCCGTTATGTGAAGGCGCACTATACGCCGCTGACCGATCTGGAAAGCTATGTGTCGCCTAGCAAGTCGCCTGCAGAGACGAAGTCGGAACCGATACCGGAACATAAAATTGTGATTGAACTTGCGGGGCAATGGGCACCCAACAGTTCGACCCTGTCTTTATCCAAAACGGATGAACAATCAGAAAAGATTGCCAAACCACAAAAAGATAACCAGACCAAGCATCGTAGTCTGGCTGTGTTTGAGGGTTTGAATACAGAACCTAGAAATCTGTATATATCCTTGCCGATGCAGGATGTTCCGGCATCGATACGATTATTGCTGGCAGAAAATCTCCAGCCTGTGGAGAAAGCCGTATCAATGGCTGAATGGGATAATGTTCTGGTCCCGGTTCGGGCGCTGGTCTATCTCAGTGAGAAACAAGATAAAGCGAATGCGGCGGATCTGAAAAGCGGCTATCTGTATATTTTCTGGAAAGGAAAAGTATGGCGAGAGCTGGAAATCACACCAGACGGGCAATATCGTGACATCGACATTGTTTACTACCGGAATCGAGCCAAATATAGCACTGAACATGAGCATCGTGAGGCGGATGGCTATCCGTTGCCTCAGTTCTGGGTCCCTTACAAAATTCAGGGGGAACACCAGAAAGATACCTCTGGCGTGACAGTGCTTTTTTCACCCCGTCAGATGACAGTTCAGCAACTTGATGAGCTGGAAGAAAGATCTGATAGTCTTGCCCAAATCTCGACCACGCTGGACGAATTGTCGGTGTACTCGGAAACGAAGGCATTTGAACTACAGGCGCATACAGCACCGATCCACAGCGTGCAATTACCTACAGGTGAATCGTCAGACGAGAAGCCATGGCTGGATTTAGGGATGTGCCTTCTGGAGGACTTGAAAGCGACCCAAACAGCCGTGGTGTATCTGAAAGAGCCCTTGAATGATTCACCGAAATTTGAGTACGCAGTGGAACTGACCTGTTCTGAAGATACATTCAAAGCACTGAAATTAGATGAGGTCATCACCGTCGCGCCCACCGCAGCGGAAACAGAAACGGAAGCTTTGAAACGTGTTGAAAATAAAGATTCAGTCGTTTATGTGTCGAAGCTGCGGGTGAATGAAGCGAAGTCGCTGCAAGTGAAAAGCGGTGCGGGTGTTCTGAAAACATCCATTAATTCGGTGATGCCAGACCCGGTCAACACGCATCAGGCGCATGATGCGTTTATACCGGTTCAGCTGTCCGTTGAAATTGGACACCGGTTAGCCCTGCCGACCTCTGGTTACTATTACCATTTCATGGCCGATGCACTGCTCCATGAATATAAAATCACTCCAGATGATGACAACTGGCAGTATCAGGCGACGAAGTCAGTTGCGGGTCAGTTATCTGATGAATTACTGGATGACCATGAACTCAGTACGCTGATCCTGCCTTGGCGGGTTCAGGATCAGCCTGCGAAACGGCAGCATCTTTTGTATTCCCCGCACAAACTGACCCAGCAGGAATTTGACCAGATGGATGGGACGTGGCTGGATAAACATGCCACGCTGCTCGATCTGGAAGCGATGCGCAAAGCCGCGGAGCAAAATCTGGTGGATGTGGTTCAGCATCAGGGACAGGGGCAACTGTATACTATCCGGAAAGGAGATACCCTGACTGCGATTGCCAAAGCCCATGAAATCAAACTCAGTGAGCTGCTTGAACTGAATTCGGATTATCAGGTCGGCGATCGCAAAGACCATATTTTCCCCGGTGAAACCTTGATTCTGCCGGTAGAAGCACCGGACGCAGCAGAAGAAAGCGCGGTGATGAAAATTGATTATTTTCCGGTGAAAAAAGACGCCACGTTGGATGAAGTGGCGGCGAGCGCCGGTATCTCGAAAGCCATGTTGCTGGAATACAACCCTTATCTTCAGAAGGTGAGCGAAAGTGATCACGTCATGGCCGGGGATGTCGTGATCGTAAATAAAACGCAAGAACAAAACCCCGAACCGAGAATTCACGAGGTGAAAGCGATCAATGATGCGCTGGGCCATGAGAGCCTGAGCAGTATCGCTGCGCTTTATAACTTGTCGCCGAAACAACTGGCTGAAATCAACGGACTGGATATCTCCGACCCGCTGTTCAGTCTGCGTACCGGTCAAACGCTGAAAATCGATCCGCCTCAGAATCGGGCAGAAGGCGTGCAGCGGAATACCTTCCCGGCCGTTCTGGTAGAAGATTACAACCTTGCCGAGAATATGCTGTACCACTATGCGCAACCGAAGCTCGGTGGTAATTTCGCCCCGATGACTCAGGACAACCTGCTGGCACCTCAGGCAACCGTGGTGCGCGTGGCATCGTTAACGACCGCAGCAGATATTCAGACCATCAAGCTCTGTCTGGGCCGCTACGCTCTGGATGAGGTTGAAGCGCCTTATAACCAAAGTCTGGTTCTGGCGCAGAAGCAGGGCAAACACCCGATTCAGGCGGCCTTAAGTGAAAAGTACAAGGTTCATGCCCATCCGCTTGCAAGTGAAACCGCTCATTCGCTGACCATTCGCCAACTGCGCGAAGGCTATGTGTATGTTTACTATGTTGCTGCGAATACCAATCTCGCGGCACGATACCCGCATGCCGATGAATTGCATGAATTTCGTTATGCTGAGGGCTTGTTTGAACGTAACGACGAGAAAACGCCTTACCTGCCGTGCCACAGCCTGAATGGCTGGGCGTACATTGTTTTCTCTGAACGGGAATGGACAGAAAAACAGCGCAGCCAGTTTACGGGCGATCCGGAATTCCGTCAGGCGCTGACGAAAAATGCCGGTGCCGTTTACGATTTCAACCAAAGGCTGGTCAGCACAAAAGGTGAAGAAGAAGTCTTCAATGATTTGCCTCAACTGGTTGCCGACATTGATGCCGGCCCTGCCATTCAGGATCACCGCTTTGCCGATACCACGACGCCGACGAATCAAGCGGACACCGATGTTAAACCCGGCAGCAACGATAAGGATGCTAAGGCAGAAAAAGATGCCGAGGCTGAAAAAGAGCATTTCACGCCGGTTCAGTCGAACCAACCCTATCTGGATACAATTGACCCGGAAAAACCCCTGCATGCAGATATCCTGATCATCGAAGATGGCATTGCACTGGCAGAAGACAGCCTGAAACTCACCATTCTGGCCAATGATCTTCGGTCTCAGTGGCAGGAGAAAAACCTACAAGAGCTGAATCTGGCAAAAGCAGTCGGGGATTTTTGTAACCCTAAAATTTTGCCAGATAATCCACTGGTGAAAGAGCTAGAAGGCAAGGAGTTACTTCATGCGAAAATAACGAAGGCCATGATAGATGAGCTAATATACTTGCCTAAATCGAGGGGGCCAAATTCAGAATTCGATGACATAGAAGCAAAATATAAAAAAATGGGAATTAAACCAAATGTAAGCTATTTTACACGTCTGAATAATATTGTAGAGGCTTTAGGTTTAGAAACAAAAGAACCATTCAATATCCGTAAGGATAAATTTGCTGAACAAATTGACCAAACAATAAAATGGCGATCACGGGTTCGACTCAAAGAAGTCAATGAAGTAATTGTGAGACTTACGGAATCGAAAGTCGCCTATGATAACTGGGTTCAGTATGTTGCTAAATGTTCTTTTGTGACGCTCAATACATTGGGAATATCACCTGAACTATTATCTTTTGATTTGGAGAGCGAAGAACATTCAGATGAATTTGTTTCTCTTGTCACAAATTTCCAATTTGGCCTAGAACATACACTTCAAGGAAATGAACTGATACAACATAGAAATCAGTTCAACCCTGACCAACCATTGATAAACATTATTGGGAGCATATTTTATCAAGGAAATCAGGAGTTAAAAAATAAACTTGAAAAGTATATTCGATTTCTTATTGAAAATGGACCGAATGATGCGTTTAATCATCTCACCGAAATGGGCTTTAATTCTGAGCAGTTGATTAATCTCATTGATGAATCACATGAGTGGCATTTACAAGGTTCAAGAGCAGATCAATCAGCTTTGACTGTTGGTGTTTTAAGTTTCTGGGGGGCTTTTAAAGAAGAGTCTTTTGAAAAATGGGAATGGTATAAAAATAACATTCTTAGTCGATATAAAAATATTAAGAATTCATTTGCTAAGGGTGCAGTGAATTTACTTTCTCACCAACGGTTGCATTCTGTTAATCGATTAATTAGTCATTCACTTAATGAGCAACTTAGACTTTCACTAGATGTGGTACACAAATCCCCTGAAATGAAATGGGGAACAAGGTGGATCTCAAATATAATATCAAATCAAATAGCAAATGGTGAGATTTATCTTACAAAAGGTATGCAAAGTAAATTTGATGCATTTCGAAAGGAGGAATTAAATTCAACCCTGTGGTTGATGTGGATGGAAGATGGGAGAGTCAGAGCAACGGCAGAAGAGATTGAAGCGCAGAGAAATAAGATACTAAAGATTAGGTTAAATATATATTATCTCTTTGATATTGAAGATAAGAAATTCAAGAAAATTTTTAAGGCATTGATAGTCAATCAAGCGAATAAATATTATGATGCTGTGGAAAACTCAGGATCAAGAGGACTGAGCTTACTGATTATTGGCCTAAACTTTTTAGCCTTGATAGAGGATGTGGTAAATATATCAAAAAAACATAATAAGAGTGAAAAAGACGATCTTACGATTCAGTATCGAGTAGCTTATTTTCTGGATTCAATTCTCAGTCTAAATAAATCCACTTATTTAGCAGAAATGAGAATGATGCTGGAGTCAATAAATAGCAACGATTACAGTAAAACGGTTTATCAAAATTTGAGGTCAACTAATTTATTTACCGTAAGAAAAGGAATAAATGAATTAAGCAAGGAGAATAAATATATATATCATAGGGCAATTACCGTTAACTTAGCTGCAAACATGGCGTTGGTGACAGCTGGACTATTAGAAACATATCAAATAGTCAAATACGATATGTCTAATAAGAAAGGGCTCATATGGTATGTGCATGGCATGAAAGCGATATCAACTTTAGCTCAGTCATTTACCGGAGCTTTTCAGCTAGCAAATATGCTTGGTGCAGTAATTCCGGCCTGGGCTATCACTGGTCCTGCAATAGTAGCAGGTTTTGTTTATGCGTTATGCACAGCTTATTTAAATTTCATTCGTGAAGATGATGTCACTGATTGGCTGATTAAGACACCTTGGGTAGACACGAAATTTGTCGGTGATGATTCAGTTATTTGGGATTATTCAAAAGATGGATATCAAAAAGCTTTAGATGCATTAACACGACTCAAAAACAAACCAATGATCTATATTCAGCCAACAGCAGGTGAGAATTACTCGCATCGTGTAAAGCCCTATAATATGAAGATTCTTGATGGCTTATACAGTGTCAGTGGTTACTGGATAATGATTGATTTCCCCTTTGAATTACGTAACGAAGGTGTAAGAGTTGATGCATTATGGTATAGTAAAAATAACACCAAATCAGAATATATTCAGGTTGAGAATAAAGAAGAGTTCTTTCCAGATTGGGTTGTAAATAAAAGGCCATTTAAATTATTTAACACTGGTTCTTCGCCACGCATTCCTGCTCGGCCTCAGGATAAGATCGATTATATCAATACTTGGCCAGAGACTGGGGTGATGAATCAGCTATATCGGTTTTGGCTACCGCGCCCGAAAGATAGTCAGCTAAACTCTTTGCTGTTAATGGTATGGTATCCTGATGATTTAGAAAATCAAAATCAACCAGGATTTCAAGTTGGGCCACATTGTTTTGATAAGCAAATTATGCCAACATCAGTCAATACGACATCTGACTTTCATCTATATGGATTAAAATCGAAAGTGGAAGAATTGGAAAGTGCTTTTGGTGAAACATTGAAAGATTTGAAAGAATCGCAGCCCTATAAAGCAGCGGTTAAAATTGGAATGAAGTCAAATAAACCTCTTATGTTAGTTGGTAACAAGTAATAAACATATGAATAAATTAGAAAAAATTAAGCATAAATATCAACATGTTCAGTTTCAATTGAACAACGATCCGTCTCTTACTGGCTGGATGTCCAGAGAGAAAAAGTGTCGTGAGATTTACTCTAAAATTGTAAAAAATGAGCCTACGATCATGGAATGGGAAGTAGATTATTGGGGGCGATTTGGTAAATGGGGGTTACCATTTTTGATCTCTTTCTGTTATGCATTTATTCCGTTGTTTGTTTTGTATTGGTTTAATAGAGAACATGAGGATGTATATAAGTTAATTTTATTATGTTTTTTTGTACTTCCTTTTCCAATATTGGTTATGGTTTTAGGTGCTGAATGGTTCCCAACGCGATATTACCAGAAAATTACCGCATCTGGCTTTTATTCCTATGGTGTCAAAGTGGGCAGTGAAAGACGGAAAAAGATGGCGAAGTATTGCATGTTTGGCGGTTTTGCGATAGCTATCGTTTTGCTCTTTGTTGCAGGACCAATGGTCTTTGCGGGTGCCGGAGCTGCTTCACTCTCTTTCTTGAAATTAGGCTCGATTCCGGAACCTGAACCAGAAGAGAGTGCATGGCCTTGGTTGGGGATGTATAGCCTCGTTTTGTTAAAGAAACCGTTCTTATACAACCTTTATAAAGTGAGTACGCAAGGTGATAGCTATTTGATTCTTACGAAAGAAGAATTGGAAAAAGTTAAAGAGATTATGAAACAGTATGGTCAACATGAAATTGATATTTTAGATAAGGAAGAGGAATCATTTTACGACCGTTGGTGGCAACATCAAGATACGATGCCTTTCCGTCAAGTCGAGGCAGCAAATAGTCAAATGTCTACAACAGAAAAATAAATACGCAGAAGGTGAGCATAAGCTCACCTTTTCTTTAGGTTGATTGGCTTAATCAGATGGCATCAATGTCCGCCATGAAGAGTATTGGTTGGAAAGCTATTAAGTCGTTTCATGGAACACATTAAAAAAAGATACCAACAGGTTCAGCGACAACTCAACACTGACACAGAGCTAGAACACTGGGGACACCGGCAAGATAAGTGTAGAGAAATATATGCAAAGATTGTAAAGAGTGAACCTGCAATTTTAGAATGGGAAGTCGACTATTGGGGCCGATTTGGTAAATGGGGTTTACCAGTATTTGTTTTTTTGCTTTTACCTTTGTTCCATTCTTTCCACTATATTGGTTGGCTGGAGATCAAGATGATATATATGAAATTATGTTTATGGGATTTTTTGTTTTGCCATTACCAATCTTGATCATGGTGCTCGGTGCTGAATGGTTTCCAATACGATACTATCAAAAAATAACACCATCAGGATTTTATTCATTTGGCGTTAAGATGGGAAGTGAACGACGTCAAAAGATGGCGAAGTACTGCGTAATCGGTGGGATTTCAATAGCTGTCATCCTTTTATTTGTTGCCGGACCAATGGTATTTGTTGGCGTTGGTGCTGCTTCACTTTCATTTTTTAAGTAGGGTTCTATTCCTGAGCAAGAACCGGAGGAGAGTGCATGGCCTTGGTTAGGTGTATATAGCATTGTGAAAGAATATAAACCATTCCTATACGATAAGTATAAAGTCAGAACGCATGGGAAAAATTATCTTATTGTAACTATTGAACAATTAGAGCAGATCAAAGATATTATTAGAAAATATGGGCAACATGAATTAGATATAGGTAACAAAATAGATGGCAAATTTTTTAACCGATGGTACGAACACCAGGAGACAATGCCATTTAAACATTAGGTTTAATTTCACAAAGGTGAGCATAATTTCACCTTTTCTTCAGGTTGATTGGCTTAATCAGATCACGTCAATATCCGCCAAGAATAGTATTGACTGGAATTTTATTAACTCGTTTCATGGAACATATTAAAAAGAGATACCAACAGGTTCAGTGACAACTAAACACAGACCCTAAGTTGAAGCATTGGGGCCATCGAGAAGATAAATGTCGTGAAATTTATAGCAATATTGTAAAAAGTGAACCTGCAATTATGGAATGGGAGGTTGATTATTGGGGAAGATTTGGTAAGTGGGGATTACCATTTTTGATGATTTTCTCTTTTGCTATAATGCCTACATTGTTTGCAATGTGGGCGACAGGAGGAATATCTGATTTTATTGGTGAGTTTATTGCAGGTTTACTGATAGTCAATGTTCCAATATTAATTATTGTCTTAGGCACTGAATGGTTTCCGGTTCGGTATTACCAAAAAATAACTGCATCAGGATTTTACTCTTATGGTTTCAAGGTGGGGAGTACACGCCGTAAAAAAATGGCGGTACATTGTATGATGGGAGGGCTAATAATAGCTGTTATTCTGCTCTTTATTGCGGGGCCATTTGTATTTATTGGTGCTGGAGCATCAGCATTATCTTTCCTCTCATTAGGAAAAATTCCGGAACCTGAACCAGAAGAGAGTGCATGGCCTTGGTTGGGGATGTATAGCCTCGTTTTGTTAAAGAAACCGTTCTTATACAACCTTTATAAAGTGAGTACGCAAGGTGATAGCTATTTGATTCTTACGAAAGAAGAATTGGAAAAAGTTAAAGAGATTATGAAACAGTATGGTCAACATGAAATTGATATTTTAGATAAGGAAGAGGAATCATTTTACGACCGTTGGTGGCAACATCAAGATACGATGCCTTTCCGTCAAGTCGAGGCAGCAAATAGTCAAATGTCTACAACAGAAAAATAAATACGCAGAAGGTGAGCATAAGCTCACCTTTTCTTTAGGTTGATTGGCTTAATCAGATGGCATCAATGTCCGCCATGAAGAGTATTGGTTGGAAAGCTATTAAGTCGTTTCATGGAACACATTAAAAAAAGATACCAACAGGTTCAGCGACAACTCAACACTGACACAGAGCTAGAACACTGGGGACACCGGCAAGATAAGTGTAGAGAAATATATGCAAAGATTGTAAAGAGTGAACCTGCAATTTTAGAATGGGAAGTCGACTATTGGGGCCGATTTGGTAAATGGGGTTTACCAGTATTTGTTTTTTTGCTTTTACCTTTGTTCCATTCTTTCCACTATATTGGTTGGCTGGAGATCAAGATGATATATATGAAATTATGTTTATGGGATTTTTTGTTTTGCCATTACCAATCTTGATCATGGTGCTCGGTGCTGAATGGTTTCCAATACGATACTATCAAAAAATAACACCATCAGGATTTTATTCATTTGGCGTTAAGATGGGAAGTGAACGACGTCAAAAGATGGCGAAGTACTGCGTAATCGGTGGGCTTTCAATAGCTGTCATCCTTTTATTTGTTGCCGGACCAATGGTATTTGTTGGCGCTGGTGCTGCTTCACTTTCATTTTTTAAGTTGGGTTCTATTCCTGAGCAAAATCCTGAAGAAAGTGCCTGGCCATGGTTAGGTGTGTATAGTATCATTAAGGAGCGCAAACCTTTTTTATACGATAAATATAAAGTTCGAACGCATGGAAAGAATTACCTCATTTTAACTAAAGAGCAAATTGAAGAAGTGAAAAATATCGTTGATTATTACGGTCAACATAAACTCGATATCATTGATAAAATGGATGATAGTTTTTTTGATCGATGGAATGATCACCAAAACACAATGCCATTTAGAGACGACTTTTAATTTATTGAAAAGATGAGTTAGTTCTAATCTTTCCTTTTTAATTGGGGGAGGACTGATTGAGTGATTTTGAAACTTTAGACAATGAAATATTTTAAAGACGTTTTACAAATATACCAGGTTGTTCAATGCAGGATAAATTCAAATATTGATCTCGAAGATTATCTGGATAAAGAAAAAGAATGTAAAAAAATTTATGCTGAAATTGTAAAAAATGAACCTGCCATCATGGAATGTGAAGTGGATTATTGGGGGAGATATGGTCGGTGGGGAATGCCTGTTGTGTGGTCAATTTCAATCATTTTTTTACCAATAATATTTATATCCTTATTGGCGGGTAATTTATCTGAGAACTACCCGTACTTCATTGTTGGAATATTGGTTTTTTTATTACCAATTGTAGTGATGATCCTAGGCGCAGAATGGTTTCCAGTCAGATACTATCAAAAAATCACTGCATCTGGTTTTTACTCATATGGTGTTAAGGCCGGTAGTGAGAGACGGAAAAACATGGCGAAATATTGCATGCTTGGTGGGCTCTCCATTGCAGTGATTTTGTTATTTGTTGCCGGGCCGATGGTTTTTGCAGGTGCTGGCGCAGCATCACTTTCATTTTTGAAATTAGGCTCTATTCCTGAGCCGGAGCCAGAAGAAAGCGCATGGCCTTGGTTGGGTATTTATGGTCTTCTAGTTAAAAAACCGTTTTTATATGATTTATATAGAATTCAGACTCAAGGTGATAATTTCTTGATTTTGACAGCAGAACAGCTGGAAGAAGTGAAAGATATTATCCATCAATATGGATACCATGAATTAGAACTTTTGTTTAAGGAAGAAGATCGTTTCTACGATCATTGGTGGCATGTTCAGGATAGAATGCTATTTGATGACATCAATCCTAGATAGTTTTAAATGAAGTTAAACTATTATAATAATGTGATCGGTTGCTTACCTTATTAATTTCAATGATTTGAATTAATGGTAATTATTTGTGATATCAAGTCTATTTGATATTTTGTTGTAAAAATAAAAATAAAAATAAAAATAAAAATAAAAATAAAAATAAAAATAAAAAT
>NZ_JAXOFS010000015.1:0-83936 GCF_036409375.1 Photobacterium sp. 53610 | reverse complement strand
GGGTCGCGGGTTCGAGTCCCGTCCGCTCCGCCACTTCTTAGAGAAACCCAGTCAGTAATGGCTGGGTTTTTTGCTATTCAGGGTTCTGATAATTTCTCACTGACGAAAAGCCTCAGACTAGGCGTCCCCGTCGAAAGACTGGGGCTTTTTTACGTTTGGGATTTGTTATCCGTCCTTCGGCCGGACGCCTCCCGATCGAATGCGATTCCAGCTGTCCGCTACTTCTTAAAGAAAACCAGTTGTTCTTTGCTGGTCTCTCCGTTTGAAATCCCTGCGTGAACCTGACGAGGTGTTTTAGTACCTGGTTACAATTTCGTGTTGTTTGACCTTGTCTTGCGCGTCGGGCTGTGAGAGGTTTAGCGTCACTTTTTCTGAAATGGCCAAGACACAACACTATGAGTTTTTTCTATGAGCGGGAAGAAACCGCAGATACAGTGACCATTACTCTTAAGCCACATTCTCTGTACCTCATGCTGGGGATGCTGGCTGTCTGGTTGGGGAATGATTTGATTTTAAAGTCGGCCCCGATGGCGCAAATTGTGATGCCAATCTTTATCGTCTTTATGGTGATCCGCTTTTTTGCCTTGGTGCGTATTCAGCGTGAAGTACTGATTGCGATGAAACAAGGTCGGGTGGAGACTCAGGGGAGCAAGTTTTCCTTCAGAAGTCCTTTTCGGTACGTGATCAGAAAAGCTCAGGAATCAGCCACTTCTTAATGTTCTAAGTGAGTAGCCGTGTGAACATGCGGCTATTCTTTCCTGTCAGGACAGAGCTTCTGTAGCCGATGATGGCTTATTCCCTGCGTGATAACAGGCATAATGACTGTGTTGTTATCGACAAAGAGAAATCTATGCCAGCCTTCAATTGGAAACCTCTGTTATTTGCCTGTCTGATTGTCAGTATTGGTCAACTGGGCCTTGGCCTGGTATTCCCATTGTTGCCCTGGATTGGACATGATCTGGCATTAACTTCAGATCAGACGCAATTACTTGTCGCCATCTATCTGCTGGGGTTTGGACCGTCACAGTTGATTTATGGTCCCTTATCAGATGTGCTTGGCCGCAGGCCGGTGTTATTAGCAGGGGTACTGATTGCAGTATTCGGGGTTGCAATCCTGATCTTTCAGGCCGAATCATTTACCGGATTGCTGATTGGCCGTTTTATTCAGGGATGCGGGGCTGGCAGTGTCTCGGTACTGGCCAGAGCGATGATACGGGACAGCTACCAAAAACAAAACCTGGCGAAGGCGCTGACCTGGCTGGCGATTGTGGCAGCTTTCACACCGATCATGGCGCCTGTGATTGGTGGCATGGTCAATCATTATCTGGGCTGGTTGTCTGCATTCTTTTTGCTGCTTGGCTATATCGCACTGATATGGCTGCTGCTCCTGGCCAGTTTCCGGGAGACATTAAATGCCGTCAAACAGCCGCCGTCCGTCAAGCGACTGCTGGGAAGCTACTTCTCATTATTTCGTGAACGCCATTTCATGACCTTTGCCGGGATTGGCTGGATTAATTTTGCTGTGGTGATCATGGCAATCTCAATGATGCCTTATATCATGCAGGTTCAGATCGGCATGACTTCAGAACAGTATGCAATGTGGGCGATGATTCCAGCCTGTGGTTTTCTGTGTGGCGGCTTGCTGTGTCAGCGTCTGCATCCTTATGTCGGTACTGCACGCATGCTACAGCTGGCACCACTGATGCAGATTCTGTCAGCGGCGGTTTATATCTTTGCGCCGCTGGATCCGCGCTGGATGTCGCTTGCACATTTTCTGTTGGCAGTGACAAATGGCATCGCTTTTCCCTGTGCTCAGTCGATGTTATTGATTCCCTATCGTGAAAAATCCGGGACTGTATCTGCTTTGTCGGGGGCATGTCAGATGGTGGTGGCTTCACTGGTCAGTCACGTCTTATTACAGTTGGGAATTAGTCAACCCTGGCATCTCGGGACTGTGTTATTGAGCGCTTCTTTTCTGGGCATGGTACTTGCCAATCTGGGCCTTCGCAGTGAGTCGGGCCGGCAGGCTTCGGTTGAGCTGAGTCAGTCCTGATTGTATTTTTCGGTATATCACCGCCAAATCACCGAGAATCCTCCATACTTAAGGCACAGATTTGCAGTTGGCTGAGGAGGTTGTATGCGTCAGCTCATCTGTATGATAGTTGTTCTGATGGTTGCCGCCTGTGTCAGTCAGTATGAAGCGCAGTTATCCCGGCATGGTGAATGGCAGGAGTTGGGAGCTTATCACGGCGAATATGGTTATCAGGAGTGGGATAAGAAACGCCTGGATCGTTTAGGGGTGTTGTCGGAATCGGACTATGAGAAATATCGTGCTGGTTATCTGCAGGGCCGTTATGAATATTGCACCGGAAAGAAAACGGTGACCACAGCGATCAATCCCGCGTATCCGGATGAGTGTAAACAAGACTCCAGCCAGTTTGGCCTGACAGAGCGGGGATACTGACAGCGTCGGAAATCCAAACAAAAGAAAGGCTGCCTTGAGCAGCCTTTCTTATGATTTGATCGTTTCAAAAGAGACTGACAGTAATCAGTTATTGCTGTGCAGTTCACTGTTCAGTTCAACGGCCGTTTTGTTGGTCAGGCACTCGATGGTACCTGTCACAGAGTTACGACGGAACAGCAGGTCGGATTTTCCGGCCAGCTCGCGCGCTTTCACGGTTTCGACGACATTGCCGCTTGAATCCAGCATTGTAACCTTAGTGCCGGCAGTCACATACAGACCAGATTCAATTGTACAGCGGTCGCCCAGCGGGAAGCCCAGACCTGCGTTTGCACCCAGCAGGCTGTTTTCACCGATAGAAATGACAACCTTTCCGCCGCCACTCAGGGTACCCATAATCGAAGCACCGCCGCCGATGTCTGAACCGTTACCGACCACAACACCGGCAGAAATACGGCCTTCGACCATGCTGACACCGGTTGTTCCTGCGTTGAAGTTAATGAAACCTTCGTGCATGACTGTGGTGCCTTCACCGACGTGTGCGCCCAGGCGGACACGGGAAGTATCAGCGATACGAACGCCTGCAGGTACGATGTAATCGACCATTTTCGGGAATTTGTCGACACAGTCGACACTCAGTACTTCACCTTTCAGACGGGCTTCGATCTGACGTTCTGCCAGCTCAGGCAGATCGATGGGTCCCTGATTGGTCCATGCAATATTGTGCAGCAGACCAAAAATGCCATCCAGTACCAGACCGTGCGGCTGAACCAGACGGTGAGAAATCAGCTGCAATTTCAGGAAGCCTTCGGCAACAGAAGCCGGTGCTTCGTCAGTGGCCAGGATCACCAGGACCATCGGCTGGCTTGATTGTGCTGCTTTTTCAGCAAAGCTTGCACTGGCTTGTTCGCCATGGGCTGCAAATGCACCAGCCAGTTCAGCAGCCTGCGCCTGAGTCACTTCAATGGCCTGATTCCCATCTTTGTAATCAGCGACTTGAGCAATGGTATCAACCAGCGTCTGAGCCGGGTTCAGCAGTGGTGTCGGGAAGAAGGCTTCAATAATTTTGCCGTCGCGGTTTTTGGTCGCGGTACCCAGGGCTAAAGAAAATGTGGCCATGGTGAAATGGTCTCCATATCAAAGGGGAAAAGACTGCAAACAGCAGGCAGCCTGTTTGATGATTAAAAATTTCAGATATCCCATCATAAAGAGACTGAACCGGATATTGAAGGGGAAATCTGCCATTCATGGCAAAATGACTGAGAAATGAAGAAAACCCAAGGTTATTCCCATAGAAAGTCAGTATTTTTGCATAAAAATCTTGTACAAAAAAACCTCCCTCAGGAGGTTTTTCAAGAGCATTGCCGCTGGATGATGATCAGGCCGCTTCACTTTCTGCGTCGTCTTCAACCGCTTCAGGCTTGGCCGGCTTTTTCTTTTCTGCTGGTTTTGCTTTTTTCGCACCCAGTGCGACCAGAACTTTCTCGCGTTCCTGAGCCAGGAACAGCGCCAGTTCTTCCTGTTTGGCTTCGTCTTCAAGCAGTTTACTTTCACTCAGAACCGCGAACAGCTCGTCAGCCATATCCAACATTTTATCGTAGGCATCAGCTTCAGATTTAGAGGTAAAAGTCATCTTCTCTTCTCCGTTGCGCTCTACTACATATTTGACGATAACAGCCATGGTCACCCTCTCCCGATATTGATTAACTGGTTTTTTATACAGTAGGATAGGGCCAGAGTCCAGTTCTGATTCCGGAGAGAAGGAGTTCTTGTGAGCGTGAGAGAAAAATTTGATCAAATTTATGCCCGTGCCGCTGATCGCAAAGGCGGTAAGGCGGCACTGGAAAGTCTGCTGAGTCATCCGCTGACGCCGGCGGAACTCAAAGCGATTCCTGACGACCGCTGGCTGGCCGCGTTTACACAGAAAGTGTTTCAGTCCGGCATGAGCTGGAAAGTGGTCCGTCAGAAATGGGACGGCTTTGAATCGGTGTTCTTCGGATTTGATATTGAGAAGTTGTTGCTGGTGCCGAACGAGATGTGGGAGCGTAAAGCAACGGATCCGGCCATTATTCGTCATCTCGGAAAAGTCATGACGATCCCGGAGAATACCTACATGATCCACCGGGCAGCCAAAGAACACGGTTCTTTTTCGGCCATGGTCGCGGACTGGCCGTCGGAGGATATCATTGGACTGTGGAAATATCTCAAAACCAAAGGCAAGCGTCTGGGCGGGAATACGGGGCCTTATACCCTGCGGGTGATGGGAAAAGATACCTTTATTCTCAGTCAGGATGTGGAAGTCTATCTGCGCAATACCGGCATCATAGACGGCGGCAGGGATACCCAGCGCTCGCTGGCCGCTGCGCAGGCAGCATTTAATGCCTGGCAGCAGGAATCGGGGCGGCCGTTATGTCAGATCAGTCAGATCATTGCGTTCAGCAGCGGGGATAACCGGGTCTGAGCCCGGTTGCCAGTGCAGGCAGAATTGAATAAAAGCAGCCAGCAGCGGGCTGTTGTATTTGTTTTTGTGGTAGAGCAGCCAGTACTGCCGCTCTTTGGGCAGCGTTAAAGGCAGCTCGGCAACGCGCTTTTCCTGTAATGCGTGATATACCGCGTGACGTGAGAGGCAGGTCATTCCCAGTCCTGCCGCAACACTGTTGATGATGGACTCTGTGGTATTCAGCTCGAATGCCAGATGCCAGTGGGTCACTTCCGGCGCAATCTGGTTCAGGAAATAATCACGTGTGCCGGAGCCGGATTCTCTTAGCACCCACTCGGTGTTCGCCAGATCGGAAAACGTCAGTGTCTTATATTGCCGCAGCGGATGGGCCGGATGGCAAATCACCACCATCTCATCTTTCAGCCAGGGCTGGCTAATCAGCACAGGCTGATTGACCTGGCCTTCAACCAGTCCGATGTCCAGTTCAAAATCGCGCAGTTTCTGGCAGATGCTGGCCGTGTTACCAATCAGCAGCGATTGGTCATGATGATGACTCCGGGCCCTGAAATCGCGCAGCAGAAACGGAGTCAGCTGATTACCGACGGTATCGCTGGAGCCGATCGCCAGATGTCCGGTCAGCGGACCATCTTGTTCAAACAACTGCTCAATACTATGGGTGCGATGCAGCAATTCATCGGCAAGCGGCAACAGGCGCTTGCCGTGATGGTTCAGCGTCAGCCGGTTGTGGTACCGGTCAAAGAGCGGCTGGCCGAGTTGTTTTTCCAGTTCAGCCAGTGCCATGCTGACGGCAGGTTTGGTCAGGTAAAGACGCTCAGCCGCGGCAGTAATGGTTTTTTCCTGCGCGACGGCAACGAAGACCCTAAGCTGTTTCAGGGCAATATTCATGACGGACCGTTTCTTGAAGTGGCTTGAATCTGTTCAGTTTAATTTAACCTACATTTCAATTTATTCAATTATTCTAAACCCATTCATCTCAGTACACTGTCTCTATCGATAAAAAGAAAAATAACCGAACTGAAAACAGAGAGAGCAAGCTGATGCGCCAACAGTGGAAAGAAAGAATCGCGTCCGTGCCAACCCCAATGGCCGGTCTGGCGCTGGCAATCGCCAGCCTCGGCTGGTGCTGGGAGAATGCGCTGCCGTTTCATGGCCTGGCTCAACTGGGCAGTGCCGCAGTCGCTGCGTTGATGCTTCTTGGACTGGCGGCCAAATTTGCCCTGCATCCGCAACTGCTCTGGCAGGATCTGAAACATCCGGTTGTCGGGAGTGTTGTGCCGACTTTTTCTATGGCGGTGATGGTTGTCTCTCATGCGATCGGGCCATTTGCACCGACTCTCGGGCAGGGGCTCTGGTTGTGTGCAGTAGCCTTGCACCTGATCTTTCTGGTCTGCTTTGTGTACCACCGTTTCTCCGGCTTTTCGCTGCATCACATGGTGCCCAGCTGGTTTGTCCCGCCGGTCGGGATCATCGTGGCGGATGTGACCTTTCCCGGCGGAATCATGGAGCCGCTTGCCCGCGGCCTGCTGGTCTTTGGTTTGAGTGCCTACGCACTGATGCTGCCGGTTATGTTATACCGCCTGATATTCGGTCGTGAAGTGCCGGATGCTGCCAAGCCGACGATTGCCATTCTGGCTGCCCCGGCCAGTCTGTCTCTGGCCGGATACCTGACGATGGCGGTGCAGCCTTCGGTACTGATGGTGGCCCTGCTGGCAAGTATTGGCCTGCTGATGACGCTGGTGATTTATCTGGCCTTCTTTCGATTACTGCGCCTGCCGTTCAGCCCGGCGTATGCGGCGTTTACCTTCCCCATGGTGATTGGGGCTACGGCACTGTACAAAACTGCGCACTGGATGAGCACTCAGCCGCTGCTGTCGGATTATGCGGGTCAGGTTCAGACACTGGCGCTGGCTGAGCTTTTTATCGCCACTGTGGTGGTGGGGTATGTGATTGTGCGTTATCTGACGTTTTATTGTACCGCCAGCGTACGGCTGAGGCGTCCGGCGATGTAACGGGCTGAACCGAAAGGGCGGCGGCCGTCACAGCTGCCGCTGTTTACACCCTGCAATCCATGGTAGACAATCGGGATCATTCTTGTCTGATAGCGAGCCTGACGCGTGTTTACTGTCTACCATTCCAACCAACTGGACCTGCTGAAATCGCTGCTGGTTGAGCTGGTCCGCCGTGACCCGCTCGCTGATCCTTTTATTCCTGAGCACATCCTGGTTCAGAGCCCGGGGATGTCCCAGTGGCTCAAGCTGGAACTGGCTCAATCGCTGGGTGTGGCGGCGAACATTGCTTTTCCGCTGCCGGCGACCTTTATCTGGGACATGTTCACCAAAGTGCTGCCGGATGTCCCGGCGCGTAGCGCATTCAATAAAGAAGCCATGACCTGGTCGCTGATGAAGGTGCTGCCGGGATTGCTGGAACAACCGGAATTTGCGCCTCTGAAGCGTTATCTGGCCGAAGATGACGATCAGCAGCGCCGCTATCAGCTGTCGGCCAAAATTGCCGATATTTTTGACCAGTATCTGGTGTACCGCCCGGAATGGATTCAGGCATGGGAATCCGGCGTGGTTGATCCGGAACTCACCGCGGAACATCCCTGGCAGCCGATCCTCTGGCAGGCACTGTACGATCATATTCTGTCGCAGGGACAGTCGCCGTATCACCGGGCCAATCTGTACGAACACTTCATTGAATCTCTGAACCATGCGGCTCAGTCCGGAACGGCTTTGCCGGACACGCTGCCCAAGCGACTGTTTGTGTTCGGGATTTCAGCCTTACCACCGCGCTATATGGATGCACTGGCCGCACTGGGTCAGCACATTGATGTCCATCTGATGTTCACGAATCCGTGTCGTCACTACTGGGGGGATGTCCGTGATCGCAAATATCTGGCACGCCTTGCAGCCAGACAGCGTCAGCAGGTGATCTGGCAGGATGAACACAGTGAACCGGTGGGCGATGTCGGGATGCTGAAGGGCTCGCTGGAACAGAATCTGGTGGACGAAAAGCATCAGGAAGCCGCGGTCGGAAACACGTTGCTGGCCTCGCTGGGGAAATTGGGACGCGATAATCTGTATCTGCTGTCTGAACTGGAAGCCTTTGAAGTCGATGCCTTTGTTGATATCCCGGCCGACAGCCTCCTGCATGCAATTCAGTCCGATATTCTGCAGCTTGAAGACCGGGTGAATGATCAGCTGCTGGCCGACAGTCAGCACAAGATGCCGCTGAGTGCCGACGATCGTTCACTGTCTGTGCATGTCTGCCACTCGCCGATGCGGGAGGTGGAAGTACTGCATGACAATCTGCTGGCGATGCTGGATGCCAACCCCGAACTCTCGCCGCGTGACATCGTGGTGATGGTGGCGGATATCAATGCCTACAGCCCTTACATTCAGGCGGTCTTTGGCAATGCCCCGGCAGAGCGGTATCTGCCTTTTTCAATCTCTGACCGCAGTGCGGATCAGGAAAATCCGGTGTTGCTGGCGTTCCTGCGTCTGCTGGATCTGCCGAACAGCCGCTGTCATGCTTCTGAGCTGACGGAAATGCTGGAAGTACCCGCGATCATGAACCGGTATGGTCTGGATGCAGAACGGTTTCTTCAGGTGAAAGCCTGGATTGAAGAAGCAGGGATCCGCTGGGGACTGGATGGTGATACGGCCCGGGAGTTTGCTCTCCCGGATCAGAAACAGAATACCTGGCTGTTTGGTTTGCAGCGGATGCTGCTGGGCTACGCCATGCCACAGCAGGCCGGACTCTATCAGGGGATGCTGGCCTATGATGAAGTGCAGGGGATGGAGGCCGAGCTGGCTGGCCAGCTCAGCGTTTTTGTCGAACAACTGATTCATTATCGCAAGGTGCTGAATCAGCCTCATTCAGCCAGCGGTTGGTTTGCGGTGCTGAACCAGTTGCTGGACGATTTCTTTGTCGTGGATACGGAAGGAGAGCTGGTCCTTCGCCTGATCCGCGAGAAATTACAACAGCTGGAACAGCAGCTGAAAGATGCCGGTTACGGCGACCGGCTGACTCCGGCCATCATGCGTGACTACCTCAATGACAAGCTGGGTGGCGAACGGATCAGTCAGCGCTTTCTGGCCGGACAGATCAACTTCTGTACCCTGATGCCGATGCGTTCTATTCCGTTTCAGGTGGTCTGTCTGCTGGGAATGAACGACGGCGTCTACCCGCGTACCATTGCGCCGGAAGGTTTTGATCTCATGGTCGGCCGCCAGCGCGCCGGTGATCGCTCCCGCCGTGACGACGACAGATACCTGTTCCTTGAGGCTATGCTCTCGGCCCAGCAGCAGCTCTATATCAGTTATGTCGGCCGGTCGATTCAGGACAACAGCGAGCAAATGCCGTCAGTGCTGCTGAGTGAATTGCTGGAATATTGTCAGCAGGGATTCTGTCTGACCGGGGATGAAAGTCTGCCGCCAGACGATTCAGCCGCCCGGCTGCTTCAGCAATTGGTCCGCCACCACCCGCTGACGCCTTTCAGTCCGCAGGCATTTCTGGGAGCAACGCCGAGCTATGCAGCGGAGTGGCTTTCTGCGGCCCGCCGGGAACCGGTGATTCAGGACGAATTCCTGGACCAGCCGCTGGCTCCGGTCGCACTGGAGGCGCTGTCGGAATCGAACGGTACGTATGCGGTGATGGAGCTGGCGGAGCTACAGCGTTTCTGGCGTCTGCCGGCACAGTATTTTTTCAATCGTCGGCTGAAGGTGTACTTCAATGCAGCCGAAGGCGCTATGGCGGATGATGAGCCGTTTGCGCTGGATGGTTTACAGAGTTACCGGCTGCGCGAAAATCTGCTGATGACCCTGCTGGAAGCAAAAGAGCAGTCGAAAGATCAGTCCGAGGCCCTGGCGCAGTTTCAGGCCCGGCAGCAGGCTGCGGGCAGTCTGCCGATTGGAGCATTCGGAGAACTGACGCTGGCGCAGGAAACACAGCAGATCCTGCCGCTGGCTGAGCAGATCTCAGCCTTGCTGGCCACCCGGACGGAAGACCCGGAAATCGACCTGCCGCTTGAAACTGCTGTCGGTGGCATTCGCTTACAGGGATGGTTACGTCACCGCACCGCAGAAGGTCTGGTGCATTTCCGGCCGGGTAAGATCCGGGCTCAGGATATGCTTCAGGCCTGGATGGAACATCTGGCACTGGCCGCTCAGGAAACTCAGGCTGCGACTCATCTGCTGGGCATTGATACCCATCTCCGGCTGAAACCGGTTGATGCAGAGTATGCCCGAGATCAACTGACCGCGTTGATCGACGGTTATCTGGCCGGGCAGTCGGATCCGCTGCCTTATTTCCCGCGCACGGTCTTGTCGGGGCTGGAAGCGCTTCAGGATAAAAGCGGCAACTGGCTGACGGATGAGGACACTCTGTTGAAAGCGCAGACCAAAATGGCTGCGGTTTTTCAGGACAGCTATTTGCTCCGCGGAGAAGGCAGCAATGTCTACATCGCCCGTGTCTGGCCGCAATGGCAGGATGATCTGGCGGCGGATGTCATGGCTTGGGGAGAGCGTGTGCTCAAGCCTGTGTTAATGCACCTGGAAGCGGTTGATTGAAGCTGGTGAGCGAGGTGGCCGCCGGCAAAATCATTATGAGTGTAGGGTGTTCACCGGTCGGCCACAAGGTCCAGAGGTAGACCAAATTTCGTGGCTGCGATACTACAGAAAGCCAGTGGTTGAAAATGTGAAACACCTCCCATAGTGATAGAAACATCAGAATGAAATAGGGTAAAAAGTGTTGAACCCGTGAGTGATCACAAAAGCACATGTAAAAAAGAAAGTTTTCCATTTTTTATGCTGCCTGAAACAGAATTCTGGTGTCACGGAGTTTGGGTGCCGTGTCAGCATGCGGGCAAATAATTTTTCAAAGACCAGGTTGATGAGATGACAGCGACCACAGCAACGGATAAACCAGCAATCATGCCACAGCCGCTGGAGGCAATGACGTTTCCCCTGCATGGGACCCGGCTGATTGAAGCTTCGGCGGGCACGGGAAAAACCTTCACCATTGCCAGCCTGTATCTGCGTCTGCTGTTAGGACATGGTGAAGCGGGCGCGGCATTTCCGCATCCGCTGACCGTGGATCAGATTCTGGTGGTGACCTTTACTGAAGCGGCAACAGCTGAGCTGAGAGACAGGATCCGCCGACGGATTCACGATGCCCGGATCGCTTTCAGCCGCGGCTCCAGCGAGGATCCGATTCTGGCGGGGCTGTTGTCGGATCTGCCGGATCATGCCCGATCGGCCACCTTACTCTTGCAGGCCGAGAGACAGATGGATGAAGCTGCGATTTTCACCATCCACGGTTTTTGTCAGCGTATGCTGACCCAGAATGCCTTTGAATCCGGTAGCTTGTTCACCAATGAATTCATTACGGAAGAAAGTCAGCTCAGGGCACAGGTCGCAGCCGATTACTGGCGCCGTTATTTCTATCCGCTGTCCCGTGAACTGGCGAATGAAATTCGTCGGTGCTGGCCCGCCCCGGAAACACTGCTGCAAGCGATCAATCCCTTTTTGTCCGGTGCACCGGTCGTGCTGAAAGCGCCGCCGTTATCCGGCGATCTGGCGCAGTTACACCAGCAGAATCTGGAACGGATAGAAGTCGTCAAGCAGGGCTGGTGTGCGCATGTGGCTGATTTTTTTGCGTTGATCAGCGATTCCGGGGTGAATAAGCGCAGTTATACCAAAACCAGTCTGCCAAAGGCGCTGGAAGAAGTCGGCCAATGGGCTGCGCAGCCGACCACAGATTACAGTCTGCCCAAGGCCCTGGAAAAATTTGATCAGGCAGTGCTGGCAGAGAAAACGGCCAAGGGCACCGTGCCGGAGCATCCGGTTTTTGTTGCGATTCAGGATTTGCTGGCGAACCCGCCCAGTGTACGGGAGCCGATTCTGGCGCACGCGATCCGGGCATGCCGGGAACTACTGACTGAGACAAAACAGCGCAAAGGCTGGCTGTCTTTTGATGATTTGCTGACGCAACTGGCAGCCGCGCTGCAAACGGATCGCGACAGCGGGAATGGTGCTCTTGCAGCCCGGATCCGTCATTTGTATCCGGTGGCAATGATTGATGAGTTTCAGGACACGGATCCGCTCCAGTATCAGATTTTCAGTACGGTTTATCTGCCGGAAGAGTCTGCCGAGGGAGAATCATCGGCAGCCGTGTCCGGACTCTTTATGATCGGCGATCCTAAGCAGGCGATTTATGCTTTCCGGGGCGCGGATATTTTCACCTATATCCGCGCGCGGCGGCAGGTCAGTGCCCATTATACGCTGGGCACCAACTGGCGCTCGACCGCCAGTATGGTGGCCGCGGCCAACCGGGTGTTTGCACTGCCGGACAGTCCTTTTATCTATGACAGCGATATCCAGTTCCTGCCCGTCCAGTCCAGTCCGAAAGCGGCTGAACGACACTGGGTACTGAACGGTGAACGGCAGCAGGCGCTGTGTTTTTGGCACATGGATGCCGAGGCGCCGGTCACGAAAGGGGATTATCAAACTGTGATGGCGGAAGCCACCGCGGCCCAGATCCAGACGATTCTGACTCAGTCTGAACTGGGCCAGGCTGCGCTGGTGGACGGGGAAGAACAACATCCGGTGGCAGCCGGTGATATTGCGGTGTTGGTGCGAACCGGGACGGAAGCGGCCCTGATCCGGCAGGCGCTGGCCGGACAGGGGATTACCAGTGTCTATCTGTCGAACCGGGACAGTGTCTTTGCCTGCCAGGAAGCGGCCGATCTGCTGCGTCTGCTGGTAGCCGTCCAGTATCCGGAACAGGAAACAACGCTGCGTGCAGCGCTGGCAACGCCTTTGTTTGCACTCAGTGCCTTTCAGCTGGATCGGCTCAATAACGAGGAAGATGAGTGGGAGCGCTGGATCGCCGAGTTCCGCGATTACCGCAGCCTGTGGCAGCGTCGCGGTGTCCTGCCGATGATTCGTCACATGCTGACCCGACGTCAGATAGCAGAACGGCTGCTGGGAGAAAACGGTGGCGAGCGGCGTCTGACGGATGTGCTTCATCTGGGCGAGCTGTTGCAGCAGGCCAGTCAGATGCTGGACAGTGATCAGGCCCTGATTCGCTGGCTGGCGGAGCATATTGAATCCCCGAACGGGAACAGCGATGAGCAGCAATTGCGGCTGGAATCTGACCGTAATCTGGTGCAAATCGTCACCATCCATAAATCCAAGGGGCTGGAGTACGATCTGGTCTTTCTGCCGTTTGTCTGCAGTTATCGCAGTACCGAAACCGCGCTGTATCATGATGCGGATTCCCAGCAGGCTGTACTGGATGTCCAGGGGGAAGATGCCAGTCTGGCGCTGGCGGAACAGGAGCGTCTGGCCGAAGACCTGCGTCTGATTTACGTGGCCCTGACCCGCGCGGTGTACGGCTGTTATGTCGGCATGGCGCCATTGCGCAACGGGCGCAGTACCAAAGAGCCGACCGGTTTGCATCTGTCGGCAATTGGCTATCTGGTTCAGAACGGCCAGCCCGGCGGGCTGGCCGAGTTGACAGCTGCACTGGGGACGCTGGCACAAAGCGAGGACATCTGCATCGTCACGCCGCCGGCTTTACCGGAAGAACTCTGGCAGCCGGCTCCGGTGGAGCAACCGGTACCCAAAGCGGCCAGCTTCAACGGTTCTGCCGGCCATCCCTGGTGGATCACCAGTTATTCGTCCCTCGTTAAACAGGGGCACTCTGTCCTGGATGCGACCAGCGAGCTGCCCGGCTTTGATACGGATTCATCTCAGGACAGCCTGCTTGAGTCGGCTGAATCTGAAACGGACATGTCAGCGCCGGAGCGTTCAATATTTACTTTTCCGAAAGGGGCACGGCCCGGCACTTTTCTTCACAGTCTGTTTGAGAATGTCGAGTTCACGGAAGCGGCGGACAGCGAAGCAACCGCGACCATCATTCGCGAATTGCTGCGTCAGGAGAACTATGACCCCGAATGGCTGCCGGTGTTACAACAACTGCTGGAGCAGGTGCTCAGCTGCGCGCTGGATGGTGAATCGCTGGTGCTCGGCCAGTTATCCCCGCAGCAGCGGCTGGTGGAAATGGAATTCATGCTGCCGATCCACCTGCTGTCATCGGCACTGCTGAATAAAACACTGGCCCGTCACGATACTTTGTCTGCAACTGCAGGAGAGCTGGGATTTGCGACTGTCAGCGGCATGCTGAAAGGCTTTATCGATCTGGTGTTTGAACACCAGGGGAAATATTACGTGCTGGACTGGAAATCGAACTGGCTGGGGGACAGCCATGACGCCTATCGCGGCGAGGCACTGACCACAGCCATGGCCGAACACAGATATGACTTGCAGTATCAGCTGTATGCACTGGCACTGCACCGTTTTCTGAAAAGCCGCAAAGCGGATTACGACTATCAGCAGCACTTCGGCGGTGTGTATTACCTGTTCTTGCGGGGTGTCCGTCGTGAGGACAACAGCGGCATTTTCCATGCCCGGCCCAGTCTGGCGCTGCTGACCGAACTTGAACACCTGATTGACGGCCAGATGAGCCAGGGAGATATAGCCTGATGATGACCTTGAACTCTCCCGTGGCTGACGGGCAATCGGCGATGATTGCGCAGCTGGATACGCTGGCGCGTGGCGGTTTGCTTAGGTCGCTCGATACCCAGTTTGCCAAATTTGTCTGCGATTCGGTGGCCGGGTTTGATGACCCTCAGGTCCGGGATTTACTGGCGCTGGCAGCTGCCTGGGTCAGCCAGGAGCTGGGCCGGGGGCATGTCTGCCTCCCGCTGTCGTTTCAGCAGAGTCAGCCACTGGGGTTACCGAAAGAGGTGGCGGAATCTTTATTATCGCTGTTGCCGGATGCCTGGCGATTGCCAGCCAGCTGGCCAGCGATCCTGAATGGCTCGGCAGCGATTTCGGATGGTCTGCAGCCCACGCCGCTGGTGCTTTGTGACGATCGATTGTATCTGCATCGCTACTGGCAGGACGAGCAGACGGTTGCCCGTCGCCTGTTGTCTGCGGCTCGTCTTCCTGAAACCGGTCAGACTGTCACGCAATCGGCCGGGATGCTGGATACCTTGTTTGCCCGCAGTTATTTCTATTTGTTTGATGGACTGTCGGCGCTGCGTCAGTCCGGTGACGACAGTGCGGAGCGCCGTCGTTTCGTGGTCTGCGATCTGCTGGATGTGGTGACGCCAGACGCGCTGAAATGGGAAAAAATTGACGCTGTACTGGTTCAGGCTCAGCGCTTTTCGGACCTGACACCGCTGGATACGTTAATCCCTGCATCTGCCTGTCTGAACTGGCAAAAGGTGGCGGCAGCAACGGCCCTGAGCCGGCCATTTGCGGTGATCTCCGGTGGGCCCGGAACCGGAAAAACGACGACGGTTGCGAAACTGCTGGCGGCGTTGGTGATGCAAAACCAACCTGCTGCCGCGTCTGTCGATGCTGCCCGGGTGCCCCATATTGTACTGGTGGCACCGACCGGTAAGGCTGCGGCCCGGCTGACCGAATCGATTGGTAAAGCGGTCCAGTCGCTGCCGGTGGCTCCGGCGTTGCAGGCCGCCATTCCGACGCAGGCCAGTACCTTGCACCGGTTGCTCGGAGCAATTCCGGGGCGGACTGCTTTTCGGCATCATGCAGGGAATCCACTACATGCGGATGTCTTGGTGGTCGATGAAGCGTCGATGGTCGATTTGCCCATGATGGCTCGCTTGCTGGAAGCATTGCCGCCGCATGCCAAACTGATTCTGCTGGGGGATAAAGATCAGCTGGCTTCCGTGGAAGCCGGAGCGGTGCTGGGAGACATCTGTGCTTTCGCCCGTCAGGGCTACAGTGTGCCGCAGGCAAAACAGCTCAGTGAGATGACCGGCTTTGTGCTGCCTGCCGGACAGTCGGACTCACTCAGTCCGATTGCTGATTGTCTCTGCGTGCTGCAAAAAAGTTACCGTTTCCACGCATTGTCGGGGATCGGCCAGCTGGCCAGTGCTATTAACAGTGGTCAGCCGGATCGGCTGGCTGCGGTCTGGCAGCAAGCATACAGTGATATCCGGCAGTACCCGCTCGGAGCCGAGCATTACCAGCAGTTGATTCAGGCGATGTCGAATTTTTACCGGCGTTATCTGGAGGCGATGACCCAAGGTGAACCGCCAGCCGAGGTGCTGCGGCAATTTGCCAGTGTCCGGCTGCTGTGTGCGCTGCGGGAAGGGGACTTTGGTGTTAAGGGGCTCAACAGCCGGATTGAACGCCAGCTGGCGAAAGATAAGCTGATCACGCCGGGGGATGAAACCTGGTATGTCGGTCGTCCGGTGATGATCACCCGTAACGATCATGGTCTCGGTTTGTATAACGGTGATATTGGGATTGCGATGCCGGATCCGGACGGGCGATTGGATGGTCGCGGCCGTCCGGCGCTTCGGGTGTATTTTGATATGCCGGACGGCAGTATCCGCAGCTTTCTGCCCAGCCGTCTGCCGGAGCATGAGCTGGTGTACGCGATGACAATTCATAAATCTCAGGGTTCAGAATTCGCCGATACCCTGATGATTCTGCCGCCGGAGTTCAGTCCGATCCTGACCCGGGAACTGATTTATACCGGGGTCACGCGGGCGAAGGAACGACTGTATCTCTATGCCCGGCCTGAGGTATTACAGCGCAGTATCCAGCGCTGTATTCAGCGGGCCAGTGGTCTGGAAGTGAACCTCAGCTAAGCCATTTGCACCCGCCAGCGAGACGGGCGGGTGACAGTTATAACGCCAGCGTCAGGATTTTCGAACGACGTTGCAGGTTATAGAGGGCCTGCTTTGCCATCGGCAGGTCTGACACATCAATTTCCACGAAGCCCTGCTCCCGGAACCAGTGCAGGCTTCGAGTGGTCAGGACAAAGAGCTGCTTCAACCCTTGCGTGCGAGCCTGATGGCGAATGCGATTGAGCAGCAGCGCACCCCGGTCACCGTCCCGGTAATCCGGATGCACGGCCACACAGGCCATTTCACCCATCTGTTCTTCCATGAAGGAATAAAGGGCGGCGCATCCGATGATCAGGCCGTCGCGTTCAATCACAGTGAATTGTTTGATTTCCTGCTCCAGCTGTTCGCGGGAGCGGCGAACCAGAATACCTTCCTGTTCCAGCGGCCGGATCAGAGCCAGAATACCGCCGATATCGTCGATGTGAGCCCCCCGGACTTTTTCGGCACTGGCCATCACAATCTGTGTGCCGATTCCGTCGAAAGAGAAGAGTTCCTGAATGAGCGCACCGTCATCTTTGTAGCTGATGAGGTGACTGCGGGGCACACCTGCCCGGCAGGCGGTCATGGCACCGCGCAGGAAGCGGGCTGTCCCGGAGTCAGATTTCTTCTGTTCGGTCAGCCGTTGCAGTGCTGCCTCTGCTTCCGCCGGCAGCATTTCGGAGACGATTTCCCCCTGTTCATCCCGAACCCCCTGATGGGAACAGAAGCCAATCAGTTTGTCGGCTTCCAGACGGATGGCGACCTGCGTGGCAACTTCCTCTGACATCAGGTTGAAGCATTCTCCGGTCACAGAGCTGGCAATCGGACCCAGCAATACAATACTGTTCTGATCCAGCTGGCGTTTGATACCGTCAACATCAATGCGGCGGATCCGGCCGCTATGGCAGTAGTCAATGCCGTCATCGACCCCCAGAGGCTGCGCGATGACAAAGTTTCCGCTGACCACGTTGATTTGTGAGCCGGCCATCGGTGTATTGTTCAGGCCCATGGAGAAGCGGGCGGTAATATCCAGATGCAACTGTCCGGCCGCCTGTTTGGCGATTTCCAGTGAACGTTCATCAGTGATCCGCACCCCTTTGTGGTACGGCGTTTCATAGCCGTGCAGCGCGAGTAAATGCGAAATCTGGGGACGGGCACCGTAAATCAGGACAATGCGCAGGCCCAGACAATTGAGCAGGGCGATGTCATTGACGATATTGCGGAAGTTTTTATCAGCAATTGCTTCACCGCCCAGCATGATCACCAGCGTTTTACCTCGGTGCGCATTGACATAAGGGGCTGACTGGCGAAAGCCTTTGACCAGTGCGGTACTTCTTAATTTCACTGAGTATTCCGTTACAAAAAATGAATCAGGGGGGACATGCCAGCATGTTGCCTGTTTATCTGCTGCACAGCAAGCAGGAAAAGTGTTCAATAAGTTAGAGTTCAGACTCAAATTTTTGAGTCAAGATCCCGTTCTGACATTCTGTGCTTATTCGACCCATCAGACGGACGCCAGCTAAGCGTATAGTTGAATCACGTAGGGATGATTGGCGATGCTGCTGATGGCATTCAATAAGTACACCAAGTGGCAGGGTGCCACCATGCTGACCATATTGGTCACAGGTCTGGCGCTCAGTGGTTTTCTTGCAGTCGGTGCAGTAAAAGGTGATCTGTTCACCCCGGCGCCGGAACCCAGTATTTTCGGGATTTGGGTTGAGCAGGATGTCGCACCTTACGCAGCGGATCAATTTGAACTGCGCCAGGATGGGGTGTACGTCGCCGGTCGTATGGTCAGTACCCGTTATGACTGGGATGGCAGCCGGTTAAGCTATCGTATGGGGGGCGAAACCTACAAGTACACTTTCGAGGAAGGAAAGTTCGTTCGCCAGCAGCCTGCCCATTACGTTTCAACTTTTTCCCGTCAGGGCACGCTTCAAAAAACCAATTCCTGAATGGCTTCCCGGTTTGCCCGGGAACCTGGTTATTCCTCTTCCCGGAGTCTGGCAAACAGCTGGTGCACCGGGATTTTATTCAGCGCTACTTTCCGCATGGTATCGGCTGTCTGAGGGCTGCCGCCCAGACAACGCTGGATCACCGTATTGATTTGCTGTGCTGAGTTGCCGTCGCTGTCCAGATTGCGTATCCACTGGTATTCTACGGCGTTCGGATCAAGTAAGGTTTCCTTACCCACTTTAAATTGTTTGTTCATGCCTGTCCTTCCTGTGACATCAAGTTCCTGTGCGCCTAAAGGTGATCGCATTGTCTGCCGGTGAGCGGTATGCCAGTAAGCACGAAGTATAATTTCCCTGACAGAATGATGTCGTTTATATGACGATTTTATTAAATCGATCTTATATGACACTTATATGACAGTGAGTGCTTATTATTCATCTTTCGTGACAATCAAAACAAGACTTTGACATTGGTTATGATAAAAAGTCTTAAGATAACTGTTTTATCAGTGGTGCGAGAGTGGCACCGCTGTTAATTTTTTAACCTGTCAATTTCATGAAGGCAATTCTGTGTTTCAACAATTTTCCCTGTTTAGAAAAGTGACCCTTGTATCTTGTGTGCTTGGGCTGGCGGCTTGTGCCAGACCTGTTGACCGCGGTCAGCAGTATCTGGATGGAGAGTTTGGCCAAGTACTGAATCCGGTCACTCACGTTGCATCAGATAAACCCAGGGATTACACCCGCTTTGAAGCGCAGTCTGAACAAGTACTGGCCCGCTCCCCCTCAATGATGCTGCGGTATCAGAACCTCTATCAGCAGGTGAAAAACTGGGCGGAAGAAAGCGGTGATCCGGCGTTGCTGACTCAGTATGGTCTGACGACGGATCAAATGGGCGGCGGCGACGGCTACGGCAACGTGATGTTTACCGGTTATTTTTCACCGGTGATTGAATTACGCCATGCAAAAGACGAGACCTTCAGATATCCGGTCTATGCGATGCCGGTTTGCGGTGAAAAATGTCCGACCCGGGCCGATATCTATAACGGCGCTCTGGAGGGACAGGGTCTGGAGCTGGGCTATGCGGCCTCAAAACTGGCGGTGTTCATGATGGAAGTGCAGGGCAGCGGCTTTGTCCATTTTGAGGATAATGACCAGCTGCAGTACTTTGCGTACGGCGGTAAGAACGGCCATCCTTATGTGAGTATTGGTAAAATTCTGATCGAGCGCGGGGAAGTGCCGCGGGAGAAAATGTCGCTCAAGGCCATTGCTGAATGGGTGGACCAGCAGGATGAAGCCACGGTTCGTGAGTTGCTGGAACAGAATCCGTCCTATGTCTTCTTCCGTCCGCGCGAGGATCTGGATGTGCTGGGAACTGCCGGGATCCCGCTGTTGCCGATGGCTTCGGTTGCGGCTGACCGTGAATTCCTGCCGATGGGCAGTGTGTTGCTTGCAGAAGTGCCTCAGCTGGATGCGGAAGGAAACTGGAACGGCAAGCATGTCCTGACATTGCTGATGGCGCTGGATACCGGCGGCGCAGTAAAGCGCAACCACCTCGATCTCTACCATGGGATGGGTGAGCAGGCCGGGATTGATGCCGGGCACTACAAGCATTTTGGCCGGGTCTGGAAACTGGGACTGACGGCTGAGACGGATGCGGCACTGACCGAAGAGCGACAGAAAGCCAGTGAAAAGACAGTGGCCCGCCCGGTTGATACGCACTTTACCTTCCTTGAAGAAAGTGTGCAGAGCCAGCCGGTGGTCACCGGTTCGGGACTGGACAACTGACAGGAGAGCGCGTATAAAAACGCGCTCATTCTCCACACACTGACAGGCCGTTATGCAACAACTCGAGACTCCAGCATCAGACAACTATAACCAGCGTTTTGGCGGTACCCGCCGTCTGTATGGTCATCAGGAAGTTGAGATCCTGAGAGCGGCCCATGTCTGTGTGATCGGTATTGGCGGAGTCGGCTCCTGGGCAGCTGAAGCCCTGGCCCGCTCCGGGGTCGGTGAGCTGACACTGATCGATATGGATGATGTGTGTGTCACCAACATCAACCGTCAGATCCACGCGATGTCAGGGACTGTCGGCCGCAGCAAAATTGAAGTGATGGCTGAACGGATCGCTCTGATTAATCCGGACTGTAAGGTCAATCTGATTGATGACTTTATTACCCCGGAGAATATTCCGGAGTATATTGGCGCTCATTTTGATTATGTACTGGATGCGATTGACAGCGTGAAGCCGAAAGCGGCACTGCTGGCGTACTGTAAGCGTTATAAAATCAAAGTGATTACCACGGGCGGTGCGGGTGGTCAGATTGACCCGACGCAGATTCAGATTGCGGATCTGGCAAAAACGATTCAGGATCCGCTGGCAGCGAAAATCCGGAATATGCTGCGTCGTTTTTACAACTTCAGTAAAAATCCGGCACGCAAGTTTGGCATCGACTGTGTCTTTTCTACTGAGCAACTGAAATATCCTCAGGCCGACGGCAGTGTCTGTGAAGCGAAAGCCACGGCGGAGGGGCCGAAACGGATGGACTGTGCAACCGGTTTTGGTGCCGCCACCATGGTGACGGCGACCTTTGGATTTGTTGCTGTGTCCCGCATTCTGCAAAAGCTGATCGAAAAACACAGCCAGCTCTGACAGAGCTGAGTTTAGCGACTGACGTACATCCGGATTTCTTCCACAATGGCCTTCAGCCCGTTACTGCGTGACGGGCTTAAATGAGCCAGCAGACCCAGTTGCTCAAAGTAAGCATCAATATCAAACCCCAGGATTTGCTCAGCGCTTTTTCCTTCATAGGCTGCAAGCACCAGGCAGATCAGTCCTTTCACAATTCGGGCATCAGAATCTGCCGCAAAGTGGTACCGGCCGTTTTCACAGCGCTTCACTAACCACACCTGGCTCTCACAGCCACTGACTTTCACTTCGTCTTCTTTGAGCGCATCCGGCAGGGCGGGGAGCTGTTTTCCCAGCTGAATCACCTGACGGTATCTGTCTTCCCAGCCACCGGCGTTGGCCATACTGGCAACAATGTCGTCGGTTAAGATGGCGGTACCAAACGGGTGGGAAGGAAAATGAACGGTTGTCATGAGAACTCTCTTTATTTACAGCAGGTCACAGGCTTTGTGCAGCGCCGCAACAAAACGGGCAACATCGTCTTCGGTATTATAAAGCGCAAAGGAAACACGCAGAGTCCCGGTCAGTCCGAGCGCATCCAGCATCGGATGGGCACAATGGTTGCCGGCACGCAGCGTAATATTCTGTTGATCCAGCAAGGTTGCGATGTCCTGATGGTGAACACCATCGACGACGAAAGAGAACAGGCTGGCATCAGGCTGCAGGCCAATCACCCTTAGTCCTTCAATATCCCGTATTCCTTCAAGCGCCTGCTGGCGGAGGGCGTGAACGTGCTGCTCGGCACCTTCACGGTCAATACGGTTCAGCCAGTGAATGGTCTCGGCCAGTGCGATCACGCCGGAAATATTCGGGGTACCGGCTTCAAATTTGCCCGGCAGTCCGGTGAACCGGGTGCCCTCGAAGGAGACTTTCTCGACCATCTTGCCGCCGCCATGCCATGGCGGCATGGCTTCCAGTAAGGCCTGTTTGCCATACAGAACCCCGATGCCGGACGGACCAAATAGCTTATGACCGGAAAAAACATAAAAGTCAGCATCCAGCGCCTGAACATCTACGGTTTCATGCACGATGCCCTGTGCACCGTCGATCACTACGACGGCACCATGCGCATGGGCGGCTTTGATCATGGTTTCGATCGGGTTACGGGTGCCGGTTACATTGGTGATATGGGCAACGGCAACAATACGGGTTTTTGCCGACAGCAGCTCATGAAACGCAGCCATATCCAGCGTGCAGTCCGGCTTCATCGGAATTTTCACCACGGTTGCCCCGGTCTGTTCGGCGACGATCTGCCAGGGCACAATATTGGCGTGGTGTTCGTGTTCGCTGACCAGAATCTCATCGCCCGGTTGTAACGTGCTGCGTGCCCACGTCTGGGCAATCAGATTCAACGCTTCTGTTGCACCACGGGTCCAGACAATTTCCTTTCGGTCTCTGGCGTGAAGAAAAGCCTGTACGGTGTCCCGGGCCTGTTCAAAACGCTGTGTCAGGCTGGCGGTCAGCTGGTGGCTGCCACGGTGAACGTTCGCGTTCTGATGACGATAGTAATCATCCAGTGTCTGAATCATCGCCAGAGGCTTCTGCGCGGTGGCAGCGCTGTCCAGGTAAACAATGGGATGATCGGAATCTTGGTTCAGTGCCGGAAACTGAGCACGGATAGCCTGAATGTCGAATTGGACGGTCATGGTGAAACTCGTTGATAGCCTAGTGCAGGGATCATCCTCATTATTGACCACAGAGGCAAGGGGACGAGAAAATATTGAATAAAAAAAGGCACCGCGTTGGGGCGCAGTGCCATCAAAAAGTTTTGACAGACAGGTCAAAAAAAACAGGAAGTAAATCGGTAGCTCGAAGGCTACCTGCCCGACAGGAACCGGGCAATATGCAAACACAACATGCAATCTCCAGGAAACAGACGCCGGGAATCAATTTGGGATCAACCCAAATTACAGCATTTACCCTTGAGATTGCGGCGCCAATCTTAGGGTTTCTGTGGTACTAGAACAATCGACAATTTATAATGGACTGGATAAAAAAAACTAATGCAACCAGTATGGCAGGACATTATGTCGAGAAGACTTCCCCCTCTGAATTCGCTCAAGGTATTTGAGGCAGCAGCCCGTCACCTGAGTTTCACGCGCGCTGCGGAAGAATTGTTTGTGACACAGGCGGCGGTCAGCCACCAAATTAAGGCGCTGGAGGAATTTCTGGGCCTGAAACTGTTTCGTCGCCGGAACCGCTCTTTATTGCTGACAGAGGAAGGGCAGAGTTATTTTCTCGACTTGAAAGACATCTTCAGTGCGATATCAGATGCGACAGATAAAGTTTTGGAACGCGGTTCAAAAGGTGCGCTGACCATTAGTTTATCTCCCAGTTTTGCGATCCAGTGGCTGGTGCCCCGCTTAAGCGATTTTAACCAGCTGCACCCGGATGTTGATGTCCGGATTAAAGCCGTCGACCTGGATGAAGGCTCGCTGACCGATGATGTGGATGTGGCGATTTATTATGGCCGGGGGAACTGGCCGGGTCTGCGCTGCGACAAACTGTATCAGGAGTTTCTGGTCCCTGTGTGTTCCCCGATGCTGCTCAGTGGGCCGAAAGCACTGAATACACTGGCGGATTTGCAGTTTCACACACTGTTGCATGACAGTTCCCGGAAAGAGTGGAAGAACTATGTTCGTGAGTTTGAGATCCCGGGCACCAATGTAAATCAGGGGCCGATTTTCAGTCACTCGACCATGGTACTGCAGGCCGCTATCCACAGTCAGGGGATCGCGCTGGCGAACAATGTTCTGGCTCAGCCTGAGCTGGAAGCCGGACGTCTGGTGTGTCCGTTTGATGAAGCATTGATGAGCAAAAATGCCTTCTATCTGGTCTGTCAGGAGAAACAGGCAGAAACCGGCCGGATCCAGATTTTCCGTGACTGGGTGCTGGAGAAGGCACGCAAAGAGCAGGAAGAAGGGCCGCTGCCGCAACCAGAGGTTCCGGTCGAAGAAGCCATTGCCTGATTCGCCTCTGATAATGCTGCAGGCTGTCATCCGCGGTTTGCAGATGGTCAAAACAGAGCCCGGGAACATCCGGGTCTGTCCTGCCACGCCCTGTTTTTTCTCCCAGAAATCGTTCTGAGTTTGGTCTGAACGATTAAAGATTGAAATTCGCCACGGGTCGGTAATACTGGCCCTGTCTGACAATCGAAGAAATGAAGGGAAAAATCAGTGTCATACCTGATCAATACACCGGAAAACGGCCAGTTCGATACCACCTTTTTGTTCGCACACGGTGCGGGGGCGGGCATGGATCATGAATTTATGACGGCGATTGCCGAAGGGCTAGCCGAAAAAGGCATTCGTGTGGTGCGTTTTGATTTTCCCTATATGGTGAAGCGTCGTGAAGACGGCAAGAAACGTCCGCCGGACCGGCAGCCGAAGCTGCTGGCTGATTTTCAGCGCCATATCGAACACTTTGCAGAGGAAGGGCCGCTGGTGATTGGCGGCAAATCCATGGGAGGCCGGATGGCCAGCCTGATGGTGACTGAAGTGGCCGATGAAGCTCCGGATGCCGCAAATTGCCGGGAGAAAGTGCTGGGCGTGGCCTGTCTGGGCTTTCCGTTTCATCCGCCGGGTAAACCGGAAAACTTCCGGGGCGATCACCTGAAAACCATTGAAGTGCCAACCCTGATCCTGCAGGGAGAGCGCGATACCTTCGGCACGCGCAGCGAGGTGGAAGGCTGGACCTATGCTGAAACGGTCACCCTTTCATTTCTGCCGGATGGCGATCACAGCCTGAAACCACGCAAAGCATCCGGACACACAGAAGCCGGAAATCGGCAGCTGGCTGTCGAATCACTGGCGGATTTTATTCGGCAGTGCGTGTCCCGTATTTAAAAACAAAAGGATAGATTGAATGCAAAGCCGCAGCATGATTCTGATTGCCGCTGTCAGCGGAGCCATCGGTGTGGGTCTGGGGGCTTTTGCTGCCCATGGCCTGAAGGCACAACTGAGCCCGTATTTACTGGACGTTTTTAAGACGGGTGTGGATTACCAGCTCTGGCATAGCCTTGCGCTGTTCGGGTGCGGGATTTGGGCACGCAATTTTTCTGCAAAAGCGCTATCATACGCGGCCCTGTTGTTCGCGGTGGGGATTTGCCTGTTCAGTGGCAGCCTCTATTTGCTGGTGCTGACAGGCGTGAAGTGGTTTGGTCCCGTAACACCACTGGGGGGACTGTGTTTTATTCTTGCCTGGCTGTCACTGGCGGTGGCGGCCTGGCGTTCTAAATGAGGACTCGTGGTGAATCAGGTTCTGTTGTACTGCCGTCAGGGCTTTGAAAATGAATGTGCCGGTGAAGTGCAGGATAAAGCCAATGCACTTGAGCTGTTTGGCTTTCCGCGCGCAAAGAAAAATAGCGGTTATGTGCTGTTTGAGTTTTATCAGCCGGGTGATGCCGATAAGTTTGCGCAGCTACAGCCATTTTCACAGCTGATTTTTGCCCGTCAGATGCTGGTCGTCACGACGCGTCTGGAAGATTTGCCGGCCGACGATCGGATCAGTCCGATTCTGGCGGTTGCCGAAACATTACCACGTTGCGGTGATCTGCGGGTTGAAACACCGGACACCAACGAAGCCAAAGAACTGCTGAAATTCTGCCGCAAGTTCACGGTGCCGCTGCGTCAGGCACTGCGTAAGCAGGGTGCGTTGTATGTGAAAGACAATCCGAAGAAACCGGTACTGCATTTGTGCTTTACCGAACCGGGCTGTTGTTTCCTGGGGTACTCCTACAGTAACAACAACTCGCAGTTCTTTATGGGGATCCCGCGGCTGAAATTCCCGGCAGATGCACCCAGCCGTTCAACGCTGAAACTGGAAGAAGCCTTTCATGTCTTCATTCCGCGTGAGGAGTGGGATGAACGTCTGGCCTCCGGCATGTGGGGCGTCGATCTGGGCGCCTGTCCGGGAGGCTGGACTTATCAGCTGGTCAAACGATCCATGTTTGTTCACGCGGTGGACAACGGCCAGATGGCACAGAGCCTGATGGATACCGGTCAGGTGAAACATCATATGGCTGACGGATTTAAGTTTGAACCGCCACGCAAGAACGTCACCTGGCTGGTGTGCGACATGGTTGAGAAACCGGCCCGGGTGGCGCACCTGATGGGGCAGTGGCTGATCAAAGGCTGGGCCAAAGAAACGATCTTCAACCTGAAGCTGCCGATGAAAGGTCGTTATGATGAGGTGCTGCAGGATATTGAAAACCTGAAGGTCTTTCTGATTCAGAATGGTTTGAAATTCCGCCTGCAGGCGAAGCATCTGTATCACGACCGCGAAGAAATTACGGTCCATATTCAGGCGCTGGACAACCGCAGTCCGCACTAAAACCTGCGTTACGGATGGCGGGCACTCAGCCCGCCGTCTGATATCGGATATCCTGTAAATTAAAGCCCAGCTGCAAGTCGGTTTTCAGCCGTGCAACGGCTTTGCTTGCTTTGGCACTGTCCTGAGCAGGTTCAATTTTCTTACGCCATTTCTCCGGCAGATCCGCTGCCGTTAGAATGCTTTCCAGATCCGGATACTGTTGTAGCAGTTCACAGGCTGCTTTCGGCCCGATGCCCGGAACGCCCGGGATTTTACTGGAGCTGATCCCGGCCAGTCCCCAGTAATCCGGCAGTTGCTCCGGACGCACGCCAAATTCTTTTTCAATGAACGGGCTGTCGAGCCAGCGTTGCTGGAAGTAATCCCGGATCATTACGGTTGGGCGCAACAGCTGGCAGTAGCCCTTATCGGTGGATACGATCGTCACCTGGCCGCCGTGATCGGCGACTTTCAGCGCCAGCGTCGCAATCAGATCGTCGGCTTCATCGCCGTCGGACAGCAATGAGTCGACGCCAAGTGCCATAAAATCATCCTGAATCTGCGCCATACCCGCCTGAAGCTCAGCCGGCATTGGTTTGCGGCCTTCTTTGTAGCCGGGCAGCAATTCGGCACGCCAGCCTCTGTCGTCACCATGGTGGTCAAATACCGCCACAATGTGGGTCGGCTGACTGACAGCAATAATTTTACTCAGTGCCTGGCAGCAGACTTTACTGGTGCTTGCGATGTCCGGCTCGCCGGGTTGGGCGGCGTGAACACGGCGGATCAGGTTGAGGGCATCAATGACGACAAGATGTATAGACATAATATTCAATAAAAAACAGGGCCAGCTGGCCCTGTATTCTACGTTGCATGGCAAATTATTTCACCATGTCGGGGTGGGTGAGGATGCGATAACAGGGAATGTACTCGCTGCCGGGCAGTTTCATACGTTGCTGGGCGACGAAACTTTTCAGCAGTTTGTCCATACGTTTCATCAGCGACGGGTCGCCGTTGATTAAAAAGGGTCCTTTGCGCTCGATTTCCCGGATCCCTTCTTCTTTGACATTTCCCGCCACAATCCCGGAAAAGGCTCGGCGCAGATTCGCTGCCAGTTGTTCCGGACGCTGGTTAAGTTGCAGATCCAGACTTCCCATGGCTTCATGTGTCGGCTCAAACGGTAGCTGAAATTCCGGCGGAATTTTCAGTGACCAGTTATAACAGTACGCATCGCCGGTTTCCTGGCGGTGTTCCTTGGTCAGCGGCATTGCTGCTTTCATGATACGGGCCACCTGCGCCGGATCATCAATCACGATTTGATATAGTTTGGCTGCTTCTTCTCCCAGCGTATCGCGGATAAAGTTGTCGAGCGTTCTGAAATAGAGTTCGCTGCTCTTCGGCCCGGTCAGCACCACTGGCAATGGTTGATCCTGATTATCGGGGTGCATCAGGATCCCGATGATATAGAGAAGCTCTTCGGCGGTCCCGGCACCACCAGGGAAGATGACAATCCCGTGGCCAACCCGGACAAAAGCTTCCAGACGTTTTTCGATATCCGGCATAATGACCAGTTCGTTCACAATCGGGTTTGGCGGTTCGGCTGCAATAATTGAAGGTTCCGTCAGGCCGATAAAACGGCTTTTGCCGTAACGTTGCTGGGCATGGCCGATCGCGGCACCTTTCATCGGACCCTCCATGGCGCCGGGGCCGCAGCCGGTGCAGATATTCATTTCACGCAGCCCCAGCTGATGGCCGACATCCCGGGTGTACTGGTACTCTTCAGGATTAATGGAGTGGCCGCCCCAGCAAACGATAATACTGGGATCTTCACGTGACCGGACCGTCTGGGCGTTACGCAGGATACTGAAGATAAAATTCGTAATATGCGGCGCACTGGTCAGATTCAGATCATTGCGTTGTTGAACATGTACGTTGACGTAAATGATATCCCTCAAGACGGCAAACAGGTGTTCCTGAATACCGCGAATGATCTTGCCATCGACGAAAGCATGCTCTGGCGGATCTTTCAGTTCGAGTTTGATGCCGCGCTCTCTTCGGAGGACGTTAATGTCAAAGGATTTGTGTCTTTCCAGCAGGGCACTGGAATCATCGCTGTGGCTCCCTGAGTTCAGGACAGCCAGCGAACAGTTGCGGTACAGGCGATAAAGATCGCTGGCTGCGGTCGCTTTCAGCCTTTCGACTTCCAGTTGCGATAGCAGTGTCATTGCCCCAACCGGACTGATATGTGTAATCATGTTTACCTCCCTGGAGATAAATACAGGCCATCAAAGCGCCTGTACCTCATACCAGTCAGAGCAAACTACGTCGGGCAGCAGCTCTCACCTGGTATTTGTCTTTCCGCGTGCGGACAATGGTCGCTTCACGGAGAGAAATATCGGACATTTTTCCCTGCCCGTATTATTCAACATACACAGGCATCCAGAGTTTGACTAGAGGAAGTCTGAAAAAAAAAGCGTTTGTACAGCAGTGGGTTAGATGCGAAATGCTGCGTTATTGAGTTTAAAATCAGCTGTTAAGCAATCCAGATCAGGTGATTCCGGCCAGCATTTTTGGCACTGCTCAGCGCTTTCTGGCTGCGTTCGATCACGCTGCCCGGCGTGTCGTTGTCATCAAACAGGGTGGCCCCCAGAGATGCCGTGACCGAAACATTTTTTTCGCGAAAACGGAAGGGTAACTGGAAGATGCTTTCGCGAATGTTCGATAAGCGGCGATGCCTTTCCGTTTCTGTCATTTCCGGCAGGATCAGCATGAATTCATCGTTGCTGACCCGGGCGATAAAGTCGGTGTCCCTTAACTGCTGGCGCAGTGTCCGGGCAATGATTCTGAGGACTTTATCACCGGCCTGGAAACCATAGTTGTCATTCAGTTCGCTGAAGTGGTCCAGATTGACCACGGCCAGGCAGAGCGGATGCTGATAGCGAATCCACCGGCGGTATTCATGCTCCAGACGATCCTGGAAGGCGGCCCGGTTGTAGACCCGGGTCAGCGGGTCCTGAAAAATCCGCCGCTGCAGATCTTCAATCTGACGGTGCTGATCCTGTGTCTGCTGATAGAGTTGTTCTGCACGGCTCTGATGATAGTGCAGCTGCTCCAGTAAAGATTGTTCGCGGTTTTCCAGGGCACGCTGGCGCTCAACCAGATGTCTGAAAGACTGATCCAAATCCTGCGCGGCACTGCGCCAGTTTTCCAGATTACTGTGCTGGGCCAGAGCCTGATGGAAGCGATCGGACAGTTGCCCCAGCTCAGAAGTCAGTTCCGAGCGGTGATTGTACAGTGCTAACCCTTGTTCAACAGCCTGGCGGGTGGTCTGTTCAAGCGCGGCCAGATCGCCGCTGATCACATCCAGAAACTTCTGCGCATGGCGTCTTTCACTGACAAATGCATCCAGTGCCAGGCGGAGTACTTCCAGGCAGAGTTCAACCAGGGAAAGGGTGGTCACGCCTTTGAGCAACTGATGACGGATAGTCAGGAGCTGCTCACCAGATTCCCCTTCCGCATCCAGCTCAGTAATGATTTGCTGCAGCTCATGACAGAGCTTCCGGTGCAGGTCACTGTCTTTGGTGAGCGACTCCCGCTCGACACTGACCGGAACGGTCAGGAGCTTCAGGGCACGGTCGTACAGGCCGAACAGTTGGGTAATTTGCTGGTGGCTGTGGTTCAGTGAAGCGGGTGACTGGGAGAGTAAATCATGAAGGTCGCGTTTGAGCTGAACCGGCAGGGCAGGAATGCGTTTCAGACTCTCGGAACTTTGCTGTATCAGGCTTGCCAGCCGTTCCATGGTTGTATGGGTTGGCGTTTGCCGCAGCAAAAGGCGTTCCACCTGTGCCAGATGCGGCACAATTTTACTGATGTCTTTGTTCTGCTCCAGATCCCGGCGCAATGTTTCCAGACGCTTGTCCAGGTCGACATCCAGTCCTCGGCAGGCGACAGCCATACGGGCAATCAGACGCTTTAAAATGACGATCTCACGACGTGACTTTAACGACGCATCGCGATATGACAATTGAGCCTGATCCAAGCGCAGCTTCAACTTACTCACTTCAGAAGCTGCGTCAACATTCGTTGCCACGTTGACTAATGATTACCTTATCTGAACTTCCTTCGCTCAGTACAACTCACAGAGCGATACCGGATGTTAGCAAAAAATTCCTGCCGGGTTGAACATTATTAACGGCTTGTTTTCCCGGACACAAACGCTCGCGTGCTTTTTATACATTTTCGTGATCTTAGTAGACCTAAACAGCAGTAATACCGAGTGTTTTTTCTTCAGAGGTGTTTGCTCCAGTCATATTCCTGCTGGGAAGATGTCTGAACTTTGACCAGTCCCTTATCCATTCCCTGAATGCAGGCATGACGAATATTGTCTCCGGCAAAGCTGGCGGCAGGTGCGGCATCGATGGCACTCAGATGCACCCACTGGCTGCCTGACTCGGCTTTACTGATTTGACGGGCGGCCTGGGTGGCCATCAGCAGAATATCAATCAGCTCCTGGTCATTGATGGCCGTATAGGCGCGGGGCAGAAACGGATATTCCGCCATGCCGATGCGAACCCGGCTGTCGAGCTGTTTTTCAGCCATGAAATGATCGACCAGTTGCTGAATGGAATCGGCCAGCTGTTTGGGCGCACTTTCCAGTCGCGAATTCGGCTCAATATATAAAAACATGGCATCAGAGAAATGGTACAGGCGTGCGGGTTCGCAAATCTGGGCATTGAGGTAGTCACCGAACTCGCGTTCCAGTGCCAGTCCCTGCTGATAGCCATGCTGCAAATAGACATGTTTGAGTAGCGGTACTTCAAACAGCGCAAAGCGGAGCCGGTCACTCAGGGGCTCATTGATGATTTCGCCCAGATGCCATTGTTCAAAATGGGCGCTGCTTTGCTGCAATGAGTTCGACAGTCTTGCATTAAGCATTCGCAGATTGCGCAGACCACTGCGCGGGTGCGTGTAGAATTCATCACGTAACAGCTTGAGGCGGCGACGCCACTGATGCGCGGAACGATTGCGATACCAGAGCAGCAGCAGGGAAAGCAATAAGCCGATCAGTAAGACGGTAGTCAGGTTTTTCTGCTGATACAGCGCCTTTTCCTGTTCAAACTGTTGCCGCTCGAGTTCTTCGAGTTTCAGCGAGCGTGCCATAATCCGCTGCTGCTGACGAAACACTTCGACATTACTTTTGACCTGATTTTCCTGCATGGAGGCTTGCAGCTGCTCATAGCGGCGCTGGCTGAGCAGGGCATTGTAATAGTCTTTTTGTTTTTCAAAGGCTGCAGACAGGCTGGCTTCCCCCATCATTTGCAGTGCGGGCTGAGGTTTCTGCAGGCGGCTGGCAGCAAGCAGGGCCGACTGGATGGTCGAAATTGCCTGCGGCGTTCTTTCCTCAGCCAGTTCAAGCTGACCCTGGAGTAACTGAGACTGAATCAGGGTGATCTCATCATCGCTTTCCTGAGCCAGTTGCCGGGCATGATGGAGGTATTGTTCGGTTTTGGGGTAGTTATACAGTTTCAGATAGACCCGGGCGATACTCAGGCGCAGACGGGCTGAACGAGGCTGCAGGCGCAGCTGATTTTCCTGATCCAGTGCATTGAAATAGTGCACCAGCGCCAAATTGTAGCGGCCTTGCTGCTCATAGATACTGGCGATCAGTGCCAGGGTTCTGGCCAGCGGAATCGTTCGGTTAAAGTGCTCAAAAAATTCTCCCGCCTGAGTAGCGTGTTCCAGCGCTTTGTCGAAGACTTTCCGCTCTTCATAGAGCGTTCCCAGTTCCAGGTTGGCCACGGCCACTTTGCCGTGGTCTTCCTGTTCCTGAGCCAGCCAGTAACCACTGAGCAGACGGTCCAGCGCCAGATCATAGTGCTGATGTCTCAGATAATGACGTCCGTGGCTCAGGAGAAAGTTGATTTCTTCTTTGGGCTCATTCAGTTCAGACAGATCACGCTTGGCGCGGGTAAACATTTTTTCGGCTTTGCGTTCATCGCCCAGCGTGGATTCAATATCTGCGCGAAGCATCAGCAGATGGTACTGCAGGACTTTCACCTGCTCACTGCGCTGGAGCTTTTCATCACCGGCAATCGCTTGGTCCGTTTTGTTCAGCAGGTCGCTCGCAGAGGTGGCATCGCCGAGTCCCTGCCAGAGAATGTCGGCATGGATCAGCTGAGTTTCCAGCAGGGTGTAGCTGAATTCATTGCTGATCGCCAGTGCCTCGGCTTCCCGGATGATCTGAATGGCTTCGGGTTGCCGGTTCAGCAGGGACAATGCTCTGGCTTTAATCTGGAGCGCATTAATAGTACTGAGAGGGGTGCGGATAGAATGGTCGGTTTCTTCGCTTACATGTACGCGCGAGCTGTCGACAGGGATGCTCATCTGGCGCTGGCTCAGGTAGCGGTTGGTAATTTCCAGCGCTTTTTCAGGGCTGGTTTCCAGCAGCAGGTCTGCATCGGCCAGAATCGGGGTGGCATAGATTTTTGCCTGCACGGGCAGGGCAGTCAGAAAGCAGAACAGAATGCTGAAGAGCCAGTCACGACAGTTCATAGAGCACTTATCCATCAGGAAACACGGCCCTCATATTACTGGCTCAGATCCTCAAGTCCAGCAAACTAGAGTGATTTGCCGGACTTGCAAGACAAGTTGAACTCAGAACTACTGTCGGGCCAGGCGATCATTGTCGCTTGGTGTTTTGCCCTGATTGGTTCGGTAAGGGTTGATATCCAGACCTCCACGACGGGTATATCGTGCGTAAACCGTCAGTAACTCAGGCTGGCAGAAGTGCAGCAGGTCCGTGAAGATACGCTCGACACATTGTTCATGGAACTCATTGTGGTTGCGGAAAGACACCAGATAACGCAGCAGCTTTTCCCGGTTGATCTGTTTCCCTTTGTACGAAATCCGTACGCTGCCCCAGTCCGGCTGGCTGGTGATCAGACAGTTGGATTTCAGCAGATGGCTGTGCAGGATTTCTTCGACAACGTCGCCTTCAGCGGCATTTGCCAGCAGGCCCGGGTCAAAGTCGAAACTATCAATTTCAATGTCCTGATCATCAATGCAGGTGCCGCTGAAATCGACAATCGGCTGCGCGGTGAAATCACTCAGTGGCTGGATCGTCACATCGACGTCAGAACCGGCACAGGCAGACAAATCTTTCTGCAGCATATCAGCAACTTCCTGCCAGCTTTCGATCCGCGTGTTGTTCAGGCTGTTCAGATACAGCTTGAAAGATTTGGACTCAATCAGGTTCGGGCTGCCGGCGGGCAGACGCACTTCACCGATTGCAACCTGCGGCAGTCCTTTACTGTTCAGCCAGGACAGTTCGTACAGGGTCCAGATGTCATACCCGGTAAAGGGCAATTCATCACCAAGCGCCAAGTCATCGCGGTTCAGTTTGCGTGGCACTGCCTGCAGCAGGGAAGGATCATACTGATCTTTGTATTCACTTTTTTGGCCAAGAGTTAAACCGGCTAGTTCTTTCGCGTCTTTGTATTTGCTCATATTGTCCTGGACACACACACTTGGATTACAATAGGCAAAGTTTACTGAATCTTGCTTGAGGTTGCGAATGAATCATCCGGTTACGGCCGCATTGGCCGATTTTTCTTCCCGTTTTATGAAAGCCTGGTCTGATGATCAGGCCAGCCAGCCATGCAGCAGCGATCTGATTGGCCTGGCATCGCCCTGTGTGGTTCGTGACAGTGGCGATACGGTGTTCTGGCAGCCGGTGGTCCGAGAGCCGGCAGGTGATTTGGCCGCAGTTGAACAGGGGATTGAACTCCGTCTGCACGCCGACATTCAGGCGTTTTACGGCAGCTATTTCAGTGGTGACATGGCGGCCCGCTTTCGGGACCTGGAACTGGATTTGCTGCAGGCGTTCAGCGAATCGGACCATCAGCGGTTACAGGAAAATATTCTGGGCCATCTGGTGACCCAGCGCCGTCTGAAACTGAAACCGACCGTTTTTATCGGGGTGATGGCCTCTGAGCATCAGGTCATTGCCATCTGCAATCTGACGGGGAATGTTATTCTGGAAACTCTGGGTCAGTCGGAGCGTGAGGTTCTGGCGGAAGATGTGGCCAGTTTTCTTCGCCAGCTGGAACCTGTGGTCAGGGTAAGCTAAACCATGTATGTCATCGAATTGCAGTTTGAATGCTTTGATAACACGACGATTTCTGCCGTCGAGCAGGCGATCAATGGTTTGATGGATGCGCTGAGGTACAACGGTCAGGTCCTGGGCCGTGAGTTTCCTGTGGTCATGGATGAAGCTGTCTTTAAAGTACGGGCTGTCTGTCCGGAAAAACAAAGCCTGCACAGTCAGTTCCACAGTCCTCAGGTGAAGGCCTCAATGAACCGGCTCTCTCAGGCCGGTCTGCTGGCCCCGAAAATCAAAGTTCTGGGCCGGGATATCAACTCTGAAGCAACCGCCGAAGATTCGCCCGGCTGGCAGGTGCTGTATACCACTTATGTGCACACCTGTTCGCCCTTGCGCAGCGGAGATTCTTTACTGCCGATTCCCTTATACCGGATCCCGGCAACCTTTAACGGCGATCACAAGGCAGTGGTGAAATGGCAGACCGAATGGCAGGCCTGCGATGAAATTCAGATGGCCGGTGGCTGTCAGGCCGAACATGCAGCCTTGCATGAAATTCGCGATGCGGACAGTGATTTATTCCGGCGCGGCTGGGATTTGCGGGGTCGGATTGAACACCTGACCAAGGTGCCGACGTATTATTACCAGTACAGAGTCGGGGGTGTCAGTCTGGCAGAAGAAGCAAACCGGCCTTGTCCGAAATGCGGTCAGCCTTGGCGCCTAGAGGAACCGATTCACGGGATTTTCCATTTTAAATGCGACCCTTGCCGTCTGGTCTCAAACCTTTCCTGGGATTACCAGTAACAAATTACCAGTAACAAAGAGACGCCCGCTCCGAAGAAGAGCGGGCGTTTTTTTCAGCCAGGTCAGGTAAGACTGATTTATTTGGCTTGAATCGCTGTTTCCAGCGCGGCGAGGCGTGAGGTCAGGCTGGCCACCTGTGCTTCAAGCTGAGCAATGCGTTCGCTGTCGCTGGCTGTTGCTGCTGGTGTTTCGGTAATCTTCGGTACTTTGGCGTGCTGTTTCCAGCTTTTGATTGCCTGAATGATGACGGGCATTGGCAGCGGTTCACGCAGGCGTGCCTTCACCAGTGCAACGCTTGGTTCTTTACCTTCGGCCATCAGAGATTGAATGGCGCTTTCTAATGCTTCGGTGATTGCTGAGGACATCATTTCTTCCTGAAATTGAGGGATCGTTGGCTTATTTTCGTAGCAATGTATCCAACTGATCAATCACTTCGCACCAATCGGCATCTTCTGCGATCGATTCGTTCAGAAACCGGCGCTGGGAGGGCTGCCAGAAATCAGCCTGGGTGATGGTTTCGTTCTGCTGCAAATGATGATCCCGGATAAAGCTTTCGATGGACTCTTTGGATGAATTTAAGCCTAACTGGTTGAAGAGGCTGGGTAAATCGTGGCTGAAAGTTTCCATGGTGACATTCCCCTAGTCGTGTTTGCCTTAAGTATAGTGGGGAATAATCGGCATTTCGTCTGAGCCCTTTGTGAGAGATCGCTTACAAATGTGTAGGAGAAATTAAAATCAGTTGACAGATGATGACTTTAACTCTGTATTGAAGTTGTTTATTTTCAACTGGTTATCTTTATTTTTCGTTTTTGATATTTGTGTCATTGAAAAGATTGCCATCAGACAGTTGCTTGTTCTGAATCGGATATCGCGTAATCTTAACCCTGTCGGAAGGAACTGACACGGAACAGGAACTGGCGCCACGGAATCGGCGGTCTCAGGATGAGACAGGTTTTCAGGAAGAAAACTGACAGGGAAGATTCGGAGGTTGCAGGACGCAATCAGTGCAAACGGGATGTTTGCCGTCAGGATGACACAAGGATGATGCTTCAGGGCAGAAGCGATGGACACCGCCAGGAAGGCTGTTGAGAGTTAATTCAGGACGGATTAACGGGTCAGGAGACCAGGGAACACTTCAGGACGAAGTTCAATAAGGGAAGCGCTGAAGGATTCAGCATACAAAGGAATGATGCAGGGAGCACCGTTGTAGTAGGATGCTACAGGTAAGACCTAAGGGCGCAGCGCAAGTTGCGCCCATTCTTTTATTGGTGCCCCGCCAGCCGCGTCCAACCGCATGAAAACCAGCCTTTCTATTGTCTGAACCAAACCATAGAGCTCCATCCATATAGCCTCATTGTCTTGCAGTGAGAATCTGTTTCTCAGGAAAATGGTATTCTCATCTTTGAGTATGAAAGCCGGTGCCTTATGTTTCTTCTGTTTTTGCTCGTCTCTCTGTAAGAGATCTCTCACAAAAGCGTGAGAAATCTGAGTTTAAGGGGCAGTCAATCTACGCACACTCTATATAAATTGTCCTTTAATACAATTGCTTAAGTCGTTGCTTTTAATTCGATGACGATGGTGCCTTTTTTTCGTCGTTTCGCCATACTGTGTTCGCCTTCGATTTGTCGTAGTCTTAGAAGTGTCGAAGGATTTGACATTTTGGAACAGGATAACGGCCAGGGAGCAGGGTCGGTTAGGGATGATAGTGAGGGCGAGGACAGCTCTTGCGCTAAGGACAGTTCAGGACATGGCAGGATGCCGGTTGCAGTCACCAGGATGGGGCTGCTCAGGATGAGACAGGACACTTTCAGAACGAAAGCAAGGACACCGCCAGGACGGTCGAAGAGAGTTATTTCAGGATGAAGTAACGGATCAGGAGATCAACGGACACGTTCAGGATGAACGCCAAATGGAATATCGCCGACGGATTCCGGCGCATCGATGGATTGAGGCAGGGAGCCACTCAGTAGCGGGAATGCTGCAAGTAAGACCTAAGGGCGCAACGCAAGTTGCGCCCGTTTTATTTGGTCGCCAGTCAGAATGCGCACTTCAACCCGGCATATGATGCGGCGGGACGTAAAACTGTACAGGTCTCATTCCCCGGAAGGTTGCACAACCCTGATAGGCATCGGCACCATCCGCGGAAAACTCGAACAGGTAAAGCGTCTGCCAGCTCCAGTTGCCGGCATCGTCTTTCAGGCGGTGTGCTCCCCGGGCAACACTCAGCAGCTGTAAGCCGAGCTGCTGGCAGCGCTGGTGAATAAACTGCTGCGCCAGTTCACTTTGCCGGCGTTGCTGCCAGAACAGGTAACCCGCGAAGGCCAGCGCCAGTATAATGAGTAAATTCTCCATCCTTGGTTCTATTCCTTTTTTTGAAAGTGACGGCTTACTGGCCGCGTGCGGCTTGCTGTAAGCGGGTGATCGCTTCAGTCAGTTCAGGATTAGCCTCGCTGTGCAGGACCTGCAGCATGATTCCCCGCAGAGCCGGCAGCATCACCAGATCGGCAAACAGCTGGTTAAACAACGTTTGGTCCTGCGTCTGTGCCAGACGCAGCAGGTACAGTCCTGCAGTCTCTGTATCAGCCAGTCCTTTCCAGCACCGGCCCGCAATAGCGACCATCATCTCCGGGTGGCACAGTTCAGGCTGGTTCAGCAGCTTCCTGACCGTTTCATGCAGCCTTCCGGATTCGGCACCGGACAGGGCGCGAACCAGCGCCGTCAGCAGAAAAATATCGGCTTCTTCAGACGAGAGCTCCAGCGTCATCCGCTCAATCAGCCGTTCAGTCAGTGCGGGTGGCAAATCACAGTGTTCCAGACAGCCCAGCAGCGCGTACAACGGCGTCATCGGCAGATGATGAATGGCTTTGCGTAACCAGGTTGCGTTGTTTTCCTGTTTCATTCGGGCGCAGACATCAGCCAGCCCCTGTAAACCCACACCCTGCCATTGATCCCAGGCCAGCTTGCCGCTCAGGTAGAGCTGCGCGTGCTCGTAGTACTGGCTGGCCGGCAGGGACAGTTGTTGTCGCAGATGGGCATGGAAAATCGCCATCTTGTCGTCTTTCGGTTTGAAGGTATAAGGGTTTGCCGCCAGTTTTTCCTGCTCTTCTTCTGTCGGCACCGCGTTCAGGGTCGCACCCATCGCTTCGATGACGTATTTAATGAAGTCGCCGACAGCGGCTTGTTTCAAAAGCCCGCGCTCATCAAGCGGCAGTTTCAGAAACCAGATCCACGGCGGGTTATTCTGTTGCCAGAAGGAAATCGACAGGTGGGCGTGCTGTTGCAGCGGCCATGGATACGGCTGGCGGTTATCCTCGACTGCTTTGAATGTCTCCCGCTCGATCTCGCTGACCCGGCGGCCAAGATCATAAATCTTATACTGGCAGCCAGCGTTATCCAGCAACTGGGTCAGGGTGTGAAATTTATCCATGGACATGCAATCGAGCTCCTCGGTTTTTAACGCATATGGTGGCGCATTATAGGGAGTTGCAGCAGAAGATGGTATCCTTGCGCGCCAGTTGTCCGGCAGAGGTCAAGCCCTGTGCCCGTATTGTTTCAGGAGTACCGTTTTGGACCCTTATGAGAAAACCGCCCGTTTAATGACGGCACTGGAGCAGCAGTTGCGTGCGCATGACCTGTGGCAGGATGAATCCCCCGATGAAGATGCGCTGGCCAGCACGCTGCCATTTGCCGTGGATACCTTGAGTTGTGCTGAATGGCTGCAGTGGGTTTTTCTGCCGCGGATGCATCATCTGGTGGAAGAGCGCTTGCCGTTGCCGACTCAGTTCAGTATTTACCCTTATGCCGAAGAAGCCGCCAAGCTGACTCCGGCACTGGCCGGTGTGCTGCCGGTAATCAATGAATTGGATCACTGGCTGGGAGGTGCGATTCAATGAGTGAGCCCGCCACTGAGTCAGTCACAGAACCGCCAATTGAGCTGGAAATCCTGTATCAGGATGAATATCTGGTGGCTGTGAATAAGCCATCGGGCATGCTGGTACACCGTTCCTGGCTGGACCGTCATGAAACTCGTTTTGTGATGCAGACCCTGCGTGATCAGCTGGGGGGGCAGCATGTATTCCCGCTGCACCGGCTCGACAGGCCGACATCCGGCGTGTTGCTGTTCGCGCTCTCGAGTGAAATGGCGGCGCAGATGATGCCGAAATTTGCCGGGCGTGAAGTGAAGAAAACTTATCATGCGGTGGTGCGGGGCTGGGTGAAAGAAGCGGCGGTGCTGGATTATCCGCTCAAAGAAGAGCTGGATAAGCTGGATGATAAACGAGCCCGTCAGGATAAAGCACCGCAGGAAGCAGTCACAGCTTATCGCCCGATCGCCAGAGTCGAAATGCCGATCCCTGTCGGCCGTTATGCGAGCAGCCGTTACACCCTGGTGGAAATGAAACCGGAGACCGGGCGTAAACACCAGTTGCGCCGTCATATGCACCACCTCAGTCACCATATTATCGGTGACGTGAATCACGGTGATGGACGGCATAACCGCATGTTCCGGGAGCAATTCGACTGCCATCGCCTGATGCTGCATGCGTCATCACTGGAATTATTCCACCCGGTGACCGGTCATTCTCTGAAGATATGTGCGACAGTTGATGAAGCCTGGCAACGGGTGATGCAGGCGTTTGACTGGCCGGTGTCCCATCTGGATGCTTAAAGCATTTTTGACAACGGGATCGCGCAATTGCAACTGAGACTTGCATCTGGCCGGAAGCCGCGCCAGAGTAAACGCAGGTCATTGATTTTCAGACAGGGAGTGAGGCGTGACTTTGATGGCAAATATTGGTGTTTTTGTGGGTTCGGTGTTTGGTGGGGCTGAAGAAGTCGCTGAAGAAGTTGTCAGTGAGCTGAAAGCCAATGGTCACCAGGCCGAAATGTTTATTGAACCGAGTCTGGAAGATTTTCTGGCTTATCGTGATCAGGTGGCACTGGTGATTACCTCGACCACAGGGCAGGGCGAACTTCCGGAAAATCTGTTGCCGCTGTTTACCGCGCTGAATGATCAGTTTCCGCTGATGCCTGCTCTGAATTACGGTGTGATCGCCATGGGGGATTCCAGTTATGGTGAAGACCGATACTGTGGCGGTGGCCGTCAGTTTGATGCGCTGCTGCAGGAACTGCAGGCCAAATCTGTGACAGAACGGCTGGATATTGATGCCTGTGTGAATTTTGATGCGACCGAAGCTGCGCTTCCCTGGCTGAAAAACTTCATGAATAAAGTCAAATAATGACACGATGCCGCTGTTTTACGGCGGCATCAGTTGCTTGTTTATTTCAGTTTTTCCAGATCGGCTTCGATCTCGGCAATCTTATGCGTGACCACCTGCTCAAGGTGACGTAAGTCCGCCAGAATCTTTTTCTTGATATCTACATCGTTGTGGCGTTTGTTGGTGATTCGGTCCAGCTCATCGGTCACAAATGTCAGTTTGCGGTTGATTTCCGAAAACTCTTTTGCTTCCCGGTTGCCGCTGTTGACGACGACAGAGCGGGTTTGACGGGGAAATTTGAACTTCATGCTTTTGGCAAAAAGCTCTCCCTTCTCTTTTGCAAAATAGATCTTCAGAATGTCGTTTGCGGCTTCCTGACGCAGGCTGTAGCTCTCAATGCGTTCAGGGTGTTCAATGCCCAGGCTGGTAAGGTTCGGATACATGGCGGCCTCGTGTGATTCAGTCAAGCTTCGCATCCAATACAACAATATGCGGCAGGTGGCGTAATCAGCAGTATTGATTGATGCAGGATGGGATTACTCTAGCAATTAATCCGGGGTAAATCTTGAACCCAGCGCAGAATCTGCGCGAAGGGTTCATGGCCAAACCCGCCCGCCTGAGCTGACGGGCGGGGCTCAGGCAGCGTCGTCGATGCGTTCAATCAGCGCTGCTTTCAGCGCCTGTTCCTGTTCGGCGGACAGTTGCTGACCGGCTTCATTTACCAGAATGAAAAAGTCTTCCGCCCGCTCACCGATCGTGGTGATTTTCGCGGCCTGCAGACTGACATTCTGATCGGCAAAGACGGAACCAATTCGTGCCAGCAGGCCGGGCATGTCCAGCGCGACCAGCTCCATCATGGTCTTCTTGCCGGTTTTTGTCGGCAGGAAGTCGACCTGGGTTTTCACGTGAAAATGGCGCAGTTTCCGGGGAGGCCGTTTGTGACGGCGCGTTGTGCTCATGGTTTCCAGCGCGTGGATCAGGGCTTCCCGCACCATGGCATGACGATTCTCCGTCAGCGGATCACCGTTCGGATCCAGCACCATAAAGGTATCCAGCGTATAGCCGTCTCTGCTGGTCATGATCTGGGCGTCATGAACACTGAGGTTCTTTTTATCCAGTTCAGCAACCACGATGGCAAAAAGCTTTGCCTTATCCGGGCTGTAAACGAAGACCTCTGTACCACCGCGGGTCGGTTTTTTACTGATCAGGATCAGCGGCGCATTCGGGTCGTCGTGCCTGAGTAGGGCTTCGGCATGCCAGGCGATCTGCTGGTGAGTATGGCGCAGGAAATAGTCGGCTTTAAAGCGTTGCCAGAGTACGTCGACTTCACGCTGTGCGAACCCCTGGCTGCGGAGCAGGGCCGAAGCCATCTGCTGATTGTGACGGATCCGTTCCCGAACATCCGGCGGATTTTCCAGACCCCGTCGTAACGCTTTCTGGGTGGAATAGTAGAGTTCTGCCAGCAGGGTTCGTTTCCAGCTGTTCCAGAGTTCCTGGTTGGTCGCGCAGATGTCGGCCACGGTCAGACAGATCAGGTAATCGAGTCGTTCTTCGTCGCGGACGACTTTGGCAAACTCGGTAATCACATCCGGATCATAGATGTCGCGGCGCTGGGCTGTGACAGACATCAGCAGGTGATTTTTCACCAGCCAGGTCACCAGATTGGCTTCAGGTCGCGACAGGCCATGGTTGATACAGAAATTATAGGCATCGTCGGCACCCAGTTCGGAGTGATCGCCGCCGCGCCCTTTGGCAATATCGTGGAAAATCGCAGCCAGAATCAGCAGTTCTTTTTTGATGATCCGCGGATAGACTTCACAGCAGATCGGATGCAGTTCGCGGTTGGCCGGATCGCTGAACTTGTTCATGTGTTTCAGCAGACGCACGCTGTGTTCATCCACGGTGTAGACGTGGAAGAGGTCGAACTGCATCTGACCGACGATCTGACTCCACTGAGGCAGATAAGCGGCCAGTACCCCATGACGGTGCATCAGGCGAAAAGCCTTGTTAAGTGCATTGGGCTGGCGGACCAGTTCCATGAATTTCTCGCGCGCGGCCGGGATATCGACCAGAAAACGGTTGAGCCGGCGGCGGGCAGTTCGCAGCTGACGCAGGGTGGGCGCAGAAATTCCGTCAATCTCTGAGTTACGTGCTACATGCAGGAACATATCCAGAATCGTTTCCGGCCGGGCCTGAAACAGGGCGGGTTTGCGTGCTTCAATCAACGGACCGACTAAACGGAAATCTTCATCCAGATCGACTGTGGTTTGTGCATTGCCATTTTTCAGAATGGCCTGGTCAAACAGCTGCAGCAGCATTTTGTTGAGTTCTGCCACCCGGCGCAGCGTACGGTAGAACTCTTTCATCATCATTTCGACCGGCTTGTTGCCGTCACCGGTATAGCCCAGTTTCTGAGCGACTGAAGCCTGATGTTCGAAGGTGAGCCGGTTGTCGTAACGTTTCAGCTCACTGTGCAGGGCAAACCGGATCCGCCAGAGGGATGCCTGGCATTCATAGAGCTCGCGGTATTCGGCGTCGGTCAGAAAGCCGAACCGGCTCATTTCCAGCAGATTGGTGGCACCGAAATGACGGCGAGCAACCCAGCTCAGCGTATGAATATCGCGCAGGCCGCCGGGGCTGGATTTGATGTCCGGTTCGAGATTATAGGTGGTGTCGTGGTAGCGGGCGTGCCGAACCCGCTGCTCTTCTACTTTGGCCCGGTAAAACGCTTCACTGGGCCAGAATTTACCGGAGTTGACCTGCTCCTGCAGCTGCAGAAAGCTGTCTTCACTGCCGCACAGCAGGCGGGCTTCCTGCAGGTTAGTCGCGACGGTCAGATCTTCCAGACCAATATTGATGCACTCTTCAATGGTGCGGACGCTGTGACCGACTTCCAGTTTGAGATCCCACAAAAGCGTCAGGAATTCACTGATTTGTTTGCCGGTATGAGCATCCAGCGGCGTACTGCTCAGCAGGAGAATATCGACATCGGATAAAGGATGCAGTTCTCCCCGGCCGTAGCCGCCCACCGCAACCAGAGACAGATCATCGCGTTGGTCCAGCCCGAAAACAGGCCAGAGATGGCGGAGTAAACCATCAATGCATGTTGCCCGGGCCTCAACCAGTTCGGTCACCGGCACGTGCTGAGCAAACAGGAGTTGCTGCTGTGCGTTGAATTGTTCCAGTTCCTGCTTCAGCGCAGCACGTAACGGATGAATGTGGTCACCGTTCATCGTGGTATCAGATTGAGTCTGTGTCATTGCGGTCCATGCCCAGTTGTACTTTCCTTTACTCTAGCCTGAAACGGGGGAACAAAAAAGCCAGCAAAATGCTGGCTTAGATGTCTTTGTCAGTAGCGGACTACTGCAGATTATCAGGCGTTTTTCATCACGCGTGGCAGTGATTCTTCTTTCCGCAGAGTCAGGATTTCACAACCGGTCTCGGTGACCAGCAGGGTGTGCTCCCACTGTGCTGATTTCTTGCCATCCACGGTATAGACTGTCCAGCCATCATCGTCATCAAGGATGCAACCGAATTTACCCGCGTTGATCATCGGCTCAATGGTAAAACACATCCCGGCTTTCAGCACGGTGCGGTCTGCATTTTTATAGTGAACGACTTGTGGTTCTTCGTGGAACTCATCCCCGATGCCGTGACCACAGTAGTCGCGGACAATCGTGAAACGGCTGTTACCGTTTTTCACGAATCTCTGAATCGTTGTGCCAATCTCACCCAGCTTCGTCCCAGGTTTCACTTTTTTGATGGCCTGGTACAGGCTTTCCTGAGCCACACGGCACAGGCGTTTGTCTTCCAGTGAGACTTCGCCGACTTCAAACATTTTCGACGTATCGCCGTGGTAACCATCTTTGATTACCGTGATATCAATGTTGATGATATCACCGTCTTTCAGTACATCCTGCTCACTCGGAATGCCGTGGCAAACCACGTGATTGATGGAGGTACAGATGGATTTCGGGAAACCGTGGTAGTTCAACGGAGCCGGGATAGCATCCTGGGTTTCCGTGATGTATTGATGGCAAATCCGGTCCAACTCTTCAGTGGATACGCCAGGTTTGACATACGGCTCAATCATTTCCAGCACTTCTGCGGCCAGCTGGCCAGCGACGCGCATCTTTTCGATTTCTTCTGCCGTCTTGATCTTAATGCTCATGCGAACTTCTCTACCCTATCAGTCTCTATACTTAATATGGTATCAGCGCATGCACCAGATGGAAACTGGCTTTGCCGATGCGGGGGAGATTAGGCTGGATTTTGACGGCAAAAATATGGTATAAAGCGCGCCGTAATTTGCCAGATTGTGCGTTGATGAAAATTAACCCGGCAGGTCAGATTACAAAAAACGTTATTTTATTAATCACTCACACATATCGACACGTGCTCCGGGGTGCCCAAGGCTTAATGTTAAGTCGGCTGTTATGCAGTCAAGGGTCGGTAGCATGGGATATGTGGACGCCTAACCCCAATTGAGGAATATTCAATGGCAACTGTATCAATGCGCGACATGCTGAAGGCTGGTGTTCACTTTGGTCACCAAACCCGTTACTGGAACCCGAAGATGAAGCCATTCATCTTCGGTGCTCGTAACCGTGTGCACATCATCAACCTTGAGAAAACTGTACCAATGTTCAACGAAGCGCTGGCTGAGATCAACAAGATCGCTGCTCGCAAGGGTAAAATCCTGTTCGTTGGTACTAAGCGTGCAGCCAGCGAATCTATCAAAGAAGCTGCTATCAGCTGTGACCAGTACTATGTGAACAACCGCTGGTTGGGCGGTATGCTGACTAACTGGAAAACTGTTCGCCAGTCAATCAAGCGTCTGAAAGACCTGGAGACTCAGTCTACTGACGGTACTTTCGACAAGCTGACTAAGAAAGAAGCGCTGATGCGTACTCGTGAAATGGAAAAACTGGAGAAATCTCTGGGCGGTATCAAGAACATGGGCGGTCTGCCAGACGCTATGTTCGTTATCGATGCTGATCACGAGCACATCGCTATCAAAGAAGCGAACAACCTGGGTATCCCAGTATTCTCTATCGTAGATACTAACTCTAACCCAGACGGCGTTGATTACGTTATCCCAGGTAACGATGACGCAATCCGTGCTATCCAGCTGTACACAGGCGCTGTAGCGACAACCGTTACTGAAGCTCGTAACCAGGACATCGTTGCCCAGGCTGAGCAAGACGGTTTCGTAGAAGCTGAGTAATCAGTCGCTCCTTTGAGCATCTTAAGTTACCTTGTGTAAACTAAGTATGGTTAACAGGGGCCGCTCTCAGGCCCCTGATTTTTACACCAAGATTTAAAAACTGAGGATATAACAATGGCAACAGTTACAGCTGCCCTGGTTAAAGAACTGCGTGAGCGTACTGGCGCAGGCATGATGGAATGTAAAAAAGCTCTGGTTGAAGCCAATGCAGACATCGAGCTGGCCATCGAGAACATGCGTAAGAGCGGTGCTGCTAAAGCGGCTAAGAAAGCAGGTAACATCGCTGCTGAAGGTTCTATCATCATCAAGAACAATGACAGCGTAGCTGCTCTGGTCGAAGTAAACTGCCAGACTGACTTCGTTGCTAAAGACGGTAACTTCCTGGCTTTTGCAAACGAAGTTGCTGATGCTGCACTGGCAAGCAAAGCTGACGTTGAAGCTCTGCAAGCACAGTTCGAAGAGAAGCGTGTTGCACTGGTTGCGAAAATCGGTGAGAACATCTCTATCCGTCGCGTTGCTTACATCGAAGGCGAGAAAGTTGCTTCTTACCGTCACGGTGACCGCATCGGTGTTGTTGTTGCAGGTAACGGCGAAGACGAAACCCTGAAGCACATTGCAATGCACGTTGCTGCTTCACGTCCAGAGTACGTGAACCCAGAAGACGTACCAGCTGAAGTTGTTGCGAAAGAGCGTGAAGTTCAGGTTGAAATCGCAATGAACGAAGGCAAGCCTCAAGAAATCGCTGAGAAGATGGTTGAAGGCCGCATGAAGAAGTTCACTGGCGAAGTGTCTCTGACTGGTCAGCCTTTCATCATGGAACCTAAGAAATCTGTTGGTGATGTTCTGAAAGAAAGCGGTGCTTCTGTTTCTAACTTCATCCGCCTGGAAGTTGGTGAAGGTATCGAGAAAGCCGAAGGCCTGAGCTTTGCAGAAGAAGTAGCTCTGGCGCAGAAAGGTTAATCCTTCGCGAATTGCTCATTCGAAGACCGTGGCCAAGGCTACGGTCTTTTTACAACTCCATATCTCTATAGTAAGCCTGGAAGGTACAATAAATGACCACAAATCCTAAACCGACTTATCAACGGATCCTGCTGAAACTGAGCGGTGAAGCGCTGCAGGGCGACGAAGGTTTTGGTATTGATGCACATGTTCTGGACCGCATGGCTCAGGAAATCAAAGAACTGGTAGAGCTGGGCGTACAAGTGGGTCTGGTTATCGGTGGTGGTAATCTGTTCCGTGGTGCAGGTCTGGCTGCTGCGGGTATGAACCGAGTTGTGGGCGATCACATGGGTATGCTGGCAACCGTGATGAATGGCCTGGCCATGCGTGACGCACTGCACCGTGCCTATGTGAACGCGAAAGTAATGTCAGCCATTCCGCTGAATGGTGTGTGTGACAGTTATAATTGGGCGGAAGCCATCAGTCAGCTTCGTCAGGGCCGTGTGGTTATTTTCTCTGCCGGTACAGGGAATCCTTTCTTTACAACAGACTCCGCTGCGTGTCTGCGTGGTATTGAAATTGAAGCCGATGTTGTGCTGAAAGCCACAAAAGTAGACGGTGTTTACAGCGAAGATCCAGTTAAAAACCCAGAAGCTGTTCTATATGATAAGCTAGGTTATCAGGACGTTCTGGAAAAAGAACTGAAAGTCATGGATCTCGCAGCATTCACGCTGGCACGTGATCACGGCATGCCAATTCGTGTGTTTAACATGAATAAGCCGGGAGCACTGCGCAAAGTGGTCATGGGTGAAGCTGAAGGTACCTTGATCGCCAATGGCGACTAAGGACGCAAGATATTGATAGGGTGGGGGACTGCCTCCCTCACTGAGACCGACTATTCAAGGGTACAAACGTGATTAACGAAATTAAAACTGATGCGCAAACGCGCATGGAAAAAAGTGTTGAAGCACTGAAAACTCAACTGGCAAAAGTGCGTACTGGTCGTGCACACCCAAGTTTGCTGGACGGCATCCAGGTTGAATACTACGGCTCCAATACGCCGTTGCGTCAAGTTGCAAACGTCATCGCTGAAGATGCGCGTACCCTGGCGATTACTGTTTTTGACAAAGAGCTGACGCCTAAAATTGAAAAAGCCATCATGATGTCTGATTTGGGTCTGAACCCTTCATCTGCTGGCACCGTGATTCGCGTACCACTGCCGCCACTGACGGAAGAACGTCGTAAAGATCTGGTGAAGATCGTTCGTGCGGAAGCAGAACAAGGCCGTGTTGCAGTACGTAATATCCGCCGTGATGCGAATGCAGATGTGAAAGCGCTGCTGAAAGATAAAGAAATTTCTGAAGACGACGATCGTCGTGCTCAGGACGATATCCAGAAGCTGACCGATGCTGCTGTTAAGAAAATCGATGCCATTCTGGAAGCGAAAGAAAAAGAGTTGATGGAAGTATAAGGATTTCCTGACTTCGGTTCGACTTTAGCTTGATAAGCTCTGAAGCGCTGTGCGTGCAGCACGGCGCTTTTTTGTTGAGGGAAATGTATGGCAGAGCCTACAACCAACACTGAATGGTATGCTCAGAAGCTGCCCAAGCACGTAGCCATCATCATGGATGGGAACGGCCGCTGGGCAAAAGCGAAGGGCAAAGCGCGAGTGTTTGGCCATAAAGCCGGTGTGGAAGCCGTACGAAAAACTGTCTCTGTTGCGAGCCGCCTTGGGATTCAGGTAATCACACTGTTTGCATTCAGCAGTGAGAACTGGCGTCGCCCGGAAGACGAAGTGTCTCTGTTGATGGAGCTATTTCTGACTGTCTTAGGTCGGGAAGTAAAGCGCCTGCACAAAAATAACATCCGCCTGAAAATTATCGGCGATATCAGCCGTTTCAGTCAGCGCCTGCAAGATAAAATTGCGGCGGCAGAAACACTGACGGCTAACAATACCGGAATGGTTTTGAACGTGGCTGCCAATTATGGTGGACAATGGGATATCATTCAGGCAACGCAGGCACTTGCGCGTGAAGTTGCTGAACAGGGGTTAGCCCCGGAAGATATTACCGAAGCGATGCTGGCCGAACGTTTGACGACCCACGGGCTTCCTGATGTTGATCTGCTCATTCGCACCAGTGGCGAATGTCGGATCAGTAATTTCATGCTCTGGCAGACCGCCTATGCGGAACTGTATTTCACCCCACAGTTCTGGCCGGATTTTGATGAAGATACATTCTCTGATGCCATTGCCTGGTTTATGAACCGGGAACGTCGTTTTGGCTGTACGGGTGAACAAATAAAAATGCTACTAAATAGCCAGTAGCAGCACCAGAGGCAGTGGAAACTGGAATCCCGCTGCCATTCTGGTAACAAGCACGTAGCTTGTTGAATTGCGACCGAGCAAGATATTGCTGAGAAGCGACAAAGATAAATTATAACGAGAGGAACAAGCTTGCTTAAGCAACGAATTTTGACTGCATTGGTTCTGGCCCCTGTTGTGATTGCCGGGATCTTCCTGCTCCCTTTTTCGGGATTTATGTTTGCACTGGCCGGAATTACCCTGGCTGGATTCTGGGAATGGACCCAGTTTGTAAATACCCGCTCCCGCCTGTTAGCCATGGTGCCGCCAGTACTGGTTCTTCTGGCATCTTTTCTGGCGTTGCCGACGGATGCGATCGCTTTGGGCGAGTTGCACACCGCTCACCACACAATGCTGGGTCTGGGAGGCGCCTGGTGGTTGTTTGCCTGCCTGCTGGTGGTCACTTATCCGGATAAATCCGGCTTCTGGACCCGCTCGACTTTGCTTCGTTACTGTTTTGGTCTGCTGACGCTGATTCCTTTCTTTTGGGGCGTAGTGATGCTTCGTGCCGTCAATTATGCAGAGTCTCCGTTTTATGGCGCCAAGTTGGTGATGCTGGTCTGTCTGCTGGTCTGGGCCGCTGACAGCGGGGCTTATTTTGCCGGTAAACGTTTTGGACGTCATAAAATGGCGCCGAAGGTCAGCCCGAATAAAACACTGGAAGGTCTGGCGGGTGGTGTGGTCCTGGCTGTTGTTGTGGCCTGGGGCGCAGCTGCGGTTTTTGGTATTCCATTCAGCCACAGCGGAGCGCTGCTGGCGACCGTAGTGCTGACCGTCATTGCCTCGGTTTTTGGCGACCTGGTCGAAAGTATGCTCAAACGAGTGTCGGGAATTAAAGACAGCGGACAGATCTTACCGGGACATGGTGGTATCCTTGACCGAATAGATAGTCTGACTGCGGCACTGCCTGTATTTGCATTGCTCTATCTCTGGCTGATTTAATGCCTGATTCGGGGGAAGCGGGTAACCACTTCCCCCGTTTTGATTTTAAGGCCGGAGAGCGGCGTGTGAGCTGGTCGGTGGCATATCGGCTATAAGTCGTCTGTATTTATTAAGTAGTGAAGATATGCGTAAATTAACCATCCTTGGCGCAACCGGTTCGATTGGTACCAGTACACTGGGAGTCGCGGCTGCGAACCCGGACCGTTTTGAAGTGGTTGCACTGGCTGCCGGAACGGACAGCCGAAAAATGTTTGAACTCTGCTGCCAGTGGAAACCGAAATATGCAGCCATGGCGTGTGAGCAGGCTGCCAGAGATCTGGCGCAGCAACTGTCAGCGCAGGGGATCAATACCCGGGTCCTCTCCGGTGAAGCCGGGATGTGTGAAGTGGCGGCACTGGATGAAGTCGATACGGTCATGGCGGCGATTGTTGGTGCTGCCGGTCTGTTGCCGACCATGGCAGCGGTGAAAGCCGGAAAACGAATTCTGCTTGCAAATAAAGAAGCACTGGTGATGTCCGGACAGATGTTCATCGATGCCGTGACGAAATACGGGGCAGAATTATTACCCATTGATAGTGAACATAATGCTATTTTTCAGTGTCTACCTGTACAAGTGCAGCAAAACCCGGGACGATGCGATCTCGCTGAGGCCGGGATCAGCAAGATTTTACTGACAGGTTCCGGCGGCCCCTTCCGTTACACGGATGTGCGTGAGCTGGATGTGGTGACACCAGAAATGGCAATTGCCCACCCGAACTGGTCGATGGGGCCAAAGATTTCTGTGGATTCGGCCACTATGATGAATAAGGGGCTGGAGTACATTGAAGCACACTGGCTGTTTAATGCTTCAAGAGAACAGCTTGAAGTCCTGATTCATCCTCAGTCGGTGATTCATTCGATGGTACAGTACAGAGACGGCTCGGTACTGGCGCAGCTGGGACTGCCGGATATGCAGACCCCGATTGCATTTGCGATGGCTTATCCGGAAAGGGTTGATGCCGGGGTGAAACCGCTCGATTTTACAAAGATTGGCGAGTTTACGTTTATGGCACCGGACATGTCGCGTTATCCGTGTCTGCAACTGGCGATTGACGCGTGTTACAGTGGACAGGCTGCGACAACGACACTGAACGCCGCCAATGAAGTAGCCGTGGCTGCTTTTCTTGCCGGTTCGATACGGTTTACCGATATCGCGCGTGTCAATCAGCAGGTACTGGAACGGGCTGATTTCAGTGAGCCTCGTAGTCTGGATTGTGTCTTAGCTTTGGATGCAACAGCCCGACAGCTTGCGCAGCAAGTGATTCATAAGGTGACTAAATGATTGGTATTTTGTGGAACTTGGGAGCCTTTCTCGTTGCGTTAGGCATTCTGATTGCCGTACACGAGTACGGACACTTCTGGGTTGCACGTCGTTGCGGGGTGTATGTCGAACGCTTCTCGATCGGATTCGGTAAGCCATTGTGGCGCCGGGTCGATAAGCAGGGCACTGAATACACTCTGGCGATGATCCCGCTGGGGGGCTACGTCAAGATGCTCGACGAGCGGGTTGAAGCCGTTTCTGAAGAGCGTCGTCATCAGGCCTTCAATAATAAAGCGCTCTGGCAACGCAGTGCCATTGTGGCTGCAGGTCCGCTTGCAAACTTTGTGTTTGCCATTTTTGCCTACTGGGTGGTGTATCTGATAGGTGTGCCAGCCGTCAAACCTGTCATTGGTGACGTTGCGCCTCAGTCCATCGCTGCGCAGGCGGGGATTGAAAGCGGGATGGAACTTAAGTCTGTTTCCGGTATCAAAACTCCGGATTGGGAATCGGTCAATATGGCAATGATCAGCCATATTGGTGATGACGAGATGACCCTGACCGTCGTTCCGCCGGATGAAAATTATGAAGAAACGCTTCGCTTGGATTTGCGTGAGTGGTCTTTTGATCCGGAGAAGGAACTCATACTGACAACGCTGGGGATCACGCCTTTTTCACCACCGATTACGCTGGAAATTGGTCAGCTGGTGGATCAGGGCGCGGCACAGCAAGCCGGTTTTCAGGTCGGTGATGTGATTGTCGCGATCAATAATCAGCCCATAACAAACTGGAATCAGGTTGTCGATGCTATCCGATCGAACCCGGAGACAGTGCTGGATATTCAGCTGCGTCGTAACGGAGAGCTGATTCATGCACCACTGACCCCCCGGACCAAAGAGCTGTCCAGCGGAGAGCTGGTTGGTTATGCTGGTTTTGCCCCGGTCGTTGAAGCATGGCCGGCTGAGCAACGTTTTCAGTTAAAGTATGGGCCACTGGATGCGATCGGTGCGGCAACGGAGAAAACCTGGCAACTGGTGACGCTTACCTTTGATATGGTGGCGAAACTCCTGACCGGTGACGTAGCACTGAAAAACTTAAGCGGTCCGATTTCCATCGCCAAAGGCGCCGGAACAACCGCCGACTATGGCATTGTGTACTTTTTAGGGTTTCTGGCCTTAATCAGTGTCAACCTGGGTATTGTGAACCTGTTGCCTCTGCCGGTACTGGATGGTGGTCATCTGCTCTTTTTTGCCATTGAAGCAGTGACGCGACGTCCGGTCTCAGAGCGCATTCAGGAGATTGGTTACCGGCTTGGCTCAGCGATTTTGGTCGTTTTGATGGCTGTGGCGCTCATAAATGACTTTACACGCCTTTAATAAGTGCGTTTTTAGCAAGGAATAATCAGAACAGTAATGGCGATGAAGAAACTGTTAGTCGCGTCCCTCTTGCTTGGAAGCAGTGTGGTACATGCGGAAGAATTTGTGGTGGACGATATCCGCTTTGAGGGGCTGCAGCGCGTGGCTCTGGGTGCGGCGTTACTGAAGACGCCGGTCAGAGTCGGCGACACGGTAGACGAGCGTGATGTCGCGGATATGATTCAGGCGCTTTTTGCATCCGGTAACTTCGAGGACATTCAGGTCTACCGGGATAACAATGCTCTGGTCGTGAAGGTTGTCGAACGTCCAACCATTGCCAGTATTACTTTCTCGGGCAATAAGGCGATCAAGGATGAACAGCTTCAGGAAAATCTGAATGCTTCGAAAATCCGGGTCGGTGAAGCGCTGGACCGGACAACCCTGAGCAAGATCGAAAAAGGTCTGGAAGATTTCTATTACAGCGTGGGTAAATACAATGCCAGCGTGAAGGCGGTTGTGACGCCTTTGCCGCGGAATCGTGCTGATCTGAAATTTGTGTTTACTGAAGGCGTTTCTGCCAAAATTCAGCAAATCAACTTTATCGGAAACCGTGTTTTTTCGGATGAAGAGCTGCGAGATAAATTTAACCTTCAGGCGGATGTGCCCTGGTGGAACTTCCTGGCAGATGAAAAATATCAGAAACAGGTTCTGGCCGGTGACCTGGAGACACTGCGCTCTCAGTACCTGAACAATGGTTATCTGAAATACAAGCTGCAATCGACCCATGTTTCCATTTCGCCAGATAAGAAAGGCGTCTATATCACACTGAATATTGACGAAGGCCAGCAATATAAAGTGAAAGGTGTGAAGTTCCGCGGAAACCTGGTCGGGGAACCCGGCGAGCTGGCCGGTCTGATCACTTTCAAAGACGGCGATATTTATAACGGCGCCCAGGTGACGGCTCTTGAAGAGTCAATTAAACGTCGTTTGGGTGAGCTGGGCTACGCCTATCCTCAGGTGAAGACGATTCCTGAATTTGATGATGAAAATCAGCAGGTGTCGCTCTTAGTCAATGTAGAACCGGGCAAACGTATTTACGTACGTAATATTGCTTTCTCCGGAAATACCTCAACCAAAGATGAAGTTCTTCGCCGTGAAATGCGTCAGATGGAAGGCAGCTGGCTGAATTCCAAGTCTGTCGAACGCGGGAAAGAGCGTCTGAGCCGGACGGGTTTCTTTGAAACCGTGGATGTTCAGACGGTGCGCGTGCCTGGTACGGATGATCAGGTTGATGTGAATTACAAGGTTAAGGAAGCCAACGCCGGTAATATCAACTTTGGTGTGGGCTATGGTACCGAGTCTGGTGTGTCTTTCCAGGCCGGGATCCAGCAGGATAACTTTCTGGGAACCGGGAATCGTTTCGGCATCAGCGCGATGATGAACGATTACCAGAAAAACGTCAGCATGGAGTACCGGGATCCGTACTTCACGCTGGATGGGATCAGTCTGGGCGGAAAGATCTATTACAACGAGTTTGAAGCCTCTGATGCCAACATCTCGGACTATACCAACCAAAGTTATGGCGCCAGCCTGACCTGGGGTTTCCCGTATGATGAATTGAATTTCTTTGAATTCGGCGTCGGCTACGATCACAACAAGATCTCAAATACTGAAGAGTATTATCAGATCGAAAAATTCAAGCGTATTCACGACTTCGATCAGGCCAATACTTCGATCGAGCTGGATGATTTTGACTGGTCTGTCTCCTGGACACGAAACAACCTTAACCGTGGTTTCTTCCCGACAGCCGGTAACCATCAGCGCGCGACTTTCCGGATGACAGTACCGGGTTCTGATGCCCAGTATTTCAAGGCGCAGTATGATGTTCGTCAATACTATCCTCTGACTGAGAAGCAAGACTTTACCTTGTTGCTTCGCGGCCGACTGGGCTATGGTAATGGTTACGGCACCACAGAAAATGGCAGCGATCAGTTGTTGCCATTCTATGAAAACTTCTACGCGGGTGGTTTCTCAACCCTGCGTGGTTTCCGTTCGAATACCGTGGGTCCGAAAGCGGTGTATGTCGGCGGCTGTGATACCGGGAGTGGAATTGGCGGAAACAACAGCTGTGCGACGGGCTCGGATGATGCCGCCGGTGGTAACGCTGTGGCGCTGGCGAGTATGGAGCTGATTGTTCCGACACCATTTGCATCGGATGAAGTCAGGAATCAGATCCGGACCAGTTTATTCATTGATGCCGGTAACGTGTGGGACACCGAATATGATCTGACCGATGAGGACGGCGCATATCTGTACGATTATTCCGATCCATTCCTGATCCGTGCCTCATATGGTGCTGCTCTGCAGTGGATGTCGCCGATGGGACCTCTGGTCTTCTCTGTCGCGAAACCAATTAAGAAATACGATGGCGATGATGAGGAATTCTTCACCTTCACCATTGGACGCACATTCTAACCCTTTAAGGAGAGAGCCTTTGAAACAGTGGATTAAAGCAGCCAGCCTCAGCCTGGCCGTCTTGTCATCTTCAATGTATGCCCAAGCTGCGGTTGCCGCAGAGAAGGTGGGCTATGTCGCCACGAATCAGGCTATGGCACAACTGGTACAGCGTTACAATGTGAAAGACAAACTGCGAAACGAATTTCAGGGTCGGGTGACTGAGTTGCGCACACTGGAAACCAACATCAAAACCAAGCTGGAAAAACTGAAGCGTGATGGTCAGTTGATGAGTGCCAGTGACAAGTCTAAGTTGCAGTCAGAGCTGCAAACGCTGGACGGACAGTTTAAGCAAAAAGCACGGGCACTGCAGGAAGATCAGGCGCGTCGCGGCGCTGAAGAACAGCAGAAGCTGGCGATGAAGCTGCGTACAGCCATTCAGGATGTGGCCAAACGTGAAGGTTACGACATGGTTGTCGACGGTCAGGCCGTCCTGTTTGCGAACCCGAAAGATGATCTGTCTGCAAAAGTATTGTCAGCGGTGAAGTAACCGTCTGAAAATCGGCGGCCATGTATCGCAACGTCAGCAGGCATGAGGGGCTTGCTGGCGTGTCAGCTGGTAGGGTCTGCCGTAATGAAAAATGACAGTATTATGTGAACATTGTTCAAATTGTAGACGTTCCTGCGCATATCCTTTGCATTGTCTCGCCGACCACAGATAATAATGCGCAGTGCGATAAAAACGATGAAATATTAAGGTAACAAATGGCTGCATTGACGCTTGCTGCATTAGCAGAGAAATTAGGTGCGGAGCTGCGTGGTGACGCAGCTGCCGAAGTCACAGCAATCGCAGGACTGGGTCAGGCCGGTCCCGGCCAGATCACTTTCCTTTCCAGCAGTAAATATCGCCAGCATCTGAACGAATGCCAGGCGACTGCGGTGATTTTAAAAGATGTTGACGCTGAATTTTTCAACGGCAACACTCTGATTGTCAAAGATCCTTATCTGGCGTATGCCAAAGTCGCGCAAATGCTGGACAGCACACCGGCCAGCGCGACTGAAATTGCGCCATCTGCTTATATCGCACCGGATGCTGTTCTGGGAGAGGGCGTTACGGTTGGCCACAATGCTGTCATTGAATCCGGCGTGGTACTCGGTGATAACGTCCAGATTGGTCCCGGAAGCTTCGTTGGCAAAAATGCCCGCATTGGTCAGGGGACGAAGCTGTGGGCGAACGTCAGCATCTACCACAATGTGGTGATGGGTGACCATTGTCTGGTGCAGTCGGGCGCAGTGATTGGCTCGGATGGCTTTGGCTATGCCAACGATAAGGGACGCTGGGAAAAAATTCCTCAGTTGGGCTCTGTCCGTATTGGCGACCGGGTCGAGATCGGTGCATGTACTACGATTGATCGTGGTGCGCTGGAAGATACCATTATTGCGGACGGTGTCATTATTGATAACCAGTGCCAGATTGCCCATAACGTCTCTATTGGCGAGAATACCGCTGTTGCTGGTGCAACTGTGATGGCAGGCAGCCTGAAAGTGGGTAAACACTGCTTTATCGGCGGCGCCAGTGTGTTCAACGGCCATATGGAAATTACTGATGGTGTGACCGTGACGGGCATGGCCATGGTGATGCGACCGATTACTGAACCAGGGGTTTATTCATCGGGAATTCCGCTTCAGACGAACCGGGAATGGCGCAAGACTGCGGCACGGGTTCTGAAAATTGAAGAAATGAATAAGCGCCTGAAATCTGTTGAGAAAAAACTCGAAGAAGACGCTCAGTAACCCAATTTTTCTTTCTGCGCCGCGAGCTGGCCTGCGTTATTGAATTACGTAGGCCGTTTTATATTTTATCCGGCGCTTGATTAACTTTTTAGACAGGAATGCAGTTTTGACTAGCGAGAACAAAACGCTGAATATCACCGAAATCCAAGAACTTCTACCACACCGTTACCCATTCCTGATGGTTGACAAAGTGGTGAACTACGAAGAAGGCAAGACCCTGACGGCGATTAAAAATGTGTCCGTCAATGAGCCGCAGTTTACCGGCCACTTCCCGAAAATGCCGGTATTTCCGGGCGTACTGATCCTGGAAGCGATGGCGCAGGCAACAGGTCTGCTGGCGTTTAAAACCTTCGGCGCACCTGCTGAAAACGAACTGTATTACTTTGCCAGCATCGACAATGCCAAATTCCGTAAGCCGGTCGGCCCTGGTGATCAGCTGGTGATCGAAGTGGAATTTCTGAAAGAACGCCGTGGCATCGCTATGTTTAATGGTGTGGCGAAAGTAGACGGCGATGTCGTTTGTTCTGCTGAGCTGAAATGCGCAAGACGAGAGTTTTCATGATTCACGAAACAGCACAGATCCATCCATCGGCGGTGATCGAAGATGGTGTGAAAATCGGTGCCAACGTTACCGTAGGCCCATTTACCTACATCGCGAAAGATGTAGAAATCGGCGACGGCAACGAAATCATGTCGCATGTTGTGATTAAAGGCCCGACGACCATCGGCAAGGATAACCGAATTTTTCCTTATGCCATCATTGGTGAAGAGTGTCAGGACAAGAAATACAACGGTGAACCGACCCGCGTAGAAATCGGCGACCGCAATGTAATTCGCGAAAGTGTGCAAATCCACCGTGGGACAGTGCAGGACAAAGGCGTGACCATTGTCGGCAATGATAACCTGCTGTGTGTGAATGCTCACGTTGCGCATGATGTTGTGATTGGTGACCACACCCACATTGGCAACAACTCAATTTTGGGTGGTCACGTGACTGTCGGCGATTACGCTGGCGTGATGGCACTGTCGGCGATTCATCCGTTCTGTACTGTGGGCGCTTACAGTTATGTCGGTGGCTGTTCTGCAGTGGTGCAGGATGTTCCGCCATACGTTCTGGCTCAGGGAAACCACGCGACGCCATTTGGTCTGAATATTGTCGGCTTGCAGCGAAATGGTTTTGAAAAGCCTGAACTGCATGCGCTTCGTCGTGCTTATAAAGAGATTTACCGTTCGGGTAAAACGCAGGCCGAAGTGAAGCCGGTGCTGGAAGAAATGGCGAAAGACTGGCCTTCTGTCGGCCTGTTCCTCGACATGCTGAATAACACCTCGCGTGGAATTATTCGCTGATATGACGAAACCACTTCGTATAGGAATAGTCGCCGGAGAGATCTCCGGCGATATTTTAGGGGCCGGTTTTATCGAGGCGGTCAGAGCGCGCTATCCTGATGCTGAGTTTGTCGGCGTCGCGGGGCCGCGTATGCAGGCCTTAGGCTGTGAAGCCTTGTTTGATATGGAAGAACTGGCTGTTATGGGCATCGTCGAAGTGATCGGCCGACTGCCTCGCCTGTTTCATATTAAAGCTGAGCTGGTGAAATACTTCACCGACAATCCGCCGGATGTTTTCGTGGGGATCGATGCCCCGGACTTTAACCTGCGACTTGAAAAAGATCTCAAGCAGCAGGGCATCAAAACCGTCCACTACGTCAGTCCCTCTGTCTGGGCCTGGCGCCAAAAGCGTATCTTTAAGATTGAAGCGGCAACCCATCTGGTCCTGGCCTTCCTGCCGTTTGAAAAAGCGTTTTACGACCAATATAACGTGCCCTGTGAGTTTGTCGGCCATACCATGGCCGATGCGATTCCACTGGAAACGGACAAAGTTGCCGCCCGGCAAAAACTGGGACTGGATCCGGAGAAACGCTGGTTGTCCGTGCTGCCTGGCAGCCGGGGCGGCGAGATGAGCTTATTGGCTGAGCCTTTCATTCAGACCTGTCAGATCCTGAAAGCAAAGTATCCTGAGCTGGAATTTGTTGTGGCTCTGGTGAATCAGAAACGCAGAGAACAGTTTGAGCAGGCCTGGAAAGCCACAGCGCCTGAACTGGATTTTGTGCTGGTGGATGATACGGCCCGGGATGTGATGACAGCTTCGGATGCGGTCCTGCTGGCGTCGGGCACGGTCGCGCTGGAATGTATGCTGGTGAAGCGGCCGATGGTGGTTGGCTATAAAGTGAAGCCTCTGACGGCCTGGCTTGCCAAGCGGATGCTGAAAACCAAGTATGTTTCTTTACCGAATATCCTTGCGGATCGTGAGCTGGTGCCTGAACTGCTGCAGGAAGACTGCGTGCCGGAAAAACTGGCCGCTGCGGTCGAGCAAAGCCTGGCTGCTGAGAATGCCGCACTGATGGCTGAATTTACCCGTCTGCATCAGTTGATCCGTTGTGACGCCGATAAGCAGGCCGCCAATGCGGTGCTGACGCTGATCGGCAAATAAGTTAAACCATGGCCGGTTCTGTAGACCGGCCAGAGTGAACCAATCATGCAATACGAACCTTTTATTTACCCTGATGCTCCATTGATTGCCGGTGTCGATGAAGTCGGTCGCGGCCCTCTGGTCGGTGCGGTTGTTACCGCCGCGGTGATTCTCGATCCGGCCAATCCCATTGAAGGGCTGACGGACTCCAAAAAGCTCAGCGAGAAAAAACGCCTGGCTTTGTTTGATGAAATCAAAGAAAAAGCACTGAGCTGGTCACTGGGCCGCTGCGAGCCGTCAGAGATCGATGAGCTCAATATTCTGCAGGCGACGATGGTTGCCATGCAGCGTGCGGTCGCCGGACTGTCTGTTGAGCCTGGCTTTGTCCTGATTGACGGGAACAAGGTCCCGCAGCTGCCAATGCCGGCTCAGGCTGTGGTAAAAGGTGACTTGCGGGTGGCCGAAATCAGCGCTGCGTCGATTCTGGCTAAAGTGACCCGCGATCAGGAAATGGTCGAGCTGGATGCCCGCTACCCGGCTTATGGCTTCGCTCAGCACAAAGGCTATCCGACGAAAGCGCACTTTGCTGCGCTGGAGGCGTTCGGTGCGATTGATGAGCACCGGAAAAGTTTTAAGCCAGTTCGAGAGCGAATTGCCCAAAATTTGAAGTAACAGTTTCCCGGTACTTGCGTTGCCGGGAAATCATTTTAGACTCAACCTCTGTTTGTGTCTTAACGGCTGAATTGACGACATCATCATGGCAGAACCACGCTTTATACACCTGCGCATCCACAGTGACTTTTCGATGGTCGATGGCCTGAGTAAGGTCCCGCCACTGGTCAAAAAAGTAGCAGAGCTGGGTATGCCGGCAATGGCCCTGACGGATTTCACGAACCTTTGTGGTCTGGTGAAATTCTACTTTGCGGCGCATGGTGCCGGAATCAAACCGATCATTGGTGCTGATTTTAAAGTGCGCTGTGATGAGAATGGTGATGATCTGACGGATCTGACCGTTCTGGCGGCCGATAATGACGGCTATAAAAATCTGACCCTGCTGATCTCCAAAGCTTATCAGCGTGGTCATGTTCAGCATATGCCGGTGATTGACCGGGACTGGCTGATTGAGCACAAGCAAGGGCTGATCCTGTTGTCTGGCGGGAAGAGTGGTGATCTCGGTCAGGCGTTGCTCAAAGGCAACAAGGCGGCTGTTGAACGCTGTGTCACCTTCTACAAAACGTATTTCCCGGATTGTTATTATCTGGAGCTGGTCCGAACCGGCCGTCCGGATGAGGAAGCTTACCTGCACTTCGCGGTTGAGCTGGCCGCAGAGGCTGAGCTGCCTGTGGTGGCGACCAACGATGTGCGTTTTATCAGTCCGGAACAGTTTGATGCTCATGAAATCCGGGTGTGTATCCATGACGGCTATACGCTGGTCGATCCCCGCCGCCCGAAAAACTACAGTGCTCAGCAATATCTGCGCAGTGAGGACGAGATGTGCGCGCTCTTTGCCGACATCCCGGAAGCACTCGAAAACTCCGTTGAGATTGCCAAGCGCTGTAATGTGACGGTCCGTCTGGGCGAATACTTCCTGCCGAACTTCCCGACCGGTGATATGACGACGGAAGACTTCCTGGTCCTTAAATCCAAGGAAGGTTTGGAGCGACGTCTTGAATTTCTGTTTCCGGATGAAGAAGTCCGCAAGCAGCGCCGCCCTGAGTACGACGAGCGTCTGGACATCGAACTGGAAGTGATCAACCAGATGGGATTCCCTGGTTACTTCCTGATCGTGATGGAATTTATTCAGTGGTCAAAAGAGAACGGGGTGCCGGTGGGTCCCGGGCGGGGGTCTGGTGCCGGTTCTCTGGTGGCTTATGCACTGGATATCACCGATTTGGATCCGCTGGAATTTGACCTGCTGTTCGAACGATTCCTGAACCCGGAACGGGTTTCCATGCCCGATTTCGATATCGACTTCTGTATGGACAAGCGGGATCAGGTGATTGATCACGTAGCCGAGATGTATGGCCGGGATGCCGTGTCCCAGATCATCACGTTCGGTACCATGGCTGCGAAAGCGGTGATTCGGGACGTGGGCCGGGTCCTGGGGCATCCGTATGGCTTTGTCGACCGGATCTCCAAACTGGTCCCGGCTGAGCCGGGCATGACGCTGGCGAAGGCCTTTGATGCCGAGCCGCAGCTTGGCGAAGTCTATGAATCGGACGAAGAAGTCAAAGAACTGATTGATATGTGCCGGGTGCTGGAAGGGGTAACCCGGAACGCCGGTAAGCACGCGGGTGGTGTGGTGATTTCACCCACGACGATCACCGATTTCGCTCCGCTGTACTGTGATTCGGAAGGTCACCATCCGGTGACTCAGTTTGATAAGAATGATGTGGAAACTGCGGGTCTGGTGAAGTTCGACTTCCTGGGTCTGCGGACACTGACCATCATTGACTGGGCGCTGGGGATGATTAACCCGCGTCTCGAAAAGCTGGGCAAACCGCCGGTCAATATCGCCGCGATTCCGATGGACGATGCCAAGTCCTTTGCCATGCTTCAGCGCTCAGAATCTACAGCGGTATTCCAGCTCGAATCCCGCGGGATGAAAGATCTGATCAAGCGGCTGCAGCCGGACTGTTTCGAAGACATGATCGCACTGGTGGCGCTGTTCCGTCCGGGACCGCTGCAATCAGGCATGGTAGATAACTTCATCGACCGGAAGCACGGTCGTGAAGAGATTTCTTATCCGGATGCGACCTATCAGCACGAATCGCTGAAGGAAATTCTGGAACCGACCTACGGCATCATCCTGTATCAGGAGCAGGTCATGCAGATTGCCCAGGTTCTGGCTGGTTACAGCTTGGGTGGCGCGGACTTGTTGCGCCGGGCGATGGGTAAGAAAAAACCGGAAGAGATGGCCAAACAGCGGGCCACGTTTGAAGAGGGCTCGGTCAACAACGGCGTTGACGGCGAACTGGCAATGAAGATCTTCGACCTGGTGGAGAAATTCGCCGGTTACGGCTTCAACAAATCGCACTCAGCAGCTTATGCGTTGGTTTCGTATCAGACCCTGTGGCTGAAAGCCCACTTTCCGGCAGAGTTCATGGCGGCGGTCATGACCGCGGATATGGATAATACCGACAAAGTGGTCGGGCTGGTGGAAGAATGCCAGCGCATGAACCTCAAAATGTTGCCGCCGGATGTGAATAAGGGGCTGTACCGTTTTACGGTTGATGAAGAGGGTGCGATTGTTTATGGCATCGGCGCCATTAAGGGCGTGGGTGAAGGCCCGATTGAAAATATTATTGCGGCGCGTGAAAAAGACGGACATTTTAAAGATCTGTTTGATTTCTGTGCCAGAATAGACACCAAGAAAGTGAACAAGCGGGTCTTGGAACGGCTGATTAAGGCCGGGGCGATGGACCGTTTGGGACCGAACCGTGCTGCCATGATGGCAACGCTGGATGATGCGCTGAAAGCGGCAGGTCAGCACCATCAGGCCGAAGCTTTTGGTCAGGCCGACATGTTTGGTGTACTGACCGCTGCGCCGGAAGAGGTCGAAAAAGCTTATGCCAATATTCCTGAATGGCCGGAGAAAATCTGGCTGGAAGGGGAGCGGGATACGCTGGGACTCTATCTGACCGGCCACCCGATTAACAGTTATGTTCGTGAACTGAAGCATTATGTCACCTGGCGGCTGAAAGATGCTCATCCGACGGGGCGGGATAAAGTGGTGACGGTTGCCGGGCTGGTCATTGCGGCCCGGGTGATGACCACCAAGCGTGGCACACGTATTGGCGTGCTGACACTGGATGACCGATCGGGCCGGATGGAGGTGATGCTGTTCTCCGAGGCTTTGGATCGATATCTCGATTTGATTGAAAAAGACCGGATTCTGGTTGTTTCCGGACAGGTCAGCTTTGATGATTTTAATGGCGGCCTTAAAATGTCCGCACGTGAAGTCCTTGATATCTCTGAAGCTCGAGAAAAGCATCTGCGGGGTCTTGCCATCTCGCTGACTGAAAGGCAAATTGATCACACATTTTTTGAGCGTTTCAGCAAAGCGCTGGAACCGCACCGGGCAGGTACTGTCCCGGTGAATATTTATTATCAGCGTTCGAATGCGCGCGCTAAAATTACCCTGGGCACGGAGTGGCGGATTACGCCGAATGATGATCTCATCACTGATCTCAAAGTGCTATTGGGCGAGCAGCAAGTCGAATTTGAGTTTAATTAATGCGTCCGGCACCTGTAATGGCAGGTCGCTTAACATGGACAAAGGATTACAAGTCGTATGAGCCTGAACTTCCTGGATTTTGAACAACCGATTGCCGAACTAGAAGCCAAAATTGAAGCATTGCGCGATGTGTCACACCGTGACAAATCGGCCTCGGTGGATCTGGACAAAGAAATTTCTCAGCTTGAGCAAAAAAGCCTGGAACTGACCAAGAAAATTTTTGGTGATCTGGGTGCATGGCAAGTTGCCCAACTGGCCCGTCACCCGCAGCGTCCTTACACGCTGGATTATGTCGAGCATATTTTTACTGAGTTCGACCCGCTGGCAGGTGACCGTGCTTTTGCGGACGATAAAGCGCTGGTTGGTGGTATTGCTCGTCTGGATGGCCGCCCGGTGATGGTAATCGGTCATCAGAAAGGCCGTGAAACCCGCGAAAAAGTACTGCGTAACTTTGGGATGCCAAAGCCAGAAGGTTACCGTAAAGCCCTGCGCCTGATGCGTATGGCCGAGCGTTTCCGTATGCCAATCATTACCTTCATTGATACTGCGGGTGCATACCCGGGTGTTGGTGCTGAAGAACGCGGCCAGTCTGAAGCCATCGCGATGAACCTGAAAGTTATGGCGGGTCTGACGGTTCCTGTGATTTGTAATGTGGTCGGTGAAGGCGGTTCCGGTGGCGCGCTGGCCATTGGCGTGGGTGACTGTGTCAACATGCTGCAGTACTCAACTTATTCTGTTATTTCTCCGGAAGGCTGTGCATCCATTCTGTGGCGTGATTCTGACAAAGCCCCTCAGGCAGCTGAAGCGATGGGTATGACAGCAGAGCGTCTGAAAGAACTGGGTCTGATCGATAACATTATTGGTGAGCCCCTGGGTGGTGCACACCGCGATGTTACGGCGATGGCTGCCAGCATCAAACAGCAGCTGCTGAAGACGCTGGACGAACTGGAAGCAATGGACGAAGAGAGCCTGCTGGAGCGTCGTTATCAGCGTCTGCTGGGCTACGGTTACTGCTGATTATCGATTCAATTGAATACCAGGAAAACGGGTCGCCAAGTGCGGCCCGTTTTGTTTTCGGGCTTCTCTGCATGTCGCGCGGTTACCATCTCGGGTTACCCTGCGATAAGATAAGAGTGTTGAATTATCCATCCTGTACAGTCCCACGGAATCCCATGCTGTTGAATCAATTTGCCGACACATTACGACGTTTATGTCCTGAACCTGCGCCACTCGTCCTGGCGTTCAGCGGCGGCCTTGACTCCCGGGTGCTGTTGCATCTGTTAAGCCGGTTTGTCCGTGATTTTCCTGAATATCCGGTGACAGCGGTGCATGTCCATCATGGCCTCAGTCCGAATGCAGACCACTGGATGGCACAGTGTGAGGCATGGGCGAAGCAGGATGGCATTCTTTTTCAGGCTGAAAGCGTGAGCGTACAGACCGGGAGCCGGATCAGTCTTGAACAGGCGGCCAGAGATGCCCGCTATCAGGCGCTGGCTCAATACATGTCGCCGGGGACGTATTTACTGACGGCCCAGCATGCTGACGATCAACTGGAAACCATTTTACTGGCGCTGAAGCGTGGCAGCGGGCCGGCCGGACTGGCAGCAATGCCGGTACGTAAGGCGTTTGCCGGGGGAATTCATTTGCGGCCATTGCTGGATACCAGTCGGGCGACGCTGGAAGCGTATGCGCGGGCGAACAATCTGTGCTGGGTCGAGGATGAAAGTAATCAAGACACTCGTTTTGACCGTAATTTCCTGCGTCAGGAAATTCTCCCACTGCTGACTTCGCGCTGGCCGGGACTGCGGCAGTCAGCGACCCGCAGTGCGGCGCTGTGCGGAGAGCAGCAGGCGCTGCTGGAAGGACTGCTGGCGGATAAGCTCAGCCAGCACCGTTTACCGGACGGCAGTCTGAATCTGGCGGGATTGCAGGATGAGGTTCAGGGGAGGGCTCTGATCCGTCTGTGGTTGCAGCAGCAAGGGTTGCCGTTGCCGACAAAGGCACAACTGGTGCAGGTCTGGCAAAGTGTTTGTCTTGCCCGTGAAGACGCGAATCCTTGTGTATCCCTGAATGGTTATGATCTCCGCCGTTACCAGCAGCAGCTGTGTGCGATTCGGCCGCTGCCGGATATCAGCCAGTGGCGAGCTAACATGGTGCTGAATCAGTCCTGCATGTTGCCGCCGTCCTTGGGAAGCCTGACACTTTCCGCGGATGGTCCGGTCACCGGGCTACAATTGGGTGAGGCCATGCGGTTACCCAAACCGGATGAACACATTTGGGTGGGGTTTGATCCCAGCGGTCTGAGCGCGCACCCTGTCGGCCGGGCCGGTCGCCGCAAACTGAAAAAACTGTTTCAGGAGTATGGCGTTCCGAGCTGGCGGCGACGACAGACCCCATTGCTGTTCTACGGTGAGCAGCTGGCAGCTGTGGCTGGTTTGTTCGTGGTGAAAGGGTTTGAAGGCGATGCGTGCCGGTTGGTCTGGAAGTGTGATCCCCTACACTGACATCGGGGGCAGGAATGTAGATAGTCAGTCAGTGTTTAAATGTCGATAAAACTAGAAAAATGAGGATCCTATGAAAAAAGCACTGACGCTGACACTCATCGCGACGTTCTTTTCCCTGCCGGCAATGGCAGCGGGTGATGCCGAGGCCGGAAAAGCCAAAGCTGCAATTTGTGCCGCTTGTCATGGCGCGAATGGTATCGCGGTGATTCCCGGCTATCCGAATCTGAAAGGCCAGAATGCACAGTATATTGTCAATGCACTGAAAGCGTATAAGAACAAAGATCGTAACGGCGGGAATGCCATGGTGATGCAGCCCCAGGCGGCAATGCTGAGCGACACGGATATGGAGAATGTCGCTGCATATTTCTCCCAGATGAAATAAGCCGTACGGATATCCGCCTGAGGGCGGATATTTTTTTATCTGTCGATATATTGTATGAACATTTCTCTGCCTGATTAATATTTATCCAGTTGGTTACGCTGGCATTGATAATGACCTTGATTAAATATATTGTACTAGTCCGCTGATACATTGAGGTTGTGAATCATGGCAGGAACACGAGAACATTTTGGCTCACGGATGGGCTTTATTCTGGCTGCGGCAGGTGCTGCGGTTGGACTAGGGAATATCTGGGGGTTTCCGACCCAGGCTGCCAGCAATGGTGGTGGCGCTTTCCTGCTGGTCTATTTGCTGATGATCCTGGTGGTTGCCTTCCCGATGCTGATTGTGGAAATGGCCATTGGTCGCCACGGGCAGGCAAACCCGGTCGACAGTATGCGTCATCTGAGTGATAACCCGGTAGCGAAACGCACTGGTGCATTGGTCGGTTGGATTGGCCTGATGGTGCCTTGTCTGGTACTGGCGTTTTACAGCATCGTGGCCGGCTGGCTGGTGACGTTCATGATGGCTGCAGTGACGGATATTTTTGGTCTGGCGGATCTGACGGCCTGGTTAAAAGGCTTTTCGGTTTCTCGTAACCTGTTCGGTGCGGCAATCTTTTATCTGCTGACCATTCTGATCGTACAGAGCGGGGTCAAAGAGGGGATCGAGAAGTGGTCGACCCGACTGATGCCGGCGCTGTTTGTGCTCTTCTTGCTGCTGTTTGCTTATATCATGACCCAAGACGGCGCGATGGAAGGTCTGAAGCATTATCTGATCCCGGATTTCAGTAAAGTACTGGAACCCAAGTTGTTGCTTGCCGCGATGGGACAGGGCTTTTTCTCCCTGACCATTGGTGGCTGCTCAATGCTGATTTACGGCTCTTACCTGAGCAAGAAAGAGAGCCTGCCGAAAATGGCGCTGAGTGTGACGCTGGTTGATACTGCGGTGGCATTTATCGCCGGTCTGGTGGTGCTGCCTGCCATGTTTGTAGCCATGCAAAAAGGTGTGGCCATCTATGCAGATGACGGCTCACTGCTGAGCTCAGATACCCTGGTCTTTACTGTGTTGCCAATGCTGTTTGACAGCCTGGGCTTTGCCGGTCAGCTGATTGCGCTGGTGTTCTTTGTGCTGATGACCATTGCGGCCCTGACTTCATCGATTTCTATGCTGGAATGTCCGGTTGCGTTGGTGAGTGAGCGTTTCGACACCGGCCGTAAATCGACCAGCTGGGTGCTGGGTGGTGTGATTGCAGTCTTCAGTGCGGTGATCATTTTTAACTTCGGTGAGCTGTTTGGCCTGGTCGCAACGGTCGCCACACAGTACTTTCAGCCATTTGCGGCACTGCTGTTCACATTGTTTGGCGGTTGGGTATGGTCACGGCACAGTAAGCTGAAAGAACTGAGTGCCGGTAATCCGGAACTGGAGCAGTCACTGTTCTGGAAAATCTGGCCGCTGTATGTGAAGTTTGTCTGTCCGGTGCTGGTGGCAACGGTGCTGGTCTCTTCCTTCAGTTAAGCGATACATCGTCATGAATCATCAAAAAAACGGAAAGCGGGTGCTTTCCGTTTTTTATGCCCGATAAGCCTTAGCGGAATTGCTTGGCTTCCGGCAGATAATCGAAACCGGCCGCTGCCAGTCTGGCGACCAGTACAGCCTGGTCAATTTCATAGAATCGCGTTAAAGCTTCTAAATCCCCGAATTCATCACGAATCTTCATATTCACAATGCTCATCAGCATCACTGGATCCATGGTTTCAAATTTTTTTAAATCCATCAGTTGTCCTCGTGGTCACTGATCAGCAGGTTGGCCGCAGCAAAGGCGGCTTGCTCTCGAACCTGGACCGGCAATTCCGGATTGGCGGCGATGTCATTTAAAGCACGAACGGCACAGGCGATTGCAGCGGGGATATAGCCCTGATCTCCGCTGCCGATTTGGCTGTAACTTTGACGAACAAGCTCGCAACAGTCGGCGACTTTCATGGTGTCTCCTGATTGACGACAAAAGAAAAAGAGTTTTGAGCTTACCGCGAACGATAGGTGAGATCGAGAGGCTATTTCGAGCGTTTGTGCTGATACAGGGCTTTGTCTGCACGTTCCAGCAGGCTGGTCGGAGAGTCACCCTGGTGATACTGGCTGGCACCAATGGAGGTACCGATCTCCAGACTGCGAAGTGTATGGTCGCGTGTCATCCGGGTCATCACCCGCTGAATGACTTTATGGGCAGACTGCTCCGAAGCGGGTTGCAGCAGCAGAACAAATTCATCTCCCCCCATCCGGTAACAGCGATCGGAAGTACGAACGGAATGTTTCAGAATAGAAGCAAAACGGCGAATCACATTATCACCATCGAGATGACCGTATTTGTCATTCACTTGCTTGAAGTTATCCAGATCAAACAACAGCAAAACCAGACCCACTTGACGGCGTTCACTCATGGCAATGGCATGGAGGATGTCCTGATCCAAACAACTGCGGTTTCGCAGGCCGGACAAATGATCCCGCATCGCCATTTCTTTGACCCGGCGATATTCCATTGCGCTGAATAACGGACCGGCCAGCAGTCTGTGATAGGTGTGAATCAAATTGACTTCATCCTGATCCAGTGCATAAGGTGTATCATACTGGAGCTCTCCCAGCGGCTGATCCGCATAGCGAAGGATAAAGCACTGGCGGTTGTCGGTTGAGGGACCATGGCGAACGAGGGTGGTCGTGGTGTCCTGACGCCAGAGCATCCGGCTGACGTCAATTTGCTTTTCCACTTCCATGGCAAAGACTTCCAGCAAGACTGACAATTCTGGTTTCCCCTGCAATTTTTGCAGGATCAGCAAGCGCTGATCAGCCCCCAGTGGTTTGGCTCGGGTTGGTGAAGAATCAGCCAGCGATTTTTGCCAGATAATCGGATCCATGGTTAATGTTGTTGATTAGTAAGGGTTTTAATATAGGAGATTTTAGAACCAGATCAATAGAAAATGGAACAAAATGAAAATCTCTCATTGTTTTTATTCTAAAAACGAACGTAGCTCACCTTCCCGTTCCTGCGCATCCACATAGCCCAAATGAATCAGCGCGTGAATATAATTCGGCTCAAAAAGGATGTAACTGGTCAGTGCGGAATCGTCTTTTGGACTGATCCCTAACAGCCTCATCAGGCTTCTCGCCGCCAGTGGCATATGATGATAGAACGCCTGAGCCAGCGGTTCAAAAGACTGGCTGGGGAACAGGTGCAGGGTTTCGACTGCCTTGGTGGCCATGTTTTTGCGTTCCTCCTCAGGCAGTTTGTGGAGCAGAAGATTGGTATTTTCCAAATGCTCCAGTTCGGCGGCCATGGTATCGCTGAAGATGGTGTCCATCAGGTGGCCGGTCAGCATGCCTAAACCGGGAGCCTGAGTGGGATCTCTGGGTTTGAGCCGCTGGTTGATCAAATCAATGATCAGGATTTTATCTGCCCCCATTTTCATCGACGGGCGCAGCGGTGTCAGCTGATGGATCGAGCCGTCACCATAATAAGCCTGACCAATCCGGCTGGCCGGAAAGACAAAAGGGATCGCCGATGATGCCAGCAGGTGCTCAGTCGTGATCAGTGACCGGCGTCCTTTCGATGTCGAATGCGTCCAGGGCTCGATACTTTGCTGGCCCTGAAAAAAGCTGATTGTTTTTCCGCTTTTGTAACTGGACGTCGTCACGGAAATACCGTGAAGGTTACCCGCCAGGATCTGTTGCTCCAGGCGGGCATAATTGTTTGCCTGATTCAGCAGCTGACGCAAAGGCCGGTTATCCAGCAGCCCAAACGGCGGTCTGGGATGATAAGGCGCCTGCAGTCGGGCAAGCAGCTGGTGGAATAAGTGTTGTGTTATCCCGACAGTGCTGGAACGGAATACACGGCGGCTGTGGAGTCTTGCCCATATCCATTCGAGCTTTTTGACACCCAAGCGAAAACAGGACGCATAGCAGGCGATTGCTGTCGCATTGATCGCTCCTGCTGATGTGCCGCAATAAATGTCAAATGGGCTGTGGTGGTTCCTCGGATACCACTCGGAAATCGCTTTCAGCACACCTACCTGATAGGCAGCCCGGGCACCGCCGCCGGAAAGCAGGAGACTGATTTTTGGCTTTTCCTTGCCCATACTGGCACTTCCACTCCAATGGTAAAAACAGAAATCGCAGACTTTGGTGGCGTCTAGTCTGATGATAAGACTCAGTTTATGCCTATCTTAGACTGAATTTCTGTGGCACAGATACGAAAAAGCCTCCCGAAGGAGGCTTGAAAGAATTGTTTCGGCAATTATGCCAGCTTTTGCTTAATGAAATCCGCAATGCTGTCTGCTGCAACAGGTTCTTTGTTACCGGTAAGGCGGTCTTTGTATTCCACCTCACCGTTTTTCAGGCTGCGGTCACCAATCACCACGGTGTGCGGGACACCGATCAGTTCCATATCCGCGAACATGACACCCGGACGTTCTTTACGATCGTCGAACAGGACTTCAATACCGGCAGCCGTCAGATCGGCGTACAGCTTCTCTGCTGCCTGCTGAACTTCTTCAGACTTATGCATGTTCATTGGTACAATCGCAACCTGGAACGGTGCAATAGCGTCTGGCCAGATGATGCCGTTTTCATCGTTGTTCTGCTCGATAGCTGCTGCGACAACACGCGTACAGCCGATACCGTAGCATCCCATTTCCATCACGGCTTGTTTGCCGTTGGCATCCAAAACTGTTGCACCCATTGAGGCAGAATAGTTGGTGCCCAGCTGGAAGATGTGGCCGACTTCAATACCACGCTTGAGCAGGATGGTACCTTGACCACATGGGCTTGGGTCGCCTTCAATCACGTTACGCAGATCTTCGACACGTCCCAGTTCGACGTCACGGCCCCAGTTGATCCCAAAGTAGTGCTTGTCATCTACGTTCGCACCGGCACCGAAATCGCTCATCACTGCAACGCTGCGATCAACGATGAACGGAATGCTCAGGCCGACAGGGCCCAGAGAGCCGGGACCCGCGTTCACAACCGCACGAATTTCTTCTTCGCTCGCGAATTCCAGCGGCTTGGCCACACAGTCCAGGTTCTCAGCTTTGACTTCGTTCAGCTCGTGGTCGCCGCGGACGATCAGGGCGATCAGCTCAGCATCAGCTTCCTCAGAAGCTTTCACGAACAATGTCTTCACTGTTTTTTCGATTGGCAGGCCAAATTGTTCGACCAGCTCAGCGATGGTTTTCGCGTTTGGCGTATCAACCAGCTTCATCTCTTCCGTTGGCTCAGCACGCTCAGTGGTTGGTGCCAGCGCTTCGGCTTTCTCGATGTTCGCTGCGTATTCTGACTCGGTCGAGAAGGCAATCAGGTCTTCACCGCTTTCCGCCAGAACGTGGAATTCGTGCGAGCCGCTGCCACCGATTGAACCGGTGTCTGCCAGTACTGCGCGGAAGTCCAGACCCATACGGCTGAAGACATTGCTGTACGCCTGGTACATGTCCTGGTAGGTTTCCTGCAGACTCTCTTTATCCAGATGGAAAGAGTAAGCATCTTTCATGATGAACTCACGGGAGCGCATGACACCAAAGCGCGGACGAACTTCATCACGGAATTTGGTCTGAATCTGATACAGGTTCAGCGGCAGCTGTTTGTAAGATTTGACCTCATTGCGCACCATATCAGTGATGACTTCTTCATGGGTCGGGCCCAGTACAAACGGTCGGTCGTGACGGTCAGCGATTCGCAGCAGCTCAGGACCAAATTTGTCCCAGCGGCCTGTTTCCTGCCACAGTTCAGATGGCTGAACGACAGGCATCAGCGTTTCGACTGCACCGGCTTTGTTCATTTCTTCACGAACAATATTTTCGACCTTACGCAGAACGCGCAGACCAGTAGGCAGCCAGGTGTACAAACCTGAGGCCAGCTTACGGATCATACCTGCACGCAGCATCAGCTGGTGGCTGATCACTTCTGCGTCGTTTGGAGTCTCCTTCAAAGTAGAAAGAAGATATTTACTGGTACGCATTGATGGTATCCGTTGGTAATTATGAGGATTGATTTGGAAGCAGTATATTAGCAGCGTATCGGCCTTTCGCCAAAGGGAACCCGACGCTTATTGGCTTTCCGGTGACGTCAGTCACCGGAAAATAGGGTAAGTATGGTGTGATTATTCGGGCGATGCCAAATCTTCGACCCGGACTTGATTTCCTTCAAACCGGAACTGAACGTTGTAGCTGAACAGCAGGACGCCATACAGTCTGTCGTCTTGTTTGCCTTTTTTGTATGCCGGACGGGGATCCTGTGCCAGCACTTCTTCAATCACGGCCCGGTGATATGCCGCATCGTTGCCGCTGAGCTTTGACAAGGCTGCCGCTGAGAACTCAACGGGCAGCAAAGCGGGCGTTTCCGCAGCAAAACCGCCGAGAGCATCAGGCAGGCTGTCTGAATATGGAATATAAGGTTTGATATCAATCACGGGCGTACCATCGACTAAATCGACGCCGGCCAGATCCAGTAAAACCTGCCCGTTTTCCTGACGGACTCCCAACAGCTGAATGGCGGACATCCCAATCCCGTTCGGACGAAAAGTCGCCCGGCTCGCAAATACGCCAATGCGTTCGTTTCCGCCCAGCCGGGGAGGTCTCACCGTCGGCCGCCATCCTGCCGACAGGTTCTGATCAAACAAAAACAATAACCACAGGTGACTGAACTGTTCTATACCCCGGACCGATTCAGGACTGTTTGCATCGCCACACAGGGCCAGTGTCGCTCTGGCACTGGGAACCAGTCCGGGCTGGCGCGGAACGGCAAATTTTTCTTTGTAGGGAGAATGAATGATGCCAACGGGCTGTAGCTGGAATGTCTCTGTCATGGTGTTTTCAGGCTGAGTAAAAGATCCCGCAGACCATAACATAAGAGCCTGCCGCAAAGCCCGAAGAAAAAATGCTTGTTGAGAACGAATATCAAATGTTATGTTATAATATAACATTTAATTGAGGGGGCTTTATGAAACCAGACATTCATCCTGAATACCGGAAAGTGGTATTTCACGACACCAGCGTGGATCAGTATTTCGTGATTGGATCCACCCTGAAAACAGACAAGACGATCCGGTGGAAAGATGGGAAAGAGTACCCGTACTTTTTACTGGACATCTCTTCTGAATCACATCCGTTTTACACCGGGAAGCAGCGCATTATTCAATCGGAAGGCCGGATGGCGAACTTTCAGCGTCGCTTTGCGGCATTCAGCAAATAAGGAAAACTCATGCAGGTATTAAGTTCATTAAAGAGTGCCAAGCAACGTCATCGGGATTGTCAGGTGGTGAAACGCCGAGGCCGGATCTATGTGATTTGTAAATCGAATCCGCGCCTGAAAGCGGTGCAGGGAAAGGTGAAAAAGAAAAAGTAATTGATACAAAGTAAGCGATAAAAAGAAAGCCCCTTGGAGGGGCTTTCTGATGTTGAAAGGGAATATAGTGTCAGGTGGATTACCAGCCTTTCACCACACCGCCTTTGAAGATTTTCATGGCTGCATCGTTCACCGCATCTGACTGGTATGCTTTCACGAACGTTTTCACGTTTTCTGCATTCACGTTGTTTTCACGCGCCACAATCAGGTTTACATATGGTGACTCTTTATCTTCAACGAAGATGCCGTCATGCTCCGGCGTCAGATCAATTGTGCTGGCATAGGTGTTATTGATAATCGCCAGTTTGACGTCGTCCAGAGAACGCGGCAGCTGAGGCGCTTCCAGTTCCACAATTTCCAGATTCTTCGGATTCTCAACAATATCCAGTACGGTTGCTGTCAGGCCAGCACCTTCTTTCAGTTTGATCAGACCCTGTTGTTGCAGCAACAGCAGGGAACGGCCGAGGTTTGTCGGATCGTTTGGCACGGCAATTTGGTCACCGTCCTGCAGCTCATCAATTGATGCGATTTTGCTTGAATAGGCTGCGATTGGGTAAACAAAGGTGTTACCGGCAACGGCGAACTTGTAACCGCGGTCTTTGACTTGCTGATCCAGATAAGGTTTATGCTGGAATGCATTCACATCAATGGAACCTTCTTCCAGTGCTGCGTTTGGCGATACGTAGTCAGTGAAAGTGATCAGCTCAACATCCAGACCATATTTGTCTTTGGCTTCTTTAGCGGCAACTTCAGCAACCTGTGCTTCAGAACCGGCCATCACACCGACTTTGATTTTGCTGTTGTCTACTGCGGCTTCTTTTTCTCCGCAGCCCGTCAGAGCCAGAGCTGAAGCAAGTCCCGCCACTGCGAAGAAGTGTTTAATATTCAGTGCCATTGTACATCTCCTATGTTCAGGGTAACCCTGTACTTTGTTGTCGTTGTATTTCACTAACTTATCGGTATCGCCTGAATATGATGTCCGGCGAATGTGAGTTTTCTGTCTTGTTCTCGTTAACTTATCTGTGGTCGACGCGGCGGACCAGATGGTCACCTGCAGACTGAATCAGCTGGACCAGAATCACCAGCATGACCACGGTAATCATCATGACGGTGCCGTCAAAGCGCTGATAACCGTAACGGATACCGACATCGCCCAGACCGCCGCCGCCGACGGTACCGGCCATGGCCGAATAACTCACCAGCGTGACCAGCGTAATGGTGACTGCGTTGATAATGCCCGGCAGGGCTTCCGGCAGCAGCACCTTGCGGATAATCTGGGTCGGGGTGGCGCCCATGGCTTGCGCAGCTTCAACCAGCCCGCTCGGTACCTCCAGCAGCGCGCCTTCAACCAGGCGGGCAATGAAAGGAATTGCGCCGACGGTCAACGGGACGATTGCCGCAGCGGTGCCGATTGAGCTGCCCACCACAAAGCGGGTAAAGGGGATAATAGCAACCAGCAGGATAATAAACGGGATCGAGCGGCCAATATTGACGACCGTGCCCAAGGCTTTGTTCAGGCCTGGATTTGCCATCAGACCTTTGGGTTTGGTCAGATGCAGGGCAACACCCAGCGGAATACCAATCGCGAAGCCAATCACACCGGAGGCAAACACCATCATCAGGGTTTCACCCAGAGCTTCCGTTAAAAGACCGACCAGACGTTCGTTGGTTTGCCACCAGGCGGCGATAGAATCAAGCAACATAACCCAGCACCTCTACATTAACTTTATGTTCGCGAAGGAAAGCGATGGCTTGTTGTGTCGCTTCCTCTGTTCCGAAAAATTCTGCCAGCATCAAGCCAAACTTCACGCCGCCGGCGTAGTCCATGTCGGCACTCAGAATGTTGGCATCAATACCAAACTGGCGTGACACCTGGCTGAGCAGGGGGGCATCCACGGAGGCGCCGGTAAATTCAAGGCGAATCAGCGGATAGTTGCTTTCCGTGCGGGTGCTCTCCAGTCGTGCCTGATAGTCTTCCGGAATGGAAAGATCCAGGGTTGCGCGAATGAACTCACGTGCCAGTTCTGTTTTCGGATGAGCGAAAATATCGCCGACCGGGCCTTTTTCAACCAATTCGCCCTGACCAATAATGGCCACTTCAGAGCAGATGCTTTTCACCACATCCATTTCATGGGTGATCAGCAAAATGGTCAGGTTCAGTTTACTGTTGATTTCTTTCAGCAGTTCCAGAATTGACTGGGTGGTGGCCGGATCCAGTGCGCTGGTGGCTTCATCACACAGCAGGACTTTCGGGTCTGAAGCCAGTGCCCGCGCAATCGCCACACGCTGTTTCTGACCGCCGCTCAGATTCGACGGATAAGCATGGTGTTTGTCGGCCAGGCCAACCAGTTGCAGCAGTTCGGAGACTTTTCGTTGGATTTCGGTTTTATCTGTGCCGGACAGCTCCAGTGGCAGAGCCACGTTGTCAAAAACGGTTCGCGAAGACAGCAGATTGAAATGCTGGAAAATCATGCCGATTTTACGGCGGGCCAGCGTCAGTTCCTGGCTGGAGAGTTGTGTCAGGTCGACTCCGTCGACAACCACATGGCCAGAAGTTGGTTTTTCCAGCAAATTGACGCAACGGATCAGAGTACTTTTACCGGCGCCGGACGCACCGATCACGCCGAAAATGGTTCCTTCCCCGATACTGAGATTGATATCGCGCAGGGCGTGGATGTCTTTATCCCCGACCTTGAAGACTTTATTGACCCTGTTGATTTCTATCATTCTGTGTCCTGCTACTACTTTTGACGTGCCAGAAAATGTGTATCCAGCATAGCGTTGCGGTCATTACTTCGCCTGTTTTAGTGATTTTGTATGCTGAATTGGCGCATGACCTTGTTATTTGTTTGTGTTCGCGGATTTTTTCCGTGCCTTCTGTTGCCTGATGCTAGGGTGTCTAGATGGCTAAGTCAATAGATATTTTTACGTCTAGACGTCTAAATGGGTTTTTTCAGAAGTTGAGCTGAAATCTGTTCGCGAAACCGGTTTGTGTCCTGATGCGGATTAAGAGATGAATCCGGCTGGCAGCCATGCCATAATTTAGTCAATTTTGGTTTCGAGATTTAGGTGGTCGCTTGGCTAAGCCTGCTGTGTTTATCGATCGTGATGGCGTGATTAATGTTGATCATGGTTATGTTCATACCGTGGATGACTTTGAATATATTGAAGGTGTGTTTGACGCCTGTAAGCAGCTCAAAGAGATGGGATATCTTCTGGTACTGGTGACTAATCAGGCTGGTATTGCCAAAGGGATGTACACGGAAGATGAATTTCTGAGTCTGACAGAGTGGATGGACTGGAACTTTGTCGACAATGGTGTGGAGTTTGACGGAATTTATTATTGCCCGCATCATCCGAGTGAGGGGCAGGGTGATTACCTGCAGGACTGTAATTGCCGCAAACCGAAACCGGGAATGTTTATCTCTGCCCGCGATTTTCTGAAGATTGATATGGCGCGTTCAGTCATGATCGGTGATAAAACCGATGACATGAAAGCGGCTGAAGCGGCAGAGGTCGGCACGAAGATTCTGGTCCGTACCGGTAAGCCGGTGACTGAAGCCGGTGAAGCGTTGGCCACTGTGGTGTTGGATAGTGTTGCTGATGTGCCGAAATGGCTGGCGTCTGTGAAATAAACAAGTTCGTGATGCATTTTTCTGAGCAGGCCAATGGCCTGCTTTTTTTATGTCTCGGAATCGGCGGCAATCGAACCAGTGAAATAGCTTCAGAGTATTTGAACAGAACCATTCAGTCAGATCTTTCATGTTTTGTATGTTCGATTTTACTGAACCGACGTTATTCATCTGTCTCAGCCTGAATGATCCGGGGAGGTGCTGATTTTGATTGTTGATTCATAACATTAATGAGATTAAGTTGAACATTCCGTTTGGTGAAAGAGGCGATTGGATTGCTCTCGTCTGACGGATAGCAAATTTGGACTGGTGCTATACTGCGATTGAAAGGAATTGTGGCAATGACAGGGAGTCATGGAAGCGGATGTTGTCGTATTTTTTGCGCCGCTTGGCGTTAGTGGTCCCTACTTTTATCGGGATAACCGTACTGATCTTTACGCTGACCCGGTTTGTGCCGGGCGGACCCGTCGAGCGGATGCTGGCGAATATTCAGGCCCAGCAGGGGATGTCATCGTCACCGTCCATGGCCGGGGAGAGTAATGCGCTTTCTGAAGAGCAACTGGCAGAACTGAATGCTTTCTACGGGCTGGATAAACCGGTTTTTGAAGCCTACAGTGAGTGGCTGACGAAACTGGTGCAACTGGACTTCGGTTTATCAACCCGTTACTACGAACCGGTCTGGGACATGATTATGGAACGCCTGCCGATTTCTTTGTTTTACGGCGGAGTAACGTTCTTCCTCAGTTACTTTATCTCCATCCCGCTGGGTTACTACAAAGCGCTGAAACACGGTAGTCATTTTGACTCGGCATCTTCGATTCTTATCTTTATCGGTTACGCGCTTCCGGGGTATGTGATTGGTGTCCTGTTGATCACGTTTTTCAGTTATCAGCTGGAATGGTTCCCCATGGGCGGTTTTGTCAGTGACGAATTTGAGGACTACGAAAGCGTCTGGCTGCAAATCAAAGATATTTTCTGGCATGCGTGTTTACCTTTAATTTGTTACCTCATTGGTGATTTTGCCACCCTCACGATGACTATGAAAAATAATATGATGGAGACGTTATCGGCTGACTATATCCGGACAGCCATCGCAAAAGGACTGCCATTTTCTCAGGCGGTCCGTCGGCATGCGTTGCGAAACAGTCTGATCCCCATTGCCAGTCATTTCGGGAACTCGCTGCTCTTTTTCATGACCGGATCGTTTCTGATCGAAGTTATTTTTAATATCGATGGCGTTGGCTTATTAGGATATGAATCAATTATGGAGCGGGACTATCCGGTTGTGATGGGGATCGTTGCGATCAACGCCGTTTTATTAATGCTGGGCAATATTATTTCGGATATTTGTGTTGCGCTGGTGGATCCTCGTGTGAGATTCGGAGCCTGATATGTTGTCGCTGAGCCCATTAACCCAGAAAAAAATCAAACGATTTAAAGAGATCCGGCGTGGCTACTGGTCTTTGGTGATCCTCTCGACTTTGTTGGTGCTTTCATTATTTGCTGAGTTTCTGATTAACAGCAAGGCCTTGGTCGTGAAGTATCAGGGGGCCTATTTTTTCCCTGTCATGAGTGATGTGCTGCCCGGGACAACCTTTGGTGAAGACTATCAGAGCGAAGCCCAGTACCGGGACTTAAAGCTACGATTTACAGAAGCAGGACAAGGCGACTACGTCATCATGCCGCTGGTGCCCTGGAATCCGCTGGAGCAGGATTTCAGTGGCGATTTTCCTCCGACGGCACCGGATGCAGAATCTCGGCATTATCTGGGAACTGATACCATCGGGCGGGATATTCTGGCCCGGCTTGTATACGGCTTTCGCATTACCATGGGGTTTGCCTTGCTGACGATGGCGATTTCCTACGCTATCGGAACCATGGTCGGCTGTGCGATGGGGTTTTGGGGCGGCAAGTTTGATTTGCTGGTGCAACGCTTTATCGAAGTTTGGTCGATGGTACCTTTCCTTTACGTCATCATGATTCTGGTGTCGATTACCCAGCCGTCTTTTACCTTATTCGTTGCCATCAATGTGCTGTTTGGCTGGATGGGAATGACCTGGTATATGCGAACAATGACTTACAAGGAAGTTGCCAGAGATTACGTGATGGCAGCCAGGGCGATAGGCGCATCGAACTGGCGCATCCTTTATGCGCATATTTTGCCGAATGTGATGGTGATGATTGTGACACTGGCGCCTTTTACCATTTCGGCCAATATTACGGCTCTGACGGCGTTGGATTATCTTGGTCTGGGCCTGATGCCGCCGACACCGAGCTGGGGAGATTTATTGCAGCAGGGAAAATCGAACCTGGATGCACCCTGGATAGTGACGACGGTCGTCACGGCTATAGTGGCTGTCCTGGTGATGGTGACGTTCATCGGTGAAAGTGTCAGGGCTGCTTTCGATCCCAAGAAATTTACCCGTTATAGTTAACAGAGTAGCCATACAACAAGGACGTATGATGAAAAAGACGCTGAGCATATCCGCATTTCTCGCCATGGCTCTGGGCAGCCCGTTGCTGACTGCTGCTGAGTTACCTGCGGGGCTGAAATGGCAATCGAATCTGCATGAACCGCTGTTTGCTTCTCCGCAAGCAAAATTTGGCGGGACATTTCATACCTACATCGAGAGTTTCCCGCAAACGTTCCGTACGGTCGGTCCGGATTCTAACGGACGATTCAGGTCATGGCTGTTAGACAGTCGCCCGGCTGCGGTCACCCGTCACCCCAATACCTATGCGTGGATCCCGGATATTGCCTCCGAATGGGCGTATGGCGATGATGATAAGACCGTGTATTTCCGGATCAATCCCAATGCGAAATGGTCCGATGGGAAACCGATTACTGCCGACGACTTTACCTTTGTGCTGACCTTCATGCGTTCCAAAGATATTGTTGCCCCCTGGTACAATACCTTTTACAACCAGCAGATAGAGGACGTGATTAAGTACGATGGCCTGACATTTGCCGTGGTGTCGGCTGAAAAGCGTAATGCTGAAGAACTGATGCTTTATGCCAATCTGAGACCGATCCCTGCGCATTTCTATCAGCCCAAAACTGATAAAAATAACGACGGCATTCAGGACAATTTTGTCCGCTATTACAACTTCAAGCCGGAGCCGTCTGCCGGACCTTATTACGTTGATGAGATCAAAAAAGGAAAATCTATTTCCTTCAAACATGTCGGGAAAGACTGGTGGGGGTATACCAATCCTTATTACCAGCATCGCTATAATGTGGAAAAAATCCGTATCAAAGTCATTCGCGACAAAGACATTGCCCGTCAGCATTTTGAAAAAGGGGATCTGGATTCTTTCTGGCTGGACACGCCGGAGCTCTGGCGAGAGAAAGCGCAAACACCGAACTTTGAAAATGGCTATATTCACAAGTTCTGGGGATACAACCAGACCCCGATGGGAGCCGGAGGGCTTTGGATCAACACGGCCAAGCCGCTGCTGGATAACCTAGACGTCCGTCAGGGGATTGCGCTGGCCAGTGACTTTGACGGCCTGATTGACAAAGTGCTGCGCGGTGATGTGATCCGAAAACCGAATCCTATGGGGATCGGGCATGGTGATTACACCAATACCGACATCAAGGCGCCGCCGTTTAATCCCGAGCTTGCAATCCGGCATTTTGAAAAAGCGGGATTCAGCCAGATTGGCCCGGATGGGATTCGGGTGAATCAGCAGGGACAACGGCTGTCTTTTGCGATCACTTACAGTTATGGCTACCTCACTCCTCAAATTGCTTACCTGAAAGAACAGGCAAAACTGGCCGGTCTGGAGTTTACCCTGAATTTGGTCGATGGCTCATCTGCGTTCAAGTATGTCCTTGAGAAGAAGCATGAATTGTCATTCCATAATATGGGAACCAGCGAAATTCCCCAGTATTGGGAGTACTTTTATTCGGCCAATGCCAATAAACCGCAAAACAACAACTTCACCAACTACAGCACGCCGGAGCTTGACCGGCTGATCTTGGCGTACCGCTCTGAGTTTGATCTGGAGAAGAAGAAAGCTGAAGCCAGGCAGATTCAGTCGATTATTGCTGATGCCAGCGTGATTGTTCCGGGTTACATGCGACCTTATGCCCGGGAGGCTTACTGGCGCTGGTTGCAGATCCCCAAACCTGCCATGACCAAATTAACCGAATTTCTTTTTCCGTCCGGCACTTTCCAGGATTTTGGTACCTTCTGGATTGATGAATCGCGTAAAAAGGAAACCAAAGCGGCCATGAAATCAGGCCGGCATTTTGAGCCGGTGACCATAGTTGAAGAGAAATACAAGCTCTGAGCGGAGTGGCGTGTTGTATGGCGAATGAAGAACTGATTCTGCAAGTCCGGGATCTGGAGACGGAATTCAGTACCGATGACGGTATTGTGAAAGTGCTGCACGGTGTCTCGTTTGATGTCAAAAAGGGCCGTACCCTGGGTTTGGTCGGGGAATCGGGTTCAGGAAAGAGTGTGACGGCGATGTCAATTATGGGGCTGCTTCCGCAGCCCTATGGGCGGGTGACCCGGGGAAAGGTACTTTACCGGAATACAGACTTACTCCGGCTGTCGGCCAGAGAAATGTACGCGATGCGGGGGGATCGCATTTCGATGATTTTTCAGGATCCCATGACCGCGCTCAATCCGGTCCATACCATTGGAAAGCAGCTGAACGAAGTGCTGGAACTGCACCGGCCGGAGCTGAAGAAAAAGGAACGCAGCCTTTACTCGCTGGAAATGCTGAAAAAGGTACGTATCCCGATGGCCGAAAAGCGGCTCTATGAGTATCCGCATCATTTGTCCGGAGGGATGCGGCAAAGGGTGATGATTGCAATGGCGCTGGCCTGTCAGCCGGATATTCTGATCTGTGATGAGCCAACCACTGCGCTGGATGTCACCATTCAGGCTGAAATCCTGAGACTGATGAAAGCACTTCAGGAAGAAACGGGCATGGCCATGATCTTCATTACCCATGATTTAGGTGTCGTCGCTGAGATTTGCGACGATGTTGCCGTTATGTATGGGGGCAAAGTGCTGGAAACCGCCGACGTTTTTGAGTTGTTTGATCATCCGCAGCATCCATATACCAAGCGTTTGTTGGGATTGATGCCTGATTTAAACAGACCCGGCAAGCAGATGATCCCGTTTGAACCGATAGACCCGACATTGTTTCCGGAGTTCAGGAAGTCATGACAGACCGTCATTGTTGCCAACATCAGGTGCAGTTCAATGGATGAAATTCTTCGTATCGATAACCTCAAACAGCATTTTATCTCTGGGAAGGGGATTTTTAAGAAGGGCTATACCATCAAAGCGGTTGATGGTGTGTCTTTCTCATTAGCCAGAGGGGAAACGCTCGGGCTGGTGGGGGAGTCTGGCTGCGGCAAGAGCACTTTAGGCCGAAGCATTCTCAAACTGTTTGAGCCAACAGACGGCCGTATCATCTTTGAAGGGCAAGATATTACGGATTTCTCACCGCGTCAGATGCGGCCATTACGAAAAGACATGCAAATCGTTTTTCAGGACCCGCTGGAATCCCTGAATCAGCGACACACCATCGGCATGATTCTTGAGGAGCCTTTCATCATCCATCAGATTGGTCGTGCGGCTGAGCGTAAAAAGTGGGTCCTGGATTTACTACAGAAAGTGGACTTACCGGCTTCGGCTGTCAATCGCTATCCGCATGAGTTCTCCGGCGGCCAGCGTCAGCGGATTGGGATTGCCCGGGCCATCGCATTAAAACCCAAACTACTTATCTGTGATGAATCTGTTTCTGCGTTGGATGTTTCAGTGCAGGCACAAATCCTGAATTTGCTGCTGTCCTTGCAACAGGAAATGGATCTTTCCGTGATTTTCATCTCGCATGATTTATCCGTGGTGAAACATGTATCCGATCGGGTCGCGGTGATGTATTACGGAAAGATTGTCGAGATTGGCTCGGCAGAACAGATCTATTCATCACCTCAGGCGGAATATACCAAGACATTATTATCTGCGATTCCGATTACGCATCCCCGGCAGCGACAGGACATCATCCAATCAACCCCGAAAATAGCCTTGAAATCGGTCTCAAAATAATCAAATCGAACTTGTTTATCTCTTTTTGTTTAAATGTTGACCTTTTGAAAATAAAATTCAAAAAAACTATTGCGCTCTCTGAGGAGGTCTCTATAATGCGCCTCCGTTGTCACGATAAACCAAACGGTTCAACGGGATAGCAAAGTTCTTTAACAATTTGACCATGCAATCTGTGTGGGCACTCGACAATGATAC
>NZ_JAXOFS010000014.1:0-87248 GCF_036409375.1 Photobacterium sp. 53610 | reverse complement strand
GCAATCCGTGAAGGTGGCCGTACCGTTGGTGCTGGTGTTGTTGCTAAGATCGTTGAATAATATTTGACGACAAGGCACGAAAAAGGGCATCATTTGATGCCCTTTTTCTACGTTCCGCTTCAGGCTAGCGTATTTTTTGGTCAGTGTGCCGAGTAAAAAGTGCGTTAATGAATCCGGGCGTTAGGAAGGGATTCACTTAATCCTTAGAAAGCCTCGCCACCTGCGAGGTTATTTTCGTCTATATTGAGACAAGTTACAGGTTGGTTGTATGAAAGCGAATGCCGAAAACCAAAGCAGCTCTAGTAATATGGATGGCCTGAAATGGGTTGTTGTATTTGCCCTACTGGCAGCAGCGGTGGTTGGTAATTACCTGTACAGTGATGTAAATGTAGCGTTGCGCGCAACTGCAGTTGTGGTTCTGGTAGCCATAGCTGGTGGTATTGCGGCGCTTACTGCGAAAGGTAAAGCGGCGATCACTTTTGCTCGTGAATCGCGTATGGAAGTCCGCAAGGTAGTGTGGCCAACTCGTCAGGAAGCTACGCAGACAACCTTTATCGTTTTAGCTGTCACTGTCATTATGGCGTTAGCCCTGTGGGGCATCGACGGCATCATGGTCCGTTTGGTCCGCCTGGTTACCGGTGTATAGAGGTAAGAGTTCATGAGCGAAGCTCCTAAAAAACGATGGTATGTTGTGCAAGCCTTCTCTGGTTTTGAAGGTCGTGTTGCACAGTCACTACGTGAACATATCAAGATGCATGGCATGGAAGATTACTTTGATGAGGTCCTGGTACCGACTGAAGAAGTAGTGGAAATGCGTGCTGGCCAGCGTCGTAAAAGCGAGCGCAAGTTCTTCCCAGGGTACGTCCTTGTGCAAATGGTGATGAACGATGAAACCTGGCATCTGGTACGTAGTATTCCTCGTGTGATGGGGTTCATTGGCGGAACATCTGATCGACCGGCACCAATTTCCGATAAAGAAGCTGCTGCGATTCTGAATCGTCTGCAGCAGGCGAGTGAATCGCCAGTTCACAAGACAGTATTTGAGCCTGGTGAAGTGGTTCGTGTGACTGACGGTCCGTTTGCTGACTTTAACGGTGTGGTTGAAGAAGTCGATTACGACAAGAGCCGCCTGAAAGTGTCGGTTTCTATCTTCGGCCGTGCGACACCAGTTGAGCTGGAGTTTGGTCAGGTAGAAAAAAACTGACCAATAAATAATCAAGCATTATTGTCAGGGGCGCGGAATTGGACTATAATTTCGCGCCCTTTCGTTAGACGGGGAGTCTGTTTGCAGAAAGCAGACGTTCGAACCCAAATTAAGGTAATTTAGTAATGGCTAAAAAAGTAGAAGCTTACATCAAGCTGCAAGTTGCAGCTGGTATGGCAAACCCTTCTCCACCAGTTGGTCCGGCTCTGGGTCAGCACGGTGTGAACATCATGGAATTCTGTAAAGCGTTCAACGCGAAAACTGATTCTCTGGAAAAAGGTCTGCCGACTCCAGTTGTAATCACTGTTTACAGTGACCGTTCTTTCACTTTCATCACCAAGACTCCACCTGCTGCTGTTCTGCTGAAGAAAGCTGCTGGTATCAAGTCTGGTTCTGGCCGTCCTAACACTGAAAAAGTGGGTAAAGTGACTGAAGCTCAGATCCAGGAAATTGCAGAAACTAAAGCTGCAGACATGACTGGTGCCGACATCGAAGCATTGAAGCGCTCTATCGCGGGTACTGCCCGTTCGATGGGTCTGGTAGTAGAGGGTTAAGAGAATGGCAAAACTAACTAAGCGTATGCGCGTAATCCGTGAGAAAGTTGACGCTACTCGCGAGTACGACATCAACGAAGCTGTTGCTCTGCTGAAAGAACTGGCTACTGCTAAATTCGTAGAAAGCGTTGACGTTGCAGTAAACCTGGGCATCGATGCTCGTAAATCTGACCAAAACGTTCGTGGCGCTACTGTACTGCCACACGGTACTGGCCGTGACATCCGCGTAGCGGTTTTCACTCAAGGTGCGAACGCTGAAGCAGCGAAAGAAGCTGGTGCAGATCTGGTTGGTATGGAAGATCTGGCTGAACAAGTGAAGAAAGGCGAAATGAACTTTGACGTCGTTATCGCTTCTCCAGACGCAATGCGCGTTGTTGGTCAGCTGGGTACTATCCTGGGTCCTCGTGGCCTGATGCCAAACCCGAAAGTTGGTACTGTAACTCCGAACGTTGCTGAAGCGGTTAAGAACGCGAAGGCAGGTCAGGTTCGTTACCGTAACGACAAGAACGGTATCATCCACACCACAATTGGTAAGGTTGATTTTGACGCTGACAAACTGAAAGAAAACCTGGAATCTCTGCTGGTTGCGCTGAAAAAAGCGAAGCCTGCTTCTGCAAAAGGTACTTTCATCAAGAAAGTTAGCATCTCAACCACTATGGGTGCGGGTGTTGCGCTAGACCAGAACTCTCTGGACGCTAACGCTTAATATTTGCAGAATCGCTGGGATTATGTATAATCCTGCGTTTCGAATTTATGGCTAAGATCCGGGCAGATTTTCTGCCGGGGTCTTCGTCCAAGACCGTAGGTGTTCTCAGAACTTAATACTTTAACCTACGTAGACGGTGCCAGGAACATGATTGATGTATTGTCTTTCTTGGATCTGCGCCGTACAAACTCTCCTGCAATTTTGCAGTGAGTGGGTAAACACAATCCAGGAGCAAGTCCAATGGCTTTAAACCTTCAAGACAAAAAAGCAATTGTTGCTGAAGTCAACGAAGCTGCCAGCGGTGCCCTGTCTGCAGTTGTTGCTGATTCTCGCGGCGTGTCCGTGGGTGCTATGACGACTCTGCGTAAGCAAGCGCGTGAAGCGGGCGTTTACGTACGTGTTGTTCGTAACACTCTGGCTCGTCGTGCAGTAGTAGGTACTAACTACGAGTGTCTGACTGACACTTTCGTAGGTCCTACTCTGCTGGCTTTCTCTAACGAGCACCCAGGTGCTGCAGCGCGTCTGTTCAAAGACTTCGCTAAAGAGAACAAAGACTTCGAGATCAAAGCTGCTGCATTCGAAGGCGTACTGACTGATGCAGACGTTCTGGCGAAACTGCCAACTTACGACGAAGCGATCGCACGTCTGATGATGTGCATGAAAGAAGCTTCTGCTGGCAAGCTGGTTCGCACTATTGCAGCTATTCGCGATCAAAAAGAAGCCGCTTAATAAGTTTGGCTTTTCATTGGTTGCTATTTAAACTAATTGTTGACTTTAAAAGAGAATTGTTATGTCTATCACTAACGAGCAAATCCTAGACGCAGTTGCAGAAATGTCTGTAATGCAAGTTGTTGAACTGATCGAAGCTATGGAAGAGAAGTTCGGCGTTACTGCTGCTGCAGCAGTTGTTGCTGGTGGCGCTGCTGAAGCTGCTGCTGAAGAGCAAACTGAATTCAACGTAATTCTGACTGCTGCTGGCGCTAACAAAGTTGCTGTAATCAAAGCAGTACGTGGCGCAACTGGTCTGGGCCTGAAAGAAGCGAAAGCTCTGGTTGACGGCGCTCCAGCACCTCTGAAAGAAGGCGTTGAGAAAGCTGAAGCTGAAGCTCTGAAAGCTCAGCTGGAAGAAGCTGGTGCTTCTGTTGAAATCAAGTAATTATTACTTAATTTCTTAGCCTTTATGGCTATGGGCTGGTGGCTAAAAAGCCACCGGCCCTTTTGCGCTGTAGGGTAGTGGTGTTTTTCACATTGTTTTGCAACCATTTCCCATGCGTATTTACAGCCTGTAATCCAGTGCTGTCCTGCGACAAACAATGTTATTAGTCACTGCCTCTTACTAGAGGTAGTTAGGATCACTTATCAGCGATCTGAGGAACCTATGGTTTACTCTTATACCGAGAAAAAGCGTATCCGTAAGGATTTTGGTAAGCGTCCACAAGTATTGGATGTACCTTACTTGCTGTCGATCCAGCTTGAGTCTTTTGATAAGTTCATCGAGCAGGATCCGGAAGGGCATTACGGTCTAGAAGCTGCCTTTCGTTCTGTTTTCCCAATTCAGAGCTATAACGGCAATTCCGAGCTGCAATACGTTAGCTATCGTCTCGGTGAGCCGGTGTTCGATGTTAAAGAATGTCAGATCCGCGGTGTAACGTATTCTGCACCACTGCGTGTGAAACTGCGCCTTGTGATGTATGACAAGGATGCACCGGCTGGCACCGTCAAAGACATCAAAGAACAAGAAGTTTACATGGGCGAAATTCCGCTCATGACAGATAACGGTACATTCGTTATTAACGGTACCGAGAGGGTTATCGTATCCCAGCTGCACCGTAGCCCGGGTGTCTTCTTCGACAGCGATAAGGGTAAAACCCATTCCTCAGGTAAAGTGCTGTATAACGCACGCATCATTCCATACCGTGGTTCATGGTTGGATTTCGAATTTGATCCGAAGGATAACGTCTACGTTCGTATCGACCGTCGTCGTAAGTTGCCTGCGTCTATCATCCTGCGTGCGCTGGGTTATACCACTGAGCAAATCCTTGACCTGTTCTTTGAGAAGATCAATTTCGAAGTGCAGGGCAAGTCTCTGGTTATGGAATTGGTACCTGATCGTCTGCGTGGTGAAACCGCAAGCTTCGATATCGAAGCGAACGGCACTGTGTATGTAGAGAAGGGCCGCCGTATTACTGCGCGTCACATTCGTCAGCTGCAGAAAGACAACATCGACCACATCGAAGTCCCTGTTGAGTACATCGTCGGTAAAGTTGCCGCGCGTGACTACGTCAACGAAGAGACCGGTGAACTGATCGCGGAAGCGAACCAGGAACTGAGCCTGGAATCGCTGGCGAAGCTGTCTCAAGCTGGCCATAAAGCCATTCAGGTGCTGTTTACGAACGACTTGGACTACGGTCCGTACATGTCTGATACCCTGCGTATCGACAGCACGACTGACCGTCTGAGTGCTCTGGTTGAAATCTACCGCATGATGCGCCCTGGTGAGCCACCAACGCGCGAAGCGGCTGAGCAGCTGTTCGAAAGTCTGTTCTTCTCAGAAGATCGTTACGATCTGTCTGCGGTTGGCCGGATGAAGTTCAACAGCTCTCTGATTCGTGAAGAGACGACAGGTCCGGGTACGCTGGATCACGATGATATCATCGAAGTGATGCGCAAGCTGATCGACATCCGGAACGGTAAAGGTGAAGTTGATGATATCGACCACCTGGGTAACCGTCGTATCCGTAGTGTCGGCGAAATGGCTGAAAACCAGTTCCGCGTCGGTCTGGTCCGTGTTGAACGTGCAGTGAAAGAACGCCTGAGTCTGGGTGATCTGGATGCTGTGATGCCTCAGGATCTGATCAACGCCAAGCCAATTTCAGCGGCAGTGAAAGAGTTCTTCGGCTCTTCTCAGCTGTCTCAGTTTATGGATCAGAACAACCCGCTGTCAGAAGTTACGCACAAGCGTCGTATTTCTGCTCTGGGTCCAGGCGGTCTGACTCGCGAACGTGCGGGCTTTGAGGTTCGAGACGTTCACGCAACGCACTATGGTCGTCTGTGTCCGATCGAGACCCCTGAAGGTCCGAACATCGGTCTGATCAACTCGCTGTCTGTGTTTGCCCGTTGTAACCCATACGGTTTCCTGGAAACTCCATACCGTAAAGTGGTTGACGGCAAGGTAACCGACCAGATCGATTACCTGTCAGCGATTGAAGAAGGTCAGTTTGTTATCGCTCAGGCGAACGCCGTTCTGGAAGAGAATGGTAGCTTCGCAGATGAGCTGATCACTGCCCGTCACAAAGGTGAATCAGGTCTTCACCCACGTGACCACGTCCAGTACATGGACGTTGCAACCAACCAGGTGGTATCTGTGGCGGCGTCCCTGATCCCATTCCTGGAGCACGACGATGCGAACCGTGCCCTGATGGGTGCGAACATGCAACGTCAGGCTGTACCGACACTGCGTGCAGACAAGCCGCTGGTTGGTACAGGTATCGAGCGTGCAGTAGCAGTTGACTCCGGTGTAACTGCGGTTGCTAAACGTGGCGGTATGGTTCAGTCCGTAGATGCATCTCGTATCGTGATTAAGGTCAACGAAGACGAGCTGGTACCAGGCGAAGCCGGTATCGATATCTACAACCTGACGAAATACACCCGTTCTAACCAGAACACTTGTATCAACCAGCGTCCGACTGTGATGCCGGGTGAACCTGTTGCACGTGGTGACGTGCTGGCAGACGGTCCTTCAACGGACCTGGGTGAACTGGCTCTGGGCCAGAACATGCGTATCGCGTTCATGCCTTGGAACGGTTACAACTTCGAGGACTCCATCCTGGTGTCTGAGCGCGTTGTTCAGGAAGATCGCCTGACGACTATCCACATTCAGGAACTGTCCTGTGTGGCGCGTGATACCAAGCTGGGTGCTGAAGAAATCACAGCAGACATCCCGAACGTGGGTGAAGCGGCCCTGTCCAAACTGGACGAGTCCGGTATCGTGTATATCGGTGCGGAAGTGAAGGGTGGCGACATTCTGGTTGGTAAGGTAACACCGAAAGGTGAAACTCAGCTGACGCCGGAAGAGAAACTGCTGCGTGCAATCTTCGGTGAAAAAGCCTCTGACGTGAAAGATTCGTCACTGCGTGTACCGAACTCTGTGTCTGGTACCATCATTGACGTTCAGGTCTTCACACGTGATGGCGTAGAGAAGGACAAGCGTGCACTCGAAATTGAAGAGATGCAGCTGAAAGAAGCGAAGAAAGACATCACCGAAGAATTCCAGATCCTGGAAGGTGGTTTGCTGGCTCGTGTCCGTACTTTGCTGCTGTCTGCCGGTTATGATGACGCGCGCGTGTCTTCAATGGACCGTGAGAAGCTGTTCTCTCAGACATTGGATGACGAGTCTCTGCAAAACCAGCTGGAGCAGCTGGCAGAGCAGTACGACGAGCTGAAAGCTGAATTCGATAAGAAGTTCGAAACCAAGCGCCGTAAGATCACTCAAGGTGATGATCTGGCACCTGGCGTCCTGAAGATCGTCAAGGTCTACCTGGCCGTGAAGCGTCGCATCCAGCCTGGTGATAAGATGGCCGGTCGTCACGGTAACAAGGGTGTTATCTCGAAGATCTGTCCGGTTGAAGACATGCCTTACGATGAGAAAGGCCAAACTGTCGATATCGTACTGAACCCGCTGGGTGTACCTTCGCGTATGAACATCGGTCAGATTCTGGAAACTCACCTGGGTCTGGCAGCGAAAGGTATCGGTGACAAGATCAACCAGATGCTGAAAGAACAGCAGGAACTGCACAAGTTCCGCGAGTTCCTGCAGAAGGTTTATGATCTGGGCGATACCCGTCAGAATGTGGACATTGCGTCCATGACTGATGAAGAAGTTCGTACCCTGATTGAGAACCTGCGTGGTGGTCTGCCAATCGCGACACCTGTCTTTGACGGTGCGCCAGAGTCTTCAATCAAAGAGCTGCTGAAACTGGGTGACCTCCCAGAATCCGGCCAGCTGACTTTGTTTGACGGCCGTACCGGTGAGCAGTTTGAGCGTCCTGTAACCGTAGGTTACATGTATATGCTGAAACTGAACCACCTGGTAGACGACAAGATGCACGCGCGTTCTACTGGTTCGTACAGTCTGGTTACTCAGCAGCCACTGGGTGGTAAAGCTCAGTTCGGTGGTCAGCGCTTCGGTGAGATGGAAGTGTGGGCACTGGAAGCTTATGGTGCCGCTTATACGCTGCAGGAAATGCTGACTGTCAAATCGGATGACGTGAATGGCCGTACGAAGATGTATAAGAACATCGTCGATGGCGATCACCGTATGGAACCAGGTATGCCGGAGTCCTTCAACGTACTGTTGAAAGAGATCCGCTCGTTGGGTATCAACATCGAGCTGGAAGACGAGTAATCCTGACTTCGTCAGGGACTCTTGAATCCGGTATCAATATGAAGGCGCCGCCGCCCCGGCGCCTTTATGGGTCAACTCCTCACAGGAGCCGAATGTGAAAGACTTACTTAAGTTTCTGAAAGCACAGCACAAGACCGAAGAATTTGATGCGATCAAAATCGGTCTTGCTTCACCTGACATGATTCGTTCATGGTCTTTCGGTGAAGTGAAAAAGCCAGAAACCATTAACTACCGTACCTTTAAGCCTGAGCGTGACGGTCTGTTCTGTGCACGTATCTTTGGCCCGGTCAAAGACTATGAATGTCTTTGTGGTAAATATAAGCGCCTGAAGCACCGTGGCGTGATCTGTGAAAAATGTGGTGTAGAAGTTACTCAGACCAAAGTACGTCGTGAGCGTATGGGTCACATTGAGCTGGCTTCACCTGTTGCCCACATCTGGTTCCTGAAATCACTGCCATCCCGTATCGGTCTGTTGATGGACATGCCGCTGCGTGATATCGAGCGTGTGCTTTACTTTGAATCTTATGTGGTTATCGAACCAGGCATGACCAATCTTGAGCGTAGCCAGCTGCTGTCAGAAGAACAGTACCTGGACGCGCTGGAAGAGTGGGGCGATGAGTTCGACGCGCGCATGGGCGCGGAAGCAGTGAAAGCACTGCTGGCCAACATGGATCTGAATGCTGAAATCGAACTGATGCGCGAAGAGCTGGAAGAAACCAACTCTGAAACCAAGCGCAAGAAGCTGACCAAGCGTCTGAAGCTGGTTGAGGCATTCGTACAATCCGGTAACAACCCAGAGTGGATGATCCTGTCTGTACTGCCAGTATTGCCACCGGATCTGCGTCCGCTGGTACCGCTGGACGGTGGTCGTTTCGCGACTTCTGATCTGAACGACCTTTACCGTCGTGTGATCAACCGAAACAACCGTCTGAAGCGTCTGCTGGATCTGGCTGCCCCAGACATCATCGTACGTAACGAAAAACGTATGCTGCAGGAGTCTGTGGATGCGCTGCTGGACAACGGTCGTCGTGGTCGTGCCATCACTGGCTCGAACAAGCGTCCGCTGAAATCTCTGGCTGACATGATCAAAGGTAAGCAGGGTCGTTTCCGTCAGAACCTGCTGGGTAAGCGTGTTGACTACTCAGGCCGTTCGGTAATTACCGTAGGTCCATACCTGCGTCTGCACCAGTGTGGTCTGCCGAAGAAAATGGCGCTGGAGCTGTTCAAACCGTTCATCTACGGCAAGCTGGAAACTCGTGGTCTGGCGACCACCATCAAAGCTGCCAAGAAGATGGTTGAGCGTGAAGAAGCTGTCGTTTGGGATATCCTGGACGAAGTGATCCGCGAACACCCGGTGATGCTGAACCGTGCACCGACACTGCACCGTCTGGGTATTCAGGCATTTGAACCAGTACTGATCGAAGGTAAAGCGATCCAGCTGCACCCGCTGGTCTGTGCGGCCTATAACGCCGACTTCGATGGTGACCAGATGGCTGTTCACGTACCGCTGACGCTGGAAGCCCAGCTGGAAGCGCGTGCGCTGATGATGTCGACGAACAACATTCTGTCGCCAGCATCCGGTGATCCAATCATCGTACCGTCTCAGGACGTTGTACTGGGTCTGTACTACATGACCCGTGACAAGATCAACGCGAAAGGCGAAGGCATGTACCTGGCTGGCTCTGCTGAAGCAGAGAAGGCTTACCGTACCGGCAACGCCGAGCTGCATGCCCGCGTGAAAGTCCGTATCACTGAGCACGTGAAAAACGAGCAAGGTGAGCTGGTGAAAAACACCCAGCTGGTGGACACCACTGTTGGTCGTGCCATGCTGTGGCAAATCGTGCCGAAAGGCCTGCCGTACAGCCTGGTAAACAGCGAAGCGCTGGGTAAGAAGCAAATTTCGAACCTGCTGAACACCTGTTACCGTGAACTGGGTATGAAGCAGACCGTTATCTTTGCTGACCAGATCATGTACACAGGTTTCGCCTATGCGGCCCTGTCTGGTGTATCTGTTGGTATCGACGATATGGTTGTACCAGAAGCGAAGTACACCAAGATCGCCGAAGCGGAAGCTGAAGTTGCTGAGATTCAGGAACAGTTCCAGTCAGGTCTGGTAACAGCCGGCGAACGATACAACAAAGTGATCGATATCTGGGCAACCGCGAACGAGCAGGTTGCAAAAGCGATGATGGATAACCTGTCATTCGACACCGTGATTAACCGTGACGGTGAAGAAGAGCAACAGAAATCGTTCAACAGCGTATACATGATGGCCGATTCAGGTGCGCGTGGTTCTGCCGCTCAGATCCGTCAGCTGGCAGGTATGCGTGGTCTGATGGCGAAGCCAGATGGCTCGATCATCGAAACGCCAATCACCGCGAACTTCCGTGAAGGTCTGAACGTACTCCAGTACTTCATCTCAACCCACGGTGCGCGTAAAGGTCTGGCGGATACGGCTCTGAAAACAGCGAACTCCGGTTACCTGACTCGTCGTCTGGTAGACGTGGCACAGGACGTTGTGATCACTGCAGACGACTGTGGTACACACGCAGGTATGACCATGATGCCACTGATCGAAGGTGGTGACGTGAAAGAACCACTGCGTGATCGCGTACTGGGTCGTGTGGTAGCTGAAGACGTCCTGAAACCAGGTACGGAAGAAGTTCTGGTTCAGCGTAACACCATGCTCGATGAGAAATGGTGTGACATCCTGGAAGAAAACTCTGTCGACCAGGTGAAAGTACGTTCTGTTGTGACCTGTGAAAACGACTTTGGTGCTTGCCGTAACTGTTACGGTCGTGACCTGGCTCGTGGTCATCTGGTGAACCAGGGTGAAGCGGTTGGTGTTGTTGCTGCACAGTCAATCGGTGAACCGGGTACACAGCTGACGATGCGTACGTTCCACATCGGTGGTGCGGCGTCGCGTGCTGCGGCAGAAAACAGCATTCAGGTGAAGAACAAAGGTTCTCTGAAGCTGCACAACGCCAAGTTCGTAACCAATAACGACGGCAAGTTGGTGATCACTTCACGTGCTGCTGAAATGACAGTTGTGGACGAGTTCGGTCGTACCAAGGAAAGCTACAAGCTGCCTTACGGTTCGATGCTGAGCAAAGGCGACAACGATGCGGTTAACGCTGGTGAAGTTGTGGCGAACTGGGACCCGCACACCATGCCAATCATCACTGAAGTAGCAGGTCACCTGCAGTTCGTGGATCTGATTGACGGTGTAACTGTCTCTCGTCAGACCGATGAACTGACTGGTCTGTCTTCTATCGTGATCCTGGATGGTGCAGAGCGTACCGGTACCGGTAAAGACATGCGTCCGATGGTGAAACTGGTTGATGACAAAGGCAACGATGTCATGATCCCAGGTACCGAGATGCCGGCTCAGTACTTCCTGCCTGGTAAAGCGATTGTCCAGCTGGAAGATGGTGCTGCTGTAGGTATCGGTGACACCCTGTCTCGTATTCCTCAGGAATCTGGCGGTACGAAAGATATCACCGGTGGTCTGCCACGCGTTGCTGACCTGTTCGAAGCGCGTAAGCCGAAAGAACCTGCAATCCTGGCGGAAATCACAGGTGCAGTCTCCTTCGGTAAAGAGACCAAAGGTAAGCGTCGTCTGATCATTACTCCATCTGAGGGTCAGCCATACGAGGAAATGATTCCTAAATGGCGTCAGCTGAACGTCTTCGAAGGCGAGAAAGTTGAGAAAGGTGATGTCATTGCCGATGGTCCAGAAGCGCCGCACGATATTCTGCGTCTGCGTGGTGTGAACGCGGTAGCGGAATACATCGTGAACGAAGTTCAGGAAGTTTACCGTCTGCAAGGCGTTAAGATTAACGATAAGCACATTGAGACTATCGTTCGTCAGATGCTGCGTAAGGTTACCATCACAGTTCCGGGTGACTCTGAGTTCCTGGAAGGCGAGCAGGTGGAATTCTCCCGCGTGAACATCGCGAACCGTCAGCTGATTGCCGATGGCAAACAGCCTGCACTGTTCGAGCGTGATCTGCTGGGTATCACCAAAGCGTCTCTGGCCACTGAGTCCTTCATCTCTGCTGCGTCGTTCCAGGAAACGACTCGCGTACTGACTGAAGCGGCTGTTGCTGGTAAGCGTGATGAACTGCGTGGTCTGAAAGAGAACGTTATCGTGGGTCGTCTGATCCCAGCTGGTACTGGTTTCTCTTATCACCTTGAACGTCAGCGTCGTCGTGATGCTGATCTGGCTCCGGTTGAGCCTCAGGTTGATGCCGAGCAGGCATCTCAGGACCTGGCGGCACTGCTGAATGCTGGCCTGAATGATGAAGACTAAGTCCGGCGCGTCTTTCTGACAAACCGAGATTAAAAAAGGCACCCTCCGGGGTGCCTTTTGTTTATCTGCTGTTTTTCATCGTGAGGTCATGAAAGATATGGTCTGAGAAAATTGTGCGATGTGAGGGAGTTTCAGGCAGACAAAAGCAAGGCTGGCAGTCAGAGCGGCTGACTGCAGCAGTGGTCGGGACTCACAGCGTCAAACCGCTGTGATTATGCGCCGGGCGGAACCGACAGGCTTTCGCTGATCAGTTCAATCAAGTCATCTTCCAGTTCAAAGCGTAACTCAATTTTTTCCCCAACCGTAGACAGCTGCTGATCGAAATCATCCCAATCTTCACTGTCATCTGTGATCTCGCAATAGCGGTCGGCAAAGTTCAGTAAAGGGTCGGTTGTGTTGGTGATTTGATGATAGAGCTGAGAGATTTCGGTGGTGGGGGAGTAGCCGGTGGCCTGCCATCTAGCCATCACTTTATCGTAGATCTTAAAGTGGCCTTCAGAGATATAATCGACCAGTTGTTGGCAGAAGAGCTGAAGTTGGGCAGACGTGGGCAGTTGCCGGGCCTTGGGTTCGAATGGAGGCAGACCCGCCAGCTTGCAGTAGTCGATCAGCAACTGCTGCCTCGACATGAGCCAGTGATCGATGACATCATTACTGCCACCCCATTGTTTTTGCACTTGTTCGAATTTACTTAGCATGACCATGTCCTCATGATCGCCCAGCATGTTGCATGAGCAGAAAACAATTCCTGTCAAACTCTTAGACGCTCTAAGAGTACCATGTATGGCAGAGCCAAATTCCGTTGTTACGTTTAGATTGCCAGCAAAACAAAACCCCTGCAAGGAGAGAGGAATAGCCAATGTCAAAAAAGCAAGATCCCGCCTATTGGTGTGTGACCCGAGATCGCCGGATATATCTGGTGGATGGTAAGTTACCACTTACGGCAAACCCACCTTTCGACCTGGATCAAGCACGATCGCGGACGATCGGAGAGCATCAGGGATGCGCGGTGAACTGGCTGGAAGATCCCGGGACGCTGCCAGAGAAATATTTTTATTCTCTGAGGGAATTGTTGGGGGAAGAGCCGGATCTCTTTATGCTGGCCGGAAAAGCGATGCAATTGGCTCACATGTGCGAGAGTCAGAGATACTGCCCGGAATGCGGTAGTAAAACAGAGCTTGCGAAGCAAACCCTGGCGATGCAGTGCCAGTCTTGCCTGCAGTTTCATTACCCCAGAGTGTCTCCGTGTATTATTGTGGCCGTGCGAAAGGGCGATCAGATTTTGTTGGCACAGCATCCCCGTCATAAGAGTGGGATGTATACGGTGATCGCGGGTTTTGTCGAGGCTGGTGAAACGCTGGAAACCTGTGTTGCGCGCGAAGTGGCGGAAGAAACAGGCATTCAGTTGACCAATATCCGGTATTTCGACAGCCAGCCCTGGGCGTTTCCGTCCAATCTGATGATGGGCTTTATGGCGGATTATCAGAGTGGTGATATCCGCCCGGATTATGAAGAGCTGGTGGACGCCCGGTGGTTCAGGCACGATCAGCTGCCGCCTGTCGCGCCACCGGGCACAATTGCTTTTCGTCTGATCCAGGCGACTTGCGATGCCATCCGGCAGGAAGCCGCAGTTCGGGAGGCTGATTAATCAGTCAGCGGAGATGTCCCGGATTGACCGGGAATTGGAGTATCTTCATTTATTCCGGGTGAGTTTCCGGAATCGCCCGGAAAATGGCTTTTGAGTGCTTGATCAGCTGGACGGCATATTGTGGTGACACGCTGTACAGCTGGCCTTTGCTTGCTTTAAAAGCGCTCTCCCAGCATCGGTCTTTATACACACCAGACTCAGTAAATTCGATCACAACTTGCAGGTTCATAGATCCTCCAATTCTTTGCATCGCCGATATTGGCGTCTTTTGACATTAACAGAGAATTGATAAAGAACTGATTAAAAAATCTGCAACATTAGATGATCAGAAATGAAATAAATTTCCCACATCGGGTCAGGTGATCCAGGATGTGCTCCGGTCAGCATTAATTACGATTTGGCGGTCATACATGGCTGCTGTTACCGGGGCAGAGTGTTACAATACCGCCACTTATTTGCCAGGATGTTGACAATGACAGAATTGAAAAACGATCGTTATCTGCGTGCTTTGCTCAAGCAACCGGTTGACTGTACGCCTGTTTGGATGATGCGTCAGGCGGGCCGTTATCTGCCTGAATACCGGGCGACCCGGAGCCAGGCCGGTGACTTTATGTCGCTGTGCAAAAATGCGGAACTGGCCAGTGAAGTCACGCTGCAGCCATTGCGTCGTTTTCCTCTGGATGCGGCCATTCTGTTTTCTGACATCCTGACCATACCGGATGCCATGGGCCTGGGACTTTACTTTGAAGCGGGTGAAGGGCCGAAATTTCAGCGTCCGATCAGCTGTAAAGCGGATGTCGACAAAATCGGAATCCCGGATCCGGAAGGCGAACTGCAATATGTGATGAATGCTGTCCGTCAGATCCGCAAAGACCTGCAAGGTGAAGTACCGCTGATTGGTTTCTCCGGCAGCCCGTGGACACTGGCCACGTATATGGTGGAAGGTGGCAGCACCAAGGCATTCACCAAGATCAAAAAGATGATGTATGCCGAGCCTGCAGTATTGCATGCTTTGCTGGACAAGCTGGCAGACAGCGTGATCTCGTATCTGAATGCGCAGATCAAAGCGGGTGCTCAGTCGGTGATGGTGTTTGATACCTGGGGTGGTGTACTGACGCCACGTGACTACAAACTCTTCTCGCTGCAGTACATGCATAAGATTGTGGATGGTCTGATCCGTGAAAACGAAGGACGCCGTGTACCCGTGACTCTGTTCACGAAGAACGGCGGCATGTGGCTGGAAGCGATTGCAGCAACGGGCTGTGATGCTGTCGGTCTGGACTGGACGATTGATATTGCGGATGCCAAGCGCCGGGTGGGCGATAAAGTTGCCCTGCAGGGCAATATGGATCCTTCGATGCTGTATGCATCTCCTGAGCGGATTCGCGAGGAAGTGGCAGGTATTCTGTCTGGGTTTGGTGAAGGCACCGGTCATGTCTTCAATCTGGGCCACGGGATTCACCTCGACGTACCGCCGGAAAATGCCGGGGTCTTTGTTGAGGCGGTGCATGAGCTGTCAGCGCCTTACCATAAGTAAGCAGACCGCGTTATCAGCAGTGAAAAGCGAGCCCGATGGCTCGCTTTTTTGTATGCGTTATAAGCCCAGATGCTGGTGGACATAGTCCCGGATGTAAGGCACAACTTCGGCTTCAAACCAGGGATTTTTCTTCAGCCACAGCGTATTGCGGGGCGAAGGATGAGGCAGCGGCAGGTAAGTCGGTGCCCATTGCCGCCAGGCCCGGACCGTCTCGGTCAGGGTTTTGGGTTTGTCGGGCAGATAATAGTTCTGCGCGTACTGCCCGACCAGCAGCGTCATTCCGATATTGGGCAGTAAGGGCCAGACCTGGCCGTGCCACTGAGGGGCGCATTCAGGTCTGGGCGGCAGATCGCCGCTTTTGCCTTTTCCCGGATAGCACAGTCCCATGGGCATGATGGCGATGCGGCTGGGATCATAGAAGGTCTCCCTGTCGAGTTCGAGCCAGCGGCGTAGCCGGTCACCGCTTGGATCATTCCAGGGAATTCCTGTGTCATGCACCCGAGTGCCCGGCGCCTGACCGACAATCATCAGCCGTGCTTCACTGCTGGCCTGAATGACCGGACGCGGTCCGAGCGGCAAGTGGGCCTGACACAGCGTACACTGACGGATCTGATGTAATAACGCGGGCAAGGCGTTCGGGGCTGGATTTGTTTTCATCGGCAGGTTTAATAACCCCGCTCAAAATCAATCTGAAATTGCAGTGGCTTTCCTTCAACATAGCGCAGGTAGTTGGTTTTGAATATCTCCATCACCTGTTCCGGGAAGCTCTCGGCAGCAATATGTGGTGTAACCGTAATACGCGGATGCTGCCAGAACGGATGCGTCGCAGGCAGTGGCTCCTGCTTAAAGACATCCAGAAAAGCGTGTGCCACGGCACCACTTTCCAGCGCCTGAATCAGGCCCGGTTCGCAGACGGCATTGCCGCGGCCGACATTGAACAGCAATACATCCCGGCAGTGGCTCAGACTCTCTGCGTTGAGTACATCATTGCTCAGTTCTGTGGCGGGCAGAATGGAAACCACGATATCAGCCTGCGGTAATACCCCGGTCAGCTGTTCGATCGGGAAGACCCGGGCAAAGCTGTTATTCGGGGTCTCACCGGAGCGGTTCACACCATAAATCGTCATACCGAGTGCCCGGGCTGATTGGGCCAGGTGCTGGCCGATGGTGCCGGTACCCAGGATCACCATGGTTTTACCAGCCAGGGAGTTGTAGTGATGCTGCCGCCATATTCCTTGCTGTTGTTGCTCATGATACCTGGCAAAATGCCGCTGGTGGCTGAAGAGGAGACCCAGGACATACTCACTGATCAGCTGGCCGAAGAGACCACGGATATTGGTCAGGGTGTAATCTTTCCGTAATCCGGGGCGGATGAGGGCATCAATCCCGGCATACGTTGACTGCACCCAGTGCAGGTTTAAAAATTCTTCCAGTCTGCCTGTCAGCAGCGGCGGATCGGCCAGAACCAGGGTCGCTTCCGCCGGATTGTCTGTCAGTGCCAGTTCCGGAAGTGCGGCGTTTTCGATGAGTTGACGGTACAGCTCGTACCGCCGGGAGATAATACAGAGTTGATGCATGGCTTTTTCCTTTTGCACAGGCAGCTTATCAAGTAAAATTCAACCAACGCTTTCAGACAGATTATCCCATGCTTAAAAATCCAATTCAGCTTCGCTTAGAAAAATTTGAATCCTGGCAATATCTTACATTTATGGCATCGCTGTGTGAGCGGATGTATCCGAACTATGCGTTCTTCTGCCGTGAGACCGGGTTTGCCGACCCTCAGCCTTACCGTTTAATTCTCGACAGTGTCTGGGAAATTCTGACGGTAAAAAATGCCAAGATCAATTTCGAGCGCCAGCTGGAGAAGCTGGAAGAAATGGTCCCGGCGGCGGACGACTATGATTTGTATGCCGTCAGTCCGGCCATTGATGCCTGCGTCGCTCTGTCTGACGTACTGCATGCGCTGCTGGATCGTGATCAGATCCCTGAGATTGCGCTCAGCATCAGTTCACTGTCGGTTGAGACGGTAGTAAATCTGGAAGAAGCGCAGACAGGTGAAGCGATTACCAACGAGAATCAGAAGGAAAATCAGGCCGTCTGTGAAGAGTGGGATGTCCAGTGGGCGATTTTCCGTGCGCTCAAAGATGCGGAAAGCCGGGATATTGAACTGATTAAAGATTTGCGCAGAGAGCTGCGTGAGGCTTGTGTCAGCAACATTGGCATTGCGCTCTGATGTGAGTCATGCACAGCATTTGAAGGAACGGCAGGAATGATTTCCTGCCGTTTTTCTTTACGGGGTATCGTCCTCGTCGCGGTTTTCGATGACATTGTGTTTTTTCTTCCAGCGTTCCCAGCGCTGAAAAGCGAGCTGCTGCATGCTGGTGCTGATGTCGGCTTCATCGACAATTTCCTCGCCGACCAGACTCTCGAAGACGTCTTCCAGCGTGACCAGCCCCATCACCGTCCCATATTCATCCACAACCAATGCCAGTTGGGCCCTTGCCTTCATCAGCTTCTCAAAGGCAACCGGAACGGTATCAATATTCATCACGACCGGCAGCGGGCGCATCATTTCGCTGAGGAGGATGTTGCCCCGGCCGCTCTGGCTCTCGGCAAACAGTTCCAGCCGGTGAACAAACCCCAGGATATTGTCCTTGCTGCCCCGGTAAATCAGCGGGCGTGAGAACGGGCTGTCTTTGGCTGTGGCTAGAAACTCATTGATGGTCAGATTGTCCTCGACCCGAAACAGTACCGGACGGGGCGTCATGATTTTGGTGACGCTGACATCACAGAACTGCAGCAGGTTATGCATGATTTTTGACTCGCCTTCGGCCAGTTCACCGGATTCTTTGGCCAGCATCGCCATAGCCGACAGTTCATCACGCAGTTTGGGGGGCTGGTGGCCCTGCGACAAGCGGCGGGTGATCTGCTCGGAGACCCAGACAAATGGCCGTAACAGCCAGACCATGACACTCAGTACCCGGGCGGTCAGCGGCGCCAGCTGGCGCCAGTAGGTGGCTCCAATGGTTTTCGGAATGATTTCAGACAGCAGCAGAATGCCGACTGTCAGTGCAGCGGAGAAGACGCCCAGCCATTGGCTGCCGAAAACCACCGCAGCCTGAGCACCCGCCGTTGCAGCACCAATGGTATGGGCGATGGTGTTCAGGGTCAGAATGGATGCCAGCGGCCGGTCGATGTTGTCTTTCAGCTCTGTCAGTTTGTCAGCCATCGGGTGGGACTGCTGACGCAAAGTGCCGACATAACTGGGGGAAATGCTCAGCAAAACGGCTTCAAGGACGGAACAGATAAATGAAATACCAATCGCAATCGCGATGTAAAGGGTCAGAAGTATCATGCGGTTTAGACAGCTCTCATCGGAAAAATCACCCCATTTATTGGTGTTGTACGGAGCAAAAGCAACCAGCACATTCTTCAGGATAGTAACAATTTGTGAACTTGCGCTCAGTTTATGGTTAAAGAGCCCGCAGCCGACCACAGGAAGACAGACAAACCTTTGCCACATGGGCTTCTTTTGAATTAGAGTGGATGCGTCTGAAGAAAAAACCTTAGAAGGGAAACCGAATGAACAAGACCCAACTGATTGAACTGATTGCTGAACAAGCGGATCTGACTAAAGCGCAAGCGAAAGACGCGCTGGAATCTACTCTGAGCGGCATCACCGAAGCACTGAAATCCGGTGACCAGGTTCAACTTATTGGCTTTGGTACATTTAAAGTAAACCACCGCGCTGCACGCACTGGCCGTAACCCACAGACGGGTAAAGAGATCCAGATCGCAGCGGCAAACGTACCAGCTTTCGTAGCCGGTAAAGCGCTGAAAGATTCTGTAAAATAATCTCAACTCCGTCGACGATCCTTCTCGGCGGAGTTTTTCTTTTATGAAACGAACCTGCCTGATTTTTATTTCTCTCCTCCTCACTGCCTGTGGCAGTACGCTCATGACACCCCATGCACTTTCTTCGTTAGAACGCCTGAGTGGCGGCCAGGTCGCCGGTGACGCATCGTCTCTGTACTGGGCCGGGATCCGTCAGTCCAGACCTGAATTTTTATCTGAACGTGTATGGATGGGTGAGTATGGTGAATACCAGACTGAATACCGCTGGCGGGAAGGACAACTGCGTGAGCTGAAGCGTACAGGAACGGCGCTGAAAGATGATGCGCTGCAGCCGTTTGAGCTGCATGTGCGTTATGATCAGCACGGCGAGGCGGTTTTCCAGCGTTACAAGGTGGGAGAGAGTGTTTTTCCGCTGTCGGATACGCAGCTTCATCAGCTCAGCCAGCAGGCTGAACAGGCGATTGCTGTGGTGAAGGCACAGTCCCGTGACGGTCTGGAGCTGATGCAAGGGGTATGGGACGGACAGCGTTTTATCCGTTGCAGCGATCACTCTGAGCACAAGGTGGACTGGCAGCATATCCCGGTAAAACCCGGTTATGTTGCGATGGTGGCGAAGTCTGATGGCCGTGGCAAGCTGACCGCAGATGCGGTGTTGCTGAGCCGTGTTTCTTCCCAGCAGTGTCTGACAAAGCCGGTTTTACTGGATGCTTCCTGAGCGTGAGAACACACCCGAATGAAACAAAGGCGCCGTCAGGCGCCTTATCTTTATCCGACTGTGTCATCAGCCATTGGATGATTGTTGCTCACGGGCAATGGCACGGTAACCAATGTCATCGCGGTAGAAAACACCATCCCAGCTGACTTGTTTCGCCAGGGCATAAGCGCGTTGCTGGGCTTCAGAGACGGTTGTCCCCATCGCTGTGGCACACAGCACACGACCGCCGTTTGTTACAACCTGGCCGTCTTTGCTGGCCGTGCCGGCATGGAAGATTTTCTCGGCATCGCCATCCTGCTCAGGCAGGCCGGAAATCACGTCCCCTTTGTTGTAGGCAGACGGGTAACCGCCGGCGGCCAGCACGACGCCAATGGCGGCACGCGGGTCCCACTGGGAATCAACGGTATTCAGTTTACCGTCCACCGCAGCCAGGCACAGCTCAACCAGATCGGATTGCAGGCGCAGCATGATTGGCTGGGTTTCCGGATCGCCGAAACGGCAATTGTACTCAATGACTTTCGGGGTACCGTCGGCCATGATCATCAGACCTGCATACAGAAAACCGGTATATGGGTTTCCTTCCGCGGCCATGCCTTCAACGGTTGGTTTGATCACTTCATCCATCACGCGCTGGTGGATTTCAGGTGTGACAACCGGTGCAGGAGAGTATGCTCCCATACCACCGGTGTTCGGGCCGGTGTCGCCGTTGCCGACGCGTTTGTGGTCCTGACTGGTGGCCATCGGCAGGATGTTTTTGCCGTCAACCATGACGATAAAGCTGGCTTCCTCGCCATCCAGAAATTCTTCGATGACCACACGGTGACCAGCTTCGCCGAATGCATTGCCGGCCAGCATGTCACGTACTGCGGCTTCCGCTTCTTCCAGGGTCATGGCGACAATCACGCCTTTCCCGGCAGCCAGACCGTCGGCTTTCACGACAATCGGGGCGCCTTTTTCTTGCAGGTAGGCCAGCGCGGGTTCAATTTCGGTGAAGTTCTGATATTCCGCGGTCGGGATCTGATGACGGGCCAGAAAGTCTTTGGTGAAGGCTTTGGAGCCTTCCAGCTGCGCTGCCGCCTGTGTCGGACCGAAAATCGGTAAACCGGCCTCGCGGAAGGCATCGACGACACCGATCACCAGCGGCGCTTCCGGACCGACGATGGTCAGCGCGATTTCATTTTCTTTGGCAAATGCCACCAGTGCCGGGACATCTTCAACACCAATCGCAACATTTTCCAGTTTTGGCTCCAGTGCGGTACCTGCGTTGCCCGGTGCAACGAAGACTTTTTCGACCTGTGCAGACTGTGCCGCTTTCCAACCCAGCGCGTGCTCGCGGCCGCCGTTACCAATCACAAGAATTTTCATGCTCAGTCCTTTACCTCGTGAGATGGAGGAAAGCCCCTGATTAGATCAGAGGCTGAAATACGCAGGAAGGCGCCGAATGGACGCCTTCGGGAAATGTTAGTGACGGAAATGACGCATGCCCGTGAAGACCATCGCCATGCCGTGTTCATCGGCAGCCGCAATGACTTCTTCGTCGCGCATCGAACCGCCCGGCTGAATCACGCAGGTGATCCCAGCTTCAGCGGCGGCATCAATGCCATCGCGGAACGGGAAGAAGGCATCAGACGCCATCACACTGCCAGCCACTTCCAGATTTTCATCTGCGGCTTTGATGCCCGCGATTTTCGCAGAATAAACGCGGCTCATCTGGCCCGCGCCCACACCAATGGTCATATTGCCTTTGGCGTACACAATCGCGTTGGACTTGACGTATTTGGCAACTTTCCAGCAGAACAGCGCATCACGCAGTTCTTCTTCGGTCGGCTGGCGTTTGGAAACGACTTTCAGATCGCTCTGAGTCACCATCCCCTGATCACGGTCCTGAACAAGCAGACCGCCGTTTACGCGTTTGACGTCGAACCCAGTCGTTTTGCTGTGCCACTGACCACATGCCAGCAGACGGACGTTCTGTTTGGCAGAGACCACTTCGGCCGCTTCAGCACTGACGCTCGGGGCAATAATCACTTCCACGAACTGGCGGTCGATAATGGCTTTTGCCGTTTCGGCATCCAGTTCGCCGTTGAATGCAATAATACCACCGAAGGCTGACGTCGGGTCGGTCTTGTAGGCGCGGTCATAAGCTTCCAGCAGGGTTGCACCCAGTGCAACACCACAAGGGTTAGCGTGTTTGACGATGACACAGGCCGGCTGGTCGAATTCTTTCACGCATTCCAGTGCGGCATCGGTATCCGCGATATTATTGTAAGACAGCGCTTTGCCTTGCAGCTGGCGTGCGGTTGCCACAGAGGCTTCCTCAGGCTGGGCTTCCACATAGAACGCAGCATCCTGATGGCTGTTTTCGCCATAACGCATGTCTTGTTTTTTGATGAACTGCTGGTTGAAGGTGCGCGGGAATTTCGATGCCTCGTCGCCTTCTTGCGCTTGTTGATGAACAGCAGGGTCCCCATATGAAGGGAGCATGGTGCCAAAGTAGTTGGCGATCATGCCATCGTAAGCAGCGGTGTGTTCAAATGCGGCAATGGCCAGATCAAAACGGGTGGCATGGGTCAGAGAGCCGTCGTTGTCGGCCATCTCCGCCAGCACGCGGTCGTAGTCGTGTGCATTGACCACAATGGTGACGTCTTTGTGGTTTTTCGCTGCGCTGCGTACCATCGTCGGGCCGCCGATATCGATGTTCTCGATCGCATCTTCCAGCGTACAGCCTGGTTTGGCGACGGTTGCTGCGAACGGATACAGGTTCACCACCACCATATCAATCGGTGCAATGCCATGCTCAGCCATGATTGCATCATCCTGACCACGACGCCCCAGCACGCCACCGTGTACTTTCGGGTGCAGGGTCTTCACGCGGCCATCCATCATTTCAGGGAAGCCGGTGTAGTCGGAAACTTCAGTAACCTGAATGCCCTGGTCAGCCAGGAGGCGGGCAGTCCCACCGGTGGACAGAATATCGACGCCACGGTTGGCAAGAGCTTGTGCGAATTCAACAATTCCCGTTTTGTCTGATACGCTGATCAGAGCACGGCGAATAGGACGAGCGTTTTCCATTGCTACCATCTCTTTGATTGCGGTGAATTATTTGCCAAAAGCTGACCAGAAACGTACGGTTGCCTTTGGCAAATAGCCTCATCCGGCAGAGTGGACGGGATTGAGTGATGGCGCGTATTTTACATGATTCCCTGCGTTGCGCAAACGTTTGCCTTGGGCGTTTTTTGTCTGGAACGGTGTGTCTGCAATGGTAGGAGGAGAGGAGCTTTGAAACCCAATGGCTAGGTATTTGATTGGACAGCTGGCTAAATTGTGCGACGTCAGCAGTGACACCCTGCGGTTTTATGAAAAAAACGGCTTGCTGGTGCCCAGGGAGCGCAGTGAAGGCGGATACCGTCTGTATCATGAGGAAGACTTATCTCGTGTCCGTTTTATTTTGCGTGCAAAGGCGGTCGGGCTCAGTCTTGAGGAAATTCGAGAACTGCTGACCATCCGTCTGGAAGCCGATCAGCACAGCTGTGCTGAGGTGAAAGCGATTACCCAGGCTAAGCTCGAAGACATTGATGCCAAACTGGCAGAGCTGCAGCGGATTCGACGCGCTCTGAAGAAGATTAATGATGCCTGTTGCGGGGAAGCAGACGATGATGCCAGCCATTGTTCGATCCTCGAAGCCCTGGCGGATGAACCCCACTGAGCCGCCGTTTTCCGGACATAAAGAAAGAGGTATGCGCCCCTCATGAACTGTGGTAGCGTGAGGCATCCAGCTTTTTCAGGATAAGGAATATCATGCTGAATACGAACGAATATTTTGATGGAAATGTAAAGTCAATTGGCTTTGAAGCGCAGGGTGCGCGCAGCAGTGTTGGCGTGATGCTGCCTGGCAATTACACTTTCTCAACCGCGGCGCCTGAGCGCATGACGATTGTGAAAGGGACGATTACCGTGAAGCTGCCGGGCCATGTTGAGTGGGAAACCTACAACGCCGGTGACGACTTTGAAGTACCAGGTGATGCCGCTTTCGATGTTCGCATTGAAGAAACCACCGCTTATTTGTGTGATTATTTGTAAGCTAGTTAAATCAGACCGGGTCGGATCCATACCGATCCGGTGCTGTCAGTATTGAATCCCTTGTGCGTATCCCACTCTCTTCTCCCTATTTTGATGTATTGAAGCTCGCTCCTAAATCAAGCTTTGCATTCAGTGTGGCTCTGGGTTTTTAAATGAGATCTCATTTGATAAATTGATTAGAGCTTGTTTTGTGTTATCCGTTTAATGTGCCTCTTGGAACTGACTTCAAAAATAAAATCATGTTCCATCAACGAAAGTGATTATCCTCCCATTTAAATATATCAATCAAAGGACATCTAACCTGGAATAACCCCCAACAGTTTATAATTCTGATATAAATCTCGTAGTGTTGATATCGAACTAAAAATGAACGATCAATCTGCTGCTGAAAATAGATACTTTAAAGAAAGTAAAACACTCATTGAATCATTTTCAAAATAAATATCTAAATACAAATTTCGAACATATGAGTCATACGTTTAAGGGCCCCTCAATGAGTGAAACACAAGAACACAGGACAATTGTCGAAATCAGTGACGAACAAGTGAAAGCAATGAAAGCGCAGCTGAAAGACGCGCCTGTATTATTTGAATGGACCACGAGAGTCACGACAGATAAATTTCATCAAGGTATTAATGTTTTTCTAAGTTCAATTCTGGGAGGAGTGTTTTTTATTGCAAGTTATGATCCTGGAAGTCTTTCGAATATTTTTAAATTTTTGATTTGTTTTGGAGTGGGATGGATGTGTTGGGCATTTTTACATTATTTGGTATGTGCACCAGTAATTTATCACTATCAATTAACCACGCTTGGGATCCGTTATACACGACTCGAAGATATTCCAGAATCTGCTTATAGTGTTGTGCGAAAACTCGCCTATGTTGGCATTGGTGTTTGTATCATTTCTGTATTTATTTTTGGGCCGTTTGCTTTTGTTGGGGCAGGCGGTATGGCACTGATGGCTTTTAACTTCACCGGTTTTGAAAAGAAAAAAGAGGAATTTACTGCTTTATTTTATGAAAAAGGTAAAGTCGCTCTTCATCCAACAAAGAGGTGGATTAAGATGAGGGCGGATGTATCATCGTTTGCCTTTTACCATGAAGTGAACTGCCGTCCAGAAGAATCGGACTTTGTTTTAGCTGCGATTCTTGAATTCGCTGATGGGTATCAGCTGGTGGATGAAATTTAGATATCTGACAGATAAAAGGACGATGCAATATGGGATTTTCTTTCATTGTAATCAGAAATCTTGTTGTCATGTACGGATTGGACATGAATCATCCATTTTAAGGGCCCCTCAATGAGTGAAACACAAGAACACAGGACAATTGTTGAAATCAGTGATGAACAAGTGAAGGCCATGAAAGCGCAGCTAAAAGACGCGCCTGTATTGTTTGAATGGACAGCAATAGTCACAATCGATAAATTTCGACAAGGTTTTTATATTATGATCAGTGTTCTCTTTGGTGGGATATTCTTTGCTGCCAGTTATGAACCTGGCAGTTACTGGTTTTTGCCAAAACTTTTGCTCTGTTTTGGTTTAGGCTGGGGATGGTGGATCTTTTTAAAGAATTTTGCTTGTTCGCCTTGGGTTTATCACTATCAATTAACCGCGCTCGGGATCCGCTACACCCAACTCGAAGATATTCCAGAATCTGCTTATAGTGCCGTGCGAAAACTCGCTCGTGTTGGCATTGTCGTTTGTATCCTTTCTGTCTTTATTTTGGGGCCGTTTGCTTTTGTAGGCGCTGGCGGGATGGCACTGATGGCTTTTAACTTCACCGGTTTTGAAAAGAAGAAGGAGGAGTTCTCAATCTTATTCTATGAAAAAGGTAAAGTTGCTGTCGATCCAACCAAGAAGTGGATATCTGTCGGAGCTGATGTGTCAGCGTTTGCTTTTTATCAAGAAATGAACTGCAATCCAGAAGAAGCGGATGTTGTCCTGGCGGCGATTCTTGAATTCGCAGATGGGTATCAACAGGTGGATGATATTTTTTCCTGACCCAATTGCTTGGGTCTGAGAGGAGAGCGCTTGCATGGGCAGAGACAGACCGTGGATTAAAACGGGCTGTCTTTGTTCAGTTCAGTCGCAATCCCTGAAATGGCCAGTGCCAGAGTAGATTTCACCACCTGTTCCTGCCGGGCCATTTGCATCTGATAGAAGCTGAGATCAATGTCTTCAGAGATGGGGGCCATGTCGAGCTGAGCCACGCACATCACATTCGCCTGATGCAGCGCTTTAATCTCTTTGATGATTTTAGGGTCCGTAAAGCTGTATTCAGAGCCGTCCCGGTTGAGCATGTCTCTGATCCGAAGACAGCGTTCTATATCCTGATAAACAGGCTGCGCAATGACGCCCAGTCCATACAGTAGTTTCAGACGAACCGTCAGTTCTCCGAGTGGGCCAGAATCGTGCAACAAAGGCTCCACCACGGACTTCACCGCAAAGTCATCTTTCCGGAAAATCCGTTGGATCAGTCTGTCCACCGCTTCCTCCAGAATCTCAACAGTGGCAATGAAAAAGCCGCGGACTGTGTTGGCTTCGTTCAGTCGCTCAATAATGTCTGCTTCGTGTTCACATGGTGGCATGGATAAAAGTTCTCTTTGCTGCAAAAAACGGGGAGTGCACTCCCCGTATATTTTCAGGATAAGGCCTGATAGCACTGTTCAATACGGCGGGCCGCATCGCTGCCAGCATCCAGTCCGGTGTATTGAGCCAGTGTCTGGCATACCCCTTTTTCTCTCAATGTGTTTTGTAACTCGATCGCCTGCGGATCGCTGGGATTGACGTACTTCAGTGCCGCCGCAATCCCGGTGATCAGGGTTTGGTTGGGGGTTCCGTATTCAATCGTTCCCAGTAATGGTTTAATCAGCCGGTCGTTACTGCCCAGTTTACGGATGGGCTGTCGGCCGACCCGGTCAATCTCATCACGCAGGAAGGGATTGGCAAAACGGGTCAGGATTTTTTCGATATAGGCATTGTGCTGGTCCCGGTCGAAGCCGTAGCGGCGGATCAGCACTTCACCGCTTTCGCGCATGGCATTTCTGACCTGAGCACGAATATCGTTATCCTCAATGGCATCCCGGATGGTTTCATAACCGCGCAAAGCGCCCAGATACGCCGTCATGATATGACCTGTGTTGAGTGTAAACAACTTCCGTTCAACAAATGCCATCAGATCGTTGGTGGTTTCCATGCCAGCGATGGCAGGAATGTCGCCTTTAAACTGTTGCTGGTCGACAATCCACTCGCTGAAACTTTCGACGGTGACTTCCAGCGGATCGTCGTTGGCGGCATCCGCGGGCGGGACGATGCGATCGACAGCAGAGTCAACAAAACCCACGTAGTCATCTGCCAGAGCCTGATCCGCCGGCGACAAATGTTTGTAGACTTCGGCTTTCAGGTGAGTGGTGCCCCGGACCATGTTTTCACAGGCGATGATATTCAGGGGCTGCTGGTTGCCCGAAGCAAACCGCTTGGTCAGCCCTTCGGCAATGGTTCTGGCGATTTTATCCAGTACCGCCGGGCCGACGGCTGTGGTGATCAAATCTGTCTGGACAATTTGATCGATGACATCCGGCCCTGCGGCATTCACGGCTGTGATATGACTGACCGTATCGAGATGGCAGTCGTTGCCTACCACTTTGACGGTATAAGACTGCGCATGGCTGAGCTGATCGATGAGTGGCTCGTTGACGTCGGCAAAAGTAACATTGACCTGTGCATCTGCCAGAACTTTACCGATGAATCCGCGGCCGATATTGCCAGCGCCAAAATGAACTGCTTTCATGATGATTCCTACCTTCAATGAGAGAGGCCGGCAAGCCCGGCCCCGAAAGACACTGCCTCAGGCTGCTTCTTCGCTGGCAAGAATGCTCAGCACTTCTTGCACGTCCTGCGTCCGTTTGAGGCGCTCAATGGCCTCAGGATCATCCAGTGCATTGGTGATGGTTGTAATCACTTGAATATGTTCATCATTTTTGGCGGCGATGCCGATCACCAGATGGGCGATGTCATCTTCGTCTTCGGTAAACAGGACGCCGTCCGGATACTGGCAAATGACGATGCCGGTTTTGATCACGCGGTCCTTGGCCTCGACCGTGCCGTGCGGCACCGCAATGGACTCGCCGAGATAAGTGGGGACCAGGGCTTCACGGTCGAACATGGCATTCACGTAATCTGGTTCGGCATAGCCCAGTTTCACCAGTTGTTCACCGGCGAAGCGGATGGCTTCTTCCTTATTTGTAGCTCTCAGTCCCAGATGAATATTGTCGGCCTGGATCTGGAACACTGAGGGTGGCTGCGGTGTCAGTGAATCATCGTTGGCTGCCACCGGGGTCAGCTTGACCAGTGTCGGGTCATTGGCGGCATCCGGACTGCTGGCGGCGATAATCCGGGTGATCAGATCGTTATAAACCTGACCGTCCATGAAGTTGGTCAGTGAAATATGACAGGCATGCGGAGCGTGCTTGCGGGCACGTTCCGTCAGATCCCGGTGTGTGATCACTACATCGACATCATCCGGCAGGTTATTGATGGCACTGTTGGTGACCTCAATATTCAGTCTGGCTTCATTCACTTTTTTGCGCAGCAGACCGGCACCCATGGCACTCGACCCCATGCCGGCATCACAGGCGACAATCATACGGCGCACTTGGCTCAGTTCTGCCCCGGAAGACTGTTTTGCATTGACCGTGGCCTTGCCTTCAGAGGATTTACCGGATTTCATGGCCTTCATTTTTTCACTGGCTGCTTCCAGCGAGGTACCGTCATCTTCGTCGGTCACTTTCTGGGTTTTCAGCAGGAGTGACGCAACCAGGAAGGATACGCTTGCCGCTGCTGCAATGGAGCACAGGACACCGACCATGGAAGACTTCGGCGCCATCAGCATGACAGCAAAGATTGAGCCCGGTGAAGCGGGAGAAACCAGACCTGCGTGGAACAGGGTCAGGGTGAAAACCCCTGTCATCCCGCCGGCTATGGCGGCCAGGATCAGGCGCGGATTCATCAGAATATACGGGAAGTAAATCTCGTGGATCCCACCGAAGAAGTGAATGATGGCAGCACCCCCGGCGGTTTGTTTTGCCGTGCCGCGACCGAACATGATGTATGCCAGTAAAATACCAAGCCCAGGCCCCGGGTTGGCTTCAATCAGGAAAAAGATGGACTGGCCGATTTCATTGGATTGCTGGATTCCCAGCGGCGAGAAAATGCCGTGGTTAATCGCATTATTCAGGAAGAGGATCTTCGCCGGTTCAACGAAAATTGAGGTCAGGGGTAACAATCCGGCATCCACCAGGAAGTTCACACCTGCTGCCAGGCCACCGGAGAGAATCTTCACGAAAGGGCCGATCAGGAAGAAGGCAATAATGGCACAGATCATACCAATGATGCCGGCTGAGAAGTTATTGACCAGCATTTCGAAGCCGCTTTTGATTTTGCCTTCCACGGCTTTATCAAAGTGCTTAATGGCCCAGCCGCCCATCGGGCCGACAATCATGGCCCCCATGAACATAGGAATATCGGTACCGACAATCACACCCATCGTGGTGACGGCACCGACGACAGCGCCCCGGTCGCCACCAACCAGTTTACCGCCGGTATAACCAATCAGCAGCGGCAGCAGGTAGGTGATCATCGGGCCAACCAGCTTGGCGATCGTCTCATTTGGCAGCCAGCCGGTCGGAATAAACAGTGCGGTGATAAACCCCCAAGCGATGAATGCACCAATATTGGGCATTACCATGTTGGAGAGGAAGCGACCAAAATTCTGTATCTTGATCTTGGTGTCTGGTGATATCATGACCTTTCCCCGTTTGATGTTCAGTTTTAAGTTCTGTTGTGTGGATAACGGTTCGCCAAAACCGTCGATTGCTTCGTACCCAATCAATCTACCACAGATCCTGAAAACCAAACTGATGACGGGGGTTTCGTGACTCCCGTCTCCTTTCTTAGCCCATCCCCACCAAATTATTGTGATCCCAGCATCATTCCGTCGCTGTAATTCCCTTACATTACTTGAGTTTTAAAATTGTCAAATTAATTTTAGGTGATCAGCACCTCAATTACCGACTGTTTGCTATTTAAACTTTTGGTGATAAGAATCACACAATTAGTATTTTCCGGATGGGTTGAGCGAATCTAGAGTGATGTGGATCACTGCTGGGTTTTTGTTTGAAGGGCAAAATAAATAATGGCAAAGTACTGGCTGATGAGATTGTAATAAAATTACGATATGTGCTGTCTGAAGCAAGTGGATGGCTTAACAAGTGAACCGGAATATGTAAAAACTCTAGACTGTCTTAGAGTTTGGCAATGGGGAAAATTTCAAGTCAGGTTGTCATCTTCTATGAAGATGGAGAAGCGAATGGTAGCACCAGTCAGGCAAATATATCAAAGTAAAAGCCAGCAGGGGTTAGCTGCTGGCTTCATCTAAGGCCCTAATTTTATGGGGCTAAACACATCTGTAGATCAGCGTACTACTTTTTCATTAGCTGCTCATATTGGTAGGCTTGTAATTGTACCATTTGGTGTAATGCAGCATAGTTAAAGGCAATTACTGGAATAATAGAAACTTGGTTTGTAACAATTCCAGAAACCAGACCAGGGTTACTCCAAATGCCCAGCGATCTTTGGACCGTGCCAACAAAGACATCATGAAGAACCGCACCTGAGTTGAAGCCAGGTACTTTTGTTGATAGAAAACTCATAAATGCACCTTTTTCTCCCATAAGGAAATGGCTGCTATTGGCTTCTCCGACCTGATTGAAAAGTGGCCCACATTTACTGAAATCCGAGCTGCAAATATCAAGTTTAGGATTATGTGCAGGGCCTGAATACCCGCTTGTTGAGCTGTTCGTTTTGTTTAAAGCGCCTTGTGTTGCACGCTTCGTTGTTGGTTCATAGCCTGTAAACCATTCAATTCCAGCCCGAAAAGCCTCACCAATACCAGCAAGTCTGGCTCCTTGAGAGCATCTACCGCCTACGGCAGCAGCACTAGCACATCCACCTACTGCAGAAGTCCCAATTCTTTTTGCAAAGGTGCCAAGTGAATCTACTTTCCAGCTTCCTGTTAATTTGCTGAATCCGCCAGTAATCATGCCAGCTAACGCTCCCTGGAATGCACCTTCCCATGTTCCACTGAGAATTGCACCAGATACAAATCCTGCAGCAGCTCCGCCAGTTGCACCGATTGCAACTTGTGAACTTAGGAATCCAGCCGCCCAACCCGAGGCATAGCCATAAGTGAAAACTGAAGCGGCAATTGCAACACCGACTTTCCAATATTTATCAATGAACTTTCCTGTTTTCTTGAAAAAGCCACTGATGGAATAACCTGAAGGATCAGTGTATTTTAATGGGTTATTTTGAACATAACTGTATCGGTTGAAACCTTGTCCGCCCCCAATATCATCTTGAACAATAGGATCAGGATTTAGGAATCGCCCAATGACAGGGTCGTACAGTCTCCCTGTCATATGCACTAAGTTAGATTCCGTTAGATTTTCATGACTGGAAAACCCAAGTCTTCCTGTTAATCCATCTGAGTATGAGTTTTGGCTGAGCTCATAATCTTCTTGTCCTGGAAGAATTCGTGATTTACCCCAAGCATCATAGCTAGTTTGATACTCTATTTCTCCCAATTGATCTGTTATAAGGAGAACTGAGTTAAGATGGTCTTTAAAAAGGTATTTGTTTTTAGCGGAACCTTCGCTATCTTTTTCAACTATTACTTGGTCAGCAATAAAGTATCGATGAGTAATTTTTCCATTTTCATTTACTTGCTCATAATCGCGATCAACATAATAGGTAGTTCGGTTTTTATTTACATCATTCCTGATTGTTCTTTCTAATGATGGACCATATTCAAAAGTAGTTGTTCCTTCTTTGTTTGAAATTGTTAGAGGTTTATTGAAAGCGCTATATGTGATAGTTCTTCCATCACCTTCAATTTGGTTACCCGCGTTATCATATAAGTATTCAGCGCTCCTTATGCCGCTAATTGAGCTTACAGCATGTGGACGAGAAGAGTTATATTGATAAGTGCCAACATCTGATTTATAGGTGATATTTCCTAAAGCATCATATTTTAAATCTTGATTGCTCACACCAGATGATGAAATTAATCTATTTAAACTGTCATATTCGAAATTTTCTATGAATGACTTGTTAAACTGTGACCATGATTTTTGTGTAACATTTCCAATCTCATCATATTCATAGTTAACGGATTGAATTGTTTTTCCAATCAAGTTATTACTTGAAATGTTGGTTAGATTTCCAGTGATCGAATCAAAATATTTTGTTGTCGTGATTCCACCACCCAGCTGAGTTGAAGTGATGTTTCCTCTTGTATCCATTGACAGTAACTCCCAATATGGAGTTCTCTCGGTAGAGTTTTTAATTGTTGTTAAATATCCAAATTGATCATATATATATTGGACGCTAAGATCGTTTGGTAGAACTTTTTCTTCGACACGACCATTATTATTGTAGGACCATTGGTAATTGAATTCATTGTTTCCAATGTTGATTTTCTTTGATGACATTCTTCCTTGTGCGTCATATGAATACCTTTCAATGTAATTGTCTTGTGTAATGGACTCTAATAGTCCAGTATCGCCATGACTCTCACTGTATTTCCAAATAGTCTCAATGTTTCCAGCTTTTCTTTTAACATCTTCAATGTTTCGGTATGTTTGACGACCAAGTAAATCATACTCAAAAATAATACTTTGGTTATTGCCATTCACACTTTTTGAAATTAATCCTAACCCATTTAATGTATAGGAATTAGATCCAGTATTTGGATCATGAATGGATGTTTTTCTATCAAAGCGATCGTAATCGACAATGATTTTATTGCCGTTAGGATCAATTGTTTCAATAATATTCCCACGTCCATCATATCGATAAGCTGTGGTGTTATTATTATCATCTGATTTTTCTATATTCCATCCCCATGCATTAGAACGAGTGATCGCTTTTTGGCCTTTGGCGTTCACCGATGTCATCGTTAATGGTTCATAGAAATAAGTGGTTTTTGAATTATCAGCACGTGTTATCTGTTTCACTCTATTAAGCAAATCATATTCAAATGAAGTTCCTTCATATGAAACATGATAATCTGGTGCAGATTCAAAAATTAACCGTCCAAGAGAATCATATTTTTTGACAGAAATTGATTTCTCTCCTCCAAATAAGGAAACATCTCGGCGAACTTCACGATGTAAAGCGTCAATATAATGTTCTACAGTCGGTGCATCACTTCTTTGGGCTAGGATACGATAAGCAACTTCTTGATCATGGCTTTGTTTATATGTTGTGGTTTTCCAGCTACCATCAGAAAGCCTTTCACCGATGAGCCTTCCCCAGTCATCATAGAAATTATTTACTTGCCTACCATTGGTATCTGTTGAATTGAGGAGCAAGCCTGAACGAGGATCATATTGGTAGTTGGTTTGGTATCCAACAGCATTTGTTCTTGATTTAATAAATCCAAAAGCATCATATGATAATTGAGTTGTCCTAGAGTTTGATGGAAGACCATCGTTAGGCAGCCTCTGCCAAGATTCAGTTACTGTCTGGGCTAAACCACGATCAAAATCACTATAGGATGTTGCAAACTGTTCAGGCTCACCCTCTTCACGAACTTCCTTCGTGAGGAGGCCCAATTCATTGTATTCATAACGCACTGTATTTTCTGTACTTTTAAGATGGCTGCCTGAGATGAAGGTAGATTGATGTTCAATAAGATTTATTAACCAGCGGTCCTGTATTTCTGATGTAACAGGAACATAACTATTAGAAGTGATTTCTTTGTGCCAACGTTGGTTAATGTGGTCTTGAGTTTCAATAGTTTTGCGTATTAATTGACCATAATCTGGTTCAAATTCAGATTCATATACTTGTGTTGATATCAATTCCCCATTCAAATCCCACTTCTTAGTGGTAGATTTAATCAGATGCTGAATATAGCGTTGTGCTGGTTTTAATACTGGAGCACTTGTAAAAGAAATAGAGCGTTTAAATCGTTCAATCGGCTCTGGAATACCAGTGGGTTTATAAACTTTCCATTGATTGACTGTTTGTTCCAGTAGAGTACTTGGATTTTCATCACAGTAATCAAAGCTAATTTTTCCTCTTCCATCAAATATACAGATTTCTCTTTTTACTAGGGCTCCTTGTAATAAGTCTCCTGTATTTTGACTGTAAGTTGTCGTAGTTATCAGATTGTTTGATTGATCCCAATTTTGTATTTTAGAAAAACCTAGGCTACCCGCTCCGAGTTTGTGAACACGAAATCCATGATAATAATAACTTGAGCTTTGGGTCTTACTATTTTGGGAGCTTCTGTGTAATGATTTTACAACATAGATTGGAGCTTGTACTTCTGATATAGGATACTGTTCACTATTTAATTTTTTGTATACATTATTATCTGTAAGTGGTGAATAATCGAATGTTACAACATTTCCAAGTGAAGAAGTCACAGACAATAATAATGGAGATGCGCTTGTTGAATTAGATATATATACGCCAGCATTTCCAAAGCCGATAATATCTGCAGTACCATCTCCATCAGTATCTGCTAACATCCTAAGATGATCTTTTGTACTCCATCCTCCACTATATTTACCAAAGCTATTAATTACTCGCTTTGGTGCTGTGAAAGTTTCACCGAGAGAAAAAGAAATATTTACACCATCATTTGCAAACCCAATGATATCGGCTCGGCCATCACCATTCACATCAGCGACTGTTCTGGGGTGATCACTAGTATTCCACCCGCCTACACCATTTCCGAAACTATTAATTAAGCGTTTAGGTGCAGTAAACCCATCACCCTTAGAGAAAGATACAATGACACCATTATGGGAAAATCCTATGATATCAGCCTTGCCATCTCCATTTGCATCAGCCAAAAATCGAGGGTGATCATAGTTCTTCCAACCATCATTTTTTCCAAAAGTGTTAAGTAATCTTTTGGGAGCAGAAAATGAGTTTCCTTGAGATAATGAAACTTCTACACCACTATTAGAAAATCCTACAATATCCGCTCTGCCATCTCCATTGATGTCAGCCATCGTTCTTATATGATCATTAGTACTCCATCCGCCAGTATCTTTTCCAAATGCTCGAAGCATATGTTTAGGCGTAGAAAAAGAGTTTCCTGTAGAAAATGAAACATAGACGCCATTATTACCGAATCCGACAATATCAGCTTTACCATCTCCATTGACATCCGCCATTATTCTGGGATGGTCTTTAACTGTCCAGCCTGTATCTTTACCGAATGCTTTTAGCAAATTGCGTGGTGAACTAAAGCTTCGTCCTTGAGAAAATGATACTTGCACACCACTATTAGAAAATCCAATGATATCTGTTAAGCCATCGCCATTAACATCTGCGACAGTTCTAATATGGTCTGAATTACTCCATTTTCCAGCATCTTTACCAAAATAATTGATTAATTGTCTTGGTGAACTATATGTATTACCTTCGGAAAAAGAGACTTGAACACCATTATTGGAAAAACCAATAATGTCAGTACGACCATCACCATCTATATCTGAAGTTAAACGAATGTGGTCTTTATTATTCCATCCTTCAGCATCTTTTCCAAAACTACGAATTAAGTGTTTTGCAGCAGAAAAATTCCCCATTGGTTGATATTTCCACTTAAGGTCAATGCTAACCTCACATGTTTCATCTTTACACCCACTGTTAGCAGTCGTAATTTTTTGTAAAATATCATTACCAGATTGGTATTTAAATTTATAATTCCTGATGGGCTCTTCTATTTGAGAGATTGTTATTTCATCAATTCTATGATTTAGGGATGTTTTGTTTCCATGAACATAAGAGCTAATTTTATGTGTCTTATTCTCGTAGTTAAATTTTATATGATTAGAGTTATATGAGATTTCGCTTATTATGCTCTCACCAGAAGAAGGATCAGTTTTATATTCGTAATGAATTTCGTTGCCAGCTTTATCGCTAGTAGACATCAGTGACCAACTAATGTTTTTGCTTTTATTTGCAGTTTTTACATTAGATGTGTATTCACTTTTAAAGCCATCAGGGTTCCATACCTGGAACATTGATGGATTATTTTTTGGACCTAAAGCAATAACTTTTCTATAGCTTTCTCGGGCCGTCCTGTATTCGGTTTGGTTTGCCGTGCTTTCATCTACGATAATGAGCCGTTCACCATCCAGACAAAACTTATCTTTTTCATCGAAATCTACAATATCAATGTAACCGTCAAGGTAGTTATTTGATGGGCATCTGCTAATTGATGATAGGCCAGAAAGAGACCACCCTGCACCAAAGATGCCATCTTTGCTCTGGCTGTTGTAGTGCAATGCTAAGTCTGGAGCATGCCCTTTAATGCCAGGAGGCAATTCTAATGCGAGCCTGTAGTTGGCTGCACCATTTTGGTCCACATCTGCTTGACCTGATAAATCAATACCATAGTTTGAACGTTGTACTCCAGGCCAGCTGGATGCTTGCGATAATGAGCTAACGCTTAAAAGCGTAATCCCGGTTATCAAGAATGTTAGTTGATTTATTTTCACTGTTATGCATCTCTCATTTGAAAATCAAGTTGCATATATTAATGAAAATATACTGTCCTTTCAAAGCAATAGATGTGTGTTTTTGCGTATGAGTTCGATTCAAACATATCGATCAATATCTGGACAAGCGTGCCGGAGGGGAATTCAAATTGAAATCAACAGAAACTACTTTTCGCAGCAATTTCAATTATTGAAATTGTTTGAAAAATACGTCTGACTTGTTAGAGAAGGGGGGAAGTGATGTTGTACAGTTTAAAAGAAGGATCCCCCATTTTTAATATTAAAAAACGGGGGAAATAAAAAAGTAAGGAATTAAAAAATTAGTTCATACCATACTTTTTCAGTTTCTTACGCAGGGTACCGCGGTTGATGCCCATCATGGTTGCAGCGCGGGTTTGGTTACCACGGGTGTACTGCATGATGGTGTCCAGCAGGGGTTGCTCAACTTCTGCCAGTACAAGCTCGTACAGATCATCGACGTCCTGACCATTCAGCTGGGCGAGATAGTTCTTTAGCGAGGCTTTGACGGAGTCACGCAGAGGCTTCTGAGTGATTTGGTCTTGAGAAGTGACTGTAGTCACTGTAAGTGCTTCGGAAGTCAGATTTTGTTCGAACATATTCTGTAAGCTCTTCTGGTATTTATGCAACGTTGTCGAAGTAGCCTTGCAGCGCATCGAGCTGCTGTTGGGCATCCTCGATAGCGTTGAAGGTCCGGCGGAAATCACCTGCAGAAGCCTGTTCTTTGAGGTACCAAGACACGTGTTTGCGTGCAATGCGTAGCCCCTGGTACTCCCCGTAAAAGGCGTGGAGTGCCTGTACATGCTCCATCAGAATGCTGCTGACTTCTTCAAAAGAAGGCGCAGGCAAGTGTTCCCCGGTTGTTAAGTAATGTTGGATTTCGCGAAAAATCCAGGGTCTGCCCTGTGCAGGGCGACCAATCATCAAGGCATCGGCCCCGGTATAATCCAGGACGAAGCGTGCTTTTTCCGGCGAGTCGATATCACCGTTCGCAATCACAGGAATCGACACTGCCTGTTTCACTGCCTTGATGTAATCGTATTCCGCTTCCCCTTTGTACATACAGGCTTTGGTTCTGCCGTGCAGCGCCAGGGCCTGAATGCCACAGTGTTCAGCGAGCTGTGCGATCGCGACACAGTTTCGGTTCTCTGTATCCCAGCCGGTCCGTGTTTTGAGCGTCACAGGGACGTCCACGGCGTTGACCACGGCCTTGAGGATATCCTCGACAAGGTCCGGGTACTGCAGCAGGGCAGAGCCTGCCAGGCGTTTGTTTACTTTCTTCGCCGGGCAACCCATGTTGATATCGATGATCTGAGCACCATGCGCCACGCTGAAGCGGGCGGCATCGGCCATTTGCTGGGGATCTGCCCCGGCAATCTGTACCGAACGGAGGCCAGACTCACCTTCATGCACCATGCGGTTGAGCGACTTGGCAGTTTTCCAAACGTCTGGGTTTGCAGACATCATTTCGCTGACGGCCATACCTGCGCCGTGGCGCAAGCACAGTTCCCGAAACGGACGATCGGTCACGCCCGCCATGGGGGCGACAATTAACGGGTTGTCTAATTGATAAGGACCGATCTTCAACGTCTGTTCCTGACTATGCCAGTAAGGGCGCGCATTTTACGCATTTTTTGTGGTGCTGAAAAGGCCAATATTTGAGCATTCCTGAATTGGGGGCTAAAAGACCATGGAATTCAGTGAATTGCTCAGAAATTGGCCAATGGACAATTTTGTCCAAATTAGCCTTTTTGGCCTGAAATCCGGCACCATTCTTCACGGGCGGCAATCGGATCCAGCGTCAGTTCATCGCTGTAGTGGCTGGCCACGTCTTCTGCCTGACTTTCCAGCACACCGGAAATTGCCAGCAGGCCGCCGTCCCGGACCAGGCTCTTGATCACCGGCGACAGTTCGCGCAGCGGACCAGCCAAAATATTGGCGACCACGACATCAGCCTGCAGATTTTCCGGCTGTTCAGCCGGGAGGTACAGTTCCAGACGCTCAGCGACACCATTGCGTTCCGCATTGTCACGGGAAGCCAGGATGGCCTGCGGATCGATGTCGATCCCAATCACTTTGGCCGCGCCCAGTTTCAGCGCAGCAATCGCCAGAATGCCGGAGCCACAGCCGAAATCGATCACGGTTTTTCCGGTCAGATCCTGGCTGTCCAGCCACTCCAGACACAGTGAGGTTGTCGGGTGGGTCCCGGTGCCGAACGCCAGGCCCGGATCCAGTAATACATTGACTGCATCCGGTTCAGGGGCTTCACGCCAGCTCGGACAGATCCACAGGCGGGTTCCGAATTTCATCGGGTGGAAGTTATCCATCCACTCGCGTTCCCAGTCTTTGTCTTCCAGCTGCTCGACTTTACAAGCGAAATCGTCGGCCAGCAGGGGGCTGTTTTTCAGCAGGCTGAGCACCATGTCCATATCGCTTTCTGCGTCATACAGGCCGACGACATCCGTATCGCCCCACAGGCGGGTTTCACCCGGCAGTGGCTCGAAGACGGGGGTGTCATGGGCATCCAGAAAAGTGACCGACAGGGCACCGGTTTCTTCCATCAGCAGATCACCAATGGCTTCGGCATTGGCGGCGGTGGCATTCAGTTTCAGTTGAATCCAAGGCATGGGTACATTCGCTTTCAAAGGGACTGTGGTTCAAGGCCGCGGAGTGTAGCACGAAAAGTAGTCAGTCCGCATCAGCTTCCTGATACGCACGGCAGGGGCTGCTGGTTCGAGATGAAAAAACAGCACCAAATGGCGCTGTTTGATGACTGTATAGTGGATCAGACCTGAGGCTGTAAGTCTGGCTGCCGCGCAGGCCAGGCATAACTGCCAGCCACAAAGCTGATCAGACCCACCAGCAGCGTCGGGACGATGGCATGGATCCCGCCGAGATCCGGTTTGAAAACGGTCAGGGCCGTGTAGCAGCCCAGCCCGGCCACCATGGAAGCAAAGGCACCTGCGGCTGAGGCTTTCTGCCAGTACAGCCCCAAAACCAGCGGCCACAGGAAGACGGCTTGCATGCCCCCGAACGCCAGCAGGTTGAGCCAGATGATCATGTCTGGCGGGTTGGTTGCTGCGACAAAAACCAGCACGGAAAAAATGCCGGTCACCCAGAGGGAAAGTTTCGGCAGTTTTTCGGTGATATCCGCCTGTTGTGCTGCTTTCGGGTTGATGTAGTTGAGATAAAGATCTTTGAGCAGTGTGGCGGATGCCTGGATCAGCTGGGAGTCGATGGTCGACATGATGGCCGCCATTGGACCGGCCAGGAAGATACCCGCCACCACTGGCGGCAGGACCGTCATCATCAGCGTCGGCATGATCTGATCCGGAGTGGCGATGTCAGGCACCAGCGCCCGGCCCAATGCACCAGCCAGATGCATACCCAGCATCAGAAAAGCCACCATCACGGTACTGATCACCATACCCTGATGCAGGGATTTGCTGTCTTTGTAAGACATACAGCGTACAGCGGCGTGAGGCAGGCCGATGACTCCGAAGCAGACCAGCACCCAGAAACTGAGCATAAAGGGCTGCGACAGAAAGTTGTCTGGTCCGTAGGGAGAAATCAGTGCCGGATCAATCTGATGCAGCGTTGTTACCAGTTCACCGACGCTGCCACCGGCATGAATAATGCCGGCCAGCAGCGCCAGTGTCCCGATGATCATCATGATGCCCTGAAGGGTGTCGGTCATCACCACGGCCCGGAATCCGCCAATGGTGGTGTACAGCCCGACGGTGGCGGCAAAGATCATCAGTCCCTGTGAATAAGACAGACCGGTGACGGTTTGCAACAGCCGGGCGCCGCCGACAAACTGAACCACCATGGTGCCGAAAAATGCCAGCAGCAATGCCAGAGAAGCAAAAATCACCACCCCACGATTCTGGTAGCGGGCGTAGAGCATGTCATTCAGGGTCAGTGCGTTGTGCTTGCGGGCTTCGATGGCAAATTTCTTCCCCAGTACGCCCAGTGTCAGCCAGGCGGCCGGGAGCTGAATCATCGCCAGCAGTACCCAGCCCAGTCCCATTTTGTAGGCCGCACCAGGGCCGCCGATGAAGGAGCTGGCACTGGCATAGGTTGCGGCAAGGGTCATGGCGAGCACAAAGCCGCCCATGCTGCGGTTCCCCAGCAGGTATTCACTCAGAAAGCCGCTGTCTTGCTGTCTCTGGCGCCGGGTGAAGTATGCCAGCGCAAACACGGCTACAAGATAGAGGATGAGCGGGATCAGCAGTTGGTTATTCATCGGCATTTTCCTCACCAACATCAAGCGGCATATCCTGATAGATGTATTTCACCATCAGGGCGCACAGTAGGGTAAAGAGTACCGGGCCAGCCAAGCAGGCCAGCAGGAACCAGAGCGGAAAGCCCCAGTACAGTTCAGGGAGGGTGTCCCGGGCTGAGTCCGGCGCAAAGAAATAGGCGGAGCAATACCACCACAGGAAGTAGGCAACAGCCAGCCCCAGTGCCCATCTGGCTTCTCTGTGTGCCTGTTGGTAACGGGTAGAAAGTGTCTTCATACTGAAGTTCCTGTCGGTCCGTGTTTCGATCTTAAATGTCGGGAAATGGCGTCGAAACCGGCTCAGAAGTCTGTAAAAAAGGGTTTAACGATCAAGAAAGGGCATTATTGTGTCAAATGATGTCAGGCGGTGCCAGAGGCGTTGTGCAGGAAGTTGAGGAAAAACAAAGGCTGCCCGGAGGCAGCCTGAATCGGTGGAAAACTGAGAGGCTTATTGCAGACCCAGTTTTTTCTCCAGATAGTGGATGTTGGCGCCACCATGCTGGAAGTTCTCGTCTGCCATGATGTCTTTCTGCAGCGGAACGTTGGTTTTGATGCCGTCGATGATCATTTCGTTCAGGGCATTACGCATACGCGAAATAGCCACGTCACGGTTCTCACCGTAAGCAATCAGTTTACCGATCATAGAATCGTAGTGCGGCGGGACCGTGTAGCCAGCGTAAATGTGGGATTCCCAGCGGATACCCATACCACCTGGCGGGTGGAAACGCTCGATCTTGCCCGGAGACGGCAGGAAACGCACCGGATCTTCAGCATTGATACGGCACTCAATCGCGTGACCACGCATGTGAATGTCGCTCTGGCTGAATGACAGCGGCTGACCGGCAGCAATACGCAGCTGCTCTTTGATCAGGTCAACGCCGGTGACCATTTCAGTCACTGGGTGCTCAACCTGAATCCGGGTGTTCATTTCAATGAAATAGAACTCGCCGTTTTCGTACAGGAATTCAAACGTACCTGCACCGCGGTAACCGATTTCAAGGCATGCACGGGTACAACGCTCACCGATGTACTTACGCATTTCTTCGGTGATGCCTGGTGCCGGAGCTTCTTCAACCACTTTCTGGTGACGACGCTGCATCGAACAGTCACGCTCACCCAGGTGGATTGCGCCGCCCTGGCCGTCAGCCAGAACCTGAACTTCGATATGACGTGGGTTTTCCAGGAATTTCTCCATGTACACCATATCGTTGTTGAATGCTGCTTTGGCTTCTGCACGGGTCATCGCGATGGACTGAACCAGATCCGCTTCTTTGCGGACAACGCGCATACCACGACCACCGCCGCCGCCGGAGGCTTTGATGATTACCGGAAAACCGATGCGCTTCGCGATTGATTTGTTTTTCGCTTCATCGTTGCCCAGCGGGCCGTCAGAACCCGGTACGCAAGGTACACCGGCCTTCTTCATCGCGTTGATCGCAGAAACTTTGTCACCCATCAGGCGGATAGTTTCAGCTTTCGGGCCGACGAAGATGAAGCCTGAGCGCTCAACCTGCTCAGCAAAGTCAGCATTCTCAGACAGGAAGCCGTAACCCGGGTGGATAGCAACCGCACCGGTGACTTCAGCCGCACTGATAATGCGTGGAATATTCAGGTAGCTGTCCGTACCACGCGCAGGGCCGATACAGATCGACTCGTCTGCCAGCAATACGTGTTTCAGATCGCGGTCAGCGGTGGAATGCACAGCCACCGTTTTGATCCCCAGCTCTTTACAGGCACGCAAGATACGCAGGGCGATCTCGCCGCGGTTTGCGATGACTACTTTATCTAACATAAGCGCCCCAGTTACTCGATGATAACCAGTGGTTGATCAAACTCAATCGGGTCACCGTTTTCAGCCAGAATTGCAACTACAGTACCGGCTTTATCAGCTTCGATTTGGTTCATCATCTTCATCGCTTCAACGATACACAGGGTATCGCCAACGTTTACGCTCTGACCCACTTCAATGAATGGCTTCGCTTCCGGGCTTGGTGCACGGTAGAAAGTACCGACCATTGGTGACAGAACTTTGTGACCAGCAGGCTCAGCAGCGGCAGGTGCTGCTGGTGCAGCCGCTTCAACTGGTGCCGCAGGTGCCGGCGCAGCAACAGGCGCTGGTGCTGCAGCGTAAACGTGCGCAGGAGCAACGTGCGCAGCAGCAGAGGTGCGGCTGATGCGTACGGACTCTTCACCTTCAGAGATTTCCAGCTCAGAGATGCCTGATTCTTCTACCAGTTCGATAAGTTTCTTGATCTTGCGAATATCCATGTATCTGTTCTCTTTATGTTTGTTCATTGAGCGTTCTGAAGGCGGCGCACGGCTGCCTCCAGGGCGAATTCATAACCATCCGGACCCAGGCCGCAGATCACGCCGACTGCCTTGTCTGACAGATAAGAGTGATGGCGGAAAGGCTCGCGGGCGTGCACATTAGACAAATGTATTTCAATAAACGGGATCGCCACCCCCAGCAGCGCATCGCGGATGGCGACGCTGGTATGGGTATAGGCGGCCGGATTGATGAGGATAAAGTCCACCTTGCCATGGGCCTGGTGGATGGCCTCAATCAGTTCGTGTTCTGCATTGGACTGCAGGTGATCCAGTGTCACGCCCAGATTCTTGGCTTGGGCACTCAGGTTTGCGACAATCTGATCCAGCGTCTGCTGACCGTAGTGGCCGGGCTCTCGCAGTCCCAGCAAATTCAGATTGGGTCCGTTCAGTAGTAAAATACGGTAATTAGTCGACATATTCAGTTATCTATACTCGTTCTTGACCTGTTCTTGCCGAATCAAGTGTCAAAGCACAAAAAAACTGTGACTTTGCTTCCTTTCATGCAAACCATCACGGCTTTTAACCTGTTTGTCGCTCAATTATAGAGAATTCAGCGCAATTCGCAGCAAAATACTGGTCTAATCACCGCTTTTTTGACCTTACACCTGTACGCAGACGGCTTGATTTGCGACGTGTTGCCTTCATTTTCACCGACGCTTCAGTAAGATAGCCGCCTGATGACGCCCACTTAGAACATAAGCGGCCAATCGCGTTGAATCTTAATCGGTTTTGCTGAAAATCACGGCAGAATGCTGCAGGTTCCAAAAAGTTACTCTGCAATCCTGTCTGACAGCGGGGGGCTGCGGAGAGTTCCCGGACTGAACGCGGGATGCGCGGAGAAACAGGCTTGAATTGCGGTGTTCGGGGATAAAAAAAGCCGCCTGACGGCGGCTTGAACGGAGTTCGGTGTTGAGATTGGGGTCAGATGACCTTTTCTTTCTCCGCAATCAGTTTATCAACCACGCTTGGATCGGCCAGAGTCGAGGTATCACCCAGTGAACCGGTGTCCCCGGTGGCGATTTTGCGCAGAATTCGGCGCATGATCTTACCGGAACGGGTTTTCGGCAGAGCATCGGTCCAGTGCAGGAAGTCTGGCGTTGCGATCGGGCCGATTTCCTTCCGTACCCAGTCTTTCACTTCTTTATGGAGCTCGGCGGTCGGCACCACACCATCGTTCAGCGTGATATAAGCGTAAATGGCCTGTCCTTTGATGTCGTGCGGAACCCCCACGATGGCTGCTTCTGCGATTTTATCAAAGGCCACCAGCGCTGATTCGATTTCCGCGGTTCCCATCCGGTGACCGGAAATGTTCAGCACATCATCCACACGACCGGTGATCCAGTAATAACCGTCCTCGTCACGGCGTGCGCCGTCTCCGGTAAAGTACATGCCTTTAAAGGTCGAGAAGTAAGTCTGTTCAAAGCGATCATGATCGCCCCACAGCGTGCGCATCTGTCCCGGCCAGCTGTCCAGGATCACCAGATTGCCTTCGGTGGCGCCTTCAAGAATATTGCCCATATTGTCGACCAGCGCAGGCTGCACACCAAAGAACGGACGGGTTGCTGAGCCCGGTTTCAGTGCCGTCGCCCCCGGCAGTGGTGTGATCAGAATGCCGCCGGTCTCAGTTTGCCACCAGGTATCCACAATAGGGCAGCGGCTGTCGCCGATGGTCCGGTGATACCATTCCCAGGCTTCCGGGTTTATCGGCTCACCCACAGAACCCATAATGCGGAGTGAGGAGCGGTTTGTGCCTTCAATGGCTTCATTGCCTTTGGCCATCAGCGCACGGATCGCCGTTGGTGCGGTATACAGGATATTGACCTGATGCTTGTCAACGACTTCGCTCATGCGTGCTGTGGACGGATAATTCGGTACCCCTTCGAACAGCAGGGTCGTGGCGCCGTTTGCCAGCGGACCATAAACCAGATAGCTGTGGCCGGTGATCCAGCCCACATCGGCGGTACACCAGTACACCTCGCCTTCCTGATAATCGAAGACGTATTTGAAGGTCATGGTGGCATACACCAGATAACCGCCGGTGGTATGCAGGACACCTTTCGGTTTGCCGGTTGACCCTGAGGTATAGAGGATAAACAGCGGGTCTTCCGCATTCATCGGCTCAGGTTCACATTGCGCAGGCATATTTGCAGTGGCTTCATGCCACCAGACATCACGGTTGCTTTCCCATGCGACTGGATTGCCGGTACGCTGGAAGACCACAACTTTCTCTACACTGTCGACTTCCGGATTTTTCAGGGCGTCATCAACGTTCTTTTTCAGCGGCACAATACGGCCGCCGCGGACACCTTCATCCGCAGTCACCACGACTTTGGCTTTTGAGTCAATGATCCGACCGGCCAGCGCTTCCGGAGAGAAACCCCCGAAGACAATGGTGTGGACTGCCCCGATCCGGGTACAGGCCAGCATTGCGACTGCGGCTTCTGCGACCATCGGCATGTACAGGCACACCACATCGCCTTTTTGTACGCCCTGTGCTTTCAGTGCGTTGGCGAACAGGCAGACCTGCTGATGCAGTTCGTTGTAGGTCAGGGTAGCATCGTCGCTTGGGTCATCACCTTCCCAGATGATGGCGGGCTGATCGCCACGGGTGGCCAAGTGACGGTCAAGGCAGTTGGCTGAGACGTTCAGAGTGCCGTCTTCAAACCAGTTGATGCTGACATGGCCGGTATCGAAAGAGGTTTGTTTTACTTTGGTGTAAGGGGTGATCCAGTCAACGATTTTGCCTTGCTCGCCCCAGAAGGCTTCCGGGTTGGTGACAGACTGCTGGTACATCTCGCGGTATTGCTCTTCCGTGATATGAGCCCGCTTAGCAATCTGCTGGTTGACAGGGTAAACGTGAACCTCACTCATTCTATTCTCCTTGTGTTTCCGTCATCGTCCTGAGCGGACCGGATCAATCGCTTTCTCTTAACTTGTGCCAGATTGCGTACTTCCTCAATTAGACTTTAGGATGAGTGTGCGCTGTCATGACTTTTTCTCCGGTTTTACACCGGGTTGCATCGTGCCGGGCGGACGGGTTCGAAAAAAACGGCGGCGATGTCAGGCTCGGCAGATCCCCGTGTTTCAGCCGGACATAAATCAGTGCGGCAGTGATACTGTCCTGAAGGGCATCATGCCGCTCACTCTGAGGCAGATCCAAATGACGGCGGATGGCTTCCAGACTTAAATCATAGCTGGTATTGGGTAACTGGCGCTCCAGCTGTTCATGGTACAGGTGACTGACCTCTACCAGCCGGTTGGGCAGGGCAAAACCAAATAACCGTCGGAAATAGCGGTCAAGGATCGTCTTGTCATAGCGGATATGGTAGCCAACCAGGGGACGGTTTCCGATAAAGTCCAGAAGCTGGGTCAGCGCTTCCTGAGCGTCCAGCCCGTGTTTCAGATCCTGATGACGCAATCGGTGGATCGTGACGGAGTCGGCATTCAGACTGTCGGGCGGGCTGAGCGTCAGGTGCAGCGACTCGCTGGTCAGGATCCGGTTCGCACGGATGCGGGTGGCCGCAATTGAGACCAGTTCAGCGCTGGCCGGGTCCAGGCTGGTGGTTTCACAGTCGAGCGACACCAGCTCTTCACCGCGGTAACGTTCAAACAGGGCTTTGATTGGATGTTGGCGGAATTTGTACTGATACCACCAACGACGCAGTATATTCATGTGTTTCTCACCGTAATCCGGCTATCAGTCCCTGAGCTGGTAATGATAGCTGAGCCATTCCTTGAATTTTTTCACCACGTGCAGACTGTGGCGTAAGACATCCCGTTCAGCCCGGCTCAGAGCGGCCAGATCCAACTGGTGCTGCTGACCGGCAGTCAGGGTTTCATCGTTGAGACTGAGCTGCTGCCTGAGTCTGAGCCGGATAAACAGCTTCAGGGCCTCACTCAGGTTTGAGGCCGTGGTCGGTTCCAGAACCTTGCGTTGCTCGAGGGCGGTCAGGCGGCTGAAGGTATTGGTTTCAGCCACGTCATATTCCAGTGCCAGAGTCCGGACACCATGCACAATCGGAAAGATGCCGCCGCGCTTGATATCCGGCCCGTGTTTGCTGCGTTTGATCTGGCCGAACAGGGTCAGGGGAACGCTGAATTTCATGGCTGGACGGGCAAAGGTCGACAACAGTAACTCCTGGCTGGCCAGCTGATGGTGCAGCGCCTGTTTCACCGGTTCCAGTAACTTCCGGTTGCCGGCGACGGCCTGGGCGTCAGCCAGAATCGCCAGAGTCATCATCGCGTTTTCATCGCCCTGGTCACAGCATTGCCGGATGGTTTGCTGCCAGCCGGAGACGCTGTGCACCCATTCCGGGTTACTGACCATGACCTTGCCCGGACAGGCCGGATAGCCCAGCTGGCACAGGGTGTCACTCAGGGTCGTCATCACGGTGTGGGCGTCGGGCCAGTCAACGCCGTCAGCGAGGATCAGGGCATTGTCCTGATCGGTTTTCAGAATCTGTTCCCCGCGACCTTCCGATCCCAGGACCAGCAGGCAGCATTGTTCCTGACGATCCGCCGGGACCACCAGCTGGAAAGCTTTCTCGATTATCTGTTCATTGATGCTGGCAATCAGCGCCATGACAAAGCGGGTGTGGATGCCGTTGTTAAACAGGGTTTGCACCAGAGAGGGCTGACTTTCCGAAGCCAGGGCCAGTTCTTCAATGCTGGCGGCCCGGGCAATGCGAAGCGCCAGCACATGGGAATGGGTGGAAAACAGACTCAGAACCTGGGTCATATCCAGCATCCCGGCGATGTCCTCCCCCTGGGTGATCAGCACTCGTTTCACCCGATGCCGGGTCATGGCAATCATGGCATTAAACAGGTAATCCCCCTGTTCAATGCTGATCACCGGTGTGGTCGCAATCTGGCTGACCGGCGTACTGCTAGCTTTGCCGTCCAGCATCACGGCATGCAAAAGATCGGTCCGGGTTACGATGCCGAACCTGTGCAGCGCGCTGTCCGGCAGGATCACAAAGGCGGCATCACTGTTTTGCTGGCGCATCCGGGCTGTCGCGGTATGCAGATCGGTGTCTGCGCTCAACATCAGGCAAGGCTGGATGTTATCGGGGCGGATGCGGGTCAGAATGAATTCGGCCAGATTCGGCTGGCGGTGGGCCTGCTCCAGCAACTGCTGACGGGTCGCCAGATTGGTATCGAAATAGGCCGCGAAATCCGGGTTCTGCCGATAAAACTCGGCAAAAATCGGTTGCGGGAGTAGGTAGCACAGGGTGTCTTCAACGGCCCGGTACTGGTGACGGCTGTGGCCGCTGAGCTGCGCCCGGACGTCAAACAGATCGTCTGTGGTGTAGTGGGCGAAATGTTCCTGCTGATCGGCAGAAGTTTCCTCAACGCTCCCTTTCATGATGATATGCAGTGACTGACAGTCAGCTCCGGCATGAATGATCACTTCCCCCGCACGAAAATAGGCGACATCCAGGGCATTGACCAGCCGGGATTGCTGGCTGAGATCCAGACGATCAAAGGGGATCAGCGTCGTGTTGAAAGGTTGCGGCATGGCATTCTCGCTCCGTTAGGCTGCCCTGGTTTCTCGGCAAGGGGGTTCGGACGGCACGGCACGGTCGGCATCGGTTGACTGGTAATTGCTTTGCCGATAACTGGTTGCCGGTAATGGACAGCCTCTGTGAAGCAGTGTCGCCCAGCCGCGGCAATTGCTCCAGCCGACTTTAGTCTAGCGCACCGTCTGGTGCCTGTTGGCGGGTTGTGACATTCCTCGGAAACAGGCTTTCCTGCGTTGTGCCCAGCAGGCATACTGTCTGCTGTTTTTTTGAATGCAGCAGGAATGTCGGGAATGTTGAGAAGTAGCCCATTTGGCTGGACGGCGCAGTATATGTTCGGCTTTTATTTTAACTATGGCGTGTATTTACCGTTCTGGGCGGTCTGGCTGGATGCCCTGGGTATCCCGGCCGGAGACATCGGCCTGCTGCTGGGACTGGGACTCGGGGTGCGCTGTTTTGCCAATATGGTGCTGACACCGCGGATTCACCGCGTGGAGCACTTGCTGCCCGCCTTGCGCTGGCTGGCTTTGCTCAGCCTGATCTGCTGTGCCGCATTTGTCATGGTCAGCGGTAACCTGCTCGCTCTGACCGTCGTGATTGTGTTGTTTAACCTGCTGGTCGGCCCGGTCATTCCGCTGTCCGACAGTCTGGCCAATTACTACGCCAAAGAGGGACATTTAGACTATGGTCGAACCCGGTTATGGGGCTCGATTGCCTTTATCGTCGGTTCGACCATTGCCGGGCTGGCTGCCGCAGAACTCGGGTCTCAGGTGATCCCCTGGGTGGCGATGCTTGGGTTGGGGGCTGCACTGCTGTTGTCACTGCGCCAGCCGACGGTACTGCCCGCTGAAGCGGAGGCCCAGCGGATGGCGAGGCCGCCGCTGACGGGCTTTCTGCGCGACCGCCGGGTGATCCGTTTTCTGCTGATTGTGGCGTTGCTGCAGGGCAGCCATGCGGCGTATTACAGCTTTAGTGCCATGTACTGGAAGTCGATTGGTTTCAGCGAGGCAATCAGCGGTTACCTGTGGAGTTTCAGCGTGGTGGCTGAAATTACCGTATTTGCGCTGAGCAAGCGGCTCTTTGCCGGCTGGAGCGTGGCGGCCATGTTCCGGCTGGCCGCCGCAGGTGTGCTGCTCCGCTGGGGACTGACGGCGACCATGACAGAGCTGCCGATGCTGGTGCTGACGCAGGCATTGCACGGGGTGACTTTTGCCGCCGCGCATCTGGCAGCGATTCGCTATATTCAGCATGCGGAAAGCCATCAGATGGTCGCGCTGCAGGCGCTGTACAATGCCTTGCCGCTTGGCGCCGTGATGGCCGCTTTGACCACCCTCAGTGGCTGGGGTTACGGCTGGTGGGGCGCCGATGTGTTCTGGCTGATGGCGCTGATGGGGCTGCCTGTGCTGCTGATGAAGATTGATGAAACACCAGCGGAGCACGCAGCACCGGTCAGAGAAGCCGTGTAAACTCTGAGGGTTGATCGCTGGCGTCATGTGGCACGCCAGCCAGCCGTATACCTCAGTGAGCGTTTAGTTCGGCCCCGGATTCGGGCCGGAATCAAGGAAGACAGACAGGGAGATCTGATGGAGCAGGGATGGATTGTGGTGCCGGTATCGCTGGCTTATCTGGGACTATTGTTTCTGATTGCCTGGTACGGCGATAAACACACAGGGTGGATGTCTCGCTGGCGGCCCTGGATCTACAGTCTGTCGATTGCGGTGTACTGCACTTCCTGGACGTTTTACGGCACGGTCGGGCAGGCCAGCCGTGATCTGTGGTCATTTTTGCCGATTTATCTGGCCCCGATTCTGGTATTTACCTTCGGCTGGCGGGTGTTTGCCCGGCTGATTCTGATCGCCAAGCGCGAGCACATCACTTCAATTGCCGACTTCATTGCTGCCCGCTACGGTAAGTCACAGGGACTGGCGGTGCTGGTGACCCTGATCGCGGTGGTCGGCATTCTGCCTTATATTGCCCTGCAACTGCGGGGAATCACCATGGGGCTGGCACAGGTTGCCCCGGAGCTGACCCGCAGCGGTGGCCTGAATGACGGCGATATCGCCTGGCTGGTCACACTGGCGCTGACGGCCTTTACTGTCCTGTTCGGGACCCGTCATCTGGATACCACGGAACATCATCGCGGCATGATGATGGCCGTGGCTTTTGAGTCACTGATCAAGCTGGCAGCTTTTCTGGTGGTGGGACTGTTTGTCATGCTGCTGTGGTGGGAAGTGCCGGCGCTGGAGCTGGGCCAGCTGGATGAAGCCGTGCTGCCATCTATGGATTTAAATGTGGGCAGCTTCATCATTCATACGCTGCTGACCATGACCGCCATTATCTGTCTGCCCCGGCAGTTTCACACCACTGTGGTTGAAAATACCCACGCGCCGGACCTTCATCTGGCCCGCCGCGTCTTTCCGGTGTATCTGCTGCTGATGGGCCTTTTTGTCATCCCGCTGGCGCTGGCCGGGAAGGTGCTGCTGCCGGGTGTATCGGCGGACACCTATGTGATTAACCTGCCGTTGCTGCAGGGGGCCGACACCATTGCTCTGCTGGCGTTTCTGGGGGGGACTTCGGCGGCCAGCGGCATGGTGATCGTTTCAACCATCGCGCTGGCGATCATGGCTTCGAATGATCTGGTGCTGCCGCTGCTGCTGCGACGGCTGCGAGTGTCCGGCCGTAACCATGCGGCTTTCTCCGGTTTACTGCTCAACATCCGCCGGGCGCTGATCCTTTTGTTGCTGCTGGCTGCCTGGGGCTTCCATGAAGTGCTGGATGAAATCGAATCGCTGTCGGCAATTGGTCTGCTGTCTTTTGCGGCGATCGCCCAGTTTGCCCCGGCTCTGCTGGGCGGGATTTACTGGCGCGAAGGGAACCGCAACGGGGTGTATGCCGGGATGCTGGGCGGCAGTGCGATTTGGGTGATCACCCTGATGAGCCAGACCGGGATGCTGGCCGGTACCGCGGAAACCAACCTCCTGCTCTGGCTGCTCACCCCGCCGTCCTGGCCGGTATTGCGTGAGCTGACTGTGGTGGACTGGGGGATGCTGCTCAGTCTGCTGTTCAACCTGGTTCTCTATGTGGTGGTGTCCATGGTGACCCGCTCATCGCTGACCGAGCGGCTGCAGGCCGCGACTTTTGTCGGAGCGCCGATGCCGGAGGCGGACGATGCTCGGCTGTATCAGGCCCGGGTGACGGTTTCTGAGCTGGAAATGCTGGCGGGCCGATTTGTCGGTCGCAAGCGGGTACGCCATGCCTTTACCCAGTTTGCCCGTCAGCATCAGAATGAATTCCTGCCGCAGCAACAGGCACCGGCTACGCTGATCCGTCATACCGAGCGGGTACTGGCCGGGGTCTTCGGGGCCTCTTCTGCCCGGCTGGTGCTGACCTCGGCGCTGCAGGGGCGAAACATGCAGCTGGAAGAAGTGGCGACCATTGTGGATGAAGCCTCTGAGCTGTTCGATTTCAGCCGTGGCCTGTTACAGGGCGCGATTGAGCACATCAGTCAGGGAATTGCGGTGGTCGACAAGCAGCTCCGGCTGGTGGCCTGGAATCAGCGCTATCTCGAGCTGTTTTCCTTTCCGCCGGGACTGATTCAGGTCGGACGGCCGATTGCGGATGTGATTCGCCATAATGCCCGTCAGGGACTGTGCGGGCCGGGGGATCCGGAACTGCATGTAGAAAAACGGGTCCAGCACCTCAAGCGCGGTACAGCGCATACGTCATCCCGGATCCGGCCGGATGGCCGGGTGATCGAAGTGCAGGGCAATCCGATGCCCGGCGGTGGTTTTGTCATGAGTTTTACCGACATTACCGCCTTCCGTCAGGCCGAGGAAGCGCTCAAGGAAGCCAATGAGAATCTGGAAGCCCGGGTCCGGCAGCGCACGCAGGAGCTCGAACAGCTCAACCGTCGTCTGGTGTCCGCAACCCAGCAGGCAGAACAGCAGGCGCAATCGAAAAGTAAATTCCTGGCAGCGGTCAGTCATGATCTGATGCAGCCGCTCAATGCCGCACGCCTGTTCTCGTCGTCACTGAGTGAAGTGGCGAAAGATGAAGAAAGTACCCGGCTGGCCCATCACATTGAAAGTGCGCTGGGCGCTGCGGAAGATCTGATAGGCGATTTGCTGGATGTCTCGCGGCTGGAGGCAGGCAAGCTGCAGGTGAATGTGCATGTCTTCCCGCTCAGCGATGTGCTGGATAACCTGAAAGCGGAGTTCAGTGCACTGGCGAAACAGCAGGGAATTGATTTCGCCGTGGTCGACAGCAAGGCGCTGGTGCATTCGGATCCCAAGCTGTTGCGACGGGCGTTACAGAACTTCCTGACCAATGCCTTCCGGTACAATCCTGGCGGCAAGGTGTTGCTGGGCGTTCGTCGCCACGGCAGCCAGCTTCGCATTGAGGTGTGGGACAACGGTCCGGGGATTCCGGCGGAGAAGCAGGCCAACATTTTTGATGAGTTCACCCGGATTGACCGGGGGCGGGGAGAGCACGGGCTCGGCCTCGGACTGGCGATTGCCCGCGGGATCAGCCGGGTACTGGATCATCCGTTGTCGCTGCGTTCCTGGCTGGGAGAGGGAACGGTATTCTCGTTGTCTGTCCGCCGCGGGCTGGCGGTTCAGCTCCCGAAAACAGCAGAGGCGTTGGCTCCGATCCAGTCGCTGCCGCTGTCCGGCACCCGGGTACTCTGTGTGGATAATGAAAAGGATATTCTGACCGGGATGGAGAACTTGCTCAGCCGCTGGGGCTGTGAGGTTCGTCTGGCTGAGTCGGTATCCGCCGCGCTGGCGCAGTGTGAGCAAGATTGGGTGCCGGATGTGATTCTCAGTGATTATCACCTGGCGCAGCAGGAAACCGGGTTGACAGTGCTGGAACAATGCGAAGCGAAACTGGGCCGGGTTTTCAATGGCGTGGTGATCAGCGCAGACCGGATGCCGGAAACACAGCAGACCATCCGCAGTAAGGGGTTCGCCTTTATCAGCAAGCCGGTGAAACCGCTCAAGTTGCGTTCGTTGCTGAATCAGTACGCGCAGGCCAGGATCAGCTAAAGTTTGCTGCGCTGGCGGGAACCCGTGTTTCCGTTTGCGCTGTTTTGCGACTCCGGACGGGTCAAGCCATAAAAAAACGGAGCCGTTGAGGCTCCGTCCGTACTCAGTCTATGCTCCGTTAATACAGGCGGGGTTTCCACCATTTCTGCGACTGAGTGTTGTGTAGACCCTGATCGTTCTGAATCAGTGGCTGTGCGCTTCACCGGCACCTTTCGGATAACGGATGGACTCCACCAGTTCCTGTACATCATCCGGTACTTCTGCGGTGAATTTGTTCACCACAATCGACACGGCAAAGTTCACACACATCCCCAGTGTACCGATGCCTTCCGGGCTGATGCCGAACCACCAGTTGTCCGGTGTACTTGCCGCAGGGTTGATGAACTTGAAGTAGATGATATAAGCCGCGGTAAACAGAATGCCGCTCAGCATCCCGGCAATTGCGCCTTCTTTATTCATCTTCTTATAGAAGATGCCCATGATGATGGCTGGGAAGAAGGATGATGCTGCCAGACCGAAGGCAAAGGCCACGACCTGAGCCACGAATCCCGGCGGATTAATCCCCAGATAACCGGCACCTACGACAGCCAGTGCGGCACCAATCCTGGCGGCCATGAGCTCTTGTTTGTCGGTCATATCCGGTTTGAAGCCCTTCTTCAGCAGATCGTGCGACACTGACGTTGAAATCACCAGCAGCAGACCTGCCGCCGTTGAAAGCGCCGCTGCCAGACCACCGGCTGCCAGCAGGGCAACAACCCAGTTCGGCAGCTTGGCCAGCTCAGGACTTGCCAGGACGATGATGTCACGGTTGATGCTCATTTCGTTTCGCGCATCGCCGGAGTAGAACATTTTACCGTCGCCGTTTTTATCTTCCCAGGTCACCAGGCCGGTTTTCTCCCAGTTGGTCACCCAGCCTGGGGCCTGCTCAGCCGCTACACCCTGCATGTCCGGACCATTGATGGTTTCAAACATGTTGATCCGGGCAAATGCAGCCACTGCAGGCGCTGTGGTGTACAGGAAAGCGATGAACAGCAGTGCCCAGCCAGCCGAAATACGGGCGTCTTTCACGCGAGGCACAGTGAAGAAACGGATAATCACGTGCGGCAGACCGGCCGTACCGACCATCAGCGCGGCAGTGATAAAGAACACGTCCACCATGCTCTTCGAGCCGTCAATGTAGGAGGTAAAGCCCAGTTCGGTGCTCAGGCCTTCCAGTTTGTCCATCAGATACACATCCGTGCCGCTGATGGTGGAGCCGAAACCAATCTGAGGGATGGCAGAACCCGTCACCATGATTGAGGTGAAGATTGCCGGAACCATGAAGGCGAAGATCAGCACGCAATACTGAGCTACCTGGGTATAGGTGATACCCTTCATGCCGCCCATGACTGCGTAGAAGAAGACAATCGCCATCCCGATCACGATGCCGATGTTAATATCAACTTCCAGGAAACGGGCAAACACCACGCCCACGCCGCGCATCTGTCCTGCAACATAAGTGAAGGAAACAAAGATAGCACAGAACACAGCAACCATACGGGCGGTGCGGGAGTAGTAACGATCGCCGATGAAATCCGGCACGGTAAACTTACCGAATTTGCGCAGGTAAGGTGCGAGGCAGAGTGCCAGCAGAACGTAACCGCCGGTCCAGCCCATCAGGTATACACCACCGTCATAACCGGCAAACGAGATGATCCCGGCCATGGAAATGAAGGAGGCTGCAGACATCCAGTCTGCCGCAGTCGCCATGCCGTTCGCGACCGGGTGCACGCCGCCGCCGGCCACGTAGAATTCACTGGTTGATCCGGCACGGGACCAGATCGCAATGCCGATATAGAGTGCGAATGACAGCCCCACCAGTATGAAGGTCCAGGTTTGAATATCCATGAGTGATGACTCCCTTAATCCTCGTGAACGTTGAACTTGCGGTCCAGCGCATTCATCTTGTAGACGTAAATAAAAATCAGCGCCACAAAGACATAAATGGAGCCCTGCTGTGAGAACCAGAAACCGAGCTTAAAGCCACCCAGCTGGAACTGATTGAGAGCATCCACAAATAACACACCTGCCCCGTATGACACGAGGAACCAGATGGCAAGCAGGGAACCCATAATGGTCAGGTTCTCCTTCCAGTAGGCTTGCGCTTGTTCCTTGGATTCAAACGCCATGGTTTTCTCCTTCCTATGGTCAGTCATTTTCGGTTAAAAAAATGTTACCTGATGACAATAGCAAGCTTCTGAACAGGGGACATTGCAACTTTAGTCGGGCAAAAAAACACCGAAAGTCATCTAGATTTAAAGTGTTAGTGATAGATATCAATAAAACCCGGATGTTAATTCAGTGTTAAGTTAGCCAAAAGTATTAGGCCGGACAGCTCGTTGTTTTCAGGCGAGAGGCCATTGGTTTTCCGACGATTCGGTGGTGAAAAAATATTTTTTCAGCGGATTGAGCGGGGCGAGGCGCGAATTTGTTTACAGATAGTTTTCCAAAGGTCGCTGTATTTTAGGGCAAAATATACAGGCGCCCGTTTGGTACACTGGGTGACGAAAAAAAATTCATAACAACAATAACTGATGGAGGATGAGTGGACGCGATTTCAATTAACAGCTTTTTTCTGGTTGGTGCGCTCCTGATTGCTTTGAGTGTTCTCCTGAGTCCGGTCTCTTCCCGATTAGGGATTCCGATTCTGCTGGTGTTTCTTGCTGTCGGCATGCTGGCTGGTGAAGATGGCCCGGGTGGTATCTTATTTGATGATTATTCGCTGGCGTACCTGGTCAGCAACCTGGCACTGGCGATTATTCTGCTGGATGGCGGGATGCGGACCCGGGTGGCCAGTTTCCGGGTTGCTTTCTGGCCCTCGGTCACGCTGGCAACCGTTGGGGTTGCCATTACGACTTTGCTGACGGGCCTGATGGCCATGTGGTTGTTCGATCTGGCGCCGTTACAGGGCATTCTGGTGGGCGCAATTGTCGGGTCAACAGACGCTGCGGCAGTGTTCTCGTTGCTGAAAGGCCGCAGCCTGAACGAGCGGGTCGGTTCAACCCTGGAAATTGAATCCGGGACTAACGACCCGATGGCGGTGTTTCTGACTGTCACGCTGATTGCGGTACTCAGCAGCCAGGGAACCGAATTCAGTGCCGGCTTTCTGGCCCTGAGCTTTGTGAAGCAGTTTGGCATTGGCACCTTGCTCGGACTGGCAGGAGGCTGGGTGTTGTGGCGGGTGATTAATCGCAGCCAGTTGCCGGAGGGCTTGTATTCGATTCTGGCCGTCAGTGGTGGTCTGATCATTTTCGCGGTTTCGAACGCGCTCGGCGGCAGCGGGATCTTGTCGATTTATCTGGCCGGTCTGCTGCTGGGGAATCGCCCGACCCGGGGCCGCCATTCGATTCTGAACGTGCTGGATGGTATGACCTGGCTCAGTCAGATCGGGATGTTCCTGGTGCTGGGCCTGCTGGTCACGCCGTCGAATCTGCTGGCGATTGCCCTGCCGGGGCTGGCACTGGCCTTCGGAATGATTCTGTTTGCCCGCCCGATTTCGGTCTGGATCGGTCTGCTGCCGTTTCGCAGTTTTACCGCCCGTGAGAAATGGTTCATTTCCTGGGTCGGGCTGCGTGGCGCGGTGCCGATTATTCTGGCGGTGTTCCCGATGATGGCGGGGCTGCCCAATGCCCAGTTGTATTTTAATCTGGCGTTTTTCGTGGTCATGGTCTCCCTGATCCTTCAGGGGGGCACGCTGACCAAAGCTATGGCACTGGCGAAAGTGGAATTGCCGCCAAGACCGGAGCCGGTCTCCCGGACCGGGGTGGAAATTTTTCCGGCCTCAGAATGGGAGCTGTTCGTCTATAAGATGAAGGCTGATAAATGGTGTATCGGTGAGCCGCTGCGCAACCTTTTCCTGCCGGAAGGCACCCGGATTGCAGCCGTCTTTCGCGAGGAAGGACTGATGCACCCCTCGGGCAGTACCCGGCTGGAAGAGGGCGATATCCTCTGCGTGCTGGCTCAGGAAAAAGATCTGGAAGCGCTCAGTCAGCTGTTCAGTGAAGCACCGGAAAAAACAGAGCTGGTTCGCTTCTTTGGTGACTTTTTCCTGGATGCTGAGGCCCGGCTGGTTGATGTTGCCGTGGCTTACGGCCTGGAACTCGACGGCGTTGATCCGGCACTGACCCTCAAAGCGCTGGTGATTCAGCATTTGGGGACGAATCAGGTGCTGGGGGATAACTTCGAGTGGAACGGTCTGTACTGGGTGGTCGCCGATGTGGAAGACTGGCAGGTCACTAAAGTGGGCTTACGCCTGCCAGAGGAAGAAGAGGACGTTGCCTCCTAAAACACGACGAGTGAGTCATCACTCACTCGTCGCTGAGTTCGTTTAACAGAATCACGGCCTGAGTGCGGTTTTTGACCCCGAGTTTGCGGAAAATGGCGGTCATGTGGGCTTTGATGGTGGCTTCCGACACATTGAGTTCGTAGGCGATTTGCTTGTTGAGCAGGCCATCAGACAGCATACACAGTACCTTGTACTGTTGCGGCGTCAGGGTTGCAATTCTGGCTGCCAGCGCATCCATTTCGGGGTTGTCTTCATCCTCGCCGATCCCCGGCGGGAAGCAGGGCTCACCCTCCAGCACCTGATTCAGTGCGCTGATCAGGGCGCGCATATCACTGGATTTTGGAATGAAGCCGAATGCCCCGTGATGACGGACCTGCCGGATCACTGAGGCTTCCTCGTTGGCAGACACCACCACCACCGGCAGTTCCGGGTACTGGGCCCGCAACTGAATCAGGCCGGACATGCCGTTGGCGCCGGGCATTTTCAGATCCAGCAGCACCAGATCAACATCAGGTTCTTTTTCAAGCAGCGTTAACAGGGTATCGAGGGAGTCTGCTTCCAGCAGATTCGCCTTACTGACCGCCATGTGCACGGATTGAAACAGTGCATTGCGGAACAGGGGGTGGTCATCGGCGATGACGATTGTGTACTGAGCGTCCATGGCATTGAGTGTTTAGTTTTTGTTAACGCTATCACTGCCGGTCAGACAGATCAATTTGTTCACCCCCAAGTTACGAACTGGATCCGTTCCCGTTCGCGACTTGGGGGCGTTTTATGTCATTGGGGAATAGTTTTCTGCTTATTGACCAATGAGTTGATTTGCTTTCAGGTGATTAAGGAATGGCTCGGCTTCCATGAAACCGGTCAGGCGGGCCTTGGCGGCCTGTTCGCCGTCCGCGTGCCAGAAGTCCAGCGTCGGCAGGCCCAAGACATTCATTTTTTGCAGCAGCTTGATATCGTCCGGCTTACTGTCGGTCACATCGGCCTGCAGCAGGATAAAGCGCTGGAGTTCAGGCGCGACGCTGGCATCGTGGAAGGTGTATTTGTCGAATTCTTTACAGGCCACGCACCAGTCAGCATAGAAGTCCAGCATGACCGGTTTTCCTTCGGCTTTGGCCTGGGCCAGGGCTGTATTCAGCTCGTCCATGCTGGACACGCGCTTGAAGGTGATCTCAGGCAACTGAGCGGCTTGTTGCTGTTGTGACCCCGTCAGCCCCTGATAAACCGGTAAAAGAGACCCCAGTAATCCCACAATAGCGATGATACCGAGCAGGCTGCTGCGCCAGGAGTGGGTCATGCCCTGTTTGACATGATACAGCCAGCCAAACACAGCCACACCAAAGATGGCCCACAGATAAGGCATCAGGTTCGCCGGAAGGATGCGTTCCAGCAGGAACAGTGGTACGGCCAGCAGTACAAATCCGAAGAAGATTTTTACGCTGTTCATCCACGCACCGGCTTTCGGCAGCAGACGGTTGCCGAACATGGCAGCCAGGATCAGCGGAATCCCCATCCCGATCGCCAGCGCATACAGAGCCACGGCACCGGTCAGTAAGTCTCCGCTCTGGGCGACGTAAATCAGAGCACCGGACAGCGGCGCTGTGGTGCAGGGAGAGCACACCAGACCGGAAATGGCGCCCATCGCAAATACACCGCCGAGCTGGCCGCCGGATTGCTGGTTGCTGAGCTGGCTCAGCCAGGTCTGGACACTGGAGGGCAGTTGCAGGGTGTAAGCCCCGAACATCGACAGCGCCAGCAGCACGAAGAGTGCGCTGAGGCCGATCAGGACGTAAGGATGCTGTAACGCTGCCTGAAACTGAAGCCCGGCCGAAGCAACCACTAACCCCAGCAGGGTGTAAGTCAGCGCCATACCCTGGACATAAGTGAAGGCCAGGGTAAAAGTACGTCCGTTACTGAGCTGACCGCGGCCCAGTACGATGCCGGTCAGGATCGGATACATCGGCAGCACGCAGGGCGTGAATGCCAGCCCGATACCCAGAGCCAGAAACAGCAGCGGCGTCCACCACTGCTCGGCCAGATCGCTGGCCAGCTTGTCCTGCTGGCTGACCGGGGCGCTGGTCACGGCTGTGTCGTTCTGGCGCTCACCTGAATGGTTTTGAATGTCGGTGTCAGTACTTACTATCAGATTGGCTTTGACCGGCGCTGCGCTGGCTGTTGCGGTGCCGGCAGCAGCGGCGACCGCAAAGAGCGGTACCTCACGGGTTTCCGGCGGGTAACAGAAACCGGCCTTGGCACAGCCCTGATAACGCACGGTCAGCGTGGCATTGTCACCCGCCTGAACAATCGGTACTTGGAGGGTCAGCGGCTCGGGATAAATGGTGACATCACCGAAGAATTCATCTTTGTAGGGCGTGCCTGCGGGCAGACGGATATCGCCGACGGTTGCTCCGCTGGCGGTGACGGAAAGCTGATGCTGGTAAAGGTAATAACCCGGTCTGACCTGCCAGTCGAGCACCAGCTGGGCGTCGTTCTGGGAAAAGTTAAACGCAAAAGCCTGATCAACAGGGACGAAGCTGTTCTGGCTGGAAGGCTCTGTCAGTCCCGGCAGCGAAAACTCAGCTCGTAACGGCAGGCTGAGGAACAGCAGGAAAAAGACAAACAAACGTGTGATACGCAGGTGTCGCAGTATAGTCATCGGATTCTGGCTCATGATCAGTCTGAATATTGCCGCCTGAGAGCGGGTTGCTCATCAGGCGACTATACCTTATCGGTTTATGTCTGTCAGACCGGATAAATACCGCAGAGTTTCATATCACAGACACTTCTCAGGCAAGTATAGGCCCCAGCAGGAAGCCCAGCGCCACGGAAGCGGCGATTGTTGTCACACCCGGCAGGAAGAAAGGATGGTTAAAGACCAGCTTCCCGATACGGGTTGAGCCGGTATCGTCCATTTCCACTGCGGCCAGCAGCGTCGGGTAGGTGGGCAGGACGAACAGCGCACTGACCGCGGCAAAAGAGGCGACCGTAGTCAGCGGTGAAACGCCGATGGCCAGGGCTGCGGGCATCAGGGCCGTCGTGGTGGCGCCCTGCGAATACAGCAGCATGGAAGCAAAGAACAAGGTCACCGCCAGCATCCAGGGATACTGTGCCAGCAATTCACCGGCCACGGTTTTGATGCCCTCAATATGGCTCGACACAAAAGTATCGCCCAGCCAGGCAACCCCCAGCACGCAGACGCAGGCGCTCATACCGGATTTGAAGGTTGCGGCACTGGCAATTTGCCCGGCATCAATTTTGGTGAACAGGACAATGGCCATGGCGGCAGTCAGCATGAAAACCATGATGGCCTGGTTACGTCCCATTGCCGGATCAGGAATGAGTCCGACTGCATCGGAGATCAGGGTGGCGTAAATGACCACGGCTGCAATGGCTGCCAGAAAGATGTAAGTGGCAGGCTTGGCAGTGACCGGGATGTTTCTGACCTGACTGCCTTTGACCCGGACCAGCCCTTTGGCGAGCCGTTCCTGATACACCGCGTCATCTTTCAGCTCGCAGCCCTGAAAGCTGGCGACCAGGGCACCAAGCATACAGGCTCCGAAGGTACTCGGAATACAAATGGCCAGCAAAGTCAGGTAGCTGATGCCCAGCGGTTCCAGCAGCCCGGAGAAAAACACCAGCGCGGCGGATATTGGCGAAGCGGTAATGGCTATCTGAGAGGAAATCACCGCAATCGACAGGGGGCGTGAGGGGCGAATGCCCTGCTCCTTGGCGACCTCTGCAATCACCGGCAGGGTCGAAAAAGCCGTGTGTCCGGTACCGGCCAGCAACGTCATGACGTAGGTAACCATCGGCGCGTAAAAGTTGATGCGTTTGGGGTGCTTGCGCAGAAAACATTCGGCTAGGTCGACCAGCCAGTCCATCCCACCGGCAACCTGCATGGCAGCAATGGCGGTGATAACCGACATAATAATCAGGATCACATCGACCGGAATATGACCCGCTGGCAGGCCCAGTCCGAGAGAGAGCACCAGCACGCCGGCACCGCCCGCAAAACCAATGCCGATCCCGCCGATCTGGGCCCCAAGAAAAATAAAAGCAAGAACAATGAAAAGCTCAATTCCAATCATAACCGCTCCGAGAGTGACGTGATTGAAACCGGTAGGGTCAACGGTTCCTTGTTTCGGGACCGGTTTCTGCGCAATCTTTGCTAACAAATGTGTTTGCCAACCATATCACCTTCGCCAGACCCTGAAATTGATTCAGAATGGTGATCCGGTTAAAAGCATCCGGTGCTAGGGTTGAAAATCAGGGGAATCCCGCCATCATAGACAACATCAAGGGTATCGGCGCATGGAGCTGCCGGTGTCCGCATTTGTTTTGTTTGCCAGCCTGATCAAGGGGTGTTTGTGTTTCCTGTTCTTTTACTGCTGTTTATTCTTGTCCCCGTCATTGAAATTGCACTTTTTATTCAGGTTGGCGGGGTACTCGGGCTGTGGACTACGCTGTTTCTGGTTCTGCTGACGGCGATTGTGGGGGCATCGCTGGTGCGCAGTCAGGGGATTGCTACCTTGCTGTCGGTCCAGGATCGGCTTAATAAAGGAGAACTTCCGGCGCAGCAGATCCTGGAAGGTGTGATGCTGGCCGTGGCCGGGGTGCTGTTGCTGACGCCGGGTTTCATGACGGATGCCATGGGCCTGATTGTTCTGTTGCCGGGACCGCGTGCCGCGATTGCCCGTTATCTGATGACCAAGGTGAAGATTCAGAGCATGCATCAGAATGGTTTCGGTGGCGGGTTTGGGTCGCAAGGGCCGTTTTCTCACCGTGATCCCTTTGGTCATGATCAGAGTGGCAACCAGCAAGGGGACGTTTTTGACGGCGAATATGAGCGTAAAGACGACAAAGGAAAGCGTCAAAACTCAGACGATGACGATCAGCATCGTCTGCATTAAAAAAGCAGTTCGGATTTAAAAACAGGCAGCCACGGCTGCCTGTTTTGTTATTTCCCGACCATCACTGCCGGTGATGGCACATGCCAGCGCCGCAGCCTGCGGGCATACACCAAAGCCGCCAGTCCGCACAGCACATTGGCGACTGCAATGCCAGTAAAAAGGCCCTCCGTGCCGTTGACCCAGCTGCCCAGCCAGGCGGCAGGCAGCAGCAGACCAAAGAGCCGGATCAGGTTCCACAGCAGGGCCTGAAACGACAGATGCAGCGCATTGAGGGCATTAATCAGCTGCATGCAGATGGCCAGTAAGCCATAACTGGCCGGGACTAGGATCAGGTAATGCCAGAGTTGGGTCCGGACCGCTTCATCCTGACTGAACAGGGCGGATAATGGCCAGCTGAGCGGCACCATCATGATGAACACCAGTAACTGGAAGCCTAATGCAAATTTCATCGCCTTGAACAGAGCCTCAAAGGCCCGGCGGGGTTGTTCAGCACCTAAGTTTTGCGCCATGAATGGCATCAGAGCAGAGCTGAGCGCGATCATGACCAGCATCAGCAGCGATTCAATCCGCATCGCAGCGCCATAGGCAGCCACTGAGGCCGTCCCCTGAGCCGCAAGCAGCACCATGATTAAAGCATTCGACAGGGGCGTGAGTGCATTCGACAGCCCGGCTGGTGTCCCGATATGGAGGATCTGCCGCCAGTCGGCAAAGATGAGCCGGAGATCCGGCATTGCCAGCAGTTTTTCCCGTACGATTAAGATCCGCAGTGACCACACCAGCGCCACCGCCCAGCTGACACCGCTTGAAATGGCGGCGCCCCGGACACCCAGTTCAGGGAAAGGGCCGTAGCCAAAAATCAGCAGCGGATCGAGCACACCGTTAATCACACCGGCCAGCATCATGATTTTAGCCGGGGTTCGGGCATCGCCGGTGGCCCGGATGGCACTGTTCCCGGCCATGGGGATCACCAGCAGCGGAATCGCCAGATACCAGACCGCCATGTATTGATGGATGATCGGCAGCAGGTTTTCTTCCGCGCCCAGCAGGCGGAACAGCGGATTGATGGTCAGCAGCCCCAGTCCGGCGGCCGCGACGACCAGAAGTACCGCCAGTAACAGCCCGTGGCTGGAAACCCGTGCGGCGGCATGGTCATCTCCGCTGCCCAGCAGCCGGCCGATGCAGGCGGACAGGCCGACCCCGACGCCCATGGTGATGGAATTCAGGGCAAAGGTGACAGGAAACGTGAAGCTGACAGCGGCCAGCGCCCGGGTGCCCAGCAAAGAAATAAAGAAGGTATCGACCAGATTGAACATCAGAATCGCGATCATCCCAAACACCATGGGAATGGTCAGGCGTCGTAAAACTTCCGGGATCGGGGCCGACAGCAGCCCATGTTTATCTGGTCGTTCTGATCGGGTCATAAGGTTCTCAAGTTCGCTTTTGCCAGCCCACCCTAAAGCAAAGAGTGTGATCCGGCAAAAAATCTGGCAGAAAAAACAAAAAAATTTAACGACAGGACTTGGGTTCCAGAAAAACGACCCAACATGTCTAAGGAACAGATTTCGTGAGCCGGACAAACTGACCGGCTCGCTTTCAAACAAACCTATGGATATTACCAAAATCAGGAGAGACGACCGATGAATATTCGTCCTTTACATGACCGAGTGATCGTTGAGCGCCAGGAAGTTGAATCAAAATCTGCTGGTGGCATCGTTCTGACTGGTTCTGCTGCAGAAAAATCTACCCGCGGTACTGTACTGGCTGTGGGCAAGGGCCGCATTCTTGAGAATGGTTCTGTGCAGCCGTTGGACGTCAAAGTTGGTGATACTGTCATCTTCTCTGAAGGTTACGCGACCAAGACCGAGAAGATTGAAGGCAAAGAAGTTCTGATCATGTCTGAAACTGACATCTTGGCAATTGTTGAATAATCCATTCACCTCGAATCAAGAATTAAGAAAGGAAGTTAAACATGGCTGCTAAAGACGTAAAATTTGGTAATGACGCTCGTGTAAAAATGCTGGAAGGTGTGAACATTCTGGCTGACGCTGTCAAAGTTACCCTGGGCCCGAAAGGCCGTAACGTGGTTCTGGACAAGTCGTTCGGTGCTCCAACCATCACTAAAGATGGTGTTTCTGTTGCGCGTGAAATTGAGCTGGAAGACAAGTTCCAGAACATGGGCGCACAGATGGTGAAAGAAGTTGCTTCTCAGGCAAACGACGCTGCCGGTGACGGTACAACCACCGCGACCGTTCTGGCTCAGTCGATTGTGAACGAAGGTCTGAAAGCTGTGGCTGCGGGCATGAACCCGATGGATCTGAAGCGTGGTATCGACAAAGCTGTGGTTGCTGCGGTTGAAGAACTGAAAGCACTGTCTCAGCCTTGTGCAGACAGCAAAGCGATCGCACAGGTGGGTACGATTTCTGCGAACTCTGATGCGACGGTCGGTAACATCATTGCTGAAGCCATGGAAAAAGTTGGCCGTGATGGCGTGATCACCGTTGAAGAAGGTCAGGCGCTGCACGATGAGCTGGACGTTGTTGAAGGCATGCAGTTCGACCGCGGTTACCTGTCTCCGTACTTCATCAACAATCAGGAAGCAGGCAGTGTTGATTTGGAAAGCCCGTTCATCCTGCTGGTTGATAAGAAAATCTCGAACATCCGTGAACTGCTGCCAACGCTGGAAGCGGTTGCAAAAGCTTCTCGTCCGCTGCTGATCATTGCAGAAGATGTTGAAGGTGAAGCGCTGGCGACACTGGTTGTGAACAACATGCGTGGTATCGTGAAAGTGGCTGCTGTGAAGGCACCTGGTTTTGGTGACCGTCGTAAAGCGATGCTGCAAGACATCGCTGTCCTGACTGCCGGTACTGTGATTTCTGAAGAAATCGGCATGGAGTTGGACAAAGTGACTCTGGAAGATCTGGGTCAGGCCAAGCGTGTCAGCATCACCAAAGAAAACACCACCATCATCGATGGTCATGGTGAAGAAACTGCGATTCAGGGCCGTGTGGTTCAAATTCGTCAGCAAATCGAAGAAGCGACTTCAGACTACGACAAAGAGAAACTGCAAGAGCGTGTTGCTAAACTGGCAGGCGGTGTTGCTGTGATCAAAGTTGGCGCTGCCACTGAAGTTGAAATGAAAGAGAAGAAAGACCGCGTTGAAGATGCCCTGCACGCAACCCGTGCTGCGGTTGAAGAAGGCGTGGTTGCCGGTGGTGGTGTTGCCCTGATCCGTGCGGCTTCTAAACTGACTGAGCTGACTGGCGACAACGAAGAGCAAAACGTAGGTATCCGTGTTGCGCTGCGTGCAATGGAAGCGCCAATCCGTCAAATCACCCGTAACGCTGGTGACGAAGAGTCTGTCGTTGCGAACGAAGTGAAGAATGGCGAAGGTAACTTCGGTTATAACGCTGCAACCGGCGAATACGGCGACATGCTGGACATGGGTATCCTGGATCCAACCAAAGTAACCCGTTCTGCACTGCAATTTGCAGCGTCTGTTGCTGGCCTGATGATCACCACCGAAGCGATGGTGACTGAACTGCCAAAAGGCGACGCGCCAGATATGAGCGCCGCGATGGGCGGTATGGGTGGCATGGGCGGCATGATGTAATCAGCCCCGTCATCTGTGATGAATCAGAAAACCCGCTGAAAGGCGGGTTTTTTTATGGATGATTTTTTTCTTTCACGTCTATGTTAAGTGACTGATTTTATATTGTGGTGTTTCTACCGATTTTCTGAAATCACGCTGTCCCTCAGTGATTTTTCTTCTTATCGATCTTCAATTTTTCAGATCAGCCCGTATCGTTCGCTGTTTTATTTCACAGAAACTCTGATTTTGATATCCGTCCACCTTCAGGAGTTTTCCATGTTCAGCAAAGCGATATTGAGAGCAACCCGGTTAAGTAAAATCAGGATGAGAAAAATCATCCTGCTGATTGCAGCAAGTGGTCTCTGGATGACCGGAACCGCGCATGCCAGTGAATCGGAGCAAGCATTTATTGACCAATACCATCTGGATGCTCAGATACATCAGATCCCGGGCAATGAAATGCTCTCTGACGAGCGTCTGAGTGAGATGTTTCAGGTTCAGGCCAGAAGCATGACGATTTGCCGCGGAGATTTCATTCCGGACGGATATGTGATCACCCGAACGACGGTGGATTTTAACTGTGGCAGCTGGCAGCACAGTGATAATGCTTACATTCTTTCACTGGCCCCGAAAGATGGTTCGACGTTCAGAACCTGCGCGGGGTATCACAGCCGTGTCTATGACGGTTTCGTGATTATCGCGAATATTTACAATACGGCTTGTAATTTTGGCTCCGGCAATTCTATCAACGGCAGTACTCAGGTGTATGCGGATAAGTACAGATCCAGCTTTACGGTGTGTGCCAATTCGCCAATCCCAAGTAACTATACCCGCGGCCGACATCATTTTTCTGTCAGTTGTAAGGTGGGGACCGGCATGGGCAACAATGCTTATGTGATCACCCGAAATTAAAATCTATTTCATCCTTTCCTGATGTTGCCTGCGGAAAATCGCAGGCTTTTAACCCTTGCAAAAAATCGATAATACCCCCCAATTCTTTGCAATTTTTTTCCTGCCGCTTTCCCCCTAAGATGATTCCTGAGCTGAACGAACAGCGTGTACTGCCTGGCCAGGCTTTGAATTTGATGTCCTGAATCTGAATTGAGGAAACGATTAATGTCGGATACAAAGCCAAAAATTACCCTGGAATTTTTTCATGATGCCGTCTGTGGCTGGTGTTATGTCCTGAGCCCACGGCTGCGCAAGCTGGCTGAGCGGGCAGATGTGGCAGTCAAGCAGCGCTGTTTTGTGTTGCAGCGCAATGATGCGGAAATGATCCAGCGTTTTGGTTCGCTGGAAGCGGCAAAACAGGAAATTCTGAATCACTGGGTCGCTTGTCAGCAGCATGCGGATGAGCCGGGCCGGTTTGAGATTGAAGGCATGCGAGCCAAGCCATTCTCTTACCCGAGCGGATATCTGGCGGCGCTGGGGGCGAAAGCCGCTGAGCTGATGGGGAATTCGGATACCCATTGGGATTACTTTGATGAAATTCAGCACCTTCACCTCAAAGTGAATGACAACATCGGCGATCGTGACGTGATCATTGCTGCAGCCGGAAATATCGGGTTGGATACCGTGCGATTCGAAGCGCTGCTGGACAGTGACGACGTGCGTGATGCGGTCGAAGTGGATCTGAAACGTGCCCGGGAGTTTAAGCTGCGCAGTATTCCCAGTCTCATCATCAATGGTGCGCAGGTGGTTTCGCAGACCCTGACGGAGCAGGCACTGTTGCAGTTGATCAGCAATGAACAGGCAGCTTAACCGAAAGACACTATTTTCATCAGATTGAGGCGGGAAATACAATGAATACAAAAGTTTTAGTGCTTTATTACTCCAGTTACGGACACATTGAAACCATGGCCCATGCGGTGGCAGAAGGGGCACGAAGTGCCGGCGATGTGGACGTTGATATCAAGCGGGTGCCTGAGCTGGTGCCGGAGGACATTGCGAAGAAATCCGGTATCCGGTTCGATCAGCAGGCACCGCTTGCCAAGCCGCAGGATCTGGCAGAATACGATGCCATTCTCTTTGGAACCCCAACACGTTTCGGCAATATGGCCGCACAGATGCGGAACTTCCTGGATCAGACCGGCGGGTTGTGGTTTGAGCAGAAACTGGTTGGCAAAATTGGCAGTGTGTTTACGTCGACGGGAACCGGCGGCGGCAATGAAACGACAGTGCAATCGTTCCATACCACGCTGTTTCACCATGGGATGGTGGTGGTTGGTTTGCCTTATACCTCGCCTGAACTGGCCGATGTATCGGAGGTGAAAGGGGGCTCGCCGTTGGGCGCGGCCTGTATCGCCGGCGGAGACGGTTCCCGCCAGCCGTCGGTCAAAGAACTGGCGATGGCACAGTTTCAGGGGAAACATGTGGCGACCCTGGCGAAAAAACTCAGTCAGTGAAGCCAAAGGTTCAGGAACGGCCTTCCATCAAGAAGGTTGTTGCCTGAACCCGTATTTTTCGGTCATAGTGCTGACTTCATATGAAAGGGATGAATTTATGCCGATTGCGCGTGTCACGCTGGAAATGTGGCGGGCTTTTATCGCCATTGCTGAGCAAGGCAGTGCGGCCAAAGCGGCTTTGCAGCTGAACAAAAGCCAGTCTGCAGTCTGTCACAGTATCAAGAAGATGGAGTCTTTACTGGGGCAGCCGCTTTTTGTGGTTGAAGGCCGGATCTCCACGCTGACCGAGCTGGGGCGTGAACTGCTGCCGCGTGCACAAAGCCTGCACCATAATGCAATTCAGATTGAAACTCTGGCTTCGAAATATCAGGGACAACTGATGACAGAGGTGAGCCTTGCGGTGGATGTGCTGCTGCCGCCTGCTTTCACGCAGGAGATTTTTGAACGCTTTTACGAAATTTACCCGGCGGTATCGCTCCGGGTGTATGAAACAGCGCTTTCCGGCGCGGGTCAGTTACTGGAATCCGGAGCGGTGTCTGTGGCGATTGCCAGCCAGCTGCCGAAAGAAACCATTCTCGAGCCTCTGGCAGAGGTGGCGCTCTGTTGTGTCTGCGCCCCATTGTTTCCGCTAGCCGCTGCGAGACAAGTTTTTCAGCCTGCCCTCAAAGATTTCCGCCAGGTGGTGATCCGCGATTCGGGCACCCGGGACACCGACAGCGGCTGGCTGGGATCACACCAGCGCCTGACGATGAGCAGCCTTGCCGCCGCGGTAACCTCAGTCAAACGGGGGCTGGGTTTTGGCTGGTTGCCGGAGGATGCCGTGGCTGAACTGCTTGAGCAGGGTGATTTAGTGCGTGTTGATCTGACCCATGGCGGCAGCCGGACGGTGAAACTGCAGTTGGGGATGAACCCGGAGCAGGCTCATGTCGGTGAAGTCAGTACCCTGTTTGAATTATTCCACAGCCTGAAGGTGCTGGCGGCATCCTCTTGAGCTGGATCAGTCGGCCCACACAATGTTCTGCAGCGCATCGCCGAAGTCGCAGCTTCGGCTTTTTATTGTCTTTAAAGTCAACTATGCATGGAAATTGAGCAGTAAGTTCTGCACTATGAAAGGCTCTCAGGAAGTCTGCATCACAAGGAACGTCTGACATGCGCATTGCGTCTTTAAAACACCATACGGAATCAGCGTCGCTGTCCATTGAAAACTGGCAGATTGAACCGGCACAGCACTGGGGCATTTTTTCGACACACAGTCATGCCGCTTCGTTGCTGGTACGCATTCTCAGCGGTGAACTGGAACCGGCGCACGGAAAGATTCACGAGTTACCTCAGCGGGTTGCCTGTATTTCGCTGCATGAGCAGCAGCGATTGCTGGATCTTGAACTGGAAAAAGATGACAGTGATTACCTCGATAGGATTGATTACGGTTCGACCGTTGAAGCGCTGGTGCTGGAGGCGGGATGCCCTGAAGCGGAACTTGATGCCTTGCTGGATAAGGCCGATTTAGGTCAGCTTCGCCACCGCGGCTTTCGTCAGTTGTCGACGGGAGAAACCCGCCGAGTCATGCTGGCCCGGGCGCTGGCAGCTGCGCCAGAATTACTGATCCTGGATGAACCTTACGCCGGGTTAGATCTCGCGCACCGCAAGGCCTTATCCTTGTTGCTCGAAGAATTATCTGAGCAGATGCAGTTACTCATTGTGACGTCCCGGGAAGACGAGCTGCCGCCTTTTATTACCCATGTTGCCTTGTTCGATGAGCAGCAGTTGTCGCAGACGCTGACTCATGAAGCATGGCTGACCCATCCGGTGATGGCGCAAATGAAGGCGTTATCTGAACAGAAGAGCGATGCCATGCTGGCGCTGGTGCAGGCGCATCAGACCGCGCATGATTATCCGAATCCTTTGGTGGAGATGCATGACGTTAAAGTCGAATACGTCGGTGCAACCATATTTACCGGGGTGAACTGGCAGATAGAGCAGGGCCAGCACTGGCAGGTCCGCGGGCCGAACGGCTGCGGCAAGAGTACCTTGCTGGGGTTGATTCTCGGTGATCATCCGCAATGCTACAGCAATGATATCCGGGTCCTGGGGATGAAGCGCGGCAGCGGTGAAACCATCTGGGATGTGAAAAAGCATATTGGTGTGGTTTCGTCAGCCCTGCATCTGCAATACCGGGTGAGCTGTCCGGCCCTGGATGTACTGTTGTCGGGCTTTTATGATTCCATCGGGCTTTATCAGCAGCCGAGTCAACGGGAAATCCAGCTGGCCCGGGAATGGCTGAGCTTGCTGGAAATGACGGCGCTGGAAAAAGTGAGCTTCCGGGAACTGGATTATGGTCAGCAACGGCTGCTGTTGATCGGCCGGGCTTTGATCAAGCAGCCAGCACTGCTGATTCTGGATGAACCGTATCAGGGGCTGGATTTCCTCAGCCGTAAACTGGTGTTTCGGGCACTGAACCGTATCGCTTCGACCGGACTGAGTCAGTTGTTGTATGTGACGCATCATGAAGAGGATACGCTGGATGCCATTCAGAACTTCGTCGATTTCGAAGCTGAACCGTCAGGCGGTTACCGGGTGCACCTGCAAACATCATCTACCGTGATTTAGCCGGTCATTGCCCCGAAAAGCTGCCAGGCCCGCAATCGCGGGTCTTTTTTGGGGCGTCTTTCTGTGGCCAGCCCGCTCATTCTATTTTTCGGGGTGAGCTAGATGATGTTTGTGCCGCTCAGCGTCTGACTGACAGGCAATTCAATCCGGACACAGTCTTTTGCCAACGCAGTCTGTTGCCAGCAAAACCGCGGCCACGGCAAAAGCTGCATCTCTTGAGCAACTTTGATGCAAAGCTGCGCTGAATATCAGGCTTCAATGCTTGCCCGGAAAAAAGCGCGAAAAGCTGTACACTTTATAAAGGCTATTAAAATCAATGGATTGTAATTTAGTTTTTGCTGAAATTTGTTTGGGTGGAGTCGTGAGCAGCAATTCGCTGAATTGAAACAAAAAAGCTGTCCGTTGTATTTTTCGACAAATTTGTTCGAAATTGTTCAGCAACGTTATTATGCCATGATGCGCCTGACGCAGGATAAGTCAGTTGATCCGGAAAAAAGCGGTAAAAGCTGTACAAGATATAAAACTATTATCAATCAGTGTGTTAGGTGTTAATTTCGTTGTTGCTAATTTAGCTTTCATTTTTGTTCATCAATAAGCTGAAATCTAACAAGAAAGCTGTACGGAATGGCGTTTTATCTGAGAGCTGGGAGAAGCAGCCTGTTTTGACAAGAAAAGTTGAATGTCTGAGTTCGTCGGGAAAATTGCCTGAAAAGCTGTACAATATTTAAATTTATTTAAAAACAATGACTTAGTGTCTGATGTTTTAAGGTGGAGTCTTGGTGTGATTGAGCGCGCAGGAATTTGGTGATTTTTAAATGGTAAGCTGTACAGGCTGCGCAAAGGGTGTCGCAGCCTGTGCTTTGAAATTACTGATCCTGGTGGCGACGTTTTTTCTTGGCGTGCTTTTCAATGTATTCCACGATCATCCCGGCAATGTCTTTGCCGGTGGCATGCTCGATACCTTCGAGGCCCGGAGAAGAGTTCACTTCCATGATCAGCGGCCCGCGGTTGGAGCGAAGCAAATCCACGCCTGCCACATTCAGCCCCATGGCTTTTGCCGCCGCGACTGCTGTGCGGCGTTCTTCCGGCGTGATTCGTACCAGAGACGCGCTGCCGCCGCGGTGCAGGTTTGAACGGAATTCGCCGTCTGCGGCCTGACGTTTCATCGACGCGATGACTTTATCACCCAGCACAAAGCAGCGAATGTCGGCGCCGCCGGCTTCGGCAATGTATTCCTGGATCATGATGTTGGCTTTCAGGCCCATGAAGGCTTCGATCACACTCTCTGCCGCTTTCTGGGTTTCTGCCAGCACGACACCAATGCCTTGTGTGCCTTCCAGCAGCTTGATCACCACCGGCGTCCCGCCAACCATTTTGATCAGGTCTTTGACGTCGTCCGGTTTGCTGGCAAAGCCGGTGATCGGCATGCCGATACCTTTGCGGCTCAGCAGCTGCAGCGAGCGCAGCTTGTCACGGGAGCGTGAAATCGCAATCGACTGGTTGATGGAAAACACGTTCATCATTTCAAACTGACGCAGGACAGAACAGCCGTAAAAAGTAATGTCGGCGCCGATACGCGGGATAATGGCATCAATGCCCACCAGATCATGCCCTTCAAAGTGAATGGATGGCTGGACGGAATTGATGTTCATGTAGCAGCGCAGGGCGTTAATCACCACCGCCTCATGGCCGCGTTGCTCGCAGGCTTCACGCAGGCGTCGGGTGGAATACAGGTTTGCGTTCTGGGACAAAATGCCAATTTTCATCGTGTTCTCATCAACAAGCTGGAGGAATCTGAGCTGTTTGGTTGGCGATCCTGATATTTCAGCTCAGTAAAACGGACGCAGAATATGCCTTGAAAGCGACCAGGAATCGAGAGGTAGGACCATGATCTCTTTTGATGGTGACGAGAAGAAAATTTGCTCAATCCGGGGGAAGCCAGTACAGATGCTGTCTGGAAAGGTCCCCTGAGACCAAAGGGGGAGGATGGCCTCAGGGGAGGGCTGAATTATTTCAGCACTTTCGGGTTTGAAACGCCCCACAGGGTGTAGAGTTCAGACAGAATTCGGCCTGAACGATCTTCGGTTTCCCCGATGGTGATTTCGTCTCTGCCCTGGCGGCCGAACAGCACGACTTCATCGCCTGGCTTCACGCCTCTGATATCGGTGATATCAACCATGGTGGTGTTCATGGATGCGCTGCCCAGAACTTTGGCACGCTGACCATTGATCAGCACTTCACCGACCCGGCTCAGTGAACGCGGGAAAGCATCTGAGTAACCAATTGGCAGGTTGGCCAGTACTGAGTTACGTTTCAGGGTTTCAGTCTTGCTGTAACCGATCGTTGAACCGGCTGGCAGACGGTGGATGGAAGCCACCTGAGTTTTGAACGACACAATGCGTTTGTACTCAGGGAACTCAGGCGTTGTGTCACCGTACAGTGCACCACCGGTACGAACCATGTCCAGCTGGGCTTCCGGCACCATCAGCGTGGTGAAAGAGTTAGCCACGTGCAGCAGAACGTCATCACGCTCCAGTGCAGTGTGGTTGAAAATCCACTGGCTGTCCTGCTTGAACTGGCGCAGACCATCGCGAATTTCATCCAGATTTTCGGTCGGGAAGTGAGTCATGATACCCACGATCTGCAGGTGCTTGGTCGCGACAATCTTTCTGGCTTCTTTTTTACCGTTCTTAGTCCGCATTTCCAGACCATTACGGCCCATATTGGCGGAGTTCAGTGCCAGGTGTACCGGAATGACAGTGCCGTGACGTTTCGCGATGCGGGCAATGATTTTCGCCTGCTGCTTGGTCCCGATCAGCTCTTCCAGATTCAGATCAACGGCCGCCTCAATTTCAGACGGTGTTGCTGCACGCAGACGCATCAGACGACCATGAAAGCCCATGTCGCGAACCAGTTGTGCTTCGGCGTTGCTGGTGATTCCCACGCAAGGAATTCCGCTTTGGATGACCGAAGGCAACAGGTTGGCAATACCGTTCCCGTAAGCATCGGCTTTCATGACGGCACAGATGTCCGTATTCCGGCCAACGTAGTTTTGCAGGTGCGCAATGTTGGACTCAAAGGCAGCTTTGTCTACCTCGACCCAGGCATTTGACGACTGTACTTCATCCATGCTGTGTGCTTGTTCAATCGCTGGCAGGGTTGGTGCCGCGGTTGCCTGCATAGAAGCAGAAGTCGTCCCCATCATTGCGAGGGCAATCAGTGAGTATTTAAAGTTTTTCATTGTGCGTCTCTTTTTCTTGTTTCGGATTACAGGGTGAACTGATTGACGACCTGGCGCAGTGCATCAGCACGGCGTTTCAGTTCGTCGACACCCTGTTGAGCTTCCATCGTCGACAGGCGGTTTTCCTCCGCGCTGTCACTCAGAGAAGCAACGTTGCGAGACAGATGATCTGAGGCGTGAGCCTGCTCCTTGACCGAACCGGCGATTTCTTCCATGCCGGAACTGACCGCTGAGATTTCCTGATTAAAGGAACTGAGGGATGCGTTGGCCTGATCAGCATGCTGAACGCTGTTGTCGACACGTTCGACAGCGGTCTGCATGGTCTGCGTGGTATCACTGGTATCAGTCTGGATGGAACTGATCATCGTACTGATTTCCACGGTGGCTTTGGCTGTCCGTTCAGACAGCTGGCGCACTTCATCGGCAACGACGGCGAAGCCACGGCCCTGGGTACCGGCACGGGCAGCTTCGATGGCCGCATTCAGAGCCAGAAGGTTGGTCTGATCGGCAATGTCTTTGATCACTTCGACAATGGAGTTGATTTCACCGGCACGGCTGTCGAGTTGTTGCAGTTTGCCTGCAACGGTATTGGTTTCCCGCTGCACTGACTGCATGCCGCGGACCGCGTGTTCAATGGCTTCGACCGTGCTTTGGGTCAGCATTTCAAACTGGCCCATTTGCTGATTGGCATTATCGACAATTTCGGTGATGCTCTGGGCACTGGCTGCCAGCTCTTCGATGGCGGTGGCACTGCTGCCGACATGTTCAGACTGGGTCATGGAGCGATCGGCAACGGCGCGGATCAGCATATCCAGCTGGGCACTGGTTGCTGCAACGCTGTCGGATGATTGCTGAACTTCCAGCATGCGGTCACGCAGGGCAGCCATGAAGATATTGAAGGAGTCGGACATTTCACCGATTTCGTCCTGGCTGCGTACTTTGACCCGCTGATTCAGATCCCAGTTGCCATTGGCCAGAGAGCGCAACACTTCGTTCAGGCCGTTAATCGGCGTGACGATCAGGTTGGCAATCATGCGGCCGACAACCACTGCCAGCACCAGGAAAATGGCTGCCACAATGAAGGTTTTCTTCAGGGTTTCCGCCTTCACTTCATCAATGTCTGTCAGCTTCACATCAATACCGATGACATGCACTTCGCCGTTGTTGCCACGGAACGGCACAAAGACCGAACGGTAACGGCCAAACTCACCCTGATAGCTTTGGTATTGTTTCTTTTCGGTGCGGAATGCTTCGAAGAGCATCTCAGGAACTTCATCGTATCGCTCCAGATACCAGTTCTTATACTGACCGCGCTTCCATTCGTCTGTACTGCGATTGATGTAGGTGTAGTAAATCTGGCCATTACGACGCACGGTGGCATAAGCCCACTCCAGTTTTGCTCCCTGAGTGAAGTGCGTCAGATGGGATGAAATCTCGTCATAAAGCGCATCGTCCCGGCCATTCTCATCGTTCGGTAAGTCGCCGATGAGCTGTTCCACGGCATGCGCAGCCGTGTTCAGTTCAGTATCAATGCTGTTCATCGCTGAATTGACCAGCGTGTTATAGGAAATCGCAGACAGGGCCGCGATGATGATAAGCGCGATGGCTGTGAACAGCATCGAAAGCTTGGTTTTCAGATTCCAATTAGCAGTCATGACTATTTCCGAATGGTAAAGGTGATATGAATCACAAAAAAGAGCGATACCTGAGTATTCGGCGGCCAGTCTAATGACAATATTAATAGTTTCAATCCGAATAAATGTTTAAATTTTATTTGTTTTTGTTTTGTTAAATTATATTTTTATAGTTGTTTATTTTGATGTTTAACTAAATGACAGGATGTTGTTTTTGTTGCGAAAAATGGAGTGATCGTCACGAATTTGGGAAGGCTAAAAGCTTAATTTTGCTGCCTTTGCACCGGAGAAATTCAATAACCTGTGTCAATAGTTCAGGACCCGGCAGGACGTCATGGCAGTCAAAGGCGGCGAATCCGGGAAAAAAGATAAAAGCAGTTTTTTTCAGGCAAAAGTTAGTGTGAAAAAATAAAAAGGCCAAAGGCAAACCTTTGGCCTGAAATATCTCCGGTCTGTTGCGGGGGATGAATTATTCCAGATGAAGATCCAGCGGTGTTTTACTGGTGCGGCCGCCGATCTCCCGGGCCAGTTTGGGAACAAGATAGCCGGAGACTTTTGCCATCAGCCCGGCCATGATCTGGCGGGCTTCGTCGTCGTCGACCAGAAAATGAGCCGCGCCCTGCACTTTGTCGAGCACGTGCAGGTAATAAGGTAACATCCCGGCATCAAACAGCGATTCACTCAGTGCCACTTGTGCCGCAACCGTATCATTGATGCCACGCAGTAACACCGCCTGATTGAGCAGGGTGACACCCGCTTCCCGCAGCGATGCCATCGCCTGACTCAGTTCCTCACTGATTTCGTTGGCATGGTTGATATGCGTGACCAGCACGGTCTGCAACCGGAGCTGATTCAGCATCGTACAGAATTCAGGCGTGATCCGGGCCGGGATGACGACAGGCAGGCGGGAGTGGATCCGCAGCCGTTTGATGTGCGGAATCGCTGCAATGGCTTCAATCAGCCAGCGCAGTTCGCTGTCTTTGGCCATCAGCGGATCACCGCCGGAAAGGATCACTTCATTCAGCTCCGGGTGCGCGGCAATATAGTCCAGCGAAGCCTGCCACTGGCGTTTGCCGCCCGGGTTATCCTGATATGGGAAATGGCGGCGGAAACAGTAACGGCAGTTGACGGCACAGCCGCCTTTGACGATCAGCAGGACCCGGTTCCGGTATTTGTGCAGCAGTCCCGGCTGGTCATTGTCTTGTTCTTCGAGCGGATCGTGTGAATAGCCTTCATGCACCTCAAATTCTTCGGCCAGCGGCAACACCTGCCGCAGCAAGGGATCATGCGGGTTGCCAATTTCCATTCTATCGACAAAGCTTTTGGGGACACGCTGCGCAAACAATTTTCTGGCTGCCAGACCTTCCTGCCAGGGGGCGGGATCAATCTTCAGCAAATGAAGCAGTTCAAGCGGATCCGAGATCGCATTGGCTAACTGTTCGAGCCAGTTTTGCTCAACAGGGGCGACGTTTCGGGTTATGATGTGCGGCATGAAAATAACTCGAAGATGTTAAGAGGAAAAAAATGGCGTCTTTCAGCACGAATGAATTCCGCGGCGGAATGAAAATTATGCTCGATAATGAACCATGTGTCATTATCGAAAACGAATTTGTGAAGCCAGGCAAAGGCCAGGCATTCAACCGAGTCAAAATCCGTAAGCTGCTGTCTGGCAAGGTTCTGGAAAAAACCTTCAAGTCGGGTGACACAGTTGAAGCAGCAGACGTCGTGGATACAGATCTGGATTATCTGTACAACGACGGTGAATTCTACCACTTCATGAACAATGAAACCTTCGAACAAATCGCAGCTGATCTGAAAGCAGTGGGCGACAACGCGAAGTGGCTGGTTGAAAACAACACCTGTACGCTGACCTTGTGGAATGGTAACCCAATCGCTGTGACGCCACCAAACTTTGTTGAGCTGGAAGTGGTTGAAACCGATCCGGGCCTGAAAGGTGATACGCAGGGTACAGGTGGTAAGCCTGCAACGCTGTCAACCGGTGCAGTGGTTCGTGTGCCGCTGTTCATCCAAATCGGTGAAGTGATTAAAGTTGACACCCGCTCTGCGGAATACGTCAGCCGCGTGAAGTAATTCATTGCGTGATCAGACAAGGGCCGCCTCATGCGGCCTTTGTTGTTTTCATGTCCCCGTTTTGTCTTCGCAACTTTCGACTCAGATGAAAAAAGATTCTTCTATGACTATGCACTGGCAACCGACGGCTGATCTGGTGAACCTGCGCCAGCGGGCTGCGATCCTGGCTTCGATCCGACATTTTTTTGCCGAACGCGGCGTACTGGAAGTGGATACCCCGGCGATGAGTCAGGCGACCGTCACCGACATTCACTTGCATACCTTCCAGACTGAGTTTGTCGGACCGGGGTTTGCCGACGGCCAGACTCTGTATCTGATGACCAGTCCGGAGTTTCACATGAAACGTCTGCTGTCGGCGGGCAGCGGGCCGATTTATCAGATCTGTAAGTCATTCCGCAATGAAGAATCCGGTCGTTACCATAATCCGGAATTTACCATGCTGGAGTGGTACCGCCCCGGCTTTGACCATCATGCGCTGATGGATGAAATGGATGCTTTGCTGCAACAGGTGCTGTCATGTGGCGCGGCAGAACGGATGAGTTATCAGCAGGCGTTTTTGCAGGTGCTGAAGGTGTGTCCGTTGACTGCACCGATGGACGAGCTGAAACAAGCGGCGCTGCCGCTGAATCTGGGCGATGTGGCCGCTGATGAAACCGATCGGGATACTCTGCTGCAACTGATGTTCAGCATGGGCGTCGAACCGGTGATCGGCCAGCAGGTGCCGGCTTTTGTCTATGATTTTCCGGCCTCGCAGGCCGCATTGGCACGGATCAGCCCGGCTGATCATCGTGTGGCTGAGCGCTTTGAGGTTTATTTTCAGGGCATTGAACTGGCGAACGGCTTCCACGAGCTGTCCGATGGTGATGAGCAGCTGGCCCGTTTTGAAGCGGATAATGCCAAGCGCCTGAGCATGGGGCTGACTGCCCAGCCGATCGACCATCACTTAGTTGCCGCCCTGAAGGCCGGTTTTCCGGACTGTGCCGGTGTGGCGCTGGGCATTGATCGTCTGATCATGCTGGCACTGGGCCAGACGCATATTGCGCAGGTGACCGCCTTCCCGGTCACCATCGCTTAATTCCGTTGGGCTTGGTGGATTCAGTGACCGAGGATCAGCCCGGTGCCGACTACGGCCAGCAGTGCGCCCAGCCAGGCTGCGCCCGGTGGCCGATGGCGGGTGTACAGCCATAACAGCGGCAGGATCAGAATCGGTGTGGTGGCGGAGAGCAGTGCCACCATGCCGACATCGCCGTGCTGCAGGGCAAACAAAATCAGCGTCATCCCGACAGTCATCGCCAGAAAGCCGTTCAGGGCGACCATGCCAAGAATGGGCAAGGTGATGGGCTGCAAGGGCCGGGCAATTTTCGCACCACTCAGCCGAAGTACACTGTGTGCGCCAAATGCGGTTGCCATCCGAATGGCTGAAGCGGCGACCGGATCCAAAGATGTCTGCATTGCGGGTTTGGCAATGATGGCCCCCAACGACTGACACAGCGCGGCAGTTAATCCGAGGATGATGGCAACGCCCAGACTACCGGTCATCGCTTCAATCTGATGCTTCTGGCTTTTCTGACCAAACAGAATCGCGGTCAGTACTCCGGCAAATACCAGCACAGCCCCGACCAGTTTCCATCCCAATAAGGTTTCATCGAACAGCCAGATGCCCAGCAGGGCGGAAAACACGGCGTGGCAGGAGAACAGCAGGCCAGCCCGGCGTGGCCCCATGCGGTTAAAACAGGCGAACAGGGCAGTATCGCCAATGAATATCCCGATCAGGCCGGACAAGGCCATCACCAGTGAAACATCCCAGGAAACCGTCGACCAGCCGCCGTTGAGCAGCGCCATGACCGACAGCATCAGGGTGACGCAAGCCATGCGCCAGCGGCTGTAGGCAAAGGCGCCCAGATGACGGGAAGGTGTCACGGAGATTAAACTGCTGACTGCCCAGAGTGAGGCAGCCGCCAGCGCCAGCCATTCGTAGCCCATGAAAATCCTTATCGAAAAATTAGCGTGATGACAGAGTGTCGTTCGGACTGGGCGCATATCATGCAGGAAAGCGCCGGGAAATGGTATGGGACGAAGGCGGGGGCAAGCATAAAAAAACGGCCAGCGTCAGGCTGGCCGGGAAAGTTGTGGTGAGGGAGCTTAAATTTTGAAGCGCGAGACGTCTGCCCGCATCGCTTCGGCCGCCTGACTCATGCCCTGGGCACTGTGGCTGACATCCTGCGTCTGGGTTGCCAGATGGTCCGACACATCACGGATGGTCTGGGTGTTGCGGCTGATGTCTTCACTCACCGCGCGCTGCTCCTCCGCGGCGCTGGCGATTTGGGTCGCCATATCAGAAATTTCCCCGATCGCCCGGGTGATCTGCGTCAGACTGTCGCTGGCTGCCTGAGCATAGTCCACGCTCTGTCCTGCCAGACCGGTGCTGGCGCCCATGCTGTCGACGGCCTGACGGGTATTGTTCTGCAGGGTCTCAATCATGGCGCGGATTTCTTCGGTGGAATCGTGGGTGCGCTGGCTCAGCACCCGAACTTCATCGGCGACCACGGCGAAACCGCGACCCTGTTCCCCGGCACGGGCAGCTTCGATGGCTGCATTGAGTGCCAGCAGGTTGGTTTGCTCGGCAATCCCCTGAATGGTAGCCAGAATATGGTTAATATCCTGCGCATTTGCTTCCAGTGCCTGAATCACACTGGCCGCTTCCTGAACCTGATTGGCCAGTGAGACAATGGCTTCGCGGTTCTGACTGATAACGGCCTGTCCCTGATCGCAGGCGCTGGTGGAAGATTGCGCGGCGGCGGCGGTCAGTTCGGCATGGCTGGCGACTTCTGCCGCGGTGGCTGACATTTCATGAATGGCAGTCGCGATCTGATTGATCTCCCCCTGCTGGCCGTTGACCCGCTCTGAAGCCTGGCGCGCCTGATGGTAAGACTGTCCGGCCTGCTCACTGAGGTTGTGGGAACGCTCGACAATCCCTTTGATCATTTGCTGCAGCTGACTGAGGAACAGGTTCATGTTCTCAGCCAGTTCACCGACCTCATCCATGCGCTGAATCTCAATGCGCTGGGTCAGATCGCCGTTCCCCTGAGTCAGGGCATGCACCGAGCGGTTCAGTTCGTTCAGCGGGCGGAGCAGGCTGTTGATGATCAGACTGGCCAGGATGGCAATCACAGCGTACATCAGCAGTGAAGCCAGGAGGGTGAAAGACAGGGTTTTTCCGATGGCGGCATAGGCCAGCCCTTTATCCTGAACTATCCCCACGGACCAGTCGGTCCCGGCAATCGGGGCGATCAGGATCAGTTTATCCTGATCGTCTTGATTAAAGTGGAACTCGGCGACCTGCTGACTGCCGGTCAGGCCACGGATGAAACCGGATGTCAGCTCATCATCCAGCTGAGTCAGCGGTTTGCGGCTGAGCGAGGCGTCCTGATAGGCGACCAGCGTATTGTTGCCGTCGATCAGGAAGGCGAAGCCGGCATTGTCCAGTTTGAGGCCGAGGATTTTATCGATGATGTGGGTGACGGTCAGATCGGCTGCCAGAACCCCCCGACGCTCGCCGCTGAAGGAGCGGGCGAAGCTGACGACCAGGCTGCCATCAAAATCCTGATAGGGTTCGGTCAGGATCAGTTTGCTGGATTTGATGGCGTCCTGATACCAGGGGCGGGTGCGCGGGTCATAATCGGCAGGCCAGTCCTCCGCTTTATCACCGTAAGCAATACTGCCATCGGCAAAGCCTGCATAGACCGACAGAAAGTTCCCGGCATGCTTGGTCAGCAGCAGCTCCCGGTCAACGTTGCTGTCTGTCGCAATCAGCGGCAGATTGGCCAGCAGCATATCGCGGCGGGCATTCAGCCAGTCGGCAATATAGTCCCCGGTCGCGGCACCGATGGCGCTCATCTGAGCATTGACTTCGCTGGTGGTTTCCTGACGGAGCTGAGAAATTGAAATGCCAGCCTGGATCGCACTGACCGTGGCAATGATGGCAGCGATCGCTACCTGTATTTTTAGCTTTATCGTGAATTTCATACTGCAATTCCGGGTCTGTCCCTGCCCTTCTCATCCCGACGGAGGGCCGAGCGAATATTAGTGAGTCACCCGTAATTATCAGCGAAACTGATTTCAGCTTGACGCGAAATTCGCAGGCCTATTGTTAGGATGTGATCCTGATTCAGGAAGTGTGTCGCCTGTCTCTTCGCTATCATTCATAAAATCAGTAACGCTGCCAGATAGAGAAGCGTCAGTCCGCTGAGACCGGCCAGCAGGCCAATTTTCATCATGTCCCGGCTGTCAAACAATCCGGTGGAATAAGCCAGGGAATTGGGCGGTGTCGAGACAGGCAGCACCATGCCCAGCGAGGCCGAAAAGGCCAGGATCACCAGCATGGCGGGCAGACCGCCGGCACTCGCCAGCGCCGGTACTGAGGTGGCGATGGCGGCTCCAATCGGCATCAGCAGGTTCGCTGTTGCTGTGTTCGACATGAAATTTGCCATCAGCCAGCACAAGAATGACAGGAAAATCAGAATCAGCAGCGATGGCAAAGCTTCGTAATCAATGGCGTGCGCCAGCTGCCGGGCCAGCCCGGTTTTCTCAAGCGCCATCCCGATTGCAATCCCCCCGGCGACCAGCCAGAGCACATCCCAGTTAAACAGTTTCAGCTCTTCTTTGCCGATAATGCCGGTCAGAGCGAAGATGGTGAGCGGGATCAGGGCGACTACATAAGCATTCATGCCATGCAGCGCTGTGGTCAGCCAGAGCAGGATGGTTGTGCCGAACGTCAGATACACCACCCAGGCCCGCCAGCTGCGCTGAAACTGACCTTCCAGCCGCAGTTCCAGGGTTGCCAGCCGGGCCGGAAACAGGCGTTGCAGCAGCCACCAGGCCAGAGCGAGCTGAATCAGGACAAAGGGCAGGCCAATCGCCATCCAGTCGAGGAAACTGATACTGTGCTCTCCGGTCAGGTATTGCAGGGCAATGGCATTGGGCGGCGTCCCAATCGGGGTTGCGATGCCGCCGGTGTTGGCCGAGACCGGAACAGCCAGTACCAGTGCTTTGACACCGGTATCCTCCTTGGGCACGGCAGCCAGAATCGGCGCCAGCAGGGCCAGCATCATGACCGTCGTGGCGGTATTGGACATAAACATCGAAAAGATTGCGGTGATCAGCATCAGCCCCAGCATGATATAGCGGGGTTCATTACCAAAGGGGCGGAGCAGCACCCGGGCCAGATTGGTATCCAAACGGTATTTTGCGGCTGCAATGGCCAGCGCAAAACCGCCCAGAAACAGCATGATAATTGGCGAGGCAAAGGCGTGAAAGATGTCCGTATAGGGAAGCAGTTCGCCAAGCGGTGTATCACCGGCTGAATGACGGAAAGTGAGCAGGCTCTGATCGGAGAGCAGCACCAGTTCCAGCACAATAATGAGCAGCGAGGTGGCATAGACCGGCACGGGCTCCAAAACCCAGAGCAGTGCCGCCATGACGAAAATCGCCAGCAAACGGTGTTGGATCAGGGTCAGCCCGTCCAGCGGCAGCGATGCGGTGGGAAATTGCAACAGGGCAAATGGCAGGCCAAAGGCAAACAGTAGCTTCAGCAGTTGTGATAAAGATAATTCCGGCATTCCCTGTGCTCTCTGAATGGGCAGACAGAAACAGCATAACAGTTTCATGCAGATGCATAGGGGAGGAGATCAAAAACCGCGATCAAAAAAGGGACGAGTATGCCCGTCCCTTTCTGTTTTGCGTGCCGGATCGATCAGGCGTTGCTGGCAGTCTCTTCGGACTGTGCGGCCGGAACCGATTTCAGACGGGCATAGGCTTCACCCATGCGGGTCGGAACATTCGGTGCCAAAGATGGCTCGAAGCTGACCATGTCTTTCGGGAACAGGTTAATCACGGTCGATCCCAGCTTGAAGCGGCCCATTTCCTCACCTTTTTTCAGGGTGATGGCCTGCTCGCCTTCAGCAGGATAATCCCAGCGGCGCACGATCTGGCCACGTGGCGGTGCAATCGTACCGGCCCAGACGGTTTCGATGCTGCCCACGATGGTGGCACCAACCAGCACCTGAGCGATCGGACCGAATTCGGTGTCAAAAATACAGACCACACGTTCGTTGCGGGCAAACAGGTTTGGGACGTTCTCTGCGGTCAGCGGATTGACCGAGAACAGATCGCCCGGTACATAAATCATCTGGCGCAGGGTACCGTCACAGGGCATGTGAACACGGTGATAATCCCGTGGTGACAGATACAGCGTTGCGAATTCACCGTCGGCAAACTCATCGGCCAGAGTCTGATCGCCGCCCAGCAGTTCCACGGCCTCGTAGGTGTGTCCTTTCGCCTGAATTAACTGGCCTTTTTCAATCGGACCAAGCTGGCTGACGCAGGCATCTGCCGGGTGGCAGAAGACGTCGTTTTCTTCATTTAACGGGCGTGCGTCTTCTTTCAGCTCACGAACAAAAAAGTCGTTGAAGCTAGCATAATATGCCGGGTCTTCGTGACGCGCTTCGGACATATCGACTTTGTAGCGGTTGATAAACCAACGGATGACCGCTGTTGTGACAAAGCCGCCTTTCAGATCAGCCAGCTTGCCTGCCAGACGGGTCAGGGCGTGTTTCGGCGCGCAGTATTGCAGGCCAATTTTCAGGTTATCGCTCACAATAAGATCCCAAATCTATTACAAATCAATCACTTGGTCTGTCACTTGATGCGACGCTGACCCGGGCAGCGAATTCTATCCGAATTCACGGACCAAGTCAGGCAATGCTCCCGGAAGAGGAAGCCCGTTCGCAAAATGACGGCTTAATTTTGCTTGTTGCGGGAAAACTGACGGTTCGCAATGTTTTCCGACATACTGTCAATGATTTTATGGTAGCTGTCGAATCGTTCCTGGCTGATTTTGCCATCTTCCAGCGCTTCGCGCAGCAGGCAGCCCGGATCGTCTTTGTGCTTACAGTCACGGAACTTACAGCCCCCCAGATAATCACTGAATTCGACAAAAGCTTTAGTGACTTGTTCCGGCTCCAGATGCCAGAGGCCAAATTCACGAACCCCGGGCGAGTCAATCAAGTCACCGCCGTCGGCAAAGTGATATAACCGGGCTGCCGTGGTGGTGTGCTGACCCAGACCAGAGTTTTCTGAAACTTCACCGGTTTCCGCTTCGACTTCTGGCATCAGAGCATTGACCAGACTCGATTTTCCGACGCCAGACTGTCCGGCAAAGATGCTGATGTGATCTTTCAGATCGGCTTTCAGCGTTTCCAGACCTTCACCCGTCATGGTACTGACATAGCGCACTTCGTAGCCAATATCACGATACAGCGACAGTGTCTTCTCGACCTGCTGGCGCTTGTCGTCATCCAGCAAATCGACCTTGTTCAGCACAATCAGCGGCTCAATTCCGACAGTTTCTGAAGCAACCAGATACCGGTCGATGATGTTCAGCGACAGTTCCGGCAGGACAGAAGAGACGATGATAATGCGATCAACGTTCGCCGCCACTGGTTTCACGCCGTCATAGTAGTCGGGACGTGTCAGTACGGAAGTCCGCTCATGGACGGCTTCCACCACGCCGGCGATGCCCTGCAGGGCTTCGACCCCCGGACGCCAGACGACCCGGTCGCCGGAGACCAGACTCTGAATGCTGCGACGCAGGTTGCAGCGGTGGATATCACCGGTCTCCGGATCCTCAACATCGGCATGCTGGCCGAAACGGGTGATCACCAGGCCTTCACGGGCGCTTTCCAGCAGGGCTTCATCCCACTGGACATCTTCTGCACCGTGTTTCAGGCGCTTGTTTTGGTTAGAGCGGACACGTCGGCTCTGACCTTTAGTCAGCTTTTTCTTTTTTGCCACAAGAATATCGTTCAGTTTGGTTGGCTTTCACTTCAGGCTAAGTATGATACATGCTTTAGTCATCAAATAGGCAACTTCCAATGACAATCAGCGATCAGAATCTGATTTGGATCGATCTGGAAATGACAGGTCTGGACCCGGATACTCACAAAATCATTGAAATTGCGACCATTGTGACCGATGCACAGCTCAATATCCTGGCAGAGGGACCGGTGCTGGCCATTCATCAACCGGAAGCTGAACTGGCCAAAATGGATGAGTGGTGCACCAATACGCATACCAGCAGCGGGCTGGTGGCGCGTGTGCAGCAAAGTCAGATTGATGAGCAGGAAGCGGTTCGTCAGACCATTGCATTTCTTGAACAGTGGGTTCCGCAGGGCAAGTCTCCGATTTGCGGGAACAGCATTGGACAGGATCGCCGATTCCTGTATCGCCATATGCCGGAACTGGAAGCATACTTCCATTACCGTTATCTGGATGTCAGCACGCTGAAAGAACTGACGCGTCGCTGGAAACCTGAAGTTTTGGACGGCTTTCACAAACAAGGCAGCCATCTGGCGCTGGATGATATTCGCGAATCCATTGCGGAACTACGTTATTATCGTGAGCAAATTTTTAAAATCTGATGCTTTAATGAGCGCTTGAGCGGGAAGGCGGAGTTTTTTTTGCAGAAGTATTGCATCCGCCTTTTTTCCTCGTATAATGCGCAGCCTCGAAAGGCAATAATGTTTTAGTTTGCTTTTCAGTGTTTTCGGACGCGGGGTGGAGCAGCTTGGTAGCTCGTCGGGCTCATAACCCGAAGGTCGT
>NZ_JAXOFS010000013.1:0-87773 GCF_036409375.1 Photobacterium sp. 53610 | reverse complement strand
TGTATCATTGTCGAGTGCCCACACAGATTGCATGGTCAAATTGTTAAAGAACTTTTTCCAGATTCGCATTTCGCTCATCGTGGACAGGGCGGCCATTCTATCGAAATGAAAAACTGTGTCAAACACTTTTTTCAATCAATTTCGGAACAACTTTCCTGTGAACCTCTGGTTTTCAGCTTTCTTCGCCGTAATCCCGTTCAGTGAGGCGGCATTATAGGGACTTTCTTTCAGGGCGCAAGCGCATTTTTGAGAAATTTTCGTTTTTTTTGTTTTTCGGATAAAAGTTAATCAAAAGCAGCTAATTTTGCCCACTATAGTTGTTTAAAAGCTTGAGAAAAGGCGGATACACGCTTCCAGTCCGTATATTCTACTTCTTTTGTGGTGTCGGTTTCCCCGCCAGTCATACGCATGATGAACTGAATCATGGTGCGATCGAACCAGTTGTATCGCGGATACCGCAATGCCCCGGCAAAAACTTCCAGCAATTCAGGCTGCCAGGATGACTTTTTCAGAAACGTCTGCATATAGACGCTGGTTTCCGGTGTGTCTTTACCCGGTTTACGGGCTGTCAGGTTCACGCAATAAAAAGCAGCTTTTTGTGCGGCCAGCGATGCATGGTGACGTTCAATAAACTGATAGAGCTTTTTATTCAGATGTCCGTAACGTACGGAAGCACCAATCAGCACTTTATCGTATTCACTGAAGTTAATGTCTGGCAGCTGATGAATATCCTGCATCTCACATTGATATTCCGCGCCCAGGTCCTGGACGATATGTTTGAGGATCTTGATGGTCTGCCCTTCACAGCTTGAGTGCAGCATCAGTACCTTTTCCATAGTCTTCTCCTTAATTGCGCCAGAATGTCGGGGTGAACAGAACCAGCAAGGTAAATACTTCAAGTCGGCCAAACAGCATCGCGACAACCAGCGTCCACTTCGCGGCATCATTGACCTCACCAAAGTGTACGGCAACCTGTCCGAGACCCGGCCCGAGGTTATTCAGCGTTGCAGCCACCGCAGAGAATGCGGTCAGCTCATCCATTCCAGTCCCCACCAGAACCAGCATGCAAACGACGAACACCAGCGCGTACGCTGAGAAAAAACCCCAGACGGCATCCACGACGCGTTGTGGTAATGCCTTGTTCCCGACTTTGATGGTGTAGACCGCCCGCGGGTGCACCAGTCGTTTCAGTTCACGCACTCCTTGCAGGAACAGCAACAAGACGCGGATCACTTTGATGCCCCCCCCTGTCGACCCGGCGCATCCTCCAATAAAGGAAGAGAACAGCAAAAGCACAGGAAGAAAGAGTGGCCACTCTGAAAAACTGGTGGTGGTAAAACCTGCCGTTGTTGAAATCGACACGGTCTGAAAAAGCGCCTGGTCCAGGGTTGACCACCAGCTCTCATAAGTCTGGTGCTTCATCAGCAAGCTGTAACAAATCACCAGCAGGATCAGCTGCACCACCAGGAAGGCTTTAAACTCAGGATCTCTTAGATAGGTACGCAGATGCACTCCCCGATTAGAGAAGGCCGCAAAATGCAGTGAGAAGTTACAGGCTGAAATCAGCAGGAACAGCACCGTCACCATATTGATCGCGGTGCTGTTGTAGTGGCCGATACTGGCATCATGCGTCGAGAAACCGCCGATGGCGACCGTCGAGAAACTGTGGGCAATGGCATTGAACAGATCCATCCCTGCCATCCAGAAGGCAGCCGCACATGCAACCGTCAGCGCCAGATAGATAAACCACAGGGTTTTCGCCGTCTCAGCAATCCGTGGTGTCATTTTACTGTCTTTCACAGGCCCCGGGATCTCAGCCCGGTACAACTGCATCCCACCGATACCCAGAACCGGCAAAATCGCCACGGCCAGGACGATGATTCCCATCCCGCCGAACCATTGCAGCATCTGGCGATAAAACAGAATTGCTTTCGGCAACTGATCCAACCCGACAATCACGGTCGCCCCCGTTGTAGTCAGGGCAGAAAAAGACTCAAAAAAGGAATCGGTCAGCGACAGGTCCGGGGTTTTGGACAGAATAAAAGGCACTGCACCGGCGCTGCCAATCACCGTCCAGAACAGCACCACAATCAGGAAGCCATCACGCGCTTTCAGTTCGCGCCGATGGTGCCGGTTGGGCAGCCACAATGCAGCGCCCCCGGCGAGCAAGATAAAAAATGTTACGACAAAGGGAAAACCCGCACCATCACGATACAGTAACGCGATCAGAGCTGGCACCAGCATGGTAAAACTAAACAATGCCAGCAGCAGGCCAACAATACGGATAATCGAACGAATTTGCATAATATCTAGCGGGCGCTCTTCATTTTGTTCTTTTAAGAAGTTTCATCTGCGTCCTGAATGCGAATCTGGCCGCTACTGCGATTGATCAACATGACTTTGAAGTTATCGACCAGACGGCAGTCGAGTTCAAGCGTCATACGGACGTCAGCACCGTATTCAGCATGAACGACCTCGGCACCATGCTCGGCTATCACAGCCTCCAGCAATGGCACCTGATTATACGCACAGCTGATATAAATTGGTGAAGTAATCACCTTTTCTTTGGTGGTGAGCACAGCAAGCGCCTGCTGTACCCCGCCGCCATAAGCTTTCACCAAACCGCCGGTGCCCAGTCGGATCCCGCCATAATACCGGGTGACGACCGCTGTGATTTCCCCGACACCCGAGCCACTCAGCTGGGCCAGGATGGGTTTGCCTGCCGTTCCCGAAGGCTCTCCGTCATCGCTGAATCCCCACAGCATGGAATCGTCGGGACGTCCCGCCACAAAAGCCCAGCAGTTATGACGGGCATCGGCGTGGCGCGTTTTGATTTCCTGAACAAAGGCTTTGGCGGCATCCAGACCCGGCGTATGTGCCAGATACGTGATAAACCGGCTCTTTTTGATTTCTTCTTCAGCAATCACCGGTGCTGCCGGGATGGGATATGGAGCCTGTGCCATGTCATTTGTCCGTTTACATCATCGAAAGGCACAAGAATAACATAACCCTGCGTACAGATTCACAACACAAAAAAAGGAGCCGAAGCTCCTTATATTCTGAACGGCAGCACCTGGTTTATTGAGGCTGGTTCTGCTGACGGTTCAGCTCCAGCGTCACCTGCTCCACCTGATAACTGTGCTCCAGCGACTGTAAGACAGGCAGCAGGTTGCGGCCATCTTTTGCCTTCAGCAGGGCAATACCGCCACGGGCATAAACCAGTTCCAGCTGATGCTGCGCCGCAAAACCGGCCGCATCCTTGTCTTGCCCAAGGCGGATCAGAAAGCTGCCGGTCACCTCAACAGTGTCGCCGACACTGTCCAGTGCCCGCAGCTTATCTCCCTTATATAGTGCAGAGGTTTCTGCCGATGCCAGAGGCGCCGACAGTGAGCGTTTCTGGCGAGTTTGAGGTTGGTTATCCGTCAAACGCTGATAGGCCACACCGTTCAGGATCAACGTACCGGCGCTCGCTTCTGCTTCAGTTACTAGTTTAACTGCAGGCAAGGCGGCCAGTGCCGGGGTAACAAACAGCAATGACGCGAACATAACAATGGTTTTCATGTTGACTTACCCCTCGTGTCCGAAGAATCGAATATCCCAGGATTTCAGTACGCCATCCTGAGTGTTATTGGCCTGCCGGACCGTGATCCGCTCTCCTTCAGCCGGTTGTGCAATCCAGCTGGATTCATCCCGATTGGTATCGTGCACCACCAACTGCCAGCGTCCCTGAGAAGACTCACCATAGAAATGATGCGACAGCAGCAATTGCTGTTCAAAACCGGCCACCTGATTGCTGATCGACTGGCCGACCATGCCTGTGCGAGGCGACATAATGACACTGCGGGTACCGGACGGAGCAATCAGCTCAATCGCCAGGTCATGGACACGCTGGTGATCGATGTCGACCTTCACCTGAACCGCTTCCACAACAAAGTCCTGCGGCTGGTTGAAATCACTGACAGCCCCCTGCAACGTCGCATCCGGGATCTGTGACTGTGCCGTCACACGCTGCCAGGTCGTCACCGACAAAGGCGGCAAAGGTGTCTCATAGTCCTGTGCCATCGCCACAGCACCATCAACATTCACCCGGCCAAAGCCATAGAAGTTATGGAATTCATACCCCGCAGCATTGGTCTGCCAGCCGGGAATTGCCTGATACGTGCTGGTTTCATTGGCGAGGTTACGAAATGTCAGGCTGACCCCGGTGTTGTTCGGATCGACTTTGGTCGCCGTGGACGCCAGAATATGCTTCACATCACGCCAGCTCAGGTCCGGATTGGCCGACATCACCATGGCTACAGTCCCCGATGCATTCGGAGCCGCTGATGATGTACCGTTCATGGTACCGTTATACTCACAGCGCGGGTCCAGCGCCGTGCCTCCGTGCAGCGCATTCGTCGTACGCGTCAGGGTGTTGTACCCGGCATCGCAGCCGCTCACATCTGTGGTGATCATTGCCGGAGAATCCGTGCCATACTCACCGCCCGGTGCAGCTACAAATACGTTCGCACCGACGGACGAATAAGAGGAACGTTGCCCCTCAGCATTGACCGCCGACACCACCATATTCCAGTAGTTGGCATTGTCCGGGGTAATATTGCTGTCCTGCATGGGCAGGCCGTTGTTCGGCGGGCCAACCCGATTCGGATCGTAATAGTCACCCGGTAGAATCCGCGTCCGGCCCAAAGAGGTAAAATTCATCGAGAAGCGGTGATAGCTGTTGCCTGCTGATTTCACGAACAGGCTGCCAAGTCCCTGGTGGGATTCACGTGTTACGTGTTCGTAGACCTGCTCTCTGAGGGCAACATCCAGATCATTAAGGTCATACTTGCGGGGAAATAAAGAGGACGAACCATAGCTCTGGTTAAACACTCGCACATCAGCCGTGTTTTCCGCTTCCCCATGTGACAGCAGCCAGGCTTCCATCGACTGATTGTTCAGCCAGTTGAACCCCTTCAGACCCGCTTCCGGTGCGACACCGCGGCCACCGATACCATTCCAGCCCGCGGCAGCTGCGATTCCGGCGACCGCCGTTCCGTGTCCGTCGGTCGGATCATCCGGCGAGGGGTCATCATCGTGATTCACTACATCCCGCGAGCCCGGGCGGATATTCGGTGCCAGATCCGGGTGACCTATCTCCAGACCATCATCCACAACCGCAATAGTAACGCCCTGACCACGCACGCCAGTCGCATGGCTCACGTACAGGTTCATGTCCTGCCCGGCAATCCCGGCTGAACGGGAAAATGCCGTCTGGCCATGATTTTGCAGGTGCCACTGGTGCGGATAAAGCGGGTCTGAGGTGAAGTCATCCTGTACTCCGGCCCAACCGGTACCCGGCTCCGGAACCACAGCCGCTTGTGCCAGAGTCGCCGCATGGGCCATCCCCGGCACCAGAGCCGCCGTAACCAGTACAGGCAATAATTTCAACGCTGTCTTCATGCATACATCCTTCATATGATTCATTCCATTGATATTCCAGTGATGGAATAGAGTCAGGATGTATACTGACAACAGTCATCATTGCTACACGGAGCGGTGAAAAAAGATAAGCAGAATGAAATGCCTCGCAAAAGCAAAAGATTGCACTCAATAAATCAGCCACGAATAACCCAAAGAAGCTTCGGTGCATATCACCTTTTGCAACACACCCACATCAAGGTTTAAACAATTGTTTAAAATAGGTGTTGAAATCCATTTACAACAAGTCCAGACTAATCTTTAACCTGGTTGCAGGTCAAACCAGTCAAAATCAAGCCGGCAAGTGAACCGGTATTCACGGAGATAGAACATGATTTACCAAGGTGAAACCCTGTCCGTAAGCTATCTGGAGGATGGCATTGCGGAAATCAACTTCAATGCGCCAGGCAGCGTGAATAAGCTGGATCGCAAGACCCTGGAAAACCTCAGTGAAGCTATCAATGCGCTGTATCAGCAAACCGAACTGAAAGGTGTACTCCTGACGTCCGGCAAACCTGCTTTTATTGTTGGTGCAGATGTGACCGAGTTCCCTGACATCATGACGCAGGAAGCTGAGACCCTGTCCAGCTGGCTGGCTGACGCCAACGCCATTTTTAACCGCCTGGAAGACATTTCTGTCCCGACCGTTTCAGCGATTAACGGTTTTGCGCTGGGCGGCGGCTGCGAATGTATTCTGGCGACAGACATTCGTGTTGCCGACACAACCGCACTGGTCGGCCTGCCAGAAACCAAACTGGGTATCATGCCTGGCTGGGGTGGCTCCGTACGCCTGCCACGCCTGATCGGTGCCGATCCGGCGATGGACATCATCGCCGCAGGTAAAGCAAAGAAAGCTCCGGAAGCCCTGAAGCTTGGCCTGGTTGATGCCGTTGTTGCACCTGAAGCCCTGCACGACGCGGCGCTGACCATGCTGAAAGATGCGATCGCCGGTAAACTGGACTGGCAATCTCGCCGTGCCCAAAAACAGGCTCCGCTGAAACTGAACAAAATTGAAGCCACCATGAGTTTCACCATAGCCAAAGGCATGGTGATGCAAGTTGCAGGTCCGCACTATCCTGCCCCGATCACGGCGGTCAAATGTATTGAAGAAGCCGCGCGCATGAGCCGCGACGAAGCACTGAAAGTCGAAAACAAAGGCTTTGTTGCGCTGGCGAAAAGCCAAGTGGCTCCGGCACTGGTTGGTATCTTCCTGAATGACCAGTACATCAAAGGCAAAGCGAAGCAAGCAGCCAAAGAAGGCAAAGACACCCAACGTGCAGCCGTACTGGGTGCCGGTATCATGGGTGGCGGTATTGCTTATCAGTCTGCACTGAAAGGCGTGCCGGTGATGATGAAAGACATCGCTCAGCCATCGCTGGATCTGGGGATGACCGAAGCTTCCAAGCTGCTGAACAAGCAACTGGAGCGCGGCAAGCTCAATGGCCTGAAAATGGCAAAAATCCTGGCGTCTATCCAGCCGACCCTGCATTACGCCGGTATTGAAGATGCTGATGTGATTGTTGAGGCTGTGGTTGAAAACCCCAAGGTAAAAGCCGCGGTTCTGGCCGAAGTTGAAGAACGTGTGAGTGAAGACACTGTGATCACGTCAAATACCTCGACCATTCCAATCAACGTGCTGGCAAAATCACTCAAACGCCCGGAAAAATTCTGTGGCATGCACTTCTTCAACCCGGTACACCGCATGCCGCTGGTTGAAATCATCCGGGGTGAACACACTTCGGAAGAGACCATTTCCCGCGTGGTGGCATACGCTGCCAAGATGGGTAAATCCCCGATTGTGGTCAATGACTGCCCTGGATTCTTCGTCAACCGGGTTCTGTTCCCTTACTTTGCCGGTTTTAGCCTGCTGCTGCGTGACGGCGCCGATTTCACCAAGATCGATAAAGTGATGGAGAAAAAATTCGGCTGGCCGATGGGCCCTGCTTATCTGCTGGATGTGGTTGGTATTGATACCGCGCACCACGCGCAGGCCGTCATGGCTGAAGGTTTCCCTGAGCGCATGAGCAAAGACTACAAAGATGCTGTTGACGTGATGTTCGAGAACCAGCGCCTGGGTCAGAAGAACGGCAAAGGTTTCTATGCCTATTCCGTCGACAAGAAAGGCAAGCCGAAGAAAGATTTGGCACCGGAAGTGGCTGAACTGCTGGCGCCTGTGGTCAGCCGTACCGCTGATTTCAGTGACGAAGACATCATTGCCCGCACCATGGTTCCGATGATCAACGAAGTCGTTCGCTGTCTGGAAGAAGGCATTGTTGCGACCCCGGCAGAAGCAGATATGGCACTGGTGTATGGTGTGGGCTTCCCTCCGTTCCGTGGTGGCGTTTTCCGTTACCTGGATACCATCGGCCTGGCGAACTATGTGGCAATGGCTGATCAATTCGCTCATCTTGGCGCGGTTTACGAAGTTCCTGCCGGTCTTCGTGAGAAGGCAGAGAAAGGCGAAAGCTATTACAACGCACCCGTAAACGCTTAAGGACGAGGATAAACACATGAATAACGTCGTAATTGTTGATTGCATCCGCACCCCGATGGGGCGTTCTAAAGGCGGTGCATTCCGGAATAAACGTGCTGAAGATCTGTCAGCCCACCTGATGAAAGGCCTGCTGGAGCGTAATCCTCAGGTCGAACCAACAGCGATTGAAGACATCTACTGGGGCTGTGTGCAGCAAACCCTGGAACAAGGCTTTAACGTTGCCCGTAACGCCGCACTGCTGGCCGGTATTCCGCATACCGTAGGTGCAACCACAGTCAACCGTCTGTGCGGTTCATCGATGGATGCCCTGCACTGTGCCGCCCGCTCCATCATGGTCGGTGATGCAGAGATTTGTCTGGTTGGTGGTGTCGAGCACATGGGCCATGTGCCGATGAATCACGGTGTCGACTTCCACCCGGGCCTGTCCAAATCTGTGGCACAAGCCGCTGGCATGATGGGTCTGACCGCAGAAATGCTGGGCCGCATGCATGGCATCAGCCGTGAGCAGCAGGACGCCTTTGCCGCCCGCTCGCACCAGCGTGCCCATGCTGCAACGATTGAAGGCCGTTTCAAAAAAGAAATCCTGCCGACTGAAGGTCACGATGAAAACGGTATCCTGAAAGTATATGATTTCGACGAAGTCATCCGTCCGGAAACCACAGTGGAAACCCTGTCCGGCCTGCGTCCGGTCTTTGATCCGGCCAACGGTACTGTAACTGCAGGTACGTCATCAGCCCTGTCTGACGGTGCTTCTGCCATGCTGATCATGAGCGAAAGCAAAGCGAAGGAACTGGGTCTGAAGATCCGTGCCCGCATCAAGTCCATGGCAATTGCCGGCTGCGATCCGTCCATCATGGGTTACGGCCCGGTACCGGCAACCCAGAAGGCACTGAAGCGTGCCGGTCTGACAATTGACGATATCGGCATGGTTGAGCTGAACGAAGCCTTCGCAGCGCAATCCCTGCCATGCGCCAAAGACCTGGGTCTGCTGGACGTGGTCGACGAGAAAGTGAACCTCAACGGCGGCGCCATTGCACTGGGTCACCCGCTGGGCTGCTCCGGTACCCGTATTTCGACCACGCTGATTAACCTGATGGAACATCACGACGTCAAATACGGCCTGGCGACCATGTGTATCGGCCTGGGTCAGGGGATTGCCACCATTTTTGAACGAGTGGATAGTTAATTCTTCCCTGACAAACACGAAGCCCGCACCGGTTGCGGGCTTTTTTTCGGTTAAATTTCAGGAAAATTTGTCTGAGATTCAGATTTCAGACAAGCTGACTCACTACACTCATGCTTTACCGCTTTTACTTCGCACGGAGAAAAACCATGTTTAAGGCACTGATCCTCAACCAGCAAGATAATAAAACACTGGCGCAAGTCGGCGATGTGGAAGACAGTCAATTACCGGACGGAGATGTGACAATTGCAGTGGACTATTCCTCCCTCAACTACAAAGACGGCCTGGCGATCTCCGGTGCAGGAAAGATCATCCGCCAGTTTCCGATGGTACCGGGCATCGATTTTGCCGGGACGGTCAAGTCATCCAGCGACAGCCGCTACCAGCCAGGCGATCAGGTCGTCCTGACCGGCTGGGGCGTCGGTGAAAATCATTGGGGCGGCATGGCTGAACTGGCCCGGGTCAAAGCCGACTGGCTGGTTCCCTTACCGGCGAACCTAACCTGTGAGCAAACCATGGTGATCGGAACCGCTGGGCTGACCGCCATGCTTTGTGTGCAAGCCCTGGAAGATGCCGGCCTGACGCCGGAGTCCGGCGAGATACTGGTCACCGGTGCCAGCGGTGGTGTCGGCTCCGTCGCGGTCACTTTGCTGGCCAGACTGGGCTATCGCGTTACAGCCGTCACCGGCCGTGCTTCGCAAAATGGTGCGCTGCTCAAACAACTTGGTGCCACCACCATCCTTGAGCGCAGCGAACTGGAAGAACCAGCCAAACCGCTGGAAAAACAACGCTGGGCAGGTGCCATTGATACCGTCGGCAGCAAGGTTCTCGCGAAAGTGCTGAGCCAGCTCGACTACAATGGCGTCGTGGCAGCATGCGGACTGGCCGGCGGCTTTGATTTACCGACCACCGTCATGCCTTTTATTCTCAGGAATGTACGCCTGCAAGGGATCGACTCGGTTTACTGCCCTTATGACAAACGCGTAAAGGCTTGGCAACGGCTGAGTGAATTGCTGCCGGACAGCTTTTACCAGCAAGCTGGCCAGACCGTCAAACTGGAACAGGTGCCGGAACTAGCTCAGGCAATTATTCAGGGCCAGGTCACCGGCCGTACACTGGTGAAGCTGTCCTGAACCATCGCTTTTTCACAGACATTTACCAAAACTTCATCCAGTTTGACCGGGTGAGGTTTTTTTCCACGATCAACAGGTAAAAAAAATCCCGCCATAATAGCGGGGAAGCCCAAGAAAACTGGGGAGTGTAGTAGATGTGAAAGTTAGCTTTCCTCTTCCTCAAGCTCCGGAGAATGTGAGAGCTCGAGCCAGAGTCCAATCGCTGCGGCAACCAGGCCCGCCAGCGAGAAGACAGTTAATTCATCAACGTTGCGCAGTACAATCGAGCAGAAAGCGATAAAGCACAGCACACAGTAAATAGTCAGTCTATCCATCTGAGTAATCATCTCCGCCTCCCTGCGATGACAACTTAGTTAACAACTTGTTAACTAAGTTACACATAATTGTTACCTTTGCCAACCCCTGGTTGATTATTTATTATCCATGAGTATGATCTGGCTCTCATTTACGATATGGCACGACTATGACCACGAATTTTGATTCCGCCACTCACAGCCTGGAGGCACAAGGACTGCGTTGCCCGGAACCGGTAATGATGGTGCGTAAAACTGTCCGCAAGATGGCCGACGGCGAAACCCTGCTGGTGCTGGCCGATGATCCGTCGACCACCCGCGATATTCCCAGTTTCTGCCGTTTTATGGATCACACCCTGCTAGCTGCGGATACCGAATCTCTGCCTTATCGCTTTCTTATCCGGAAAGGCAAGGCATAAATGAGTCAGGCAGCCTAGCGCTGCCTGATGACATTTTGATTACACCGGCGCACTGAGCCCCAGTGCACCCATTCTGTCTGAATTACAGACCCACCGCCGCAGCCACAGCCAACATCGCAAATAACGCAGCGGTCACTTTGCGGATCAGTCCCAACGGCATTTTATCAGCCGATAACTTCCCGAGCAGCACCACAGGCACATTTGCCAGCAGCATACCAATGGTCGTTCCCAATACAACCAGCATCAGACCGTCATGATACTTTGCGCCCAACATCGTGGTCGCAACCTGCGTTTTGTCACCGATTTCAGCAATGAAAAAAGCAATGAAACTGGCAATAAATGGCCCGCGGCTGGAAATCGACTCGTCGTCATCCAGTTTATCCGGGATCAGAATCCAGCCCGCCATCGCCACGAAACTCACCACGAGTACCCATTTCAGAACTTCCGGCGACAAATAATCCGCCACGACAACGCCCAACCAGGCTGCCAGGGCATGATTCAAAATCGTCGCTGAAAAGATCGCTAAAATAATCGGGACCGGTTTGCGATATCGGCTGGCTAACAGCAATGACAACAGCTGGGTTTTATCCCCGATTTCGGCCAATGCGACGGTAGTAATAGAAACAGCTAAAATGCTCACGACATGCTCTTTGGGGCGAGGATAATTATTTTAAACCAAAGACAAACAGACATGCCCCACCCCGGTTCATATCGGTTTGCCTATGGTCTCGCCAAACCGACCGGAGATATGGTCAGTCACAATCACCATGAAGATTTTGCTTCAATTATGTTGATGATTGTTCCGTCAGAACGGAAAGCTACTCCCCAAAGGAACCGGCATGATAGCCAGAACCCTGCCGGGATTCAAGTGATCAAAAAGGGAAGCCGAAGCTTCCCTTTGAAAAGTGTGACTAGCCGAAACGTCATTAAGATTCGAGCGGACTCAGCACAATCTCAACACGTCGGTTTTGTGCACGACCCTGCTGGTTGGCATTCGACGCAATCGGATGGGCTTCACCCATGCCTTTCGCCAGAACGCGCTGTGCCGCGACGCCATTGCGGACCAGATAGTTACTGACTTCGCTGGCACGAACCTGAGACAGACGCAGGTTGTACGAATCAGAACCTGAACTGTCAGTGAAACCGTAAACGTTCAGCTGAGTTTTATCGTATTCATTGACTACCATCGCGACACTTTGCAGTGCATCCATCGCCTGCTGGCTCAGGTTCGACTGATCAACACCAAAGGTAATGGCATTCGGCATGTTCAGGACAATCTGATCACCGTTACGGGTAACACTAATACCGGTGGATTCCAGTTGCTGACGTAGCTTGGTTTCCTGCACATCCATGTAATAACCGATACCGCCGCCCAGTGCCGCGCCGGAAGCCGCACCAATCAAAGCGCCTTTACCACGGTCTTTTTTACTGGATGAAGCGACACCGATCGCCGCACCAGCCACAGCACCAATCAATGCGCCGCTGGTTGATTTCGCGGTCTGATCTTCACGAGTGTAAGGATTCACAGTCGTACAACCTGTCGCCACCATTGAAGTAACACCAGCGAAAAGGATAGCGCGTACCCACTTACGTGAAGCCGCAGAAGTGTGTTGTTGCATGCTTGTTCCCCATTTATTGTTCGTCAGCTCAGCGAGACGCCCGTTTCAACTGAGCACTATCTTGCTGCATTGTAGACAAGAGTGTCCATCGGATATCAAAAATCTGTCAATTTTTTACCCTGTTTCTGCTTATGGCGGAAGTCTGATGACAAAAATTTACACAAGCTGTCATTATGAGCAAAAAACGTGCGCGGCCCCTACTCCCGCAAAGCCAGCCAAGGTATACTGGATTGTTATCTTTTCTACTTATATCAACGGATCTCGTGAAGCTGACAATGCAAAAATACGACATTAAGACCTTTCAGGGCATGATCCTGACGCTTCAGGAATACTGGGGCAAGCAAGGTTGTACTATCGTGCAGCCGCTGGATATGGAAGTGGGCGCCGGAACCTCGCACCCAATGACCTGCCTGCGTGCTCTGGGACCAGAGCCAATCGCTGCTGCCTACGTGCAGCCATCACGCCGCCCGACTGACGGTCGTTACGGGGAAAACCCGAACCGTCTGCAGCACTACTACCAGTTCCAGGTCATCATCAAGCCATCACCGGACAACATTCAGGAACTGTATCTGGGTTCTCTGGAAGCCCTGGGCGTTGATACGCAGGTTCACGACATTCGCTTTGTAGAAGACAACTGGGAAAACCCAACGCTGGGTGCCTGGGGCCTGGGCTGGGAAGTCTGGCTGAACGGCATGGAAGTGACTCAGTTCACTTATTTCCAGCAAGTGGGCGGTCTGGAATGTAAACCGGTGACCGGTGAAATCACTTACGGTATTGAGCGTCTGGCCATGTACATCCAGGGCGTTGATTCTGTATATGATCTGGTCTGGACTGACGGCCCGCTGGGTAAAGTCACCTACGGCGACATCTTCCATCAGAACGAAGTGGAACAGTCGACCTACAACTTTGAATACGCCGATGTCGACTTCCTGTTTACTTTCTTTGACCAGTGTGAAAAAGAATGTAAAACCCTGCTGGAGTTAAAACAGCCCCTGCCACTGCCAGCCTATGAGCGTATCCTGAAAGCCGGCCATGCCTTCAACCTGCTGGATGCCCGTAAGGCAATCTCTGTGACGGAGCGTCAGCGCTACATCCTGCGTATTCGCAACCTGACCAAGCAGGTCGCTGAAGCCTACTATGCCTCTCGTGAAGCGCTGGGCTTCCCGATGTGTAAAAAAGACAAGTAAGGATCCCGCATGGCTGACAAGAATTTTCTGATTGAACTGGGTACCGAAGAGCTGCCACCAAAAGCTCTGCGTACGCTGGCGGAAGCGTTCGCCGATAACTTTGCTGCCGAACTGAATGCAGCGGAACTGGCCTTCGGGAACATTGAATGGTTTGCGGCTCCCCGCCGTCTGGCACTGAAGGTGACGGCGCTGGCTGAAGGTCAGGCCGACAAAGTCGTAGAGAAACGCGGACCGGCCGTGAGCGTTGCGTTCGACGCAGACGGAAACCCAACCAAAGCTGCTGAAGGCTGGGCACGCGGGAACGGCATTACCGTTGATCAGGCTGAACGTCTGAAAACCGACAAAGGTGAATGGCTGCTGTTCAAAGAAGCCGTCAAAGGCAAGCCGGCAACCGAACTGCTATGTGAGCTGGCTGCAGCTGCACTGGCAAAACTGCCGATTCCGAAACCAATGCGCTGGGGCGATAAAGAAACTCAGTTTATCCGTCCGGTGAAAACCCTGGTTATGCTGCTGAACGACGAGCTGATCCCAGGCACCATTCTGGGTGTGGAATCTGCGCGCACAGTTCGTGGTCACCGCTTCATGGGTGAGCCAGAATTCAGCATCGAGCATGCCGATCAGTACCCGGCTATTCTGGAAGAACGCGGCAAGGTCATTGCAGATTACGAAACCCGTAAAGCGCATATCATTGCCGGTGCCAAAGAAGCAGCCATTGCTGTTGGCGGTATCGCCGATCTGGAAGACGAGCTGGTTGAAGAAGTCACCTCGCTGGTTGAGTGGCCGGTAGTGCTGACCGCATCGTTCGAGGAAGAATTCCTCAATGTTCCGGCTGAAGCCTTGGTTTACACCATGAAAGGTGACCAGAAATACTTCCCGGTCTATGACGCGAACGGCAACCTGCTGCCGAAGTTCATCTTCGTTTCCAACATCGAATCGAAAGAACCGCGCCATATTATCGAAGGGAACGAGAAGGTGGTCCGCCCTCGCCTGGCCGACGCCGAGTTCTTCTTCAACACCGACCGTAAGCGTCCGCTGGTTGACCGTCTGCACGAGCTGGACAGCGTTCTGTTCCAGAAACAACTGGGCACGCTGCGTGACAAAACCGATCGCATCACTTCCATGTCTGGCTACATTGCCCAGCAGATTGGTGCCAACGTTGAACACGCAGAGCGCGCTGGCCTGCTGTCGAAGTGTGACCTGATGACCTCAATGGTTTTCGAGTTTACCGATACACAGGGTGTCATGGGCATGCACTACGCACGTCTGGATGGCGAACATGAAGATGTTGCCGTTGCCCTGAACGAGCAGTACATGCCGCGCTTTGCCGGCGATGAGCTGCCAGGTTCTGACGTTGCGGCGGCAGTCGCACTGGCTGATAAAATGGATACCCTGGTCGGTATCTTCGGTATTGGTCAGCATCCGAAAGGTGCCAACGACCCGTTCGCACTTCGCCGTGCAGCACTGGGTGCCCTGCGCATCATGGTCGAGAAAGGATATCAGCTGGATCTGGTTGACCTGATCCGCAAAGCCAAAGAACTGTTTGGTCACAAGCTGACAAACCACGATGTTGAAGCTGACGTGATTGATTTCATGCTCGGCCGTTTCCGCGCCTGGTATCAGGACGAAGGCCACACAGTCGATGTGATTCAGGCCGTGCTGGCACGTCGCCCGACCTCACCCTCTGACTTCGACAAACGCGTGAAAGCTGTCAGTCATTTCCGTTCGCTGGATGCAGCTGAATCTCTGGCTGCAGCTAACAAACGTGTCGGTAACATTCTGGCGAAGTTTGATGGTCAGCTGTCTGCCTCTATTGACAGCAGCCTGCTGGTCGAAGACGCCGAAAAAGCACTGGCGAACGATGTTGAGTCCGTGACTGCGAAGCTGGCACCTGTTTTTGCAGCTGGTGACTACCAGCAAGCCCTGTCTGAGCTGGCAACCCTGCGTGAAACTGTGGATGCTTTCTTTGATAACGTGATGGTCATGGCCGATGACGAAGCACTGAAAGTGAACCGTCTGACCATGCTGAACCAACTGCGTAATGAGTTCCTGAAAGTTGCAGATATCTCTCTGCTGCAAAACTAAACGCAGTTTGTTTTCAGAGAAACAAGCATGAAATTAAAAGCCCGCACTCGCGGGCTTTTTTCGAACTGAAGTTCCGTCACATTCAGTGGAGCATCCGATGTTTCACGTGAAACATTCTTGCCCATCTAATCCTGTCCTTCAGGCTCTTACCCTGCACTCTGCAGCAAATGACGAACCAGGACATTTGCAACTGACGACAACCAGACCGAATTCATCCAGCACGCTAATAATAACCGCAACAACAGATGGACATCGCAACGGTATTGTTCCACGTGAAACACAAACCAGTCTGAACCAGCTTACTTTCTGCCATCGATAAAACGCAGTGAATTCAGCGACTGATGATCCCAGCACCAGCATTGTTCAGGTCGAATCACCATTCCGCCAACCCAACTCACAGGTAACTCAGCTCTCACCTGTTGTGCCAGACAGCGACGGCCCTGATGCCTTTGATTGAACCAGCTTTCTGATTTTTCATCAGGTTCAATAATCATCAACGGAGCGGTTCCCAAAGTCAGCGGTTTGATCAATGCCCAGAACATCAGGTCACCCAAAAACGGCAACGGTTCCATTGCCTGATAAGCTGAAAACAAATCCGGAAAAGCCAGTGGCTTGTCAGCCTGCTGCAAGACATCGAGCGCCAGTGTTTGTGTCAGACTCAAACCCGAACCACAGCGCGGTAACTCCTGCAAATGTCTGATGATGACGTTCTTGAGATTCGGAAATCTGGCTAGCTGAGCAGCGTGCAACAAAGCCACGAGTGGCTGCGGCGTCGACGCACAGAACGCCTGCCAGATCTGACGCGTCTGATGCAACTTGGCCAGGCTGAGATTCTGGCGTTGTTGCCAGAGTAACCGCAGCCCTTCCGCTGGAAGCTGTCCGAGACCAATAAACCGCTCTCGCCCCGGAAAGCGATCAACTTCTATCAGTTCAATCTGACGTCGTGTTGAAGACGGTAAATCGGCCAAAAATGCCAACAACCGGACCAGCATGAGCTGATCATAATTGTCATGTTCAACCCAGAAGACCAAACGCTGATAATGCTCGTTGCGGATCTGCTCCAGCTTCGACTGTGTCTCAGCCATCAACTGCTCAACAGATCGGGTCTCAAAACTCTCACTCAATAACGTACGTTGAATAAAGTCAGCACGCCGCATCTCAAATTCAGAGCTTGAGGTTAATGGACCGATACAATACGGATCGATAAATGGCAGGAAATCCCCGGCAAAACCAGCACCCCTGAGTTTGTGTTGAATATCATGACCACACCGTACATGAAGGGTACACATTTCACGATCCAGCGGTTCACTCCCCCGCTCAATCAATTGTCTGTGCTCTCCGAGCGATTCCACATGCAGCTTGAGGCGGCTCCAACTGGAAAGGCCAAATTCCCTCGCCATCCCGAGTTGGACATCAGACAGACGAATTGTCTCGGAGCTGAGTAAATGCGGTTTGGGATGATGGCGCTGAATCGAAAGAAGCGCTTCGGCATTGCCTTGACGGATAGTTTTAAGTCGTTGCTTGGCCTGAGATTTGAGAACGCTCAGATTAAGCGAGAAAGAATTTTGTAGAGGCATCATTTCACCATTCTCAATGATTCCTGCGCCCGCCAGACAGAAGAGAAGGTAAAAAATCTTGTCCGCTGCAAAGGCAGCAATTTTGTTAACCCTGGATTGAATCCTTTCCGCGAGCAGGTGGCGCGGGCAACGCATCACAAGGTTACACCAGGATCCAGAGAACACAAGGGAAATTCAAGGTCCTGAACACCCTGCCCGAAAGTTTGCGATGCAACCGAGAAACATCAAATGCCACTGCAATCAAGACAGTGTGCTTCATCTAAACTTAGAGGTAACAGGGATGGTTTCTTCGGTGTTTCACGTGAAACCTAACCGAAAGACATCGTGAATTTTGGGTCGGTAAAGTCACTTTCACTGTTCGTATCATTGATGTATGTTGTTTGACTCACCCACAATAAATAATCACAAACAAGACACACGCTGAGGTCGAAGCAAGATGGAGTTTTCTACATTCGGTAACAAGTTTGCCCGCTACTCAGGCATTACCCAATTAATGGACGATTTGAATGATGGCCTGCGCAACCCGGACGCCATTATGTTAGGCGGTGGTAATCCGGCTCAAATTCCGGCGATGGTAGACTATTTTACCCAGCTCAACCATCACCTGAACGAAAGTGGCGAGCTGGCGGCAGCCATGACAAACTACGATGGCCCGCAAGGCAAGAATACTTTTATCAATGCCCTTGCCGACCTGCTTCGTGAACGTTACGGCTGGGAAATCAGCAGCCGAAATATCAGTCTGACCAACGGGAGCCAGAGTGCTTTCTTCAGTCTGTTCAATCTGCTTGCCGGAGATTTCCCGGATGGCAGCCACAAAAAAATCCTGTTGCCGCTTGCCCCTGAGTACATCGGTTATGCCGATGCCGGCGTCAGCCCGGATATGTTTATCTCCTATAAACCGGAGATCACCCTGCTCGATAACGGACTGTTCAAATACAACGTCGACTTTAAAGCGCTGAAAGTCGATGACAACGTCGGTGCAATTTGCGCTTCCCGACCAACCAACCCAACCGGGAATGTGCTGACAGACGAAGAAATCCGCCATCTGGATCAGCTGGCCCAGCAACATGGCATTCCACTGATCATCGACAATGCGTATGGTATGCCCTTCCCGGATATCATCTTTGAAGACGTGACTCCTTTCTGGAACCACAACACGATTCTGTGTATGAGCCTGTCGAAACTCGGTTTGCCGGGCGTGCGTTGCGGCATTGTCATCGCCAGTGAAGAAATTACCACAGCGCTTGCCAATATGAATGGTGTCCTCAGCCTGGCGCCAGGGAGTGTCGGTCCGGCGATTGCCAATAAGATGATTGAACGCGGAGACTTATTACGACTGAGTGAAGACGTCATCAAACCTTTCTATCAGGCCAAATCTCAGCAAGCGGTAAAATGGCTGCAGGAAGCGATCCCGGATCCACGCTTCCGGGTCCATAAACCTGAAGGTGCCATGTTCCTGTGGCTGTGGCTGAAAGATTTGCCGATAACAACCATGGAACTCTACTCACGCTTGAAAGCCCGCGGAGTCTTAATCGTCCCCGGAGAGTACTTCTTTATCGGACTGGAAGAAGACTGGAGCCATGGCCACGAATGTCTGCGCATGAACTATGTTCAGGAAGATGAAAAGATGCAACGAGGCATTCGCATCATTGCCGAAGAAGTTGCAAAGGCTTACCAAGAAGCTTAAACAGATCCAGCGCGGCTAAACGTTCAGACGAAAACAGGGCCAATCTCCGCCCTGTTTTTTATTTGGTTTTGACAGTGCCCTATTTCTGAAACCTCAAGCCCATCATATTTTCAAGGCTGCAAAACTTTCACTGGCGCCCACTGGCGGACGAGTCATGGTGACAAACTGGCTGTCCTGAGCAAGTATCCTAAAACCAAAGCGATGATATAGTGCCTCGACCGGATTCCCTTGCAAGTACTGAAGATGACAGTCCAGCTTGAATCGATCGGCCAGCGTTGTGATACCGGCCAGGACCGCACTGCCAATCCCACTTCCCTGCCATTCAGGCATCAAAAAGAAACGGCTGAAATGCAGAAAACGTTCACCAGTTTTACCGTCCTCAGAAACGACTGCGATACTTTCCAGCAGCACACTGCCGATCGCTTTTCCTTCGAACAGCATTAAATTGGGTTTGCAGGCTTGCCACTCCGCCTGATGCAATCTGTACTGCAAGTCGTCATCCCAACCAAATACACGTGTCACAGCATTCCGCTCAGCCGCTTTCTTCAGAGCAAAGATGAATGCTTCATGTTGTTCATCCGCTTCACTGAAGACAATTCCCCTCTGGCGACATCTGCTGAAACACACGTGATCCGACGATAAGTCGATTCGTGTTCTGGCCGTCTTTTGCGCTGGCTGTGTCTTGCTATCCATGATGATGTTTTCCTATCCGTGAAATCCCCAATTACCCCTGCAAGATTAGTCTCTATAGCCACAAACTCAGCCGCAGTGTTTCACGTGAAACCAACCAAGCGCACAACACAACGTGATGTCCTGTTCCATCTTGATGTTTCACGTGAAACATTTCATTTGAATATCCCTGTTCAGCGCCAATAAAAAAGGCCAGCCCTAAGGCTGACCTTCCATACACACTGAAACAACACTTAAATGTTGTCGCTGACCACAGTCTCATCACTGCCAATCAGGCGCTGTCCATTAATTGCAATCTTGCGCGGTTTCTCTTCTTCCGGAACTTCACGCTCCAGTTCAATATGCAGCAGTCCATTTTCCATGGCAGCACCAATCACTTTCACATGATCGGCCAGCTGGAACTTACGTTCGAAATCTCGCTCAGCAATGCCCTGATACAGGTAATGACGCTTTTCATCTGCACTGGCATCTGCACGCTTTCCTGTCACAATCAATCGATTCTGATGCTGACTGATTTCCATCTGCTCTTCGGCAAAACCAGCAACCGCCATTGTAATGCGGTAATGATTTTCATCTTGCTGTTCAATGTTGTACGGAGGATATCCGCCATTACTGTTATTCAGATTCTGTTCCATCTGATTGAACAGACGGTCAAAACCAATGGCAGAACGATACAGGGGAGAAAAATCTAAGGTACGCATAATCATTATCCTTCTGTGAAGCAATACTATTACGGTGAAAAAAACTGAAGCGGGTTTTCCTCTTGGACAAACCATTGAAGGCCCATGCTTATGGCACCTCCTGCTTCACAGATAGATATAAGGCCGGAAAAATAACAATCAAGGGGACAACAAAAAAAATTTCAGCGTCTCCAAAACTTTCCATAAGGCTTGTGATTCCGAATACTCCGGATCATCACTCCTACCCTTGAAGACTCCGTCGGTATTGTCCGGGGGACTGGCCGGTCCAGCGCTTGAATGCGCGATGGAAATTCGATTCGCTGGCAAAGCCAACCAGATAGCTAATCTCACCCAATGCCAGATCCTGACGCTGCACATAATGCAAAGCCAGACGCTTTCGGCTGTTTTCCAGGAGGGTTTTATAACAGGTACCCAGTTCGCTGAGTTTCCGCTGCAAATTACGCAAACTCATCCCCAGCGCTTCAGCCACATCACGCTGAGCCGGAGTACCCAACGACAAGCGCTCGAGAATTTTACATTTCACCTGATGAATCAGGTCATGGCGATCAATGCGCGCCAGGAACTCATTGAGAATTTTTTCGTGCCCCTGCCGGATAACGGCATTCCCGGTGAGCAGTTTCTGTCTGGCACTCCGCTTGTCGAAAGCAAGATGGTTCCGTGGTTGATCAAACAAAACCGGACAACGGAAGAATTCATTGAGATACCCTGCCCCTTGCGACGGCGACAAATTCTGAAACGCTACAGAAGCCGGTCTGTATTCAGCGGCCACAACATCCCGCGCAAAACTTACCACCATCGCGAGAAACGCCTCCAGCTCTTGCGGCCGTAATAACCATTGCGGATCTTCCCCCGCAGTCCGCAGACTGACATCAAGTATCAGCAAATCATCGGTTTCAACCAGGCGCAGGTCACTGATATCGCACACCACACTGTTATATTCCACCAGCTGTAACAGTGCATCTTCCAGCGTATCAGCCGACATCATGGCATACCCCAGAATATGAAATACGCCAGGATGGAAAAAACGGGCCATCTGAACGGTAAAATCCTGTGCCGGAAAGTGCTGATTACAGTAATCAATCAATGCAGATAACTTTCGGATTGGCACCCGGACGTCCTGATGTTGCAACTGGCGGAGATCGAGCTCGCACGCCGACAGTGCCTTTTCAATATCCAGTCCCTGATGCTGCATCGCCCGGGTCATGGGGATCATCCAGCTGCTGAGCGTTGAGTAATAGCCTTCCATTGATGCCCACTCCACCTAACTGTTGGGGCTCACGCCCGGTTCCGTTCTCTGGCAGCTGCTTTGCGCGATTGAACAACAAATTGGCATGGGCAGCGATAGAAAAATATCTTAAGCCAGTTAAAGTCTGTTGTTAATGCAATGTAACTGCCCGGCATCACAATTAACGGCCGCAATCATGACACAAGGGAGAAAACCATGACTGATAAGCCGACCGCACCATTCAATCTGGACACCCATGTTGTCTGCAACCAGCCTGCACCGCTGGAGAACTACAATGCCTTTGAAACTGATGCTGTGCTGAACTACTGGGTCACCCAGTTCTCCGGCCAGTGGGCCAATGACCTGCTGTCAGACTTTGGCCAGCATATTGGCCATGAACTTCTGGAAGCAGGTTTCCTCGCCAATCGACATCTGCCAGAGTTTCAGTCTCACAACCGCTTTGGTGAACGTATCGATCAAGTCGACTACCATCCGGCCTATCATCAGCTGATGGCGCATGCCGTCAAAGCCGGGCACACCAGTCTGCCATGGACCCGACCACAACCCGGCGCCCATGTTGCCCGTGCGGCGATGGCATTTCTTCACAATCAGGCCGATCCCGGCTCAGGTTGCCCGCTGACCATGACGTTTGCCGCTGTGCCTGCCCTCAGACACCAGCCCGATGTCGCCGACAAGTGGCTTCCGAAAATTTTCGCGGCCAAATACGATGGCAGCAACAAACCCTACTTCGAAAAAGACGGGGTCACCATCGGCATGGCCATGACAGAAAAACAAGGGGGCTCCGATGTCCGGGCCAACAGCACGATCGCCGTCCCCATCGAGGAAGCCGGACCGGGCCAGCTGTACAGCCTGCTTGGCCATAAATGGTTCTGCTCGGCACCGATGTGCGATGCGTTCCTGGTGCTGGCCAAAACCGGCGAGCAACTCTCTTGTTTTCTGGTTCCCCGCTGGCGGGAAGACGGCAGCAAAAATCCAATCCATATTCAGCGTCTGAAAAACAAACTGGGCAACCGCTCCAATGCCAGTTCTGAGATTGAATTTTATGGTGCCCACGGCTGGCTCCTGGGCGAAGAAGGCCGGGGGATCCGCACCATCATCGACATGGTCGCCCTGACCCGCTATGACTGCATGATTGGTTCCAGTGCCCTGATGGCCCAAGCGGTAAAAGAAGCCATCTGGCATACGTCGGGGCGCAGCGTTTTCGGCAAAAATCTCCATGACCAGCCGCTGATGATCAATGTGCTGGCCGATCTGGCGCTGGAAGCCGAAGCCGCACTGGCCATTACGATGCGAATCGCTCATGCACTGGATCATCACGAAGACCACCAGCAAGCGGCGCTGATCCGCAGTGCAACGGCCATCGGAAAATACTGGATCTGTAAACGCGCCATTCAGCAGACGGCTGAGGCAATGGAATGTATTGGCGGTGTGGGTTACGTCGAAGAGAATATTGCCAGCCGCCTGTACCGGGAAGCGCCAGTCAACTCGATCTGGGAGGGTTCAGGCAATGTGCAGTGTCTCGACCTGCTGCGCGTCCTGCATCGTGAGCCGGAAACCTTCAACACATTATTTAGTGAATTCGAAAAAGCTAAAGGAAGGCACCCGTTTTATGATCAAAAACTGGCCGCACTGAAGGCTGAGTTCACCGACCCGCAGGATATTGAAGTGCGGGCAAGAATACTAATGGAGCAACTCGCTGTGATCTGGCAGGCCGCCACCCTCCTCACCTATGGCGAACCACAGATTGCCGAAGCCTTTGCACTGGCACGTCTTTCCAATCAACCATCTCACCAGTTCGGGACGTTGCCCCCGGCTGTCGATGCAAAATTCATTGTCGAACGTGCATTGGTCAAACTCTGACACCTCGGCCAAACCAGAGTATGACGCAATCACTGCGCCAGCGCCCTTAACAGAAGCGATAAAAAAACGCCGCTCAATGAGCGGCGTTTGGTGTTCCGTTACCGGAAAAATTTACACATCCAGATTTGCGTTCAGAGCATTTTCTTCAATGAACTGACGACGTGGTTCTACATGATCACCCATCAGGGTGGTAAACAGCTCATCCGCTGCCACCGCATCATTAATTGTAACCTGCATCATCCGGCGTGATTCCGGATCCATGGTGGTTTCCCACAGCTGATCCGGGTTCATCTCACCCAGTCCTTTATAACGCTGGCGGCTCAGACCACGGGTCGATTCTTTGATCAGCCAATCCAGTGCTTCCTTGAAGCTGGATACCGGCTGCTTTCGCTCACCACGCTGGATATACGCAGATTCTTCCAGCAAATCACACAAGGCTTCCGACAGATCCGCCAGCTTCGCGTACTCTTTCGAGTGCAGCAGATCGTAGCTCAGCGGATACTGGTAATCGACACCATGGGTGCGCACAACAATCTTCGGCAACCAGGCATCATGCTCGCTGTCCTGGAACAGCTCGTAACCGTAATGACTCTCACCGGATTGCTTGGCATTCAGTGCATCGACCACACCTTTCGCCCAGGCTTCCACTTGTGCCTGATCAGACAGTTGCGCTTCGCCCAGACGCGGCTGGTAAGTCAGCTCGTTCAGCAGCAGCGTCGGATAACGACGGCTCATCCGCTCGATCAGTTTCACGACACCATTGTACTGCTTCACCAGGTTTTCCAGCGCCAGACCGGTAATCGCCGGGGTGCTGTCACTGGTAAACAGTGAGGCATTTTCCAGCGCCAGCGCAATCTGGAACTGGTTCATGTCCTCATCATCTTTGATGTACTGCTCCTGTTTGCCTTTCTTCACTTTGTACAGAGGCGGCTGAGCAATATAGATATGACCACGCTCTATCAGCTCCGGCATCTGACGGTAGAAGAACGTCAGCAGCAGCGTACGGATGTGCGAACCATCGACGTCGGCATCGGTCATGATGATGATGCTGTGATAGCGCAGTTTATCCGGGTTGTATTCATCACGGCCAATCCCGCAACCCATCGCAGTGATCAGCGTCGCGACTTCCTGAGACGACAGCATTTTGTCGAAACGGGCTTTCTCAACGTTCAGGATCTTACCTTTCAGCGGCAGGATAGCCTGATTCTTACGGTTTCGGCCTTGCTTGGCGGAACCACCGGCCGAGTCACCCTCCACAATGTAGAGTTCAGACAGTGCCGGGTCTTTTTCCTGACAGTCCGCCAGCTTGCCCGGCAGACCTGCCAGATCCAGCGCGCCTTTACGGCGAGTCATTTCACGGGCACGACGGGCCGCTTCACGGGCACGGGATGCATCAATGATTTTGGTACAGACAATCTTGGCGTCGCTCGGGTTTTCCAGCAGGAACTCACTCAGCTTCTCGCCCATCGCCGACTCAACGGCAGGTTTCACTTCACTGGAAACCAGCTTGTCTTTGGTCTGGCTGGAAAATTTCGGATCCGGTACCTTCACGGAAACCACAGCTGTCAGACCTTCACGGGCATCATCGCCCGACGTCGCAACTTTAGCTTTCTTGGAATAGCCTTCCGCATCCATGAAATTATTCAGGGTCCGGGTCAGTGCCGCACGGAAACCAGCCAGGTGCGTACCGCCATCGCGCTGCGGAATGTTGTTGGTAAAACAGTAAATGTTTTCCTGGAAGCTGTCGTTCCACTGCATCGCCACTTCAACGGAAATTCCGTCTTCGCGTTCAAACGCAAAGTGAAACGCTTTCGGATGGATTGGGGTTTTGTTCCGGTTCAGGTGCTCAACGAACGCGCGGATCCCGCCTTCATACATGAAGTGGTCCTGCTTGTTGTCGCGCTCATCAATCAGCTTAATTGACACACCTGAGTTCAGGAACGACAGTTCGCGCAGTCGCTTGGCCAGAATCTCATAATGGAAGGTGGTGTCAGTAAAAATGGTGTCACTCGGCCAGAAACGGATCCGGGTACCGGTCCGATCCGAATCACCAATCACACCCAGTGGTGCCTGAGGTTCACCCAGATGGTAAACCTGCTGGTGAACATGGCCGTGGCGATGAATTGTCAGCTCCAGTTTGTCAGACAGGGCGTTGACCACAGAAACACCCACGCCGTGCAGACCCCCGGAAACTTTGTAGGAGTTATCGTCAAACTTACCGCCGGCATGCAGGACGGTCATGATCACTTCCGCCGCAGACACCCCTTCTTCCGGGTGCATGTCTGTCGGGATCCCCCGACCGTCATCGCTGACTGAAACCGAACCATCTTCGTGGATCGTCACCACGATATCTTCACAGTGACCAGCAAGAGCTTCATCGATAGAGTTATCGACGACCTCAAAAACCATGTGGTGCAAACCTGTACCGTCATCCGTATCGCCGATGTACATCCCCGGACGCTTACGTACCGCATCAAGACCCTTTAATACCTTGATACTTGATGAATCGTAATTGTTGGACATTGAGTTACTCTCGCTTTATTTATCCTGCGGTTATTTTACCCTGTTCGACATGAAACATCTTGCCCTTTTCGTCCTTCATGTCGCCCAGCTGTTCCTCGCTGATGGCACTGATGACCACCTGAGCCTGCGTATCGCGTAATCCTTTGGCCAGCAAAGCCCGCTTGCCACTGTCGAGCTCGGAAGCAAAATCATCGATCAGGTAAAGACATTGTTTGCCTGTGGCCTGTCGTAACTGCTGACCCTGTGCCAGCCTGAGGGCACACATCAGCAGCTTCAGCTGCCCCCGGGACAGCACATCATCGACCGGCATTGCCGCCACCTTCAGCCGGAGATCGGCTTTGTGCGGTCCGCTGACGGTATACCCCAGCTGCACATCACGCTCAAAGCTGGCTGCCAGAAGTTCTCCGTAAGGGGTCGATTTTTCCCAGCCGCGGTAGTATCCGAGCTGAATCTCATATTCCGGCAGAAAGTCGGCACAAAAAGCCGAAGTCTGCGCCCGCAGCGCCGTCACATAGTCACTGCGCCAGCCGTCAATCATTTCGGCCAGCTGCGCCAGTTCCTGATCCCAGTAGCTGAGTTCGCGGTAGCTGCGTGCGGTTTTCAGCAGCGCATTCCGCTGTTTGGTCAGCCGTTTTACCCGGCTCCAGGCCTGATAAAAACGGGGTTCCACGTGGAACACGCCCCAGTCGATGAAGGCACGGCGGAATTTCGGCCCGCCAACCATCAGTTCGAACCCTTCCGGCGTGATCAATTGCAGTGGCAGAATCTGTGCCAGTTGTGCAACTTTCTGGCCTGTCTGGCCAGCTATTTTAACCTGTGTCGTCCCGTCGCGCTGCTTCTGGATGCCCAGCGGCCGCTCCAGATCACTTTCCGTCTGTACCCGGCCGTGTAATACCAGCTCATCCTGACCATGACGGATAATCCGGCTGGTCAGGTGGCTGCGAAAGGAACGGCCGTGGCCTAGGAAATAAATGGCTTCCAGCAAACTGGTTTTACCGCTGCCATTGGCACCGACCAGAAAGTTAAAGCCATCAGACAAGGTGAGATCACAGGCTTCCAGATTTCGGAAGTCTTTGACAATAAATCGCGTCAGCGCCATGGTTACAGCCGGATTGGCATCACCACGTACAGGGCGTCACTGTCCGCCACATCTTCAATCAGCGTACTGGCGGTGGCATCGGACATCGAAATCCGGACCTGATCGCACTTCAGGGTATTGAGTACATCCAGGATATAACTGACGTTGAAGCCAATCTCCAGTTCGCCGCCCTGGTAATTCACATCCAGCACTTCTTCCGCTTCTTCCTGTTCCGGGTTGTTGGCGGTGATGCGCATTTCGTTGTCCGCCAGATTCACCCGTACGCCGCGGAATTTCTCGTTCGACAAAATGGCCGCCCGCGAAAACGCCTGACGCAGTTCATCACAGCCCGCCTGCAGGATCTTGCTGCTGTTTTGCGGCAATACCCGGCGATAGTCCGGAAAACGGCCATCCACCAGCTTGGAAGTGAAAATGAAATTGTTGACCACGGCACGCAGGTTCGACTCACCGATCTGAAGCACGACTTCAGCATCCGGACTGTCGAGCAAACGCACGAGCTCCATCACCCCTTTACGCGGCAGGATGATCTGTTTACCTGGCAGCTCGCCTTCGGTATCGACGGTGCACACCGCCATCCGGTGACCGTCGGTCGCCACGGAGCGCAGCTGTTTCCCGTCGGTTTCCAGCAGCATGCCGTTCAGATAGTAACGGACATCCTGATGAGCCATTGAGAACTGGGTACTTTCGATCAGCTGACGGACCTGACCCTGAGCCAGATGCAGTTCCACTTCACTCTGCCAGTCTTCAATATTCGGGAAATCATTGGCCGGCAAGGTGGTCAGTGAGTAACGGCTCCGGCCGGAACGCAGCAGCAGCCGGTCGCCCTGCAGCTCAATCTTCAGCTGAGCGCTGTCAGGCAGGCCGCGGCAGATATCCAGAAACTTCCGGGCCGGCACGGTCACTGCACCGGGTTCCCACTCACCATCCAGCGCCAGTTTCGCCACCAGCTCCACTTCCAGATCGGTGGCCGTCAGGGACAGGCTGCCGGCTTCAACCTTCAGCAGCAGGTTACCGAGAATCGGCAGCGACGGACGGCCGCCCAGTGCCCCGTTGACCTGTTGCAGCGGTTTAATGAGATGTTCACGTTCAACGGTAAATTTCATATTACGACGACAGTGTCCTGATCAGGTTGGAGTAATCTTCTTTAATATCGTGGCTTTCTTCACGCAGCTGCTCAATTTTCCGGCAGGCGTGCAGCACTGTAGTATGGTCGCGGCCACCAAAAGCATCGCCGATTTCCGGCAGACTGTGGTTGGTCAGCTCCTTGGCCAGTGCCATCGCCATCTGGCGCGGACGGGCAACGGAACGTGACCGGCGCTTGGACAGCATATCCGCCATCTTGATTTTGTAGTACTCAGCCACGGTCTTCTGAATGTTATCAATCGTCACCAGCTTTTCCTGCAGCGCCAGCAGATCTCGCAGCGCTTCGCGGACAAAGTCGATGGTGATCGCCCGACCGGTAAAGTTCGCGTTGGCAATCACCCGGTTCAGCGCCCCTTCCAGCTCCCGCACATTCGAGCGCAGACGCTTGGCAATAAAGAAGGCCACTTCGTCAGCCAGACGAATATGGTGGTCCTCGGCTTTTTTCATCAGGATCGCCACCCGGGTTTCAAGTTCGGGCGGTTCAATCGCAACCGTCAGACCCCAGCCAAACCGGGATTTGAGGCGGTCTTCCACCCCGCTGATTTCCCTCGGGTAGCGGTCGGAGGTCAGAATAATTTGCTGGTTGCCTTCCAGCAGCGCATTGAAAGTATGGAAGAACTCTTCCTGTGAACGCTCTTTATTGGCAAAAAACTGAATATCATCGATCAGCAGCGCATCGACACTGCGGTAGTAGCGTTTGAACTCTTCAATCGCGTTGTTCTGGAGCGCTTTAACCATGTCCTGCACAAACCGCTCGGAGTGCATGTACACCACTTTGGCGTTCGGCTTACGGTCTGCAATCGCATTGCCCACCGCATGCAGCAAGTGCGTTTTACCCAGACCCGTTCCGCCGTATAAGAAGAGCGGGTTGTAAGCAGCGCCCGGGTTATCCGCAACCTGACGACAAGCCGCCAGACCCAGCTGGTTCGACTTACCTTCAACGAAGTTGTTGAAGTTGTGCTTCGGATTCACATTCGAGCGGTAGCCTTTGGCAGACTCCGGCTGCACCGGAGAAGGTGCCGGTTCCCAGGTCGGTGACGGCGGATCGATTCTGTCGTCTGCAGCCACCGCGGCCACGGCAGCGGTGGGTTGGGGAGGCGGCACTGTCACCGGCTTACTCCCGACTTCAAATCGCAGCATCGGGGCATCCGCCCCGCAGAATTCATTCAGCAGACGATTGATACTGTTGAGGTACTTGTCCCGCACCCAGTCCAGTACAAAACGGTTAGGGGCGAACAAGGTCAAGGTGTTGTCGTTTAACTCGGCCTGTAGCGGACGAACCCACATGCTGAATTCCGTGGCAGGGAGTTCTTCCTGAAGGCGTTGAAGGCACTGCAGCCAAAGCGAAGATGACAAGTTCGACTCCACACTGAATAACCAAAAAACGAAAAGGGACGCAATTTTATACCTGCTGGCCGCGGATCTCCAGCAAAGAGATCCCAGATCCAGTGAATAAGATCTAAGTTATTCACACGGATCCCACAATGATGGCTCAGATCACCACAGTTTAGCCTACCCTTACCCACAGTTGTTTACACATTGTGCAGGATCCTGGGGATGGACGGCACAATCTTTTCTCAACGCCCCAAAAAACTGACTCTATAGTTATTAGAAATAACTTTTGGTTATTTAAGTATTGTTCTTATTGACAAGTAGGATGATAAAAACCGCCCTACAAAAACAACATCATCTTAGGAGTAGACAGATGAAAAACTGGGTAAAAGCTTCCTTTACCGCACTGGCTCTGGGCCTGACCGTCAGCCAGACAGCATTTGCCGCTACCGACGTGAAAGTTGGCATGTCTGGCCGCTACTTCCCGTTCACTTTCGTGAAACAGGACCAGCTGCAGGGTTTCGAGGTCGATGTCTGGAATGAAATCGGTAAACGTAATGATTATAAAGTGGAATTCGTGACGGCGAACTTCTCCGGGCTGTTCGGCCTGCTGGAAACCGGCCGCATCGATACCATCTCGAACCAGATCACCATCACCGACGAACGTAAAGCCAAATACCTGTTCAGCGACCCTTATGTGATTGACGGCGCGCAGCTGGTGGTCCGTAAAGGAAACGACAGCATTCAAGGCACGGACGATCTGAGCGGTAAAACCGTCGGCGTGAACCTGGGCTCCAACTACGAGCAGCTGCTGCGTGGCCTGGACAATGCAGAGCAGATCAACATCAAAACCTATGAAACCGGCATCGAGCACGACGTTGCGCTGGGCCGTACCGACGCCTTCGTGATGGATCGCCTGTCTTCTGTTGAGCTGATCAAAAAAGCTGGTCTGCCGCTGCAACTGGCCGGCTCGACCTTTGAGCGCATTGAGAATGCCTGGCCGTTCCTGAACAACGACAGAGGCCAGAAGCTGCGTGATGAGGTCAACAAAGCCCTGAACGCCATGCGCGAAGACGGCACACTGACCGAAATCTCACAAAAATGGTTCGATGCTGACATTACCCGCTAATGGGCCGGAATGAATCCTGTCATTTCAGGTCACCATCCTTATACTAATAAGTAATATCAAGACTCACCCTTGTGGTGGGTCTTGTCACTTTTATTCTTTAACTCCACGGAACACGCATCCATATGGGCTTCGATTTTGATTACATGCTGTCGCTCATGCCGATTCTGCTCAAATACCTGGGCACAACCATGGGCATGGCGGTCTGGGGACTGGTCTTTGCACTGGTGATCGCGGTAACGCTGGCTTTGGTGCGGGTTTACCGTCTACCGGTGCTGGATCAGATCAGCCAGGTTTACATCAGCTTCTTCCGCGGCACCCCGCTGCTGGTTCAGCTCTTTCTGCTGTACTACGGCCTGCCTCAGGTCTTTCCGGCTCTGGTCGGGCTGGACGCCTTCAGTGCCGCCGTCATCGGCCTGAGTCTGCACTTTGCCGCCTACATGGCCGAAAGTATCCGGGCTGCCATTATCGGCGTCGACAACAGCCAGCGTGAAGCCAGTCTGTCGATCGGGATGACGGAAATGCAGGCCATGCGCCGCATCATCCTGCCGCAGGCGACTCGCGTCGCGCTGCCGTCCCTGATGAACTACTTTATCGACATGATCAAATCCACCTCACTGGCGTTTACCCTGGGTGTGGCCGAAATCATGGCCAAAGCGCAGATGGAAGCGTCTTCCAGCTTCAAGTTCTTCGAAGCCTTCCTGGCCGTCGCCCTGATTTACTGGGGCATTGTGGTGGTACTGACCCGGATTCAGAACTGGGCGGAAGTGAAACTTAACAGGGCGTATGTACGATGATTCAGCTGCATAACTTCAGCAAACGCTTCGGTGACAATACCATTTTCTCCGGTATTGACCTTCAGATTGACCAGGGTGAGATTGTGGTGATCATCGGCCCGTCCGGCACCGGCAAGTCCACCCTGCTGCGCTGCATTAATTTCCTGGAAACCGCGAACAGCGGCCATCTGACCATTGACAAGATCCACGTGGATACACCGGTGGCCACTCCCAAAGAGATCCTGTCAATTCGGCGCAAAACCGGCTTCGTCTTTCAGAACTACGCCCTGTTTGCCCATATGACGGCCCGTCAGAACATTGCCGAGGGCCTGATCACCGTGAAAGGGTGGAAAAAGCAAGCCGCCTACGACAGAGCCCAGCAAATCCTCGACGATATCGGGCTGGGCGACAAAGGCGACAGCTACCCGGCCGCCCTGTCCGGCGGTCAGCAACAGCGGGTCGGTATCGGCCGCGCGATGGCGCTGGAAGCCGAACTGCTGCTGTTTGATGAGCCGACGTCTGCACTGGATCCGGAATGGGTCGGTGAAGTGCTGAACCTGATGAAAATGCTGGCAACCCGCAACCAGACCATGCTGGTGGTCACGCATGAAATGCAGTTTGCCCGCGAAGTGGCCGATCGGGTGATCTTTATGGCCGACGGCGAGTTCGTGGAACAGGGATCTCCGCAGGAGATCTTCAGCAACGCCAAAGATCCGCGGTTGCAAAAATTCCTGCGTCAGGTGGGGATCCGCTAAGGATCCTTGCACTCAGCAAAACAAAACGTATAATTCAGCGCCCGGGTTTCTCGGACGAAAACGGCGCAAAAACCATCGCCGGAAAGAGGGGAATGATTGACTCGAAGCGGGTCAGTGATTACAATTCCGCCTCTTTGTGGACGTAATGGGTTTCTTTTTGAGCCCTGCCGGGTAACCGGAAACACAAAAACTTAAAACTGATCAGTAATTTTAAGGTAAAACCATGAAACGCACTTTTCAACCTTCAGTTCTAAAGCGCAAGCGTACTCACGGCTTCCGTGCTCGCATGGCAACTAAGAACGGTCGCGCTGTAATCAATGCACGTCGCGCCAAAGGCCGTAAGCGTCTGTCTAAGTAATCATTGCGATTATTTTGAATAAGTTCGCTTTTTCTCGGGAGTTACGTCTGTTAACTCCCGAAGATTATAAACATGTCTTCCAGCAAGCTCACAGTGCTGGCTCCCCTCACTTAACCATTCTGGCCCGCAATAACGACCTGAACCAACCACGGCTCGGTCTGGCAGTCCCTAAAAAACAAATCAAAACCGCAGTCGGCCGCAATCGCTTTAAACGCCTGGTTCGGGAACGTTTCCGTCTCAAGCAACACGATCTGCCTGCGAAAGATTTTGTCGTGATCGCCAAAAAAAGTGCCAGTGAAATGAGCAACGCCGACCTGTGTAAACTGCTGGATAAGCTATGGCATCGCCTGTCTCGCCCATCGCGTGGCTAGTCGTCGGACTAGTCCGCTTTTACCAACTGGCAATCAGCCCGCTGATCGGGCCACGTTGTCGTTTCACCCCCACCTGCTCTCAATACGCGATCGAAGCGGTAAAAACCCATGGAGCAATAAAAGGTTGTTGGTTCGCGGCGAAACGTCTATTAAGATGTCACCCTTTGAACAACGGTGGCTATGACCCCGTTCCGCCAACCCAGGATAACGACAGAGAACATTAACGATGGATTCCCAACGCAATATTCTGTTAATTGCCCTGCTGTTTGTGTCTTTCCTGCTGTTCCAGCAGTGGAATGCAGACAACAGCCCGCAACCTCAGAACCAGACAGCTGCGCAAAGCGCGACGACCCAGGGCGATGTGCCGTCACATTCCGGTGACAGCGCGACGATTCCGGGGCCAAGCAGTTCCGACAAGCTGATCCACATCCGCACCGATGTGCTGGATCTGACTGTTGATACCCTGGGTGGTGATATTATTGAAGCCAAACTGCTGGCTTACGACAATGAGCTGGATTCCAGCGATCCGTTCGTGCTGCTGAAAAACGAGCCCGCACATCAGTTTATTGCTCAGTCCGGCCTGATTGGTGCCAATGGCATCGACTCAACTGCCGGCCGTGCCCAGCTGAACGCAGAAGCCAAAGATTACGTACTGGCCGATGGCCAGGATGAATTGCGCGTTCCGCTGACTTACAGCAAAGACGGCATTGAATATATCAAGACGTTCACGCTGCACCGTGACAGCTATGCGCTGGAAGTGTCTTATACCATCAACAACAAGTCTGAAAAGCCGGCCACTGTACAAATGTACGCCCAGCTGAAACAGACTCTGATGGATGACGGCGGCAGCCTGACCATGCCGACCTACCGTGGCGGCGCCTACTCTGCTGACGATGAGAAGTACAAAAAGTACAGCTTTGACGACATGGCAGACAAGAACCTGAACCTGTCCATGTATCAAGGCTGGGCTGCGATGATGCAGCACTACTTCGTCTCTGCCTGGATTCCAACACCGATTGCCGTCCCTGCAGATAAGAGTGTGCAAACACCAAGCCATAACCTGTTCTCCCGTACCAGCCAGGGCCAGGGCTACATTGGCGTGCGTATGCCAACTGAAATCGTAGCACCAGGCAGCGGCCTGACCACCTCAGCAAAACTGTGGGTAGGTCCGAAACTGCAGGACAAGATGGAAGCAACGGCCGACAACCTGAACCTGACCGCTGACTACGGCTGGCTGTGGTTCATCGCCAGCCCGCTGCATAAGTTCCTGTCCTGGATCCAAAGCTTTGTCGGGAACTGGGGTATCGCGATCATCATCCTGACGATCATTGTGCGTGGCGGCCTGTATCCGTTTACCAAAGCGCAGTATACCTCCATGGCGAAGATGCGCATGCTGCAGCCAAAACTGCAGGCAATGCGTGAGCGTTTCGGCGATGACCGTCAGCGCATGAGCCAGGAAATGATGGAGCTGTACAAGAAAGAGAAAGTGAACCCGCTGGGTGGCTGTCTGCCGCTGCTGCTGCAGATGCCGATTTTCATTGCTCTGTACTGGGCTCTGATGGAATCGGTCGAACTGCGTCACGCACCTTTCTTCGGCTGGATCCACGACCTGTCGGCACAAGACCCGTACTATGTACTGCCGATTCTGATGGGTGTGACCATGTTCCTGATCCAGAAGATGAGCCCAAGCACAGTGACCGACCCGATGCAGCAGAAGATCATGACTTTCATGCCTGTGCTGTTCACCGGTTTCTTCCTGTTCTTCCCATCCGGTCTGGTCCTGTACTGGCTGGTGTCGAACATCGTGACGCTGACTCAGCAGTCCATCATCTTCAAGCAACTGGAGAAGAAAGGCCTGCACAGCAAGTAAGCCTGATCTCACAAGAAGATGACAAGGCGGCCGGAAATGGCCGCCTTTTTGTTTCCTGCGCCATCGCCGGCTCCCGGAGTTGGCTATCCTGTAAACACTGATTACAATGGCGCCCACGCCAAATTACGAAGCAATCATGATGACACAGACTACGGACACTATTGTTGCTCAGGCCACACCTCCCGGTCGTGGCGGAGTCGGCATTATCCGCGTTTCCGGTCCGCTGGCCGGCCAGGTGGCCGAAGCCGTCACCGGACGCACGCTCAAACCACGCTACGCAGAATACCTGCCTTTCCGGGCAGAAGACGGCACGGCACTCGATCAGGGGATTGCCCTGTTCTTCCCGAACCCGAACTCCTTCACCGGCGAAGACGTTCTGGAACTGCAGGGCCATGGCGGTCCGGTTCTGATGGACATGCTGATCAAACGCATCCTGCAAATCGAGGGCGTGCGCCCGGCCCGCCCGGGCGAATTCTCCGAGCGTGCCTTCATGAATGACAAACTGGATCTGGCCCAGGCCGAAGCCATTGCCGATCTGATTGATGCCAGCAGTGAGGAAGCGGCCAAGAGTGCCTTCCAGTCGCTGCAGGGCGCCTTCTCCAACCGGGTCAACGCCTTGGTGGAAGCTCTGATTCACCTGCGTATCTACGTTGAGGCCGCGATTGATTTTCCGGAAGAAGAAATCGACTTTCTCAGTGACGGTAAGGTCAGCACCGATCTGGATACCGTGATTGCACAGCTCAATGCCGTACGCCGCGAGGCCAATCAGGGCGCCATCATGCGTGAAGGCATGAAAGTGGTGATTGCCGGTCGTCCGAACGCCGGTAAATCCAGCCTGCTCAATGCCCTGTCTGGCAAAGACAGTGCCATCGTGACCGACATTGCCGGGACCACCCGCGACGTGCTGCGTGAACATATCCATATTGATGGCATGCCGCTGCATATCATTGATACCGCCGGTCTGCGCGATGCCAGTGACGAAGTGGAACGGATTGGTATCGAGCGTGCCTGGGATGAAATCCGTCAGGCTGACCGCGTGCTCTTCATGGTTGATGCCACCACCACAGACGCCACCGATCCGGCAGACATCTGGCCGGACTTTATCGAACGCCTGCCGGACGGGATGGGACTGACCGTCATCCGGAACAAAGCGGAGCTGACCGGAGAAACGACCGGGATCTGCCATATCAGCCAGCCAACCCTGATCCGCCTGTCGGCGCGAACCGGTGACGGCGTCGATGCCCTGCGCGACCACCTCAAGTCCTGTATGGGCTTTTCCGGCACCACAGAAGGCGGGTTCATGGCCCGCCGCCGCCATCTGGATGCGCTGGAGCGTGCAGCCACACACCTCGACACAGGCAAGGCGCAGCTGGAAGGCTACATGGCCGGTGAAATCCTGGCCGAAGAGCTGCGTCTGGCCCAGCAGCACCTGAGCGAAATCACCGGGGAATTCACCTCGGACGATCTGCTGGGACGCATCTTTACGTCGTTCTGTATCGGGAAGTAACTCTGCACCGATACCGGCAACTGATCACAAAGCCCCGCCATTCCGGCGGGGCTTTGACTTTTCCGCTTTACAACACGGAAACCGAGACAGCAATGTCACCGTGATCGGTCCGGAAGACCTCGGCTTCACTGCACATACCATCCGTCTCAGGGGCAACGACCAGCTCCCGGGCCAGCGTTTCCTGCATCAGATATTCCTGATGCTGTGTGACCCAGCCCGCCAGCGCCGCCGGCGCCTGCAGCTCAATCCGGATCCGGTCGCTGACCCGGAAGCCGCTGTCTTTGCGCAACTTCTGGATCCGGCTGATCACCTCCCGGACCGCTCCTTCCCCGATCAGTGCATCAGACAATTGAGGATCCACATCCAGTGAAATAAACCGGTTCGACACGGCATGGGTCCCTTCTTTCGCCTGACGGTAGAGGACAATCTCTTCATCACTGAAGACCTGTCCGTCCAGCTCCAGCTCTCCCGACTCCTGCAATGTCGTCAATTGCGCCTCGGTCAGGGTATGGATCAACCCGGTGTAGTGCTTCATCTGCGTGCCCAGCTTACGGCCCAGCAGGGCAAAGTTCGGTTTGGCATAAAAATCGATGTAATCCGCCTCGAGCTCGCTGAAGTGAACCGTTTTCACATTCAGCTCAGCCCGGATATAGTCTGACAACCGGGCCACATCCGCCAGCACGGCCGGATCGCGATGAAGCACGGTGATCCGGCTGAGCGGCGTCTTGATTTTGATTTTCAGATCGTTCCGCTTCTGCCGCCCCATCGTCACCAGATGCTGGAAGCGCTCGACCGAAGCTTCCAGCGCCGATTGCTGTATCGCAGGCTGTGCTTCAGGGTACGGACACAGATGTACCGATTCCGGCACGCTCCCGGGCTGACGGAATGCCAGCAGTCCCTGATAGAGATGTTCTGACAGGAAAGGCGCAAACGGCGCCATCAGGGTGCCGAAGGTCTCCAGGCAATGGAACAGGGTCTGGAAAGCCCGGGATTTATCCCCGCTCATCCCATCCTGCCAGAAGCGGGCCCGGTTCAGACGGATATACCAGTTGGTCAGTTGCTCAATAAAATCAAACAGCGCCGGAACCACCTGATAAAGCCGGTACTGCTGCATCTCATCGTTCACCCGCCGGGTCAGGGTCTGAAGGCGGGACAGGATCCACTGATCCAGGATATTATCGCTTGGCATCTGCGCCGGTGAAAACTGCCACTGATCCAGTGCCGCATAGGTCGCAAAGAACTTGTAGCCGTTGTACCAGGGCAGCAGGACCCGGCGGACCATTTCCTGCACTCCACTGTCGGCAAAGCGCTGTTCTTCCGCCTTGACCAGTCCGGAATTGATCAGATACAGCCGCAGGGCGTCAGCGCCGTACTGCTCCATCAGCACATCCGGCGCGGTATAGTTCTTCAGACGCTTGGACATTTTCTTCCCGTCTTCAGCCATCACGATGCCGTTGACGATGACATTCCGAAACGCCGCCTGGCCGAACAGGCACTGACTCAGAACCTGCAGGGTATAGAACCAGCCCCGGGTCTGATCCACCCCTTCGGCAATAAACGCCGCAGGAAAATTCTTTTCAAACTGATCTTTGTTCTCAAACGGATAATGCACCTGGGCATAAGGCATGGCGCCGGACTCAAACCAGCAGTCGAACACTTCCGCGATGCGGCGGTAGACTCCGGCTTCGCCCGGCAGGGTAAAGGTCAGGTCGTCCACATGGTCACGGTGCAGATCCTCGACCGTCACCCCGGTATAACGGGCCAGCTCCTCACGCGAGCCGAGGCACAGCTGGCTGCCAGTGGTGTCGTTGATCCAGATCGGCAGCGGCGTACCCCAGTAGCGGTTGCGGGACACAGCCCAGTCTTTGGCGCCTGCCAGCCATTTGCCCATCCGCCCTTCCTGCAGATGATCCGGCACCCAGTTCACCTGCCGGTTATTCGCCACCAGTGCGTCACGCATCGATTCGACCCGGATATACCAGGACGGTACAGTGCGGTAGATGATCGGGGTATCCGAGCGCGGACAGAAAGGGTAGCTGTGCAAAAGGGTCTCCTGCCGGTACAGCAGCCCCTGCGCTTTGAGAGCCTGAATGATCGCCTTGTCAGCGTCTTTGACGTACATCCCCTGATAGTCCGGTACTTCAGCGGTAAAGCGTCCGCGGCCGTCCAGCGGACAGGGCGCCACCTGAATGCCATGCGCTCTGGCGACCCGCTGATCATCTTCCCCGAAGGCCGGCGCCATATGCACAATCCCGGTCCCGTTATCCGTCGAGACAAAGTCATCCGCCAGCACCCGGAACGCGCCGTCAGCCGCATGTCCGGCAAAACAGTCAAAGACCGGCCGGTAACGCTTCCCTGCCAGTTCAGCCCCGGACCGGGTTTCCAGTACCGCCACATCCCGTCCTTTACAGACGGCCGCCAACCGGGATTCTGCCAGCCACACATCGCCCCCGAGCACGTCATCATGCACTTTGACATAGGAAATATCCGGGCCGACACACAGGGCCAGATTCGCAGGCAACGTCCAAGGGGTCGTGGTCCACGCAGCCAGATACCCGTCCTCATCCGCTAATTTGAAAAGCACGGTGATGGCCGGATCCTGAACGTCTTTGTAGTTAGAAGTTGCCTCAAAGTTCGACAGGACGGTCTCCAGCTCAGTTGAGTAAGCAACCACTTTCTCGCCCTGATAGACCAGTCCCTTGTCCCACAACTGCCGGAACACCCACCACACCGACTCCATATACCAGGGCTCCATGGTGCGGTAGTCGTTGTCAAAATCAACCCAGCGCCCCAAGCGTGAAATGGTCTTCTCCCATTCCCGGGTATAACGCTGCACAATGCCGCGGCACTCATCGTTGTAACGGGCAATCCCCAACTGCTCAACCGCTTCCTTGGCTGACATCCCCAGCGTTTTATCGATCTCATGCTCGATCGGCAAGCCATGGCAATCCCAGCCGAAACGGCGCTGCACAAAATGACCTTTCATCGTGAAATAACGCGGAATGACATCTTTGATCGTCGAAGCCACCAAATGGCCGTGGTGCGGCAGGCCGGTTGCAAACGGAGGGCCGTCGTAAAACACGTATTCCGGCTGGTGGGCCGACTGTGCCAGCGACTGCCGGAAGATCTGCCGGTCCTGCCAGAATCCGAGCACGGCATGCTCGGCCTCGACAAAGGAAAAAACGGATGATGCAGACGCGTCAGATAGCTGATCGGTCTGGGACGGGGTTTCTTTTGAACTCATAGCTGCCTCTCTGCGACTGAGGCCCGGGAAGCAGTGATCAAAAAACCCGCCTCCAGGGCGGGTTTGACGTTATTCAAGCACAAGCGAACCCACCACTCCTAAGGAATGATGATAATAATTCGCTGTGGGTTCAATAAGGTCTTCATGCATTCAACTTAAGCCGCAGACCGACACCTGTCAACACGATATGCAATTCAGGCCTCATATAACACTCCGGATCACCGTCTGCGGGATCAGACAGTCCATTCCCCGCAAATACGGACATCACGTCGATCGGACACGCGAGCATGATCTGCCGGAAACTGTAAAAGCAGGGAAGAACCTTGGGACCCCCTGTGAACAAATAAAATAACCAATTGAATTAAAATGATTTTATTTCATCCAGTTCAGACGGGACTATACGCAGCCCAGGGTCGCGCCCGGATCGACCCCGGTCCCATCCCTCTGACACCACGCCTAATCACTGCCCGGAGCTCTCCCGCACAGCCTGCCGTCGCGCATTACAGGGGTTTCCTTCCCGGGTGTTCCGAGTACAATCCGGACATTTAAGATAACATTTACACAAAGAGGACACGATGGCTGCAATTACCCTGATCACCGGCAGCACCTTAGGAGGTGCGGAATACGTCGCCGATCACCTGGCTGATCTGCTTTCCGAAGCTGGCCATACCACGACGATTATCAATCAGGCCGATCTGTCAGCATTGGATCCGGACCAGATCTGGCTGCTGATCTGTTCCACCCACGGCGCCGGTGAATTTCCGGACAACATCCAGCCTTTTGTCAGCCAGCTCCAGACCCAGCAACCGGACTTAACTCCGCTGCGTTATGGTCTTGTCGCGATCGGAGACAGCAGCTATGACACTTTCTGTCAGGCTGGTAAAGATCTTGACCACCTACTGGCCGGACAGGGAGCCAAACGCCTGGGCGAACGGCTGGAAATCGATGTTTCACAGGATCCGGTGCCGGAAGACCCGGCTGAAATCTGGCTGAACAGCTGGCAAAATCTCCTGTAATCCCCATCAGACTGGCGGAAATTATTCCCATAACCGCCAGTTTTTCACGATTCGGCTGTGGATAAGTATAGTTCTAAACGGTGATCAACCCTTTGTTATCCAATGAACAAGATCATCACGCCGATACCCTTGTTGATAAGTAGCGATTTAGATCCCAGGGTTTCCCAACGAAGATCCCGCTTCCCTCACAAGTAATGATCCTTCCTAACTCCATGATCATCAGGATCAAAAATCACTTATCCACACGATCCGGCGATCCTAATAGTAGATCCAATAAAAGATCTCTTTAAAAGATCTTATATATATTTAGGATCAAATCCCCTGATCATTTGATCGTCAAGAGTGATTCTTTCTTGCCTTGAAACGCGGTAGAATATCCCCCCTTTGCTCCAAGCAAATTGACTGGCTAATTGATCACCTGAGGTAGTTTCATGTTTTACCAGGAAAATTTTGATGTCATCGTGGTAGGTGGCGGTCATGCCGGAACGGAAGCCGCGCTGGCAGCAGCACGTATGGGTCAGAAAACCCTGCTGTTGACCCATAATATCGATACGCTGGGACAAATGTCTTGTAACCCGGCGATTGGCGGGATCGGAAAAGGTCACCTGGTAAAAGAAGTGGACGCTCTGGGTGGCATCATGGCCCGCGCGATAGATAAGGGCGGCATTCAGTTCCGGACCCTGAACTCATCGAAAGGCCCGGCAGTCCGAGCCACCCGTGCCCAGGCTGACCGTGCGCTTTATAAAGCCGCTGTGCGTGAAGCGCTGGAAAACCAGCCGAACCTGATGCTGTTCCAGCAGGCGGTCAATGATCTGATTGTTGAGAACGACCGGGCTGTCGGCGTTGTGACTGAAATGGGACTCAAGTTCCGCGCACGTGCCGTGGTCCTGACCGTGGGGACTTTCCTGGGGGGCAAGATCCATATCGGTCTGGAAAATTACAGCGGCGGCCGCGCCGGTGATCCACCGTCGATCGCACTGGCGGAGCGTCTGCGTGCCCTGCCTTTCCGGGTTGATCGTCTGAAAACCGGTACACCACCGCGCATTGACGCCCGTACAGTGGATTTCAGCCAGTTACAGGCACAGCACGGTGACAATCCGACACCGGTGTTTTCCTTCATGGGAAAACAGACGGATCATCCGCGTCAGATCCCGTGTTTCATCACGCACACCAATGAGCAGACCCATGATGTGATCCGCAATAACTTGGATCGCAGCCCGATGTATTCCGGGGTGATCGAGGGGATCGGTCCGCGTTACTGTCCGTCGATCGAAGACAAAGTCATGCGCTTTGCCGATAAAAACAGCCATCAGATCTTCATTGAACCGGAAGGCCTGACGACCCATGAGCTGTATCCGAACGGGATTTCCACCAGCCTGCCGTTTGACGTGCAGATGCAAATCGTTCGTTCGATGAAAGGCTTTGAAAATGCCAGCATCATCCGTCCGGGTTATGCCATTGAGTACGATTTCTTTGATCCGCGTGATCTGAAACCGACGCTGGAAACCAAATTTATTGACGGTCTGTTCTTTGCCGGTCAGATCAACGGGACAACCGGCTACGAAGAAGCGGCCGCACAGGGGCTGCTGGCCGGGATGAACGCCGCACTGCAGTCGCAGGACAAAGACGGCTGGAGCCCGCGTCGTGATCAGGCCTATCTGGGCGTACTGATCGACGACCTGTCAACCATGGGCACCAAAGAACCGTACCGCATGTTTACCTCCCGTGCCGAGTACCGCCTGCTGCTGCGCGAAGACAATGCCGATATCCGTCTGACCGAACTCGGTCGTCAGTTGGGTCTGGTCGATGACGCACGCTGGGCACGCTTCAATGAAAAAATGAATCATATGGAGCAGGAACGTCAGCGTCTGAAAGAGATCTGGATCCATCCGGCTTCTGAGCATGCGGCGTCCGTCAATGCATTTCTGAAAACCCCGCTGGTTCGCGAAGCTAGTGGTGAAGATCTGCTGCGCCGTCCGGAAGTGACCTATGAGCAGCTGACGGCCCAGGCGCCGTTTGGCCCGGCGCATGAGGATGCCCAGGCCAGTGAGCAGGTTGAAATTCAGGTTAAATACCAGGGCTATATCGACCGCCAGAAAGAAGAGGTGGAGAAATCGCTGCGTCATGAGCAGAGCAAGCTGCCGGCTGATCTGGATTACAGTCTGGTGAAAGGCCTGTCCAATGAGGTCATTGCTAAGCTGAATGAAGCCAAACCCGCGACGATTGGCATGGCCTCCCGGATTTCCGGCGTTACGCCAGCCGCAATTTCGCTGCTGCTGGTCTACCTGAAAAAACATGGGTTGCTGAAGAAAGGTGACGCGGAGGCAGCAGCGTGAAAGAACGTCTGGCACAACTGATTTCAAAAACTGAACTCAAGGTCACAGAACAGCAACTTGAGCAGTTGGTGGGTTATGTTAGCCTGCTGCACAAGTGGAACAAAGCGTATAATCTGACGTCGGTCAGAGATCCGAACGAGATGCTGGTCAAACATATTTTGGACAGTATCGTCGTCAGCCCTTATCTGGTGCAGGGATCCCGGTTTATCGATGTCGGAACCGGCCCGGGTTTACCCGGGATTCCGCTGGCCATTATGCACCCGGACAAGCAGTTTACCCTGCTTGACAGTCTGGGGAAGCGGATCCGGTTTATCCGTCAGGTTGTGCATGAGCTGGGACTCGGCAATGTCACGCCGGTCCAGAGCCGTGTTGAAGAATTTATCCCGGAACAGGGCTTCGATGCTGTCCTGAGCCGGGCTTTTGCGTCGATGTCTGACATGGTTCACTGGTGCCGTCATCTGCCTTCGGCTGAAGGCCGGTTTATGGCACTGAAGGGCCAGGTTACGGAAGAGGAGCTGGCAGAACTACCGTCATGGTGTTCTGTGAGTGAGGTCAAATCTTTGCATGTCCCCGACTTGGAGGGGGCGCGTCATTTAGTACTCTTGACGGCAAAGGAATGAATGAACGAGGGTGATTCGTGGGAAAAGTCATAGCTGTTGCCAACCAAAAGGGCGGCGTGGGTAAAACCACGACCTGTGTCAACCTGGCTGCGTCCCTGGCCGCAACCCAGCGCAAGGTGCTGGTGATTGATTTGGACCCGCAGGGTAATGCCACCATGGCCAGCGGTGTCGACAAGTATCAGGTTGACGCGACCGCATATGAACTTCTGGTCGAAGAAACCCCGTTCTCTGATGTGGTGATCACTGAAAATGCCGGTGGTTACCACCTGGTGGCGGCCAACGGCGACGTGACCGCTGCCGAAATCAAACTCATGGAAGTCTTTGCCCGTGAAGTCCGGCTGCGCACGGCCCTTGAACCGGTTCGTGAACACTATGATTTTATATTCATTGACTGTCCGCCTTCCCTCAACCTGCTGACCATCAACGCAATGACAGCAGCGGACTCGGTTCTGGTACCAATGCAGTGCGAATATTTTGCACTGGAAGGCCTGACAGCCCTGATGGACACCATCAGTAAGCTGGCTGCCGTGGTCAATGCCGATCTTAAGATAGAAGGCTTGCTTCGCACCATGTATGATCCGCGCAACCGACTGGCGAACGAAGTGTCCCAGCAGTTGAAAAAGCATTTTGGTGATAAGGTGTACCGCACCGTGATCCCACGTAACGTACGTCTGGCCGAAGCCCCGAGTCATGGTTGCCCGGCCATGTACTACGATAAAACCTCCAGCGGTGCCAAGGCTTACCTGGCGCTGGCCGGAGAGATGATTCGTCGTGAGGAAACCCAGCGGGAACCGGCTCAGGTAGAGGCGTAAGCAAGCATGTCCATGAATAAACGAGGCCTGGGAAAGGGTCTTGACGCACTGCTGGCCACCAGTTCGGTGGCCCGTGAACGACAACAGGCCGCAGAGGCCGTCAGCAAGGAAGAAACGGTACCGGCCGAAGGCGCACTGCGCGAACTGCCGGTCAGTCAGCTGCAACCGGGTCAGTATCAGCCTCGTCAGGATATGTCGGCGGAAGCGCTGGCGGAACTGACTGACTCCATCCGTGCTCAGGGGGTGATCCAGCCAATCGTGGTTCGCCAGCTGGCACCTCAACAGTATGAAATCATTGCCGGCGAACGACGCTGGCGGGCATCACGTCAGGCCGGACTGCAAGTCGTTCCCTGTCTGGTGAAAAACGTGGACGACCGTGCCACCGTTGCGATTGCTCTGATTGAAAACATCCAGCGTGAAGACCTCAATGCCATTGAGGAAGCCCAGGCGCTGGAACGATTGCAGAATGAATTCTCCCTCACCCATCAGCAAATTGCCGAAGCACTCGGCAAGTCCCGTGCTGCGGTCTCCAACCTGCTGCGTCTGAACCAGCTGGAGCCTCAGGTCAAGCGGTTGCTGGCCCAGCGTCAGCTGGAAATGGGTCACGCCCGTGCATTGTTGTCTCTGGTTGCTGAGCAGCAACTGGAAGCAGCCCACACCGTCGTGGCGAAGTCTCTGACTGTCCGGGATACCGAGCGTCTGGTCAAGAAAATGCTCGCACCGGCCCCAGAGGTCGCCCCTGCCCCTGTTGATCCCCAAGTCGAAGCGATAGAAAACCGTCTGAGTGAACAATTCGGCACTCAAGTTGCGATTAATCAAAGCAAAAGCGGGAAAGGTAAAATTATAATAAATTTTGACGAGCCTCAGAAGTTAGAGCAACTGCTGGCAATGTTAAGTTCGGAAGTGTGACGAGTTTCGTACTATTTTTGCCGTAAAAGTAACCACCGCGTGATCGGGATAATGTGTTATAAAATCTAACTGTTTTTTTGCTGTGATTAGATTGCATTCAATTTATTGAACCGTATAATTTTCGCAGTTTTCCCAGCACGACGTATGTGTAGTGGAACGGACTCGAGGAATGAATACATGGTTTCGGCGCTGGTCAGACCGGGACGCCAATTGGCGAAGCGGTTGTTGTTATTACAATCTGGCGTCGTTTTGACAACGGCAATCATGGCAGTGTTTGCTGTCAATGTTGACTGGGGAATCTCTGCACTGATCGGTGGCGGCATCTTTGTGATAGCTAACGCCGTTTTTTCTGTGTGCGCTTTTCTCTTTGGCGGAGCCAGTAAGGCCCGTCTGGTGATGGCGTCTTTCTACAGCGGAGAAGTGCTGAAAATCCTCACTACAGTCATCTTGTTTTCCCTTGTCTACCTGTATGTCGAGGTGGAACTTGTTCCCCTCAAACTGACCTATTTGCTGGCTCTGGGTATTAATATCTGTGCGCCGGTTTTATTCATTAACAACAACAAATAGGATGAGTTATGGCTGCGCCAGGTGAAGCGCTTACACCATCCAGTTACATCACTCACCACCTGACTAACTTATCAACCGATAAGCTGGGCCTGGTGAGCGAGGGAAGTTTCTGGGCGGTACACATCGACAGCCTCTTCTTCTCTGTGTTGACGGGTGCAATCTTTTTAGGATTGTTCCGTCTGGCAGCGAGAAAGGCGACCTCAGGGGTGCCGGGTAAGCTGCAGTGTTTTGTGGAAATCATGGTGGAATTCGTTGACAACAGCGTCAAAGAAACCTTTCATGGCCGCAACGCGCTGATAGCTCCGCTAGCTCTGACGATCTTCTGTTGGATTTTCCTGATGAACGTCATGGACTTGGTTCCAATCGACTTTCTTCCTTATCCGGCAGAGCATTGGTTGGGTATTCCTTATCTGAAGGTAGTACCGTCGGCCGATGTTAACATCACCATGGCAATGGCGCTGGGTGTCTTTGCATTGATGATTTATTACAGCATCAAGATCAAAGGCCTGGGCGGTTTTGCCAAAGAACTGGCATTACACCCGTTCAATCACCCGGTTATGATTCCGTTCAACCTACTACTGGAAGTAGTTTCGCTGCTGGCGAAGCCTATTTCTCTGGGTATGCGTCTGTTCGGTAACATGTTCGCCGGTGAGGTGGTGTTTATCCTTATCGCGGCACTGATGCCGTGGTGGGCACAATGGCTGGGCTCGGTTCCGTGGGCAATATTCCACATCCTGGTCATTACGATTCAATCTTTCGTCTTTATGATGCTGACTATCGTGTACCTGTCTCAGGCTCACGAAGACAATCATTAATACGTAAATACATTTTTTAAGTTTTTCTTTACAGGCATTTAGGCCGACAACAATAAACTGGAGATAGTGATGGAAACTTTACTAAGCTTTTCTGCAATTGCCGTGGGCATCATTGTAGGTCTTGCTGCCCTGGGTACTGCGATCGGTTTCGCCCTGCTGGGTGGTAAGTTCCTGGAAGGCGCTGCTCGTCAACCAGAAATGGCTCCAATGCTGCAAGTTAAGATGTTCATCATTGCAGGTCTGCTGGATGCGGTTCCAATGATCGGTATCGTAATCGCTCTGCTATTCACATTCGCAAACCCATTCGTTGGACAGCTGGCTGGTTAATCCACGAACGTAACGGACCCATAGCAACCCTTTTTAGGAGATGCCGTTGTGAATATGAATGCAACCTTGCTGGGTCAGGCTATCGCGTTTTTCCTGTTTGTGGTCTTCTGCATGAAATATGTATGGCCACCAATTATGGAAGCGATTGAGGAACGTCAGAAGAAAATTGCTGACGGTTTGGCAGCTGCGGATCGCGCTGCCAAAGATCTCAACCTGGCGCAGGCAAATGCTTCTGAGCAACTGAAAGAAGCAAAACGCACTGCAACTGAACTGATTGAGCAAGCGAATAAGCGCAAAGCTCAAATCATCGAAGAGGCCAAAGCGGAAGCGACGGCTGAGCGTGAAAAAATTCTGACTCAAGGTCGTGCCGAAATTGATGCAGAACGTAATCGCGCGCGCGATGAACTACGCAAACAAGTTGCAACTCTGGCTGTGATTGGTGCTGAGAAAATCATCGAGCGTTCTATTGATAAAGACGCTCATGCTGATCTTCTTAACAAAGTCACTGCAGAACTGTAATAGAAGGGGCAAGCAACATGTCGGAAATGACTACAATCGCACGCCCCTACGCTAAAGCAGCCTTTGATTATGCGGTTGAGAAAGGTGAGTTGGCCCAATGGTCAGAAATGCTCACCTTTGCTGCAGAAGTCGCAAAAAACGAAACGATTCAGGATGTCCTGGATGGTGGTTATGCGGCGGATAAGCTGGTGGAAATCTTCATTTCCGTCTGCGGCGAGCAACTCAACGAAGCCGGCCAGAACCTGATCAAGGTAATGGCTGAAAACGGACGTCTGAAAGCACTTCCTGATGTTAGTGCTCAGTTCCTGTTCCTGAAAGACGAACTGGAAAAGACCATCGACGCCACTGTGACCTCTGCGGTTGCACTGGACGAGGGTCAACTGAGTGCGATCAGTCAAAAGCTGGAAAAGCGTCTGGCGCGTAAGGTTAAGCTGAACTGCAGTGTAGACGAGACCCTGATTGCCGGGGTTGTAATTAGAGCCGGAGACTTAGTCATCGATCAATCAGTACGCGGCAAACTGGCCCGACTGAACGATACGTTGCAGTCTTGATTTGGGGAATTGGAGCATGCAACTTAATTCCACGGAAATTAGCGAACTGATCAAGCAGCGGATTGAAAAATTCAACGTTGCAAGTGAAGCGCGTAACGAAGGTACGATCGTTTCTGTCAGCGATGGTATCATTCGTATCCACGGCCTTGCAGACGTCATGCAAGGTGAAATGATTGAACTACCTGGCGGCCGTTACGCGCTGGCACTGAACCTTGAGCGTGACTCGGTTGGTGCAGTTGTAATGGGTCCTTATGCTGACCTGCAGGAAGGCATGAAAGTGACCGCGACCGGTCGTATCCTGGAAGTTCCAGTCGGCCCTGCCCTGCTGGGTCGTGTTGTGAACACCCTGGGTGAGCCAATCGATGGTAAAGGCCCAATCGAGAGTGACTTCACCTCGCCTGTCGAAGTGATTGCACCGGGTGTTATCGACCGTAAATCTGTTGACCAGCCTGTACAGACTGGCTACAAGGCGGTTGACTCGATGATTCCAATCGGCCGTGGCCAGCGTGAGCTGATCATCGGTGACCGTCAGATCGGTAAAACCGCACTGGCGATCGATGCCATCATCAACCAGAAGAACTCTGGTATCTACTCTATCTATGTTGCTATCGGTCAGAAAGCTTCAACCATCGCTAACGTGGTTCGTAAGCTGGAAGAGCACGGCGCATTGAAGAACACCATCGTTGTTGTTGCCTCTGCTTCTGAAGCAGCTGCACTGCAATACCTGGCGCCATATGCTGGTTGTGCCATGGGTGAATACTTCCGTGACCGCGGTGAAGATGCACTGATCGTATACGATGACCTGTCTAAGCAGGCTGTTGCTTACCGTCAGATCTCTCTGCTGCTGCGTCGTCCACCAGGCCGTGAAGCATTCCCTGGTGACGTTTTCTACCTCCACTCCCGTCTGCTGGAGCGTGCTGCTCGCGTGAGCGAAGAGTACGTAGAAAAGTTCACCAACGGTGAAGTGAAAGGCAAAACCGGTTCTCTGACTGCACTGCCAATCATCGAAACTCAGGCGGGCGACGTTTCTGCGTTCGTACCGACCAACGTGATTTCGATCACCGATGGCCAGATCTTCCTGCAAACTGAGCTGTTCAACGCCGGTATCCGTCCTGCGGTTGACCCAGGTATCTCGGTATCCCGTGTTGGTGGTGCTGCGCAGACCAAGATCATCAAAAAGCTGTCTGGTGGTATCCGTACCGCACTGGCTCAGTACCGTGAACTGGCGGCATTCGCACAGTTCTCTTCTGACCTGGATGACGCGACTAAGCGTCAGCTGGATCACGGCCAGAAAGTAACCGAGCTGATGAAGCAGAAGCAGTACTCTCCAATGTCTGTATTTGAGCAGGCGCTGGTGATTTTCTCTGCTGAGAAAGGTTACCTGAAAGATGTTGAGCTGACGAAGCTGGCAGATTTCGAAGCTGCGTTACTGTCTTACGCCAAGAGTCAATTCGCTGAGTTGGTTGCTCAGATTGATGAAACGGGTGCGTGGAACAACGAAGTTGAAGCCCAGTTCGTGAAACTGGTTGAAGATTTCAAAGCGACCCAGACTTGGTAATTGGTTGGTGATCGCAAGCGATCACCAGCTCAAGGAGAGTAACGATGGCCGGCGCAAAAGAGATACGTAACAAGATCGGCAGTGTGAAAAACACTCAGAAGATCACCAAAGCGATGGAGATGGTTGCTGCGTCTAAAATGCGTAAATCGCAAGACGCGATGGAATCATCACGCCCATACGCACAAACAATGCGCAAAGTGATCGGTCATATCGCCCTTGGTAGCCTCGAGTATAAGCATCCTTATCTTGAGGAGCGTGAGGCCAAGCGCGTAGGTTACATCATTGTTTCGACTGACCGCGGTCTGTGTGGTGGCTTGAACGTGAACATGTTCAAACAAGCCATTCACGGCATGAAGGCCTGGTCAGATAAAGGCGCTGAGGTTGAGCTGGCCCTGATTGGTGCCAAAGCTACAGCTTTCTTTAACAACTACGGTGGCCGTGTTGCGGCTCAGGTAACAGGTCTGGGTGACAAGCCTTCTGTTGATGAGCTGATCGGTACCGTGGGTGTCATGCTGAAGAAATATGATGAAGGCCAACTGGATCGTCTGTATCTGGTGTACAACAAATTTGTGAACACCATGGTGCAAGCGCCAGTGATCGATCAATTGCTGCCTTTGCCTAAGTCAGAAGACGAAGAAATGAAACGCAACCACGCTTGGGACTATATTTATGAGCCTGAGCCAAAACCTCTGCTGGATACCCTGCTGGTTCGCTATGTCGAATCTCAGGTCTATCAGGGTGTGGTCGAAAACCTTGCCTGTGAGCAAGCGGCCCGAATGGTTGCGATGAAAGCAGCAACTGATAATGCAGGTAACTTGATTGACGAACTGCAACTTGTGTACAACAAAGCCCGTCAGGCTGCGATCACACAAGAGCTGTCGGAAATCGTTTCTGGTGCCTCCGCTGTTTAAGGCAAAGAATTAATAAGTTTAGAGGATTAACGATGGCTACAGGTAAGATCGTACAGATCATCGGTGCGGTAGTCGACGTAGAGTTTCCACAGGATTCTGTACCCCAGGTATATGATGCCCTGCACGTTGATGCCAAAGAAAAAGGTACCTTGGTACTGGAAGTTCAGCAGCAGCTGGGCGGTGGCGTAGTTCGTGGTATCGCCATGGGTAGTTCTGATGGCCTGCGTCGTGGTCTGTCTGTTGAAAACACAGGTCGACCAATTGAAGTACCAGTCGGTACAGCGACTCTGGGACGTATCATGAACGTTCTGGGTCAGCCAATTGACGAGTGCGGTGAAATCGGTGAAGAAGAGCGTTACTCAATTCACCGTGCAGCACCAAGCTACGAAGAGCAGTCGAACGCAGTTGAACTGCTGGAAACCGGCGTAAAAGTTATTGACCTGGTTTGCCCATTCGCGAAGGGTGGTAAAATCGGTCTGTTCGGTGGTGCGGGTGTTGGTAAGACCGTCAACATGATGGAACTGATCAACAACATCGCCCTGAAACACTCAGGTCTGTCTGTATTCGCCGGTGTTGGTGAGCGGACGCGTGAGGGTAACGACTTCTACCACGAGATGCAGGAAGCCGGGGTTGTAAACCTGGAGAAACCTGAAGAATCTAAAGTAGCAATGGTTTACGGTCAGATGAACGAGCCACCGGGTAACCGTCTGCGTGTTGCTCTGACTGGCCTGACCATGGCTGAGAAGTTCCGTGATGAAGGCCGTGACGTACTGCTGTTCATCGATAACATCTATCGTTACACCCTGGCCGGTACAGAGGTATCTGCACTGCTGGGTCGTATGCCTTCTGCAGTAGGTTACCAGCCTACACTGGCAGAAGAGATGGGTGTGCTTCAGGAGCGTATCACCTCGACCAAGACTGGTTCTATCACATCTGTACAGGCCGTTTACGTTCCTGCGGATGACTTGACGGACCCGTCTCCGGCAACCACGTTCGCCCACTTGGATGCGACTGTTGTACTGTCTCGTCAGATTGCTTCTCTGGGTCTGTACCCAGCGATCGACCCACTGGATTCTACATCTCGTATGCTGGATCCGCTGGTGGTTGGTCAGGAGCACTATGATATCGCGCGTGGTGTTCAAAGCACCCTGCAGCGTTACAAAGAGCTGAAAGACATCATTGCCATTCTGGGTATGGACGAGCTGTCTGAAGAAGATAAGCAAGCTGTTGCCCGTGCACGTAAGATTGAGCGTTTCCTGACTCAGCCTTACCACGTTGCACAGGTCTTCACTGGCGACCCGGGTATCTACGTTCCACTGAAAGATACCCTGCGCAGCTTCAAAGGCCTGCTGGCTGGCGAATACGACGACATTCCAGAGCAGGCATTCATGTACTGCGGCGCGATCGAAGACGCACTGGAAAACGCGAAGAAGCTGTAAGCTGAACAGGAGGCGACATGGCAGCGATAACTTTCCATCTGGATGTAGTAAGCGCAGAGAAGAGTCTCTTTTCTGGTCGTGCTGAAAATATCCAGGTGACCGGCAGCGAAGGTGAACTGGGTATTCACGCAGGCCACACCCCGCTGCTGACCGCTATCACGCCCGGAATGGTTCGGATCGTAAAACAACACGGTGAGGAAGAAGTGATCTACCTCTCCGGTGGTATGCTGGAAGTTCAGCCGGGGACAGTGACTGTTCTGGCTGATACAGCTATCCGTGGTGTTGATCTGGACGCAGCCAAGGCTGAAGAAGCGAAACGTCAGGCTGAGGAGCGTATCCACAATCAGCACGGCGATATCGACTTCGCGCAAGCGGCCAGTGACCTGGCGAAAGCAATCGCTCAGCTTCGAGTTATCGAGCTGACCAAGCGTAAGCGTTAATCAGGCACCTGAGCAAAAAAGCGACCCAAGGGGTCGCTTTTTTTATATCTGTAGATTTCTTTCCGGCGGAAACTGCAGGAACAGTTCACAAAGCAGGCACTCGCATGTATGCATTGTGTCAATAATATGCGGCAAAGGCTTATATCGGGCGCTCTGTGCCGATACAATGCATCAAGATAATTTTCACCATCATTAGAAGGGACACTGATTCATGAGCTTCAGCGCTGTGATCCTGGCTGCGGGTAAAGGTACCCGCATGTATTCTGCCCTGCCGAAAGTACTGCATACGCTGGCGGGCAAACCTATGGTTAAACACGTGATCGATACCTGCACCGATGCAGGGGCTGCCCATCTTCACCTGGTTTATGGTCATGGCGGCGATTTGATGAAAGAACGCCTGGTTGGAGAGCCGGTGAACTGGGTTCTGCAGGCTGAGCAACTGGGAACCGGTCATGCGGTGAATCAGGCGGCTGAGTCTTTCGCGGATGATGAGCAGGTGCTGGTACTGTACGGTGATGTCCCGCTGATCAGCAGCGAAACGCTGGAAAACCTGCTGGATGCACAGCCGGAAGGCGGGATCGGTCTGCTGACTGTGGTGCTGGATGATCCGACCGGTTATGGCCGGATTGTGCGTGAAAATGAGGCCGTGGTTGCGATTGTTGAACAGAAAGATGCGACCGAGGCACAAAAAGCCATCTGTGAAATCAATACTGGCGTGCTGGTGGCGAATGGTGGTGATCTGAAGCGCTGGCTGGGTCAGCTGAAGAATGACAACGCTCAGGCTGAGTACTACCTGACCGATATCATCGCAATGGCGCATGCAGAAGGCCGTCAGATCCAGGCGGTTCATCCGGCCATGGCGGTGGAAGTTGAAGGCGTGAATAACCGTGTTCAGCTGGCGCGTCTGGAGCGGGCTTATCAGTTGATGCAGGCCGAGCGGTTGCTGGAGCAGGGAGTCATGCTGCGTGATCCGGCCCGTTTTGATCTGCGCGGGACACTGCAGTGTGGTCAGGATGTGGAAATTGATGTCAATGTTGTGATCGAAGGCAACGTGACATTGGGGAATAACGTCGTGATTGGCGCTGGTTCTGTTCTGATTGACTGTGAAATTGACGATAACACCCTGATTCGTCCTTACAGCATCGTGGAAGGTGCGACGGTCGGTGAAGACTGTACGGTCGGTCCGTTTACCCGCCTGCGTCCGGGTGCTGAGCTGGTCGGTGATTCTCATGTCGGTAACTTTGTCGAGATGAAGAAGGCCCGTCTGGGTCAAGGGTCGAAAGCCAACCATCTGACTTATCTGGGGGATGCCGAGATCGGTGACCGCGTGAACATTGGTGCAGGAACCATTACCTGTAACTATGATGGTGCCAATAAGTTCCGGACTGAAATTGAAGACGATGTATTTGTGGGCTCGGATACGCAGCTGATCGCTCCGGTGAAAATCGGCAAAGGTGCCACCATTGGTGCCGGTGCAACGATCAACCGGGATGTGGGTGAAGGTGAGTTAGTGATTACCCGCGCCCCGGCCCGTACAATTAAAGGCTGGAAGCGGCCTGAGAAGAAAAAATAATCCGAATCCCGGAACAGAGTAGGCAGCGCATCGGCGCTGCTTTTTTGTATCTGCAGTCACACCTCCTCGCAACAACGTTTCAGCGCTTTTGGTAATTTCTTGATCTCAGTTGTTTTGTTTTGCTATATTTAGTTTCAGTTCGAAACTTAAATCATAAGAAAAACTTTTATGTCGAAACGAAACACTCAGCAGCGGCGTCATGCCATTGTGGCGATGGTGAATGAACAGGGCGAAGTCAGTGTGGATGCACTGGCCCAGCAGTTTGCGACGTCTGAAGTCACCATCCGCAAAGATCTCGCGGCGTTAGAAACCACAGGTCTGCTGTTGCGCCGTTACGGCGGTGCGATTGCCATGCCGTCTGAAATCGTCGCCGCCGGGCACGAACCTGAAGTTTCGATTCGAAAGCAAGCTATCGCTCAGGCCGCAGCTGCCCGTATTCGTGACCATAACCGGATGATTATCGACAGCGGCAGCACCACGGCGGCGCTGATTGGTTTGCTGGGTGACAAGCAGGGACTGATCGTGATGACCAACTCGCTCAATGTTGCCAATGCCCTCAATGAACTGGAAAACGAACCCACGCTGCTGATGACCGGTGGCACCTGGGACCCTCATTCTGAAGCCTTTCAGGGGCAGGTCGCGGAGTCTGTCCTGCGTTCCTATGATTTTGACCAGCTGTTTATCGGTGCAGACGGTATCGACATCAGTCGCGGCACCACCACTTTCAATGAGCTGATTGGCCTGAGCCGGGTCATGGCTGAAGTTTCCCGCGAAGTGGTGGTGATGGTCGAATCCAGCAAGGTCGGCCGTCGTATCCCCAATCTGGAACTGCCGTGGAGCAGTATCAACACCCTGATCACCGATGAAGGGCTGGATCCGGCCGCCAGGGCGGAAATTGAACAACAAGGGGTGCAGGTGATCTGTGCCGCCATCAATCAATAACGATATTTTTGCAGGAGAATCCTATGTGTGGAATCGTTGGGGCTGTTGCCCAGCGTGATGTGGCTGGCATTCTGATTGAAGGTCTGCGCCGTCTGGAATACCGGGGTTATGACTCGGCTGGTGTGGCGGTCGTCGATGGCAGTAACGCGCTGAATCGTGTTCGTCGGTTGGGTAAAGTTCAGGAACTGGCGGATGCGGTTGCGGCTAGTCCGATTTCCGGCGGCACCGGCATCGCACATACCCGCTGGGCGACCCATGGTGAGCCATCGGAAACCAATGCTCACCCGCACATGTCCGGTGATGAGATTGCCATTGTGCACAACGGCATTATTGAAAACCATGAATCCCTGCGCGCAGTGCTGACTGAACGTGGTTATACTTTCCTTTCTCAGACAGATACCGAAGTGATTGCTCACCTGGTTGACTGGGAATTGCGCACAGCAGCCACCCTGCTGGAAGCTGTGCAGAAGACTGTGACTCAGCTGGAAGGTGCCTACGGCACTGTGGTCATGGACCGTCGCGATCCGAGCCGGATTGTGGTTGCCCGCTCTGGCAGCCCGCTGGTGATCGGCTATGGCGTGGATGAGCATTTTGTGGCTTCTGATCAGCTGGCCCTGCTGCCGGTGACCCGCCGTTTTGCATTCCTGGAAGAAGGAGATGTGGCCGAAGTGACTCGTTTTGACGTGAAGATTTTTGACAAGCACGGCGAGCCGGTTGCACGCGAAATTAACGAATCTGAAGTTTCCCATGACGCCGGCGACAAGGGCCAGTACCGCCATTACATGCTGAAAGAAATCTACGAGCAGCCGATTGCCCTGCAGCGCACGATGGAAGGCCGTCTGGCGAATGGTCAGGTTCTGGCTTCTGCGTTTGGTGAGCATGCTGCCGAGCTGCTGCAGAAAGTGAAGCATGTGCAGATCATTGCCTGCGGTACCAGCTACCATGCAGGTCTGGTTGCCCGTTACTGGCTGGAGCAATGGGCCGGTGTGTCCTGTAATGTGGAGATTGCCTCCGAATTCCGTTACCGCAAATCGCATGTGTTTGAGAACAGCCTGCTGGTGACACTGTCTCAGTCCGGTGAAACCGCCGATACCCTGGCGGCGTTGCGTCTGGCGAAAGAGATGGGTTACATGGCCAGCCTGACGATTTGTAACGTTCCGGGTTCATCCCTGGTGCGCGAATCCGATTTGGCTTACATGATGAAAGCCGGGGCAGAAATCGGTGTGGCTTCAACCAAAGCCTTTACTGTTCAGCTGGCGGGCCTGCTGATGCTGGTGGCGGCAATTGGCCGGGGCAATCAGACCATGGATGCTGCGCAGGAAACTCAGCTGGTGTCAGCCCTGCAGAGCCTGCCGTCCAAAATCGAGCAGACGCTGGCGATGGCGGGTGACATTGAAGCACTGGCGGAAGATTTCGCAGATAAGCATCATGCCCTGTTCCTGGGCCGTGGTGAGCAGTCTCCGATTGCCATGGAAGGTGCGCTGAAGCTGAAAGAGATCTCTTACATTCATGCGGAAGCCTATGCAGCTGGTGAGCTGAAACACGGCCCGCTGGCCCTGATCGATGCCGACATGCCGGTGATTGTGGTGGCGCCGAACAATGAATTGCTGGAGAAGCTGAAGTCGAATGTGGAAGAAGTCCGTGCCCGTGGCGGCCTGATGTATGTGTTTGCGGATGTGAATGCCCACTTCGCCAGCGATGACACCATGACCGTGCTGAACGTACCGCACTGTGATGAGTTTATCGCGCCGATCCTCTATACCCTGCCATTGCAGCTGCTGTCTTATTACGTCGCGCTGATCAAAGGTACGGATGTCGATCAGCCCCGGAACTTGGCCAAGTCGGTAACGGTTGAGTAAGTCCGGCTGATTTTCACCTCGGTGAGATTGCCATTCAGGATGTTCTGCTGCGTCAGAATTCAGTCCTGAACATAGCATGCGATGTCTATTTCAAGCCTCCTGTCGGGCCATACCCGGCAGGAGGTTTTTTATTGTGGGATTCATCTTGTTAATGGATATTTAACTTGTATCATATGTCGCCGGGATATAGTGGACGAAAGAACGAATGACGTGAAAGGAGTCTCGTAGATGCGCAGGATGTCGTGGCCAATCTGTGGGTTGCTGACCCTCAATGGGATAACGATTTTAGGGAATGCCCTCACAGAGGTGGCCATCCCCTGGCTCATTCTGGAAATCTCAGACAGCCCGGCTCTGGTTGCTGCTGTGATGGCTGCGAAAATCACCCCTGTGATTTTGTCGACTTTCTTTAGCGCGCCATTTGTCGATCGGTTAGGGGCATTCAGGGCGTCGGTCCTTTCTGATCTGGTGAACTTTTTCAGTATCTTGCTGATCCCTGTTTTCTATCATGCGGATCTGCTGACCCTCAGTCTTCTGGCGGCATTGCTGGTGCTCAGCACGTTATTGGATACCCCAAGCCGTTTAGCCAAGGATGTGATTTTAAGACATGAAATCAAACGGCATCAGTTGGATCATCACCTGATTAATGGGGTGAATACCACCCTGGAAAATATCTGTGATCTTTTGGGCCCGGTGGTTGCGGCTCTGATTGTGGCGGCTTTTGGCACGATCAGCGCTCTGTACTTTGATGCAGCGACATTCTTCGCGGTTGCATTCGGCATGATTGTTCTGAAGAAGCATTTCAGGCCGGAGGCGGAACGCACGAAGCCTGATTCTGCCCCTCCGTTGAGGTATTTTTCAGAAGGGATGAAGTACCTGAGACAGCAGCGCGCCCTTTTGTCTGTGCTTTACCTCAGTGCCACGGTTAATCTTGTCATCACCCCGTTCCTTTTTGTCTATCTGCCCTATTTGAACAAGTTTGTATTTGAGTCCGTGATGAGTCTGGGGGTATCCATGACATGCTTCGGGGCCGGTACCAGCGTTTCGTCTTTACTTTTTGGCTTTTTCGGCAAGCGGTTTTCGAACCGGCAGATCATGTTCACGGGCTACTTATCGCTGGCGGTGGTGCTTCTCTCAATGTCATTCTTCGCGAGCCAGCCGCTGTTTTTCATTCAGCTTTTTGTTATCGGGCTGTGCCTCGGGTTTGCTGGTCCGATTGAAGTCACCCTGATCCAAACTGTGGTGCCTGAAGCTTTGTTCGGGCGGGTGATGACGCTGTTCTCTTCTGTCCGCTTTCTTTCGGTTCCCGCTGGCTATTTGGTGTTCGGCTGGCTTTTAGAGTCGGCTTTCGCGGACTGGACGCCGGTCGTCATGGCCAGTACCGTGCTGATGGGGGTCATTGCTTACTGGCGGATGAATATGGCTTCCTCCATACGCTTGAACCCGGCAGAAATTGAAAAGGACGTGTAAGACGTTCGCTTCATATTCAACGGTTTGCCCGGAATCTGTCCGGGTCAGTGACTGCTGAGTCAGACAACCCTGTCTTAGCGTTGAGATAAAGGCGTCAATTGTGGCGCCTGGATTCGGTTTCCGCTCCGCCCTGATCCCCAGCGTCTATGATTGAATACAGAAGTGACGTTTTTATTTGCGAAATCAGACGCTTTGCCTGAATCCTTCCGGTTTTGCATTGCACTTTGCAAGATGAGAATGTGGCTTCATATAACGTGCTGATAATAAATAAAAAAATAATAGCTCCTGAGTTGGCTGATTTTATGCTGGCCTTTGGTCAGTACATATTGCAGTGGTGGAGGTATTGATGACAGATCCTAAAGCGATGATCGCCTCGCGAATCAAGGAAGCGCGAGAGTGGAAAGGCCTGACTCAGGTACATATGGCCCAGCAGTTGGGCGTGGCGCGGCAAACTTATCTGGACCTGGAAACCGGAAAGACGGAACCCAAGGTGCGTTTGCTGTCAGCGATTTCGGAAATCACCGAGCGGCCGCTGACCTGGTTTGTTTACGGTGATGAGGGACTCGAGATTCTGGAAAGTGAATATAAAGAAGAAATTGATCGCCTGTTGCAGTATTTCAGCCGGTTGCCCCATTCGGCCCGGAATGTGATTTTGCAGCAGAGTATCAACCTGGCCAGTTTCATGGCGGAATATACCCGTGCGCTGACACAAAAAGATAAGTCCTGAAATCGCCCGGTAATCATCAGGGAATGACGAATCAGCAAGAGAAAACAGCCCCGGCATGCGGGGCTGTTTTTGTCGCTTATTGGGCCAGGAAAAAGCGGTAGGCCGGGTTGTCGGTCTCGTCTTTCCACTGGTAACCCAGTTCACGCAGGTGGCTGGTGAACGACAGCAGGTCGTGATCTTCCAGTTCAAAACCGCACAGGACCCGGCCGTAGTCAGCGCCGTGGTTGCGGTAGTTGAACAGGCTGATGTTCCAGTGGGTGCCCAGCGTGGTCAGGAATCTGAGCAGCGCGCCCGGATATTCGGGAAACTCAAAGCTGTAGAGGCGTTCCTGCAACGGTTTGGACGGCCGGCCGCCAATCATATAGCGAACGTGCACTTTGGCCATCTCGTCATCTGACAGATCCACCACCGGATAACCGCCTTTGCGCAGATCGGTAATGATGTTGTCCAGTTCTTCCTGTCCCTGGATCAGGCGAATACCGACAAACACATTGGCCAGGGTGTCATCGTTGTAACGGTAGTTGAACTCAGTGACCGCCCGGCCGCCCAGCAGGCGACAGAAATCAAGGAAGGCGCCCGGCCGTTCCGGTACGGTGACAGCCAGCAGTCCTTCTCGTTTTTCACCCAGTTCACAGCGTTCCGACACATAGCGCAGGCCGTGGAAGTTGAGGTTGGCACCGGACAAAATCGAGGCAAGCTGTTTGCCTTTCACCTGATGCTGTTCGCTGTATTTCTTCAGGCCGGCCAGCGCCAGCGCGCCGGATGGCTCGGCGATGGCCCGGGTATCTTCGAAGATATCTTTGACTGCCGCACAAATCTCGTCACTGCTGACGGTAATGACATCATCCAGATACTGCTGACACAGACGGAAGGTTTCATCACCGATGCGCTTCACCGCGACCCCGTCGGCAAATTGCCCGACCTGATCCAGTGTGACCGGTTCACCGGCATCCAGCGCGGCCCGCAGACAGGCGGAGTCTTCGGCTTCCACGCCGATCACTTTGATTTCCGGCATCAGCTGCTTGAGCAGGACCGACACGCCTGCCGCCAGACCGCCGCCTCCGACGGGCACAAAAACATAGTCGAGGTGGCCGTTTTGTTGTACCAGTTCTATCCCAATCGTGCCCTGCCCGGCGATCACTGCCGGGTGATCGAACGGGGGAATGAAGGTGTAGTGATGTTTTTCTGCCAGCTCAATGGCATAGGCTTTCGCTTCATCAAAGTTGCTGCCGTGCAGCATCACTTCGCCGCCGAAGCTTTTGACAGCCTCCACCTTGATATCCGGGGTGGTCCGCGGCATCACAATGATGGCTTTCACGTTCAGCTGGCGGGAGGACAGTGCCAGTCCCTGAGCGTGGTTGCCTGCCGAAGCCGCAATCACACCGGCCTGACGCTGTGCCAGTGTCAGCTGGGACATCATATTGTAGGCACCGCGCAGTTTGAATGAGTGCACGGGCTGGCGGTCTTCACGCTTGATCTGGATACGGTTGCCCAACCGGCTGGACAGCCGCTCCATCTCCTGCAACGGGGTGACCTGCGCCACTTCGTAGACCGGTGCGCGCAGCGTCTCCCTTAAATAGTCAGCCCCGCTGAGAAACTCAGCGGCTCTGGCCTGTGTCAGCTCACTCATCATACTTACCCTTCCAGCTTGGTTTTGTCGCGAACCGCACCTTTATCAGCACTGGTGGCCAGGTTGGCATAGGCGCGCAGGGCAAAAGACACTGTACGCTGGCGATCTACCGGTTTCCAGCCGCGTGCATCAGCAGCGGCACGGCGTTTGGCCAGCGTCGCGTTATCAACGTTGAGTTCGATGCTGCGGTTTGGAATGTCGATCGCTACCCGGTCGCCGTCTTCAATCAGACCAATGGTGCCGCCATTGGCCGCTTCCGGAGACACGTGACCGATTGACAGGCCGCTGGTGCCGCCGGAGAAACGACCGTCGGTGATCAGGGCGCAGTCCTTGCCCAGTCCCATCGACTTGAGATAGGTGGTCGGATACAGCATTTCCTGCATACCCGGGCCGCCTTTCGGACCTTCATAGCGGATGATGACCACATCGCCAGCTTTGACTTTGCCGCCCAGAATTCCTTCCACGGCAGTTTCCTGGCTTTCGAATACAACCGCCGGGCCTTCAAAGGTCAGACAGCTTTCGTCCACACCGGCGGTTTTGACAATACATCCGTCAATCGCCATGTTACCGGACAGCACCGCCAGACCGCCGTCCTGACTGAAGGCGTGTTCTTTGCTGCGGATACAGCCGTTCTCGCGGTCATCATCCAGACTGTCCCAGCGGCAGTCCTGAGAAAATGCCTGTGTGGTCCGGATCCCGGCCGGACCGGCACGGAAGAAAGACTGTACGGCTTCGGAGTCGGTTTGCTTGATATCGTACTGCGTCAGTGCTTCGGCCAGTGTCATTCCCAGCACGTTCGGGACATCATTGTGCAGCAGTCCAGCCCGATCCAGTTCACCCAGAATGCCGTAAACCCCGCCCGCACGATGGACATCTTCCATGTGATATTTCTGGGTTGATGGCGCCACCTTGCACAGGTGCGGAACCTTGCGTGACATGCGGTCGATATCTTCCATGGTGAAATCGATTTCGCCTTCCTGCGCGGCGGCCAGCAGGTGCAGCACCGTATTAGTTGAACCGCCCATGGCGATATCCAGCGCCATAGCATTCTCGAAGGCCTGTTTATTGGCGATATTGCGCGGCAGGACGCTGGCATCGTCCTGCTCGTAGTAGCGTTTGGTCAGCGTGACAATCCGCTGGCCTGCGGTCAGGAACAGTTCCTTACGGTCGGCATGGGTGGCCAGACAGGAGCCGTTGCCCGGCTGGCTCAGACCCAGGGCTTCAGTCAGGCAGTTCATGGAGTTGGCTGTGAACATGCCGGAGCAGGATCCGCAGGTCGGACAGGCGGATCGTTCGATCTGTTCGCTTTGTTCGTCGGAAACTTTCGGATCGGCGCCCTGAATCATGGCATCAACCAGATCCAGTTTGAGGATCTGATCCGACAGTTTGGTTTTTCCGGCTTCCATCGGGCCGCCGGAAACGAAGATCACCGGAATGTTCAGGCGCATAGAGGCCATCAGCATCCCCGGGGTGATTTTGTCGCAGTTAGAAATACAGACCATGGCATCGGCACAATGGGCGTTGACCATGTATTCGACCGAGTCGGCAATCAACTCGCGGGACGGCAGGGAATACAGCATGCCGCCGTGGCCCATTGCGATACCGTCGTCGACGGCAATAGTGTTGAATTCTTTGGCAATCCCACCGGCTTTTTCGATTTCGGCTGCAACCAGCTGGCCGAGATCTTTGAGGTGCACGTGGCCCGGTACAAACTGGGTAAAGGAGTTAACAACGGCGATGATGGGTTTGCCAAAATCTTCATCTTTGACTCCGGTGGCACGCCACAGGGCGCGGGCACCGGCCATATTTCGGCCGTGGGTGGTGGTGGCGGAGCGGTACTTAGGCATAACGTGAAATTCCTTTTTGAGCCGCCGGTATGCAAGATACCGGCGGGACATTGCTGTGCTTGCTTATTATAGTGTGGTTTATTTTTCGGCCGGGTAGACCGGATCCAGCCAGCCCCATTTGTCTTCGGTCTGGCCGTTGAACAGGCCGAAGAATGCCGACTGGACTTTCTCGGTGATCGGGCCGCGTTTGCCCTCACCCACGGTGATCTGATCCACACTGCGAACCGGAACGATTTCAGCGGCGGTACCGGTCATGAAGATTTCATCGGCCAGATAGAGGGCTTCACGGGCAATGTTTTCCTCACGGATTTCGTAGCCCATTTCGGTTGCCAGGGTCACGATCGCATCGCGGGTGATACCCGGCAGAATGGCGCTGGTGGCCGGTGGCGTGGAAATCACACCGTTGCGGATGACGAAGATGTTCTCACCGGCTCCTTCGGAGAGGTAACCGCGCACATCGAGCGCGATGCCTTCTGCATAGCCGTGACGACGGGCTTCCCCTCCCACCAGCAGTGAAGACAGGTAATTCCCGCCTGCTTTGGCTGCTGTCGGAATCGTATTGGGTGCCGCGCGGTTCCAGCTGGACACCATGGCGTCCACCCCGTTCGCCAGAGCTTCTTCGCCCAGATACGCACCCCAGGAAAAGGCTGCAATAATCAGGTCCATTTCGGTGCCGTTTGGCGGGCAAACGCCAAGACCGACATTCGGGACATAGCCCAGCGGGCGAATGTAAGCAGAAGTCAGTTTGTTGGCACGAAGGGTCTCGCGGCAGGCTTCCATCAGTTCATCTACGGTATACGGGATCGGAAAGCGGTAGATTTTGGCTGAATCTTTCAGGCGCTCCATGTGCTCACGATGACGGAAGACGATCGGACCGTTCGGGGTGTCATAGCAACGGATGCCTTCAAAAACAGAAGTGCCGTAATGCAGAGCGTGGGTCAGCACGTGAACTTTCGCGTCCTGCCAAGGAACCATTTCGCCGTTGAACCAGATGTAATCTGCTGTGTTTGCCATTGTCTAATCCTTTCGTTATGCGCTGATTTGTTGTTTTTGTTGCTGCTCTAAAATAGTAACGCCGGTGACATCCCACAATTTGTCCAACTGATTGTAGAGGGCAAGGATGGGACGCTCACTATCGACCGTGACTTCAATGTCGACGGACTTATAGTCTTCACTATGCGCCATTGAAAACTGTTTTACCATGAATCCGCGGTGGCGTGTGATCCGGAGAACACGTTCCAGGAGTTCAGGACGGCTGGCAGCTTGGATCGTTAAAGTGTGCTGAGTCATTGTGGTTCCTCCATCATGTCGTGGTTGGCACCACCGGGGGGAACCAGTGGCCAGACGTTATCAGCTTCAGAAATGGCAACGTGCAGCAGATAGGCTGTTTCGCTTGCCAGCAGGGTCTCCAGCGCCGGACCAACTTCTTCCTTGCGCGTAATGGTCTGGCCCGGGATGCCGAAGGCACTGGCCAGGGTGACGAAATCCGGGTTATCAGACAGGATGGTTTCGCTGTAGCGGCCATCGAAAAACAGTTCCTGCCACTGGCGGACCATGCCCAGACGCTGGTTGTCCAGCAGGATAATTTTCACCGGCAGGCCCAGACGGCGGATGGTGCCCAGTTCCTGCACATTCATCATGAAAGAGCCGTCGCCGGAGACCAGCACCACCTGATCATCCGGGCGGGACAGTTTGGCGCCGATGGCCGCCGGCAGACCGAAGCCCATGGTGCCGAGACCGGCAGAGGTCAGCAGGTTGTGGGGCTGGCGATGGGCAACATGCTGCGCGACCCACATCTGATGCTGGCCGACATCCGTACTGATTACTGTCCGGTCGTCCATCGTGTCGGACAGCTGTTTCAGCAGCAGCGGCGCGTAGATCCGCTCGCCCGGATGGTCATAGCGCCAGCCGTTTTCTGACATCAGACTGGTGACGTGCTGTTGCCATGGCACCAGTGACATCGGGCGGGCCAGCTGGGGGAGCACTGTGCTGATATCGCAACGCAGGGCGGCATGGGCACGGCGCAGTTTGCCCAGTTCGGCCGGATCGATATCCAGATGAATCACTTTGGCATGGGGCGCGAAGGTATCCAGCTTGCCGGTTACCCGGTCGTCAAAGCGGGCACCGACCGCAATTAGCAGATCAGATTCCTGGACCGCCAGATTCGCGGCTTTGGTGCCGTGCATGCCCAGCATGCCCAGATGATAGGAATAATCTTTGTCGACAACGCCCAGGCCTTTCAGGGTCGATACCGCCGGCATCTGTGTGGTGGCGAGGAAATCGCGGACCTGATCGACTGCACCCGCCAGTTGGACGCCGCCGCCGACATAAAGGATTGGGCGCTGGCTGTCGGCTAACAATTGCTGTGCCAGTGCAAACTGTTCCGGATCGGTGGCAGGTAAGGCCGGCGCTTCGTGCAGCGGTGCCAGCGGATGGTCAATTGCAGTCAGCTGGACGTCTTTGGCGATATCGACCAGCACCGGACCTGGCCGACCGCTCTGGGCGATTTCAAAGGCTTCATTCAGCACAGCTGGCAGCTCGCTCGGATCTGTGACCAGATAGCTGTGTTTGGTGCATGACAGTGACATGCCCAGTACATCCACTTCCTGAAAGGCATCGGTGCCGATCATCGGGCTGGCGACCTGACCGGTAATGGCAACCAGCGGTATGGAATCGAGCATGGCATCAGCCAGTCCGGTGATCAGGTTGGTAGCGCCCGGTCCTGAGGTCGCCAGGCAGACACCAAGGGTGTTGCTGGCTCTGGCATAGCCGATGGCGGCCATGGCGGCTCCCTGTTCGTGGCGACACAGAACATGCCGGAGTCCGCCGTCGTACAAGGCATCATAGATGGGCATGATTGCGCCGCCCGGATATCCGAATACGGTGCTCACCCCTTGTTGCTTCAAGGCTTCTACTACTAACTCTGCGCCTGTCATCATGGCTCCCTGTTTTTGATGACCTTGGCCGGTTGCTGCGATTTATTGGTTTGGTGCAGTCTTTTCCCGGCTCAGGTATGAAAAAAGCCCCCGGACCTTTCGGTGCGGGGGCTTTTTCTGCGTGTGTTTGCTTGTGTGCTATTTTCCGCCTGCCAGCCCCCGTCGCGGTGAAATAATCACCACGATGACGTTGATAATGAGGACTAGTAGGTTGAGGTTAAATAGCATTGACTTGTCTGTCCAAAATTCTTGTATAGATGTTGTGCGCCTTTAGTCTTATCACAGACTTTCGTCGCATGACAAGAAATTTGTTGTGGTTATTTTCAATACGCATTGGATATCTTGCAGACATTGTGCTGCCTCACCTCAGATATTTAGTGAGAAGGTGGTTAATTTCGATATTCAAGGGGATGAAAATGATGCTGGCAATCGTGCACAGTAGGGCTTGTGTCGGAGTTGATGCTCCGGCTGTTACCGTGGAAGTTCACCTCAGTAATGGTCTGCCTGCGGTGAATCTGGTCGGGCTGCCGGAGACAACGGTGAAGGAAGCGAGAGACCGGGTCAGAAGTGCCATCGTGAATGCCAATTTCGAATTTCCGGCCCGGCGGATTACGGTCAATCTGGCGCCCGCGGACTTGCCGAAAGAAGGCGGTCGGTTTGATCTGCCCATCGCTTTGGGTATTCTTGCAGCTTCCGGGCAGATTCCTGATAGTAAGCTGCACGATCATGAGTTTTTAGGGGAATTGGCGCTTTCCGGTGAACTGCGGCCAGTGAAAGGCGCCCTGCCCGCCGCACTGGCGGCCAAAGAGGCCAACCGTTGTCTGGTTTTGCCGGATGCCAATGGGGATCAGGCCGCGCTGGTGGGCCGCGACAGACACAAATCAGCCGCCAGTTTGCTGGCGGTCTGCGCTTATCTGTGTGGACAGGAGTCCTTGTCGCTGCATTGCCGGGAACCGGGACAGCGCGAGCAGGTAAATCACGGCCGGGACATGCAGGACATTATCGGTCAGCAGCAGGGAAAACGGGCGCTGGAAATTGCAGCTGCAGGCGGTCACAACCTGCTGTTTGTCGGCCCGCCCGGCACCGGTAAGACGATGCTGGCCTCGCGGCTGTGCGATCTGCTGCCCGAGATGGCTGTTGAGGAAGCACTGGAAACCGCTGCCATTACTTCTCTGACCGCTCAGTCGCTCCATGCCGGTAACTGGCGCAATCGTCCGTTTCGGGCACCGCATCATTCCAGTTCAATGGCAGCACTGGTCGGTGGCGGTTCGATCCCCCGCCCCGGTGAAATCTCGCTGGCTCATAACGGCATTTTGTTTTTAGATGAAATGCCGGAGTTTGAGCGGAAAGTGCTGGATTCTTTACGGGAACCGCTTGAATCTGGCGAGATCGTGATTTCTCGTGCCAGCAGCAAAACCACCTTTCCGGCACGGTTTCAGCTCATCGGGGCACTTAATCCCAGTCCGACCGGTTACTACGAAGGCAGCCAGGCGCGCACTAATCCTCAGGCGATATTGCGCTATTTGGGACGACTCTCCGGCCCTTTGCTGGACCGGTTTGATATGTCGATTGAAATACCAGCCCTGCCTCGGGGAACACTGGCGCAGGGCGGCGATCGAGGCGAAGCCACGCCTGTGATTAAGGAAAGAGTGGCTGAGGCCCGCAGTCGGATGCATCACCGCAGTGGTAAGATCAATGCCCTTCTGGGAACCCGTGAGCTGGATAAACACTGTGCCCTGGCCAAAGTTGATGCGGAATTCCTCGAAACCGCCCTACATCAACTCGGGCTGTCGATTCGCGCCTATCACCGGATTATTAAAGTCGCCCGCACTATCGCCGACTTGGCCGGTAAGCCTGACATTGAAAGGGCGCATCTGGCTGAGGCATTAGGCTACCGCGCCATGGATCGATTGCTGAAGCAATTGACGAGTCAGGTGGTGTGAACCGATCTTCTGCGTTTAATGCTGGTTGCTAAATTAAGAGATTGATTTTAATTTGATTTGTTGGGTTTGGTGGTAATGTTGACGAGTATTTAAATCGGAAGTTGATATGAAAGATCATCCATTTTCAATCGCAGAAGGACGGACAAAGTTTTATCGTTTTCTGCGTTTCATACTGATGAATGTTGCATTTGCGATTGATGGCGCCTTGGTCACAATATTTATCAATATGCTCCCTAACTTATTTGGTGTGGATATTAATGCTCCCGTAATGGAGATGACAAATAAGTGGTTGGTTATTAGTCTTATTTTTCTGATAGGTTTGGGGTTTGTTTTCTTGATGTATTGCTCTATGAGAGCCTGTGACTGGCTCAGCAAACAGCTCAGGATCTAGTGGTTGTTCGCCTTCCAGATTCATTTAGATATAAAAAAAGGGCCATCCGGCCCTTTTTTTATGGAGAAATCAGACTTATTTTTTCAGCAGGAAGTTGATGAGCTCGAAGTACTCATCGGCTGATTTCACTTTGTCGGTTTTTACCAGGTATTTATTGTTGACGATAACCGATGGGACGCCGGTCAGGCCACTGTCACGGAAGCCTTTGTTGTAACGATTGACCATAGAGTTCACAGCAAAGCTGTTGAAGGCACCATCGAAATCCTCAGCTTTGACACCGTTGTCCAGGAAGATTTGACGCAGTTCTTCGTCGTTACGCGGTGCTTTATTCAGCTTGTGGATCTGGCTGAACAGAACCGGGATCATCTTGTCTTCAATATCCAGGACCACGGAGGTTGCATAAGCCTTGCTCATGGAAGTACCCATGTTACCGCCCATGAAGGACACATGGTTTTTCTGGAACTTGGCATTGTCCGGAAGTTTGGTTTTCAGCTGCTGGATCAGGGGTTCGAAGTTGTAGCAGTGCGGGCAGTAAAACGAGAAATACTCAGTGACCACCTGATTGGAAGATTTTGGTTGTTCCAGTACCTGATAGTAGTCGCCTTCGGTAAACTGGGCGGCATAAGCCGAAAAAGACAATAGCGCTGCGGTTGCCAGTGCGAAAAGTTGTTTAAACATGTATCGGGTTCTCCCTGAAAAATCAATGCCGTGCCTGATACAGGCACCAGCGTTCGGATTTAAGTCAGACTGATCACCATTGGGGCATCAGCTGCAGTGGCGGCTCGTCGAGGGCTGCCAGTTGTTCTTTGATGGCAAGGACTTGCCCTTCCCAGTATTTTGCATCAGCAAACCAGGGGAATGCACGCGGGAAGGCCGGATCCTGCCAGCGTTTTGCTAACCATGCCATGTAATGCACCATTCTGAGACCACGTAATGGTTCAATAAGTTGCAATTCACGGGGATCAAAATCGGCAAATTCTCCGTAAGCTTCGAGCAGAGTATCGAGCTGGGCCAGCTGATCGGCGCGGTCGCCGTTGAGCAGCATCCACAAGTCCTGAACGGCAGGGCCGTTTCGGGCATCGTCCAGATCGACAAATAGCGGGCCGTCGCGCCATAAAATGTTACCCGGATGGCAGTCACCGTGGATCCTTAGTGGCTGCCAGTTGTTGTGCCATCTTTCAGTGAGTGCGGCAATCAGGCGATCGAGATCCTGAAAAAATGCATCTTCCAGATGCGCCGGAATAAAGCCGGACTGTGCCAGTACGCTCCGGGGCTGTAAGAGGTATTCATCCAGACCGATTGTCGGGCGGTGGATAAAAGTCCGTTGCTGACCTGCCTTGTGGATCCGGCCCAGGAAACGACCGACCTGTTCAATCTGGTCAAAATTATCGACCTCAAACTGACGCCCGCCCAAGCTCGGGAAGAGTGCGAACCGATGTTGCTCGAAGTGGTGCAGTGTATTGCCGTGCATCATCAGTGGTGCGGCAAGCGGGATTTCCTGCTCGGCCAGCTCGGCGGCAAAATCGTGCTCTTCCTGGATCTGCGCATCGGTCCAGCGCTGTGGCCGATAGAATTTCACCACAAAACGGCGGTTTTCATCGTCGGTAAACTGGTACACCCGGTTTTCATAACTGTTCAGCGGCAACAGCCCGGAGGCGGCATAGACGCCGATGCTTTCCAGTGCATTGAGCAGCTGATCCGGGGTCAGGTCGGCAAAGCTGAAATCATCTAGTGCTGTCATGGTGTTACAGCCATCTTTAAAAAGGTTGCATCAGTATACAGCATAATGAAAAAGGGCCGTAAGCGGCCCTTTATTTACTTAATTTTGCACCCAAATATGGCTTATCGCAGCTCACCGATAAACCGGCTGTCGGTGACCAGACGGTTCACGTCGTCGCCGTCCTGCTGTTCCATCACAAAACGGATGTCGACAATCGGACGAGCCAGCTCATAAGGGTCGACTCCCAGGCTGATCGGCAGGGTAAAGATTTCACCCGCTTCCACATGAACCTGTTTCGGGCCATACCATTCGACGCCTTCCAGCCCCTCAACACTCAGGTTATAGGTTGCATCCTGCTGTGTTTTGTTGAGGATTTTCAGGGTGTAAGTATTCTCCACCAGCCCTGCCGTATTGATCCGGAACAGCTGATTCCGGTCACGGATCACATCCAGCCCCATCGGCTGCACGGTCGCAATCAGATAGGCCATCAGACCAAACATCGCCAGCATGACCACGCCATAGCCTATCAGTTTGGGTCGCATCACTTTGGTTTTATGGCCTTCAAGCTTGTGCTCTGTGGTGTAGCTGATCAGGTCGCGCGGATAGCCCATTTTGTCCATGGTCTGATTACAGGCATCGACGCAGGCACCGCAGTTGATGCACTCGTATTGCAGGCCGTCACGGATGTCGATTCCGGTCGGGCAGACCTGGACACAGAGGTTGCAGTCGATACAGTCGCCCAGCCCCAGTTCTTTGGGATCTTTTTTGCGTGAGCGCGGACCCCGGTTCTCACCGCGGGCTGCGTCGTAGCCGACAATGTAGGTGTCTTTATCGAACATGGCCGACTGGAAACGGGCATACGGACACATGTGGATACAGACGATCGAGCGCATCCAGCCAGCGTTGCCGTAGGTACAGAAGGTGAAAAACAGGACCCAGAAGGCAGCCAGGAAGCTGGCATTGAAGGTAAAGAAATCGGCAAACAGCTCTCGGATCGGCAGGAAGTAACCGACGAAAGTCAGACCGCTGATCAGTGCGACCGCCAGCCAGGCAATGTGCTTGAGACTCTTGCGCACCAACAGTTCCCGGGTCAGCGATTTACCGTCCTGAGTCCGGCGTTTGTTGGCCGGGCCTTCCAGTTTTTCTTCGAACCAGATGTAGATAAAAGTCCAGACCGTTTGCGGACACATATAGCCACACCAGACGCGGCCTAAAAAGGTGGTGATAAAAAACAGTCCGAAAGCTGCAACCATAAACAGGCTGGCGAGCAGCGTCAGATCCTGTGGCCAGAAAGTGGTTCCGAAGATGTTGAATTGCTGGCGGCCGATATCGAGCAGGATGCCCTGCCGTCCGTTGTAAGTGATCCAGGGCAGTGCCAGAAATAGGCCCATCATCAGCCAGCCCATCCGCTGACGCAGTTGCTGGTAAGCTCCTTTCATGGCCCGCACATAAATGCGGTTGCTTGGGTTAAAGCGGTCGTCCCCGCCTTTATGGGTTTTCGGATTAAACTCCTTGGGAGTGATATCCTTGATGTTAATTCTCTCTTGGCTCATGACATTGCATTCCTTGGGCATTGCCAATACTGGCGTTCGTCGCCCGGGTACATGGCCTGGGCAATCATGGTTCATTGGGAATAAAACGTGATTATATCTTATCTAACTGGTTGAATATTCTACCTCGCTCAAAAAACGCACGGATAAAAGCTTATTAATGATATGGTTTATTTGAGCACGCCTCTGGCTTTCAGCAGCGCCGTTTTGAAATCGGTTTCGCAGTCTTTCACCAGACCCGGAATCATGGAGTCCTGGCCTTCACCGCGCATTTTCAGTTGATAGATCAGGATGTCGTCGCTGAGTTCATTCAGCGGTCCTACGAAACCTGCTTCTTTGGCCAGTTGATCCAGTAAGGCGGCCAGATTCAGTTCTGGGTATTGCTGCCAGTATGGCTGGAGCAGTGCCAGTAATTCTGTGATGCGGTGTTCGGCCATGCCAGCTTCCTTCTATAAGCTTATACTTTGTGTGGATTATAACAGAGGTCAATTGCACCCTGAAACCAATCAATCCGGTGGCTTGATGAAGTCGGAATGGGCAGATAAACTGGTTTCATACCTTTGCGTGACCGATAAATACTGACAAGGAGTCATGATGTCACTTTTTCATAAAACATTGGCCAGTCTGGGGTTAGGCGGTGCCAGAGTTGATACTGTACTGGAAACGGAAGTCCTGCTGCCCGGCGAGAGCCTGCCGGTGCGTATTGATGTGAAAGGTGGCAAAGTGGATCAGGCGGTAGATAACATTCATCTGTATTTGTGCTGCCGCTATGAGGACGAAATGCCGGTCAGCCGAGGCGACAGCGAACGCCGGATGGAAAAAGTGAAGCAGACCTATACTCTGGCGCAGTGGAGCCTTCCGGAGGCGTTCACGCTCCGGGCGGGAGAGCAGCGCCAGTTTGATTGCCGTTTTGAGCTGCCCGTGAATACGCCGATCACCATTGGAGACTCCGGTGTCTGGCTGGAAACTCTCCTGGATATTCCGCTGGCGCTGGATCCCAAGGACAAGGATCCGCTGACGATACGGCCGGACCCGCTGCTGGATGCCGTGTTTTCTGCCCTTGAGCAGGCCGGATTCCGGCTGTTGCAGGTGGAATGTGAAGCCACTGATGGTTTCGCTCTGCCCTTTGTTCAGGTGTTTGAGTTTGTTCCGGTCGCCGGTCCTTATCACGGCTGCTGGCGGGAACTGGAACTGATCACTCAGGTTGACGGCGACAGCCTGAAACTGTGGTTTGCCATCGATCGCCGTCAGCGCGGCGTCAGCGGGATGCTGGCCAGACTGCTTGGTAGTGGTGAGCTCAAGCGGCAGTTAGCAATCCCTCTGACGGTCAGTCCGGCGGAGGCCGGGGAACGGGTTCTCGCGTATCTGGAGCAGATTGACGATCAGTGATGAAGGTGTGGCACCGTTGTCACAACGGCGTCATGAAATTCAGCTTACAAGTGTAAGCTAAACTGTGCCATACTGCTGGAATTATAAAGACAGCGGATAGCGCTCATGCCCAGACAACAGAAAACTGCTTATTCATATTCCGTGGCCGAAGAGATGGCCAACAGCCTCAGCCATGGTGCCGGGATGATTTTCGGCATTGTGGCGCTGGTGATGCTGCTGATGCGGGCGGTTGAAGTGAATGCTGATGCGCTGAGTGTTGCCAGTCTGAGCATTTACGGCGCCAGCATAATTTTGCTGTATCTCGCATCGACCCTGTACCACGCCATTCCCTTTGAAAGTGCGAAACGGGTTCTGAAAACCCTGGATCATTGTGCCATTTACCTGCTGATTGCCGGCACCTACACCCCGTTTTTGCTGATCACGCTGCGGACGCCGCTGGCGGTCACCCTGATGGCGGTGATCTGGACGGTTGCCCTGCTGGGGATCATTTTCAAAGTCGCGTTTGTCTATCGCTTCAAGCGGCTGTCGTTGGTGATTTATCTGGCGATGGGCTGGCTGTCTCTGGTGGCGGTCTATCCGCTGGCGATGGCCATGTCGACTGCCGGGCTGGTGCTGCTGGCCGTTGGCGGCGTGGTGTATTCGCTGGGGGTGGTGTTCTATGTGAACAAAAAAATCCCTTATAACCATGCTATCTGGCACCTGTTTGTGCTGGGCGGCACGGTGTGTCACTTTCTGGCGATTTACTGGTATGTGGCGCCGACCGCCGGGCTGTAAAGCCCGGCAACCCATTCAGCAGATCAGTTTTTCCAGAACGCCGGGAATGCCAGCACCAGCACAGTCAGGATCTCCAGTCGTCCCATCAGCATGCCAAGGCTGAGCAGCCATTTCGCAGCATCTGGCAACGTCGCAAAATTTCCGGTCGGTCCGATGACGGTTCCCATGCCGGGTCCTACATTGGCGACCGCCGTGACTGAACCGCTGATGGCGGTGACCGGATCCAGTCCCAGCATGGCCAGCAGCGCGGCAATAATGATGATGGTCATGATGAACGTCAGGGCAAAGGCCACCACGGAACGGACGATGCCATCTGTAACCGGGCGTTGGTTGTAACGCTGGATAAAGACCCCGGACGGGTGGATTAACTGCATCAGCTGCTTGCGCAGCAGGGCAATCGCGACCTGAAAACGGAAGACCTTGAATCCGCCGGCAGTTGAACCGGAGCAGCCGCCGACCAGCATCATGAAGGCAAAAATAACGGTCGGGAAGGCCCCCCAGGCCGTGAAATCTTCCAGTCCAAACCCTGTGGTGGTGACCACGGAAATGATGTTGAACATGGACACCCGGATCGCGTGGTTGAAATCATAGCCATCCTGCCAGCACAGCCACATGGCGACCATCAGACTGACGATCACAATGGTGATGGTATATCCCCGCACCTGGGCATCCCGGAACAGAGCGCCCGGGTGGCGTTTTCGCAGTGCCTGTACAAACAGCAGAAACGGCAGGCCACCGGCAAACATGAAGATGATCGCCACCCAGTGTGCAGCCGGGGAAAAGTGATTCATGGAGCCATCAGACGTTGAATAGCCGCCGGTCGATAGCGTCGTAAAGGCATGGTTGATGGCGTCAAAGGTGTTCATGCCCGCCCACATGTAGCCCAGGATACACATGAGGGTCAGACTCAGATAGACCGTCACAATGTTCTTGGCAACGTTTTTGGTCCGCGGCGAGCTTTTTTCCGACCAGTCCGACGATTCGGTCTGGAACAGGCGCATCCCCCCGACGTTCAGCATTGGCAGGATGGCGACCCCCATCACGATAAATCCGATCCCGCCCAGCCATTGCAGGGTTGAACGCCACAGCAGAATACTCGGCGCCATGTCATCCAGTCCGCTCAGCACCGTGGAGCCTGTGGTGGTGATCCCGGACATGGTTTCGAAATAGGCATCGGTAAAGCTGATGTGGTTAATCAGCATAAAGGGCAGCGCCGCAAACGCACTGGCGACCGTCCAGACCAGGGTGGTCAGCAGGAACATATCCCGGACCCCGAGTTTGAACTCTTTCACTTTACCCAGACTGAGGCAGGTAAAGGCCACGATATGTGTGATGATGACTGCGGTAGCAAAATCGATAAATCCCCCCGTACCGGTCAGGAAGGCCAGTATGGTGGGCAGATACATGAACAGGGCGATCTTGGAGAGCACCAACCCGATCACGAAGAGAATGGGACGTAAATTGACCATAGCTGCTTACAGGAAAAACGGGCTTGGCTGGAACAGACGTTCCACATCAGGGATGTACTTCTTGTCGACCAGGAACATCACCACGTGGTCATCCTGCTCAATCACGGTACGGTCGTGGGCGATCAGTACCTCATCGCCGCGGACGATGGCCCCGATGGTTGTGCCCGGCGGCAGTTTAATGTCTCCGATGGCTTTCCCAACCACTTTTGAGGTGGTGGCATCGCCGTGAGCAATGGCTTCAATCGCTTCGGCCGCTCCGCGGCGCAGGGAGGAGACGTTGACGATATCCGCTTTCCGCACGTGGGTCAGCAGGGCCGAAATGGTTGCCTGCTGCGGGGAAATCGCGATATCAATGGTGCCGCCCTGAACCAGATCGACATAAGCGCCGCGCTGGATCAGCACCATGACTTTTTTGGCCCCCATCCGTTTGGCCAGCATGGCCGACATGATATTGGCCTCATCGTCGTTGGTGACGGCAATGAAGACGTCAATCTGCTCAATATGTTCTTCGCTCAGCAGCTCCTGATCCGATGCATCTCCGCAGAACACAATGGTATTAGTCAGCATTTCGGACAGACTTTCCGCCCGCTGCGGGTTGCGCTCAATCAGTTTGACGCTATAGCTGTTTTCCAGCCGTTTGGCCAGACCGGCTCCGATGTTGCCGCCGCCGACAATCATCAGGCGCTTATAGGGTTTTTCCAGCCGCTGCAGTTCACTCATCACGGAGCGGATATGGTTGCTGGCCGCCACGAAGAAGACTTCGTCATCGGCTTCAATAATGGTGGTTCCCTGCGGACGGATCGGTCGGCCCTGACGGAAAATAGCTGCCACCCGGGTGTCGACATGCGGCATATGTTCGCGCAAAGCCGACAGGGCGTTGCCCACCAGCGGACCGCCGTAATAGGCTTTGACTGCCACCAGCCCGACTTTGTTATCGGCAAAGCCCACCACCTGGAGGGCCCCCGGATAGGCGATCAGACGTTCGATATATCCGGTGACCAGTTCTTCGGGTGCGATCAGGTGATCGACCGGTACGGCGTCGGTATGGAACAGCTGATGTTTTTCCTTGAGGTATTCCGGTGAGCGGATCCGGGCGACCCGGTTTGGGGTGTTGAACAGCGAGAAAGCAATCTGGCAGGCAATCATGTTGGTTTCATCGGAATTGGTCACCGCCACCAGCATGTCTGCGTCCTGGGCGCCAGCATCGCGTAAGGTACGGGGATGGCTGGCATAGCCCTGCACGACCCGCAGATCGTACTTGTCCTGCAATTCCCGCAGCCGCTCCGGATTGGAATCGACAATGGTGATGTCATTGTTCTCGCCGACCAGGTTTTCAGCCAGCGTCCCGCCGACCTGGCCTGCGCCAAGGATGATAATTTTCATAGCTGTTGCCTGATAAATGGTCTCAGATCGATACAGTTGCCAATAAGGGCAAAAGCCCTAGGGTACACTGCCTTGGCGAGAGAAGCAGCATTTTTAGCCAGTTTGCACAAAGACTTAACTTTGCAATTTTGTCAACAATGCTGCTTCTTTCACCCTGTCACTCACACTGACGGACGTTTTTCCAGTACGGCGTAATAAAAGCCGTCCATATCCGATTCACCGGGCAGGATCTGGCGTCCCGGCGCTGTGTCGCTTCCATTGTCTTCGCGAGCCGCCAGACTTGCATCCGGGGTGCGGGCCAGGAAGGCGAGTACCTGTTCACGGTTTTCCTGCGGCATGATGGAGCAGGTTGCGTAAACCAGTGTGCCGCCCGGCTTCAGTTGCTGCCACATCGCATCCAGAATTTCGGCCTGCAGCGTTGCCAGTGCGGCAATGTCATCGGCCCGCCGCAGCCATTTGATATCCGGGTGACGACGGATAACACCTGTGGCTGAGCAGGGAGCGTCGAGCAGGATCCGATCGAACGCTTCCCCCTGCCACCATTGTTGCGGAAAACGTGCATCGGCACACAGTACTTCAGCGTCTAGCTTCAGGCGTTGCAGGTTGTCTTTGACTCGCAGCAGGCGGTGGTCGTCACTGTCGATCGCAACCACACGGGCTCCCGGTTCGCGTTCCAGAATATGCGCGGTTTTACCACCCGGTGCGGCACAGCAGTCAAGGATCAGCTCGCCGGCCTTCGGCTGCAAGTAATCGACCGCTAACTGGGCTGCAGCATCCTGCACGGACACCCAGCCTTCGGCAAAGCCCGGCAGTTGCTGGACATCGCAGGCACTGGCCAGTTTCAGGGCGTCACCTGCCTGCGGATGAACAGCGGCACTGATCTCTGCAGCATCAAGCAAGCTTTGGTACTGGTCACGGGTATGGTGACGGCGATTGACCCGCAGCCACATTGGCGCTTTGGTATTGTTGGCGGACGTGACGGCTTCCAGCTGCTCCGGGTAATGAGCCCGCAACATATTCAGCAGCCAGCCCGGATGACCGTATTTGCCGGCATCGTGGCTCATGGCTTGCTGATCCAGTGTCTCCTGCTGGCGCTGGTAATTACGCAGTACAGCGTTGATCAGGCCGCGCAGCTGAGGCTTTTTCAGGGTTTTGGTCGCATCCACGGTTTCTGCCACCGCAGCATGGGCCGGAATCCGCATAAAACTCAGCTGATAGAGACCGACCAGGATCAGGTGGTGGAAGACCCGCTGCTTGCCTTTGAGCGGTTTATCCATCAGTGCCTGAGTCACCGATTCCAGACGCGGCAGCCAGCGCAGCACGCCATAGCAGATTTCCTGCAGCAGGGCATGGTCGCGGGGTTTGATCTCTTGTTGGGCCGCAGGCAGGGCCGTCGAAAGCGATTGGCCTTGATCTACAACCTGATAAATCACCTGGGCCGCAGCAGCTCTTACATTCATGAATGTGTTCCTGACTTGATGACTACCGGATGCCAGTGGTTTGACTGCCATCCTGCCGCCGGAGCGGCGAAAGAAAAAGCCAGTGAAACAGTCAGATATTCTGTTCACTGGCTGATGATGATCCGAAACCGGAGATTACAGCACGGTACCCGGCGTAAACCACTCGCGGCGGGAGTTCAGCAAATCCTGGGCCGCCATGGCTTTTTTACCCGGTGGCTGAAGCTGGACCAGTCGCAGCGCGCCTTTGCCGGTCGCGACAACAATGCCCTGCTTGTCGGCAGATAAAATCGTGCCGGCTGCCTGGCCCTGGTTATCGGCTTCAACTTCGGCCTGCCAGACTTTGACGTTTTGCTCCGCTACTTCAAAAAAGCTCATGGGCCATGGGTTGAAGGCTCGAATGCAACGTTCAATCGCTGCGGCATCCATCGACCAGTCGATTTTTGCTTCGTCCTTGCTGAGCTTTTCAGCATAGTTGGCCTGCTCGTCGTCCTGCTTCTGAGGCACAGCCCGGCCAGCCGCAATATCATCCAGACAGGTCAGCAGTGCCTGCGGACCCAGATCAGCCAGCTTGCCATACAGGGTCGCGCTGGTATCGGTCGATTCAATTGGCAGTGTGGCGATATTGAGCATATCGCCGGTATCCAGCCCTTCATCCATCTGCATGATGGTGACACCGGTTTCAGCATCGCCGGCCCAGATTGAGCGCTGGATCGGTGCTGCACCCCGCCAGCGCGGCAGAATTGAGCCGTGTACATTGATACAGCCCAGACGCGGTGTCTCCAGCACGACTTTCGGCAGGATCAATCCGTAGGCTACCACGACCATGATGTCGGCATTCAGCGCTGCCAGCTCCTGCTGGGCAGTTTCGTCACGCAGGGTCTTCGGCTGATAAACAGGAATTTGATGCTCCAGCGCCAGATTTTTGACCGGGCTGGCCGTGAGTTTTTTACCGCGACCGGCAGGCTGGTCCTGACGGGTGTAGACGGCAATGACTTCATGCTGAGAAGACAATAACGCCGCCAGATGACGGGCGGCGAAATCAGGTGTACCAGCAAATACGATACGTAAGGGTTGACTCAAGATAACCTCGGCTGATCAGACTTTCTCTTGATAACGCTTCATTTTTTCCAGTTTCTTCTGGATGCGCTGGCGTTTGAGCGGCGACAGGTAATCGACGAACAGTTTTCCGGCCAGATGGTCCAGCTCGTGCTGCACACAGATAGCCAGCAGGTCGTCGGCCTCGAAGGTGAATTCCTTGCCGTCACGGTCCAGTGCGCGAACGGTGACTTCAGCAGCACGCGGCACAAGGGCACGGGCGCCCGGCACAGACAGGCAGCCTTCTTCAATACCGTCTTCGCCGTGTTTTTCCAGAATTTCAGGGTTAATCAGCACCATCGGCTGATTGCGTTCTTCCGAGATATCAATGACTACGATTCGCTGATGAAAATCCACCTGGGTGGCCGCCAGACCGATACCATCTTCGTCATACATGGTTTCCAGCATGTCATCGACGATTTTCTGGATTTCTGGTGTGACCGCTTCGACGGGTTTAGCAACCGTGCGCAGGCGCTCATCAGGGAAAGTTAACACGTTTAGAACAGACATAGATTCCCGTAAAAATAGAGATATAAAAGGAGAATAACTGTATTTGCTCTAATTCTAGTCATTTTCGACCTTAATGAACAGCTTTGCCGTTCGGCCCTGTTGCGCTGTCAGCTGTGAGGCGGACCGTTAGAAAGAAGAAAGCGGGCTGAAATGATGACCCGAAAGCGCGACCCCAGCCGCAACCGCAATGATCTGGGGCGTGACTGAGGTGACGAGCGGAAAAAAGCTCTGACATCCTGCGGCACGATGATGATGAAGCAGGAAAAGTAAGATGAGAAAACTGGATCAGATTGGCGTTCTTTGTCTGGCATTATGGGCTGGTGACTTGCAGGCATCCCCTGAGTCACAGGCCCGGCTGATCTCTGCGGCGCAGCTGGATGCGGCACCGCGGATTGTCCCTGTGCTGAGCCGCCGCCGGTATCTGGCTGGTGACGACGGGCTGCTGGTCAGGGAAATCCTGACGAAAGGGAGCGAATGGGGCGTGTTCCGCCCGACCCGGGCGTTCAGTGATATGGTTCCGGACTCTCATTCAACCGCTGATGTTTGGGGGATGCTTCCGGTGGCCCGGGTAAGGGTGACGGACAGTGATTCGCAAGGCAGCCGTCTTCTGATGACAGATTGGCTGCAGGAAGTTCGCCCGGGTGACCGTCTGCTGTCGTTAGCGGCATTGCTTCCGCAGGCAGCAGACACGACCCCTCCATCTTCTGTTCGTGTCCTTGGCGGACTGCAGGCGCGCACGTATCTGGCTCCGGATGACTGGCTGGTACTGGACCGGGGGGCCAGGCACGGCTTAGTTCCGGGGCAATACTGGCGGATTGAACGTGGTTTGTTGGGGCGGCCGCTGGTGGCGGAGATTGAAGTGAAGAATACCTCGGAGCAGTTCAGCCTAGCCCGGGTGATCCGGAGTCAGGGGCCGATCCGGTCCGGCGATGTGGCACATTGGGTTGCGCACTGAGATGAGCCATCTTGAAGATTGGTTGGCCTTAGCAGCCGTACCAAGTCTGGGCGGACAGCGTATCGAGAGGCTGTTACAGCACGGCCATGTGTCTGAACTACGGATCATGCCGGAGCAGGCACTGTTGTCTCTGGGGCTGAAAGCATCGCAGATAGCTCTGCTTAGACATCCGAAGCCAGAGCGCCTCAGTGAAGCCTTACGCTGGTGTGAGCAGGAGAATCAGCATCTGCTGGTGTTGACAGATCCGGCTTACCCCGGATTGTTGAAAGAAATCAGCTCTCCGCCCCCGGTTTTATTTATCCGGGGCGATCTCCGCTGGCTCAGTGAACCCCAGTTGGCGATCGTGGGCAGCCGCTCTGCCAGTCTGGACGGCCGGGAAGCCGCGCGGGATTTTGCCGCGGCCATGGTTGCAGCTGATTATGTGGTGACCAGTGGTCTGGCTCTGGGTGTTGATGGACATGCCCACCACAGTGCCCTGAAAAACGGCGGGGCTACGGTGGCTGTGCTGGGCTCAGGTCTTGGGCGGATTTACCCTGCCGGGCACCGGGAACTGGCGGCACAAATTGCAGAACAGGGGGCGCTGGTGTCAGAGTTCTGGCCGTCTGAGCCGCCGCGACCGCAACATTTTCCCCGCCGTAATCGAATCATCAGCGGGTTGTCTGTGGGCGTGCTGGTGGTGGAGGCCGCGCTGAAGAGCGGTTCGCTGATCACGGCCCGCTATGCGCTGGAGCAGAATCGCGATGTTTTTGCCCTGCCCGGGTCGATTTATGCACCCGGAAGCAAAGGTTGTAACGCCTTGATAAAATCCGGTGCTAAACTGGTGGAAAGTCCGGTCGATATCTTTGAGGAGGTGGGGATACTCACCCGCTGTGCAAAAAGTAGTCAATTGAGCGTATCGCTGCCACATCCTGAAAATGAGCAATTGCCATTTAATGCGGTGTTGGCTAACGTAGGCAATGAAGCAACACCCGTAGATGTGGTTGCTGAACGCTGTGCACAACCAGTTCATGAGGTCATGACGCAACTGCTGGAGTTAGAGTTGCAAGGGGTTGTCACTTCAGTGCCCGGTGGCTATATCAGAACGAGGAGGGGCTAGTCATGATGGATATACTCATGTACCTGTTTGAAACCTATATTCACAGCGACGCTGAGTTAATGGTGGATCAGGACGAATTGTCTGAAGAGTTGCTGCGTGCGGGCTTTCATCAGGAAGATATCTATAAGGCTCTGACCTGGCTGGAGAAACTCGCGGCATTACAGGATACAGACCACACACCGTACATGAATACCAGTGCGGTCACATCAATCCGTATTTATACCCTGGAAGAGATGAACCGTCTGGACGTCGCCTGCCGTGGTTTTCTGACCTACCTTGAGCAGATCCATGTGCTGAGCTCTGAAACGCGCGAAATGGTCATTGACCGGGTGATGGAGCTGGAAACTGCCGAATTTGTGCTCGATGATCTGAAGTGGATTATTCTGATGGTGCTCTTTAATGCACCAGGTAACGAAAGTGCCTACAGCCAGATGGAAGAATTGCTGTACGGCGCAGAAGACGGCTATCTGCATTAATCGCCACTTTCACAGGAGATAAGGCCTGACGTATGGCCAGTAAGATTAATCCTGAATTGTTTTCAACCCACCCTGCTCACAATGAGACGCCCTGCCCACAATGCGGGGCGGCTCTGTTCATACGGCACGGAAAACATGGTCCGTTTCTGGGATGCAGTGCATACCCGGCTTGCGATTATATCAAGCCTTTGCACCATAATGACGGCCATATCGTAAAACCTCTGGGACAGCCATGTCCGGATTGTGGCAGCGAGCTGGTGTTGCGCCAGGGCCGCTACGGAATGTTTATTGGCTGCAGTGCGTATCCGGCTTGCCACTATCTGGCTTCGCCCGAGAAGAAGGCCGAAGAGACCCACATGACTTGTCCTGAGTGTAAAACAGGACATTTGGTTGAGCGAAAATCCCGGTACGGCAAGCGCTTCTATGCCTGTGATCAGTATCCGTCCTGCCGGTTTGCGATCAATTTTCAGCCGGTTCCCGGCCATTGTGAGCAATGCGGTTTCGGCTTGCTGATCGAGAAGAAGCTGGCCCGGGGCACTAAACTGCAGTGTGCCGATCGGAAATGCGGTCATTATCAGTCGGAACCGGAAACGACGCCGTCCTCTGAGGCGGATGACATTTAAAGAAAAAGCCAGCTCTGCTGGCTTTTTACATATCAGGGGAAAGGGTTTAGCCGAGGCGGACCACCGGGAAACTGTCAGCAGGCAGTATCTGAGCCAGTTGGTTCAGTGTCTGCACCAGTTCAGGATGACTGGCTGCAGTGACATTGATGTGGCCCATCTTACGGCCCGGACGTTTTTCCTTTCCGTACCAGTGGAGATGGCAGCCCGGAATGGTGAGAACCGCCGCCGGCAGTGTATCTTCTCCCAGAATATTGAGCATCACAGTGCTGCGAGTCTGTGTTGTGCTGCCCAGAGGCAGATCGCAGACCGCCCGCAGGTGGTTCTCAAACTGGCAGGTATCTGCACCTTGCTGCGTCCAGTGGCCCGAGTTATGTACTCTCGGGGCAATTTCATTGATCAGCAGCTGGCCGTTCACGTCAAAGAACTCAATGGCGAGGACGCCGACATAATCCAGGGTTGCAGCGACAGCGTTGAACATCATCTCCGCTTGCTGTTGTAAAGCCCCCTGCTCTTCCAGTGCCAGAGAGCGACTGAGCACGCCGTCGGTATGAACGTTTTCAGTCAGCGGATAGATGGCGGTATCTCCCGCTGCATTCCGCGCACCGATCATCGACACTTCGCGCTGAAAAGGGACAAAAGCCTCTGCAACAATAGATTGTTCCGGTGCGTGGGTCAGGAAATCGGCAATGTCCTGCCAGATGGCCGGGATCTGCTCCGTTGTTTTCAGGCGCCACTGGCCTTTCCCGTCATAGCCGCCTAGGGCGCTTTTCAGCACCAGTGGCAGGCCGATCGTTTCTGCAGCCAGCGCCAAATCTGCTTCTGTGCTGATCAACTGGTATCGGGCATTGGCCACGCCAGCCTGATCCAGCAGAGCTTTTTCAATCCTGCGGTCGCCACCGGCTTTGATGGCGGCTGCATTGGGTTTGAGTTTACCGCTGGCCTCGCAGGCATCCAGCACATCATGCGGTACATGCTCAAATTCAGCGGTAATGACATCAGCATAACCGATGGCATTGTTCAGTCCGGACAGCACCGGTGCCAGCGTCAGCGGATGGACGACCTGACCGTTATTCACGTCATAGGCCATGACTTCGATATTCAAGGGAGCACCAGCCAGTGCCATCATGCGGGCCAGCTGACCCGCGCCCAGTACCAGAACCTTCTTCATGGTTATGCGTCCTCAGATGGATCCGGCTGGCTCAGGACGGTGTCGGTCTGTTCTTTACGGAATGCATCAATAGCGGCCATGACTGTTGCATCCTGGGTACCGAGAATCTGGGCTGCCAAGAGGCCGGCATTGGCTGCACCGGCTTCCCCGATAGCTAATGTGCCGACAGCAACCCCTTTGGGCATTTGTACAATCGACAGCAGGGAATCCATGCCTTTCAGGGCGCGGGACTGCACCGGGACGCCCAGGACCGGCAGACTGGTGAATGCGGCAGTCATGCCCGGCAGATGTGCAGCGCCGCCGGCACCTGCGATAATCACTGAAAGACCACGCTGATGAGCGGTTTCGGCATATTCGGCCAGCAGGTGTGGAGTCCGGTGTGCGGAAACCACACGGGTTTCGTACGCAATATTAAAGCGATCCAGCATTTCAGCTGCGTGTTGCATGGTTGGCCAGTCAGATTTTGAGCCCATAATAATACCGACTTTCATCCCGAACTCCTTAGGGTCATGTTAATCAGGCAAGAGGGTTTGCGGCGCATTATACGGAGATTTTTCCTTAAGGAAAACGTTTGCGTCGCGCTCTGGTGCGCAATAGGTGCAGTTCGCTGGGATTCGGTTAAAATAGCAGCCAGTGAAAATCAGCCGTCGCCATCGCATTGATCCGGCGACAACACATTGAGGATAGTGTGGATAATTTAAGCCAAGTCGTCACCGCGCTCGAGCAAGGTGAAGTGATTGCCTACCCGACTGAAGCCGTGTTTGGTGTCGGATGCGATCCGGATAACCCAGAGGCTGTTGCCAAACTGCTGGCATTGAAACAGCGCCCGGTAGAGAAAGGCCTGATTCTGATCGCGGCCGATTATGCTCAGCTCGCACCTTATGTGGATGACAGCCAGTTGACTGAAGACCAGAAGGCCCTGATTTTTGCCTCCTGGCCGGGCCCGGTCACTTGGGTGATGCCAACCAAACCGGGTGTTCCGTCGTTTCTGACAGGGCAGTTTTCAACGATTGCGGTCCGGGTGACGGATCATCCGTTGGTGCAGCAGCTGTGCCGGGCGTTCGGGAAACCACTGACATCGACCAGCGCAAATCTGACCGGTGAGCCGCCTTGCCGCAATGTGCAGGAAGTGGAATCACAACTCGGAGCGCATCTGAATACAATTTTGCACGGTGAGACGGGTGGCCGTGACAATCCGTCCGAAATTCGCGATGCTGCCACAGGACAAATTTTCCGACAGGGATAACATACGCATGCAAGACGTCAATAAACACGCCGTGAAGGCGTTCTTACTCGATTTACAGGATAAAATCTGCCAGGCCCTGGAAGCACAGGATGGTGAAGCCCGTTTTGTGGAAGACAGCTGGGATCGTGAAGAAGGCGGCGGTGGCCGCAGCCGTGTTTTGCGTGATGGTGCAGTCTTTGAGCAAGGTGGTGTGAACTTTTCACATGTTTACGGGGCGCAGATGCCAGCCTCAGCCACCGCACATCGTCCGGAGCTGGCTGGCCGTCGTTTTGAGGCCATGGGCGTTTCTCTGGTGATCCATCCGAAAAACCCTTATATCCCGACGTCGCATGCCAATGTCCGCTTCTTTATTGCCGAGAAAGAGGGTGAAGATCCGGTCTGGTGGTTTGGCGGCGGGTTCGACCTGACGCCTTTCTATCCGTTTGAGGAAGACTGCCGGCACTGGCATCAGGTCGCCAAAGACCTGTGTGCTCCTTTTGGTGATGATGTCTATGCAGCACACAAAGCCTGGTGCGATAAATATTTCTTCCTGCCGCATCGTCAGGAAACCCGGGGTGTGGGTGGTCTGTTCTTTGATGATCTGAATCAGTGGGGTTTTGAGAAAAGCTTTGCTTACATGCAGGCGGTTGGGCTGGGTTATCTGGACGCTTATCTGCCAATCGTTGAAAAGCGTGCCCCTACCCCATACGGCTCACGCGAGCGTGAGTTCCAGTTGTATCGCCGTGGCCGCTATGTTGAGTTTAATCTGGTGTATGACCGCGGTACGCTGTTTGGCTTACAGAGCGGCGGGCGCACCGAATCCATTCTGATGTCGATGCCCCCTCTGGCACGCTGGGAGTATTGTTACCAGCCAGAGCCGGGTTCTCAGGAAGCCCGGTTGTACGATTACCTCACTCCGCGTGAGTGGTAATCCAGACAGAAGAAAGCAACTTTAAGTTAAGGAAGAAATTGCAGCCATGAGTCAGGACGCGGATAAATACGTTGTGTTCGGCAACCCGATTGCCCAGAGTAAATCGCCTTTCATTCATACGCTGTTTGCGCGTCAGACCGCTCAGGAGATGACATACGAAGCGCAATTGGTGTCGCTGGATGGCTTTCAGGCAGCAGCCCGTCAGTTCTTTGCCGGTGGCGGCCGTGGCTGCAATATCACGGTTCCTTTTAAAGAGCAGGCTTTTAGCTATGCGACGCAGCTGACCGAACGTGCCCGTCTGGCGGGTGCGGTCAATACCTTAAAAAAGCTGGATGACGGCGGGATCCTTGGTGATAACACTGATGGTGAAGGTTTGGTGCAGGACTTGCTGCGCAATCAGGTTGAGATGAAAGGCAAGCGCATCCTGCTGGTGGGCGCCGGTGGTGCTGCCCGCGGTGTGATTCTGCCTTTGCTGGCTCAGGAACCTGCCAGCCTGACGGTGACCAACCGTACCCTTTCCAAAGCTGAAGAACTGGCCGCGTTGTTTGCCTCGCACGGAAAGGTTTCTGCAATCGCACTTGATGCTTTATCTGCTGATCAGCATTTTGATCTGATTATCAACTCGACATCCGCCAGTCTGAGTCAGTCACTCCCCGGTATTCCTGCTGCTTTGGTTCATCCTGGCCTGGTCTGTTACGACATGGTCTATGGGCCGGAGGAAACGACCTTCAACCAGTGGGCGGCTGAACTCGGTGCAGGTCAAGTTATAGACGGACTTGGAATGCTGGTGGGCCAGGCGGCTGAAAGTTTTCTCTTGTGGCGGGGTATCCGCCCCGGAACAGAACAGGTATTGCGTGAACTTCGTCGTACACTGCAAGTAAAATAGTGGGTCACTATGAATCAAGACATCTTATTCGCTGATATCCAAACTTGGGACAGCGAGCGTCAGGCGGTATGTTTTCCTGCGCAGCAGGCCGGTGCGCTGATCCGTTGCTGGGTGCGTCTGGCATGGCTAGAAAAGCAGACCGGTGAAGTGCTGACGGATGAGGCGGCTATATTAACCGCCTTTAACAGCTGTCGCTTCGATTTGGAGGAGCTTGCTGAATCTCTGATTGATGATGAAGATTTTAATCAGGATGGCGACGTGATGATCGATTGAAGTCATTCGGCTTCATTCAGATACTCATCTTTCAGCCGAACATAATTGTCCGCCGATTGCGGCAGGAAGGCGCGTTCCGCATCTGTGAGCGGCCTTGCCTGTTTGGCTGGGCTTCCGACATACAAGTATCCGCTTTCCAGAACTTTTCCGGGTGGCACTAATGTCCCTGCCCCGATAATCACATCGTCTTCGATCATTGCACCGTCCAGCAGAATAGCACCCATACCAACCAGTACCCGGTTCCCAACTTGGCAGCCATGCAGCATTGCTTTGTGGCCAATTGTCACATCATCGCCAATAATTAAGGGATGGCCATCCGGTTTAGCACCGCTCTTACGGGTGACATGTAAAACAGTGCCGTCCTGTATATTGGTGCGTTCACCTATCTTGATGTAGTTGACGTCTCCGCGTGCAGCAACCAATGGCCAGATGCTGCTGTGGGCGGCTAAATGAATGTCACCAACCAGAACGGCGGAAGCGTCGATATAAACTTGTTGCCCCACTGTTGGGCGTATGCCCTGATAAGGGCGAAGTGAGTTTTGCATTGCTGTACCTCAGGTTATTGCGGAGCATGTTCACTGAATTTGTGAGTTCTCCGGTGTTTATACCATCGAAAAATTGTGATGTTGTGTGAATAATGCGCGCTTAAACAAAAATGACGAATTTATTTCAAATTCGCTATTGCCAATGTGATCGAACTCTCTATAATGCCGCCTCACCGACACGGAGGAACGGCAGCAAAGCGGTTCGGTACGGAAAGGTAAGCGGCAAGAAATTAAATTGAAAAAAGTGTTTGACACTGACTTTTGATTCGATAGAATGGCCGCCCGTTTCGAGAGTTGAGTCACAAGACTCAGCGAGAAACAAAGTTCTTTAACAATTTGACCATGCAATCTGTGTGGGCACTCGACAATGATACA
>NZ_JAXOFS010000012.1:0-102625 GCF_036409375.1 Photobacterium sp. 53610 | reverse complement strand
TTGACTGTATCATTGTCGAGTGCCCACACAGATTGCATGGTCAAATTGTTAAAGAGCTTTCGCTGTTAACCCAAAGGGTTAATCTCGAACAGGGCGGCCATTCTAACGAATCAATTTAAAGAGTCAAACAATTTTTTATTTGGCTTCTTTGTGCCGCCTTGTATCCAAACCAGAGTGCCGTTTTGTTCCGTACCCCGTGTTGGTGAGGCGGCATTATAGAGACTTGAAGACACGTGACAACCCTTTTCTTCAGAAAAGTTGTTTAAGCGGTCATAAATTCAGCTAATGTGAAATTATGCGTCGTAAGTCAACATTATACGAACGCTATTTTCACTTTCTGGTAATCAGAAACTTATACACGTAATATTAATGTGATTAATTTGTTAAAAGAGTTCGCATTCTTACTATTCAATCAATGACAATGTAGCTTGCCTATGAAACTTTCTAACTCACACACAATGATCATCGCGCTGATAACACTGGTTGGCGCTGTCATTTTTAGCTTCATTTCTTTAACCGCAGCGATTGCTTTTGCGTTAGGTGCCATCTTGTCGGGTTTTGCCAACTTCTATCTGGGCAGCAACCAAAAAGACAGCACAACTACAGAAGACACTCAAAGCAGCAAAACACTTTACGTTGGTAACCTGCCTTACCGGGCGAATGAAGGGGATGTCAAAGAGCTATTTGCGGAGTACGGTGAGGTGTTCGCTGTCCGCCTGATGAAAGACAAACGGACAGGAAAAAGACGCGGATTCGGTTTTGTCGTCATGAATAGCAAAGATGCAGACTTCGCTATCAATAAACTGAATGAGAAAGAGTTCGGTCAACGTACCCTCAAAGTCCGTGAAGCCAATGAGCCTAAGAACGAGGATAGTTCAGATTTCTGACCTGGCTGAGCTGCATCGCCAGTAAACTTTCGTTCAGTGCCTTATGATCTGACTTGTCGCAGGTGTGATAAGTCAGATTTTCCACCTTCGCCTTTTCGCCGCGTGTAATCTCTTCAGCTAAAAGTGACTTCACCCGGCTTGCAATTGCATTCCCGGAGTCAATGACATGACGCGCCTGCGGGAATACTGCCTCAATCTCTTCTTTCATCAGCGGGAAATGAGTACACCCCAGCACCACGGTATCTATTGCCGTCGATTCCCACGGCTGAAGGATAGCGGCCAGTTCAGGCAGATCCACCCTTCCGCCACGTAACTTCATTTCAGCCATTTCCACCAGCCTGGTCGTGCCCAGTAAATGCACTTCGCAGTCTGCAGCAAATTCCTGAATCAATGACTGAGTGTACTGACGCTTCACGGTGGCCGGTGTCGCTAACACGCCCACAACTTTACTCTGACTCAGCTGCGCAGCAGGTTTAATGGCAGGAACAACCCCAACCACCGGCTGACTTAAAGCGGCTCTCAGGTGAGGCAACACAATCGTACTTGCCGTATTGCAGGCAATCACCACTAGATCAGCCTGATGTTTATCAACCAACGTATTGACGATGTGCAGTGTACGTTCAATCAGAGTGGATTCATCCAGCTCACCATAAGGAAAAGCGGCGTCATCAAACGCATAGATATATTGATAGTGAGGCAGTTGCCGGTATATCTCCTGATATACCGACAGGCCACCCACACCGGAATCAAAAATAAGGATGGTTTTCACGTGTCATTCTGGCAGAGAAAAATTCAAGCCTTCATCATACTGCCTGAATCGTAAAAACCAACTCGGCAACGTCAGTTTACTGTGAGTCTGAGGCCGAGATCTGATAGCGGAGATAATGAAAGCGCTCCTCACGTTCTACAAACAACGGACTGATATTCAATTGCCCGTGAAAACAGGGGGCAGACACCACCAGAGTATGGAACTCACCGTCTTCTCCGCATGGGTCGACACCTTCAGAGAGCTGTTCAAGCAATGGATATCCGAACTGTTGTCCACAAAAATCACCACTGAGCTGATGCGTATCCACTGTTGTCAGTATGGTTTGAATTCCCCTGTCCAGAATTTCCAGCGCCAGTTGATGGCTGTCCTCACCGAGTAAAGGAAACACGCATTCCCAGCCAGCCGGCTCAATATAACTCCGCCGGTAAGCTTCAATGCCATTACAGAACATATCGCCAAAGGCGACAGCGCCAATCTCCCATCCACAGTTTCGAATGGCCGCAACCACCAGCGACTGGTAAACATCATTGGCAGGAAAAACCTGCGGCAATGGAATTTCCAGCAAAGGCAGCCCAGTGAGACGCGCCTGCTCCCGAACGACAGCGATTGGGGTCGCCTGAAACGGTACTTCGTCACCGACATAAGTCGTGAACAAGCCTGCTACCTCATAATCGGGGTTTTCCAGTAAGCGAAGCAGCGTCAGGGTCGAGTCTTTACCGGAGGACCAACTGACAATCACTTTCTTGGGTTTCATCTTTATCTCACGAAAAAGCCGCCCGAAGGCGGCTGAGGGTTAGAATTGGTAATCTACAGACAACGTCGCTTTACGACCATCGCCAGAGTAAAAAGCTCCCCATGTGTTTACAGAACTTGGATAACTTTCATCTGCCAAGTTATCGACCCGTAAACTTGCCTGCCAGTTATTCAGTGCGTAGTTCACAGCAACATTCATCAACCAGTAACTATCAACTTTGTCCTGGCTGTTGGCGTTGTCACCATCCCGATATTGCGATCCCGTATACACTGACTCCGCAAATAGCTGCCAGTCCCGCACAATAGTTAGGGTGCCAAAAACACGCCCACTATACGGCGCTACACCAGAAATATTTTTGCCTTTATTCTCGCCCTTGGTAAATTCGCCATCAACATAATGGTACTCAGCGCCAACTGAAGCTGAATCAGTCAAATAATATGTGCCACTGAGGTCTACTCCATACCGACGTGTCGCATCCGCATTAACGTTTGCTCCAGGAAACAGACCACCATTTGGTGCAGACGCTGTACTGTCAAAAACGATTTCATCTTCAAGTACTAAGCGGTAAACACTGACGCTCGTAATAAAATAACTATCAGAATATGACCATCCAGCTTCAATTGAATCACCGGTTTGTGGTTTTAATCCAATCACACCTGCTGAGGTATATGCTTGTTCATCAACCTTCGCAAAGCGAAAGTTTTGATCGAAGCGTGCATATACACGCTGTTTATCATTGAGAAAGTAGTTTGCAGACAACTCTACAGCGTGAGCACTGTTATCAATAGATTGCCTATCAGGGTATGCCTGTTTGTCTTTTAGATCATCTTCTACTTCGGCATACCGCCCTCCCAACGTCACCATTAAATCTGTCATAACAGGGTAGTTAACCTGGCCATACACGCTGAGTGTCTGTTGATCATTATCACGATCGCTGGAACCAGTCAGATAATCAAACTTACTGTTGGAGTAATCAAGACCAATCAGGACGTTACTCTCTCCTTTGTTAGTGAGTAAACCAGCCTCTAGCTGTACAGAAGCATAGAGGTCATCCATTTTCTTTTTCGTACGCCCCCCCCAAGCGATACCTCTGCTTTTAGTATCGTCATAGCTCACCTCAGTGTTGATAGCCCAAGGACCGACCAAGTCTTGACGATAACCAGTACGGTACACCGTTGATATTTCATGAGCATAATCATTAGGAAATGCAGCGTTCGCTTGTCTAGGATTTTCCCTAAATTGTTCCTCAGTTAAAGATCCAGCATATTCGCGATTCGTGTCTAAATAATTCGTTTCAACAAAAAAACGCTTGTCATCTTGATTGAATTGAATCCGACCAAGGATAGAGCCATCCTTGCTTTCATTATGCTGACGATAGTTATCGCTGTTCGTCTGATTTCCAGCAAAGTAATAATGCCAGTCATCATTAATGCGGCCAGATACATCCCCCCGATACCCATAAGTATCAAAACTACCTGCAGTCGCACCGAGACTGCCACCAGTGGAATCAGGCGATTTAGTGATGATATTAATCACACCGCCTACAGCCTGATCACCGTACAGTACACCAGCACTGCCAGATAAAACTTCAACTCTCTCAACCTGACTCAATGCGATCGCATTCAAATTAGGTGAAGAGAGATCATTACGGTTCAGTTTACGGCCATCCACCAGGATCAACGTATTACTCGCAGCCTGCTCACCACTGAAACCACGGAGGGAAAGTACAGGGCCACTGTTTGTGTCAGAAACCTGAATACCAGCCCGACCTCGCAATAAGGCAGACAGGTTTTGTGCGCCTGATTCCTGGATATCATTCTGGGTAATCACGCTGACATTCGCCGGGATATTATCTATAGAGTTCACATTGGCACTGCGTCCAATGACCACCATAGTCTCTTCAGTCGTGTTCTGGGCGGAAACAAGAGAGGATTGCAGGCACAACGGTGCCAACGCCACTGCTAAAAGCGTTTTTTTCATTATTTTGGATACCTTAAATCGCGTTGAAATCTGGCAGTCTCCGTACTGCCTTCGGCGCTGGTCGGTCTTCGGACTTGAGAGCACGGTTGAACAACCGCCTAGGACAACGACTTCCCATTTCGTTCAGCATGCATTGCGCACACCTGAGGAAACAGTGTCTGGCTTCCAGCCCTGTGTCTTCGTTCTCTCTTACCGCTGCGCGTCAGTTACGGATTCTCACCGTATTCCCCCACCTGCTCTGCAGGCAAACCAGCGCAACAAAATGCTAGTTTTCACTGTTCCGATTGTCTAGTTTAGTTTGCTATTACTCATGACAAATCTACACCGCCAACATTTTTCTCCGCCCTTGCACTGGACATCAGTCAACAATGCAATAAAATCTCCGCTCTTATTTTGAGCAGTTTTGAGGCAACACCATGGCAGCAACCCCAATCAACCCCGATACCTACCAGGCACAGCTGGACGAGAAAGCCGAGCGCATGCAAGCGCTGTTTGCTGACGTAGACACCCCGGAGTTGGAAGTGTTTGCTTCGCCTGCACAGCATTACCGCATGCGCGCGGAATTTCGCGTCTGGCACGAAGGGGAAGACCTGTATTACATCATGTTCAATCAGGAAACCCGCGAGAAATACCGTGTCGATCAGTTCCCAGCGGCCAGCCGCCTGATCAATGACCTGATGCCGCTGCTGATGGACGCCATGAAACCAAACCGCGCCCTGCGTCATAAACTGTTTCAGGTCGACTTTCTGTCAACTTTAAGCGGCGAGGTGCTGGTCTCCCTACTGTATCACCGTCAGCTGGACGATCAGTGGCTCAAAGAAGCCAAAATCCTGAAGCAGCGCCTGAATGATGAAGGTTTCAACCTCAATTTGATCGGTCGTGCACGCAAACAAAAAATCGTGTTGGATCAGGACTACGTGGTTGAAAAACTGAAAGTCAATGATCGCACCCTCACCTATCAGCAGGTCGAGAACAGTTTCACTCAGCCAAATGGTGAAGTCGCACAGAAAATGCTTGAGTGGGCGGTCGACTGTACGCAGGACAGCGAAGGCGATCTGCTGGAGCTGTATTGCGGTAACGGTAATTTCTCGCTGGCTCTGGCGCAGAACTTTGAACGCGTTCTGGCAACCGAACTGGCGAAGCCGTCTGTGGACTCAGCTCAGTACAACATTGCGGCAAACCAGATCGATAACGTACAGATCATCCGGATGTCCGCTGAAGAGTTTACACAGGCCATGGAAGGTCAGCGCGAGTTTCGCCGCCTGAAAGACAACAACATTGATCTGAAAAGCTACCATTGCAACACCATTTTTGTCGATCCGCCACGGTCCGGCATGGATGACGATACTTGCCGTATGGTTCAGGGCTACGAGCGCATCGTCTACATCTCCTGTAACCCGGACACCCTGAAAGCCAATCTGGAGATTCTGAGTACGACTCACCGGATCACCCGCTTTGCACTGTTTGACCAGTTTCCGTATACCCACCACATGGAAGCCGGTGTGATGCTGGAGCGCAGATAACCGCACGTCCGGCAGGCAATCATTCCGATATAAAAAAGGCGCCCTCAGGCGCCTTTTTACGTGAAATCGACAAGCTTACGCGTCTTCCTGAGTTTTTGCTTTTGGCTTCATGATACCCATCCGGTAGGCCACCCACAGCAGCAGCGCCAGACAGATCATCAGCGGCAGGAAGTTGGAGCCCATGTCCGGTGTCTGAGCTCGCAGGAATGCGGAATACCCAAAGGCACCGACTAAAAACAGTGCAAAGGCAATCTGCGGCGTCCCTTCCGACATTGGACGTGTCAGGTAATCCTGATACAGGCAATACACTGTCATGATAAAAGCAATGACAGGAAAAATAGAGAAAGCGACCGCACTGGAGGTAAACACAGCCAGTGTGGCATTACCGCATAGTCCCGCCAGCAGCGACAGGATTAAGGTCTTGCGTTCTGCTTTAACTTGTTGCTTGTCCATATTTTCACCAACATTTTCTATTTAGGTTTATGCGCCAGCGTGTTCCGCTCACGCTCTTTACGATACCAGTAAGCACCCTTGGCAATCATCCGGAGTTGCATAATCAAACGCTCGGCATGCTCTGCCCGCGACTGAGCATCGAGATCCAGTGCATCGGCGCCGGAACTGAATACCAGTGTGACCAAAGCTTCAGCCTGAGTGAATGCATCTTCATGACGGCTTCCTCCTTTGGCCTCCAGATACTCCGTGAGTTCCGCCACAAAGTGCTGAATTTCTCGGGCAACGGCCGCACGAAACGCCGGAGACGTGCCGGAACGCTCCCGTAACAGCAGCCGGAACACGTTCGGGCTGCTTTCAATAAATTCCATAAAGGTTTCAACAGAAGTGCGGATGACGCTGCCTTCCTCGGCAATACGCTGCCGGGCCTGACGCATCAACTGGCGAAGCAGCAGGCCCCCCTCATCAACCAATGTTAGTCCAAGTTCATCCATATCTTTGAAGTGACGATAGAAAGACGTGGGCGCGATCCCCGCTTCGCGGGCGACTTCGCGCAGGCTGAGACTGGAAAAACTCCGCTCGGCACTGAGCTGGTTAAATGCTGCGTTAATCAGTGAACGCCGGGTTTTCTCTTTCTGTTGGGCCCTGATCCCCATGGTTGACTGCTTCTCGGTTGCCAGTTTGTGTTTCACTATACCCGCTTTCAGCAACTTGTTCAGCGTCATTCCTCTTTTTGACCGGGGGAATACTAACGAGCCACTCAGCTGGAATCAAAATCACAGTTCCGGTTTTCCCAGTCGGCTCACAATCTCCTGATATTCAGGTACATATTTGAGAAATCTATCACCGACAACGTGATCCTCCGCGCTCTATCGCGGCAAGGCGATTTTCCCTTGTGCAGGAAAACGTTACACTCCGCACCACAGAAACAATCGGATAATAAAGGCGGCCCATGAGCAAACAAAACCCTACGACTCCCTCACACTATGATGTGATCATTATCGGCAGCGGACCCGGGGGCGAAGGGGCCGCCATGGGCCTGACCAAAGCTGGCTTCAATGTGGCGATTGTCGAGCGGGAAAGCAGTGTCGGCGGCGGCTGTACTCACTGGGGAACCATCCCTTCCAAAGCTTTACGCCATGCGGTCAGCCGGATTATTGAATTCAACAAAAACCCGCTGTACAGCAGAAACTCCGCACCGCTGCACAGCACCTTCAGCCGGATCCTTGGTCATGCGCAAGATGTTGTCAGCAAACAAACCCGCATGCGTCAGGGTTTTTATGATCGCAATCAGTGCCCGATTATCTCCGGCGAAGCCAGCTTTGTAGACAACCACACACTTCGGGTCCGTCATCACGACGGCAGCCAGGAGACTTACACCGCTGACAAGTTCGTGATCGCAACCGGCTCACGGCCATATCATCCGAACAACGTTGATTTCAATCACTCACGTATCTACGACAGCGACTCCGTTCTGCGCCTGCAGCATGATCCGCGCCATATCATTATCTATGGCGCCGGTGTCATCGGCAGTGAGTATGCCTCAATCTTCCGGGGGCTGGGCGTCAAAGTAGACCTGATCAACACCCGTCAACGCCTGCTGGAATTTCTGGACAACGAGATCTCCGATTCACTGTCTTATCACCTGTGGAACAACGGGGTGCTGATCCGCAACGGCGAGACCTACAGCAAAATCGAAGGAACGGATGACGGGGTGGTCCTGCATCTGGAGTCCGGCAAGAAAATGAAAGCCGACTGCCTGCTGTATGCAAACGGCCGGACCGGTAATACCGACCGCCTGAATCTGGATGCTGTCGGACTGACACCGGATTCCCGCGGCCAGCTGTCCGTCGACCAGAATTACTGCACCGAAATCGACAACATTTATGCTGTCGGCGATGTCATTGGTTACCCGAGTTTGGCCAGTGCCGCCTATGATCAGGGCCGGTTCGTCGCCCAGGCCATTGCCACCGGTCAGGCACAGGGACAACTGATTGACCATATCCCGACCGGCATTTACACCATTCCGGAAATCAGTTCCGTCGGTAAAACCGAGCAGCAACTGACGGCAGAAAAAGTCCCGTATGAAGTAGGACGTGCACAGTTCAAACACCTGGCACGGGCCCAGATTGCCGGAATGGATGTCGGCAGCCTGAAGATCCTGTTCCACCGCGATACCAAAGAAATCTTAGGGATCCACTGCTTCGGCGAACGTGCGGCAGAAATCATCCACATCGGCCAGGCCATCATGGAGCAGAAGAACGGCGGCAACACAATCGACTACTTCGTCAATACCACCTTCAACTATCCGACCATGGCTGAAGCCTACCGAGTCGCAGCACTGAACGGGCTGAACCGCCTGTTTTGAAAGCACCGTTCCGTAGTTTGCTCTGCGGAACGATACACCCCATAAACAAAACGGCGCACTGTGAAGTGCGCCGTTTTTGCATGCCCGGAGTCAGTTACAGCCGGTTACCGCGATACGCTGATGACGGATTCAGCAACATGTGACGGTTCACATCTTTGTACAGCAGATAGCGGAAACGACCCGGACCACCGGCATAACATGCCTGCGGGCAGAAAGCCCTTAACCACATATAGTCACCCGCTTCCACTTCGACCCAGTCCTGATTCAGGTGATAAACCGCCTTACCTTCGAGCACATACAGACCATGCTCCATGACATGGGTTTCATCGAAAGGAATGATCCCGCCGGGCTGAAAAGTCACAATGTTGACATGCATGTCATGACGCATATCTGCCGGATCAGCAAACCGGGTGGTCGCCCAGACATCACCGGTATCCGGCATGGCAGTCGGTTCGATGTCGTTTTCATTGGTCACGAATGCATCCGGCACCGCAATGCCATCTACAAACTGGTAAGCCTTCCTGATCCAGTGGAACCGCACCGGTGCATCGCTGTGATTTTTCAGACGCCATTGTGCCGAAGGCGGCAGATAAGCATAACCTCCGGTGGTCATATGATGCTCTTCCCCTTCCAGGGTCAGGGTCATCTCCCCTTCGACGATAAACAGCACGCCTTCAGCACCGGCATCCAGTTCAGGTTTGTCACTGCCGCCCTGCGGTGACACTTCCATGATGTAATGAGAGAAGGTTTCCGCAAAACCTGTCATCGGCCGGGCAATCACCCAGAGCCGAGTGTCTTCCCAGAAAGGCAGAAAACTGGTCACGATATCGCTCATCACGCCCTTGGGAATGATGGCATACGCTTCGGTAAACACCGCGCGGTCCGACAGAATTTGAGTTTGGGGCGGCAGACCGCCCTGAGGGGCATAATAAGTATTACGAGCCATGACAGATATCCTTTCATGTATAGCAGTGTGACTGCGCCGATAGATCAAGCAGGATCTGGATGAGACTGCTGTTTCGATACTGGAGACTTATGATTGTAGAGCATGGCTGTTTGATTTATAAATTAAATAAATAAATGCCAGTTAGTGGATTTTCCACTGGAAAAATAATGAACCTCAACAAGACATTAGATCCGGTTTTGCTCCGCAGCTTCGTCGCCGTCATCGACAGTGGCAGCTTTACCCGTGCTGCCGAGAGTACCCACCTCACACAATCGACGGTCAGTCAGCAAGTCCGTAAACTCGAATCACAGCTGGGGTGTGAACTGCTGCACCGGAAAGGCCGCTATGTTACAGCAACACTGGAAGGAGAGCGGGTGCTCAGCTATGCCCGCCGCATCCTGCAGCTGATGAATGAAGCCGTCGCGCAGACCAGCCTCAGTGCTGAACAGCAAAAAATCCGTCTGGGCGTTCCGGAAGATTTTGCGACCCATGCCATCATGCCGACCCTGCATGCCTTTTCCAGTGCGTATCCGGGCATCCGGCTGGAAGTGAAAAGCGGGATGTGCAGTGATATCTGGCGAGAGTTTCAGAACAGTGAGCTGGATCTGGCGCTGGTCAAACAACGCCCGGGCAGCCAACCCGGCCTGAGCCACTGGCCCGAACCGCTGTGCTGGATCGACGCGCTGCACAGCAACAACCTCGAACGGCATCCTGTCCCGCTGGTCTCATTCCCGATTGGCGGGCTGTACCGGAACGAGATGGCCCATACGTTTGACAGTCTGGGTCGCAGCTGGCGGCTGGCTTATGTCAGTACCAGCCTGTCCGGTGTTTGCTGCGCTGTCGAAGCCGGACTGGGGATTTCACTCTTACCCCGGCGTCTGGTGACCGCTCAGCACCGGATCCTGGACGAACAGGACGGACTGCCGCCGGTACCGGATATGGAGGTGACCCTGCATGCACAAAGCAAACTTTCTGCGCTCAGCCGGACCCTGGCCGAGCAACTCATCCATACCTGTGACCGGATTTTCGAACGCGAGCAGTAACACAAAAAAGAAACGGCCCGCTCGGGCCGTTTCAGTGTTTAGTTAACTGGCTTCCATCATCCGGTTATCCGGCGTCAGAATCTCAGACCAGGGCAGACTCTCATCGCCCAGAGTAATAAAGTTCGGATTTTCCAGCGTATGCCGCTCGTTGTAAGACAACGGCGTCAGATGTGTGTTGAGGATTCGACCGCCCGCTTCTTCGACAATGCATTGCGTCGCAGCAGTGTCCCACTCCCCGGTTGGCCCCAGTCGCAGATAACAATCCACCGCACCTTCGGCCACCAGACAGGATTTCAGTGCCGCCGAGCCCAGCGGTACCAAATCATAGTTCAGCGCCGGATCCAATCGATTGGTGATCACACGTATATCCTGACGCCGGCTGATTGCCACAGCAATCGAGCGTGTCGGACCTTCATGTTTATGGGTGGAAATCCGGACCGTTTCACCTTCCGGCGTGATCTTCCAGGCTCCCTGATTCCGGTACGCATAATACACCACGCCGGAGACCGGTGCATAGACCACCCCCATTACTGGCTGATTGTCTTCCACCAGCGCGATAATGGTTGCGAAATCTCCGCTGCCGGCAATAAATTCCTGAGTGCCGTCCAGAGGGTCCACCAGCCAGTAGCGCTGCCACTGACTCCGCTCTGCCAATGGAATGGCAGCATCTTCTTCCGACAAGACGGGAATGTCCGGAGTCAGTTCACTCAAACGCTCCAGCACTAGTTTATGGGCCGCCAGATCTGCACTGGTGACCGGAGTATTATCATGCTTGACCTGCTTCTCAAACTGGCCACGCTGGTAAATATCCAGTATTACCTGTCCCGATGCCCGGGCAATTTCAATCACGGATGGAATAAGGCTCGATAGTTCCATCTCACACTCCTGCGCTAGGATAAGTACTTCAATGCCAAAAATAAGGCGGTGATGCTTCTGGCTTCCGCAAAGTCCAGATGACTGAGCAGTTCCTCAGCCTGCGCCAATGGCCAGCGCACCACCTCCAGCGGTTCGGGTTCATCACCTTCCAGCCGTTCAGGATACAAGTCCTGGGCCAGAAACAGCGTCATCCGGCTGGAAAAATAGGACGGTGCCAGTACAACTTCTTTCATGGGGACCAAAATATTGGCACCGAAGCCGATTTCTTCTTTCATTTCACGGTTCGCAGCCTGCTCGGCCGCTTCACCATGATCGATCAGTCCTTTTGGAAAGCCCAGCTCATAGCGGTCAGTACCAGCTGAATATTCACGAACCAGTAGCAGGTCGCCTTCTGCCGTAACCGGGACCACCATCACCGCATGGCGCCCGCTGGGCTTCATGCGTTCATAGGTCCGTGTCACCCCGTTACTGAAGCGAAGATCCAAAGATTCAATCTTGAACAGGCGTGACTGGGCCACAACCTCAGTCGCCAGAATGGTTGGTTTTTTACTTTCTGCCGCCATGCTGTTTCCTTGTAACTTGGTCTACCGGGTATTAAATGGCAAGGCTGTCAGAAAATAAAGTAAAAAAGCCACATTCCCCAAACCCGCTAGACCACTTTCAGCTTTGATGAACGCTGTCACCCTAAAATTACAGGCGACCGGAATACCGAACCGGATAACGGCCGCTGGCATCCGGACTCCCCAACCACTTAAGCTGATCCCGTAAATTAGCGGGCAGCTCTGCCCCGGGCGTAAACCAGCCATTGAGACTGTAGGTTTGATTCTGGCTCAAGCTAGCCTGCCAATCGCTTTCGACCTGATTTGATTTCTGGTGGGAGGTGGCCGCCAACTGCCCGTCGTTACAGCTCAGTTCAGCATTCACCGGCCCCAAGTCGATTTCACCCATCGGCGTGCCGACCAAAGCACCATTCCAGGTCAGTACACCATCCAGTGCCTGACAATAAGGCGAGGCAAATCGGTAATCATTCAGCGTCAGTGTAAAACTGCCGCCCAAGGTTAACGGTATCGGTAAGCGCACAGACTGCACCACCTGTTGCGCTGACATCGTCAGCACAAAACCTTTTGCGTACGGGCCATCAAAATTAATGCCAAGAGTACCATCGCCACGGTATCCCAGCTCACTGCCCCTGCCCATGCTCACCTTAAAAGCCGCATCGCCTGTCAGCAGCTTCCAGGGAAACATTGTCCATTCAGCCTCTCCCAACACCCACTGCTGCCAGCGAATTTGCGATGCACTGCCCTTCCAGGGCGTCCCGCTGATCCCGGAAACAACCAACCCCGGTGTATTCGGTACAAACTGCCATAACCAGCTTGCGGGCAAATGCACCAGCAAACTCACCAGCAGGGCAAACACGAAGCTCACCCCAACAAACACTCTGAAACCCACGCTTAGCCTCGTCCCAACTGTAAACGGTTTACTTCGACCACACCGGCCTGATCGGTTTTGGACACATCCAGAAATTTCGCTTCAATCCCATGCTCATCCCGGAGAAATGCCAGCCAGTTCACCAGGGTATTAAACGGCAAAGGCTGAACCCAGACCTGTACCGATTCATCGCGCGGTTGCGGCTGCATCCGGATCAGTTCAATCCGGAATCGCCGGGTCGTTTCATTGACCACCTGATTCAGTCCTGTCGGACTGATGCTCCCAGACGCACCGGTTTTCGCTCTGCGCTTTATGATGTCATCCGCTTTGCTGCTCACCCAGGTCAGTAACTGGCGCTGGTTTTTCAGCTCATTTTCGGCGTGTTCCGCCCGCAGCGCCATCGGTTGCCAGATCCCCCAGTAGAGGACGGCAATCACCAGCGCAATTCCGCCACCGATCACCAGACGCTGCTCACGGCTGGTTAAGGACTTAAACCACTGATTCACGAACGCCTCCTCAGTACCAGCGCACCACTTACCTGCTGGCCTTCCCGGTTCAGCTGGCCCTGATCAACTTCAAATTCTTTCACCAGCAATACCCTGAGTTGCTCAAAGTGCTGGAACTCCGCTGCAATTGCCTGAAGACGCAGCTCCTTACGATTCTGATCATATTTCAGATTCTGAACGGTCAGTTGCGGCACACTACTCAGAGCCGGCCTTAATTTGACCAGCCACGGCAACAGTCCCTCTCCTGATTCTGCGCCACCCAGGCGATCAATTTCATCATTAAACTGACGTTTCAGGTAACTTGGTGTTGGAATTGACTTAAACTGAGGCAGCACTTCACGAAAAATCCGGTAACTCTCATCTTGATAAGCCTGAGCCTGCTGCTCAATGCTCTGCACCCGAACCACATATTCAGCCACCATGCCCCCTAACAGCAACACAGCGGCAATGCCGACTTTACGCCAGGGCTTCAGTGCCTTATGCCAGGTAGGCTGCAACTTGTAAGGGCCCGATAACAGGCTGGATTTACTCTCGTGCGCCCCTTTTGCCAGCAGCGCCATCACAAGTTCTGGTGCTTCAGCCTGCCAAACCCCGGGCATACCCGACGGTGCCGGGGTGAAATGACGGATACGTGTCTGAACCACCTCGGCATCTCCGCCTGCCAGTTCTTCAGCCACTTCAGCTTCAACCTCCTCCTCAGAGATATCTTCTTCCATGGCCTGACTGATCAAAGGAACTTTCTGTGCCGTCAGCCAACTTGCCAGCCACTCACTGTCTGCACATATTCCCTGTGTCACTGACTGCCGCAGCAACCACTGACCATCGATTTCCGCGGCACTGTAGCTGTTCTCAAATGCCGGCAGGCAGAGACAGTCCGGAATAACTTTCCGGACAGACAACCCGGCATCCTCACACAGTGACAGCCAGTCCTGCATCCGCTGATGACCCACCACTGCCACATGCGCTTTATCCGCTTCACGCTTCAGCATGTGGATATGCAAATCATCGACATCCTGAGCCAGCTCTTCCTCCAGCAGGTAAGGCAACACCTGCGCAAGCTGGCGTCCGGACCCTGATGGAATTGACACCTGACTCAGCAGCACATCACTTCCCGGCACCAGTAAGTACACCGGCCGGTTCGCACCGTAATCCGCCAGTTCGCTGAGCTGACTGCTGTCAGCCAGTTCACCCGAGGCAATTACTTCCTGTTGCTGTGGCGACCAGACCAGCCAATGCACCGGCCCGGCAGGACGGCTACTTAGCCTTATCGTCAGAAACTCGCTCACTCATTCCTCCATATCGGCGACGCACAACCGTCACCTTGTTCTCCCCGTCTCGTTTGAGCAGGGCCAGTATTCTTAATCGAGCCCGGTCTACTTTCACTTCAGCATCCAGCTCAAAATAATCACTTTTGACGGCCAGATAAGGCTTCGCCTGATCTCTGACCGTCTTGGTCAGACGACTGATTGCCCCGTCTGCCAAAAAGGCCTCAACATCCTGCCAGCCATCATAAGGACGATTTTCAATCAGCTGTCGGGCATCATCCAGGCTCAGCTCAGGGCTGAATACCCCGACCAGCAAGGCAGCCTGAGTCGCTTTGATGGTATTCACGTTAATCAGCAGCTCGGTGGTGGGCAAAGCACACAAGAATGGACGTGCCTGCTGGAACATTTTGGCGCTCACACCATTCACCGCCCGCAATTCGGTCACATCCGCCATCAGATTTCTGGGGGGAAGATAAGGCGGTGAAAAACCCTCATAGCTGCTGTCACCCGCACCATAAGCGCTGTATACAGTTTCATCCGGATCGACATATTCCCAGACGGAGTCCGCCGCCACTTCGGCTTCATAACTTTCACTGCCGCTTTCTTCCAGCAAGGCCTGCAGAAAACGGACCCGGAAAGGCTTTTTGGTTCGATCCTGCTCCGGCGCCTGGCCGGACAGAGCATTCAGGTTAAAACAGGCCTGGCGATCATAGATATTGCCCTTCACTTCCCCGTTATCCAGCGGGTAGCTCTGGCCTTCTGTCGCCCAGACCTGACTGAGATTCACCGTGTCGCTGTCAGACAGACTTTGCTCAATTGCAACCTTCGCCAGCTGCTCCATCCCCTGGCTGTACCAGTAGGCCTGCTGGTTAAACACCTGGTTTTCAACCCGGTAGAAATTCAGCTGCAAGCGATCGGTCATCTGTACGGCCAGCAGTGTCATCATGGCGAGCAGAAGAAGGACAACGATCAGGGCAACCCCGCGCTGTTTCGCTGGTGACCGCCTCATGAATCTGCATCCCCGTCTTTTTTGGTTGCCGAAGGCAGTTTCGCATCCGGCAGCATATATACGCGTTCAACTTTGCCGAAATCATCCAGCGTCAGCGTGACGGCAATCCCTTTGGGCAATGCCCCGCTGTCAGTCCAGCTGTCCTGCCAGCCCTCCGCGCCGTAGTAACGAAACGACAGTGCGGTCACGCCGGTCAGTACCTTGCGTACCAGCGGCTCAGTGCCGACCACCGTATCCGGATAACGAAACCAGACCCGTTCGAGCGTCTCATCAATGATCCGATAACCGACCCGAAGAATTTCGCTGCGGGGAAACATCTGCTGCGGATTTTGCCAGCCATCTCGGGTAAAAAGGATACCATGACTTGAAGAATCAAGAAGATACTCGCCACTTTGCAGCAGCGGACCACTTTCATTGTTCCCCTGCTGTCTGACCTGGCGGGCAACCATCTGGCGGAAATCACCATCCAGCATCACCATCGCACGCTGTATTTCCTGCAAGCGTTCATTATGCTCGCGAGACTGCTCATCGCTACGCTGAACCCCATTCATTACCTGATAGGCAGACATGCTGAGCATGGCGAAGACGGCAATCGCAACGAGCACTTCCAGCAGCGTAAATCCGGCTGAACGCTGCAGCCCGGATGGGCGACGCTCAGTTTTCAATGTAGGTCCTTAGGGTGGTTACCCGATCTTTCATCGCTTCATCAGTCGCCACAGACACATCCAGAGCTCTCAGGTAGCCATCTGCTGTCTTCGTGCTTTTCACTGACCAGTACCAGGTTTGCCCGGCAAGCTCTGACTTGCCTTTTTTCTCGGCCGTCAGCCGTTCACCGGCAATGCGGAGCCGGGCGAGTTCATTGTCCGCCACCATGGTGGCAAAAGTTTTTTGTTCCAGATAACCCACGGTGTTGATGTGCTGACCAACAGCCTTCATAACACTGAGGGCAGCGGTGGCAAAAATGGCCAGCGCTACCAGAACTTCCAGCAAGGTAAATCCGGTTTGCGTGAATTTCGTCAGGCCATCTTTCATGGTTTCTTCCCCTCGCGGGTTTCGCCCGGAGCCAGCAAGTGCAGCTGTCCCACTTCATCGGCTTCAACCCGCCAGACATCACTTTCTCCGCTGGCATCAAAGGTCACGGTAAACGGAGTATACTCACCACTGGCCATGACAATAATTTGCGGTGGCCGGGCCTGCTTCTCCTTTTCCTCTGCGAACAGGTCTTCATCAAACAATGTCCCCGGCTCAAACAGACGGTCATCGTCCTGCCAGGCATTACTGCCGATTTTGACCTCCATTCCCAATGTGTCCGGCAGCGTTACTTCCGTAAAGTAACGGGAGTCTTTCAACGGCTGCCAGCCATCCGGCGCAAGCTCAAAAAAGCGATAGCCCTGTCGGTCAACCCGGACACCATAATCACGCCCGTTAAGCATCGCATCCTCCCCCAACAGCTGCACCAGATACTGAAAGCGATGCGCCTCTTCTTTCAGCGCATCGTCTTTCGGGGCAGGCAGGGTGAAAATAACGGCTACGGCGCTGGTTGCCAGCAGCACCAGCACCAGTAGCAGTTCGATCAGGGTAAAACCAGCAGCCTTTCGATACATATCGGAAATTAACGGTAGTCCAGCATATTCCAGTTGCCGATATCGGTATTCACACCTTCACCGCCTTCCTGACCGTCAGCACCCAGGCTGAACACATCGACCGGGCCATTTTCGCCAGGCATCACATACTGGTAATCATTACCCCAAGGGTCTTTCGGCAGACGCTTGATATAGCCACCGGTACGGTAGTTACGCGGCTCCGGCGTGGATGACGGAGCAGTAACCAGTGCAGCCAGTCCCTGATCCGTGCTCGGGTACACACTGTTGTCCAGTTTGTACATGTCCAGCGCCTGCTCCAGTGCACCGATATCGGTCACCACTTTCTGCTGATCCGCCTTCTCTTTGTTACCCAGCAGGTTCGGCACGACCAGACTGGCCAGAACACCGAGAATCACGATAACCACCATGACTTCCAGCAGGGTAAAACCACGTTGTTGACGTTGCATTGCAAAAACCTCCAAAAGGAAAAACTACATGCCCACCATATTGTTCAGGGCAATAATTGGCATCAGGGTAGCAATGACAATAAACATTACTATCCCGGCCATCACTACTATCAGCAGGGGTTCAAACACCCCCAGTGCCATATTGACCAGTGACTCAAAGTCCCGGTCCTGATTATCTGCTGCCCGGGTCAGCATCTGCTCCAGCTCACCACTGCGCTCGCCACTGGCAATCATGTGCAGCATCATAGGCGGAAACAGTTTCGTCTGCTCAAGTGAGACCCGCAGACTGGCCCCTTCACGCACCTTATCTGCTGCTTCGAGGATTTGCTGGTTCACCCAGGTATTGGTCATGACCTGAGCCGCCACCTTCATCCCATCCAGCAACGGAATGGCACTCGAGGTACAAATTGACAGTGTCCGGGCAAAGCGCGAGGTATTCAGCCCCCGGGCAACCTTACCGATCACCGGCACCTTCATCATACGCTGGTCCCACTTCAAACGCAGATCAGGACGGCGCAGTGCCATCCGGACTCCCATAATCAGTGCCAGGATCGCCAGAACGACGAGCAATCCCCAGTGCTGGACAAAGTTACTGGCTGCCAGCAACACCTGAGTGATCTGCGGCAGTTCCTGGCCCATATGAACAAATTGATCGACAATTTTTGGAACAACTGTTGCCAGCAGGAAAGCGACCACGGAAACAGCCACCAGCGTCAGCATGGTGGGATAGATCATCGCCTGCTGCAGCTTACTGCGCATTTTCTGGCGATTTTCCGTGTAATCAGCCAGCCGGTTCAGCACGGTATCCAGGTGGCCGGATTTTTCACCGGCCGCCACCATGGCACGGAACAGCTGATCAAAAATATGAGGGAATTCCGCCATACTGTCGGACAGGGTGTAACCCTCTACAACCCGGGAACGTACGGCCAGTATCATGTTCTTGAGGCGAACTTTTTCACTCTGCTCGGCAACGGCCCGCAGACACTCTTCAAGCGGCATCCCGGCCTGAACCAGCGTAGCCAGCTGCCGGGTCAGCAAAGACAATTCATTGGTACTGATACCGCGGCGCAGCACCAGACGACCGCCAGCTTTGCGTTTTTCTCTTTCATGGCTCTGGCTGACTTCAACCGGGATCAGCCCCTGCTCCCGCAGTTGCTGACGGATCTGGCGCGCCGTATCCGCCTCCATGACCCCTTTTTTCTGGCGCCCTTTGGCATCCAGCGCTTTATATTCAAACGCTGCCATTATCCCTCCCTGGTGACCCGCATCACTTCTTCCAGCGTCGTGATCCCCAGACGAACTTTCGCAAGTCCGTCATCACGGATACTCGGCGTATGCTGGCGGACCACCTTCTCAATGGCCTGCTCACCGGCTTCGGCATGGATCAGTTCCTGTACCTGCTCATCGACCAGCAACAGTTCATGAATACCAGTCCGGCCCCGGTAGCCTTTGTTGTTACAATGCTCGCAGCCGACAGGATGATAGAGAGTCAGGGATTCATACTCAGGCAGACCAAAAAGTTTCTTCTGCTCATTATCTGCCAGATAAGGCTTCCGGCATTCCTTACAGAGGGTCCGCACCAGACGCTGTGCCAGTACCCCCAACAGAGAAGACGAAACCAGGAAAGGCTCAATGCCCATGTCACGCAAACGGGTAATCGCACCGACTGCCGTATTGGTGTGCAACGTTGACATCACCATGTGACCGGTCAGGGACGCCTGAACTGCAATTGAGGCAGTTTCAAGGTCACGAATCTCACCAACCATCACCACATCCGGGTCCTGACGCAGAATTGCACGCAGGCCGCGGGCAAAGGTCATGTCCACTTTGGTATTGACCTGTGTCTGGCCAATCCCGTCAATATCAAATTCAATCGGGTCTTCAACTGTCAGAATATTCCGCTCTGAGCTGTTCAGCTCCTGCAGGCCCGCATACAACGTCGTTGACTTACCGGAACCCGTCGGACCGGTCACCAGAATAATGCCGTGCGGACGCTGAATGATGTATTGGAAACTCTCATGAATCCGGGGAGTCATCCCCAGGCTGTGCAGATCCAGCCGGGTTGCGTTTTTATCCAGCAAACGCAGCACTACCCGCTCACCGTGAGAGGAAGGCATGGTCGACACCCGCACATCGACGGCACGGCCACCAATGCGAAGTGAAATCCGGCCGTCCTGCGGGACCCGCTTCTCAGCAATATCCAGTCGTGCCATAACCTTGATACGAGACACCAGCAACGGTGAAAGTTTACGACTCGGGTTTAACACTTCTCGAAGCACGCCATCGACCCGGAAACGAATCGACAAAGCCTTTTCAAACGTTTCAATATGAATATCGGACGCACCTTCCTTGATAGCCTCTGCCAGCATCGCGTTGATCAATTTGATGATCGGCGCATCGTCTTCAGATTCAAGCAAATCTTCCGTCTGAGGCAACTCTTCAGCCAGCGAGAAAAAGTCATCGCTATCGGAGCCGAGATCTTCCATCAACTGGCGGGCTTCCGACGAATCACGCTGATAAGCTTCTGTCAGGCGCAATTCGAAAGCTTCAGGTGTCAATTGCTCAACATGAAAACTGCTACCGCAAACCCGGCGGACTTCCGCCAGGACCACGGCTTTCAACGGGCTGCCATGATAAAGCACCCGGCCCTGCTCGCCTGCCTCCAGTACCACCTGATGACGCTTGGCAAATGAGAACGGTAAACGGAACTGCACCAGTTCAGTCGGGTGCACGTCGTTCATTATTGCTCCTCCAGACGGGAGACAAAGGCCCGTACTTCAGGCGGCAGCGCAATATCATCACCATATTTCGGCAACACAGGCGACTTGCTGTTTGGCATCAGGCGCAGACCTTCATCCGCTTTGTACAGCTGCTCGGCACGGATGTAGTTGTATTTGCGCTGGGTGATCCCATCAGCCGTCACCCCATCACGAATAATGGTCGGTTTAATAAAGACCATCAGGTTTGTGCGGCCCTTACTGGTATTGTTGGACTTAAACAGATGGCCCAGAATCGGGATATCCCCCAGCAGCGGAATTTTCGATTCGTTCTCGTTCGACTGGTCCTGAATCAGGCCGCCCAGTGCAATCATCTGACCGTCCTGAATCAAGACGGACGTTGTCAGCTGACGCTTGGAGAAACGAACGTCGACCGCACCGTTAGCACCCAGGACATTGGATACTTCCTGCTCAATTTTCAGCTGAACTGAGTCACCTTCGTTAATCTGCGGAGTCACTTTCAGCTTGATCCCCACTTCTTTCCGCTCAACAGTCTGGAATGGGTTATCGTTGTTGGAACTGGCAGTCGAACCCGTCACCACCGGCACTTCTTCACCGACGATAAACGAAGCTTCACCGTTATCCATCACGGTAATACTTGGCGAAGACAGAATATTCGATTCACGATCCGTGGCAACGGCGTTCACCAGCATGGTCCAGTCACCCATGATCAGCCCCAGCACCGCGCCGTTGGCACCGGACAACACCTGACCCAGCGTCGTAAAGTCACCACTTTCGGTCACTTCGACATCCACCAGATTGTTATTGTTGTCAAAACGCTGCTCAGTTGTAGTTGTGTCCTTGGCTTCTTCCAGACCAATCAGGTACTGACCAATCGGCACGTTGGAGTTGCCAAACTGCACAACACCATTTTCTTTTGAGCCGTACTGAATCCCGAGGTTAATCCCGGCACCTTCGGAAAGCTCAACGATCATGGCTTCAATCAGCACCTGTGCACGGCGGATATCCAGCTGAGCAATGATGTTTTCCATCGCGCGCATGATATCAGGCGGTGCCGTCAGGATCAGGGCGTTGGTATCGGCGTGGGCAGCGATCATCACTTCATTTTTCGTGTTGGTTGTCTTCGCATTTCCCTGCTTTTCAGCCTGCAGGTTATCCGATACCCCTTTCAGCACGTCCACCAAATCTTCAGCATTGGCGTATTTCAGATAAATAACCCGGTTGTTCCCGGCGCTCGCCATCTCTTTATCCAGCTGACGGATCAGACGTTTCAGGCGTTCACGTACCTTCGGGTCACCAGACAGCAACACGGCGTTAGTTCGTTCATCCGCCACCAGCTTCGGTTGCAGGAATTCAGGTGTGGACTTGGCATCGGCTGATTTATTCAATGCATCGACAATCCGGACCATCTCCGCCGCGGAGGCATTATTCAGCTCCACCACGTCGATTTCTTTATCGCCGGCGCGGTCAACCCGCTCGATGATCTCGGCCAGACGATTCACAACGGCCGCACGACCGGTGATCATAATGATGTTTGCCGGATCGTAGTGCACGACGTTACCAGCACCGGCATTATCGTTGAGCTGACGCAGCAAAGGAGAAAGTTCCCGCACCGACACATTACGTACCGCCACAACCCTGGTCACGACTTCGTCGCCCTGAGCCTGTGTTTTGCTGTCGACCACGGGGATTGAAGAAGTTTTTGCGTCTTTGTCCCGAATCACCTTGAGTACACCGTTGTCCATCTCGACGACAGCAAACCCATATACTTCCAGCACATTCAGGAAAAACTGATAGTACTGCTCATCATTTAACAAATCGTAACTGCGTACATTCACCTGTCCCCTGACAGATGGGTCTACGATAATTGTCTTTTGCAGGTTCCGTCCGACAATATTAATAAACTCTTGAATATCAGTTCCTTTAAAACTGGCGCTGAATTCGCTCGCCATCAGAGGAGCCGATAGCAGGCTGGCCGCCAGCCATAGGGTGCCCTTACCCATCCATTTTTTCACAACTAACTCCTGCGTGTGTACGCAATGTGTTCAGGCTGCTATTGCAGCTCAATATATATGTCATGTAACTGGCCATCGCGCTCAACGGTCAGCGTGAGCTCCGTGGCCGAAGACAGTTCGGTCCACAGCCGTGCCATCACAGCCTCGTCTTTCAAATCGTTGCCATTCAGGCTGACCGCCAGATCATCCGGCTGTAAACCAACGGCATCAAACAGCACCCGGTTTTTCCCCGGATTGACCCGATAGCCGAGCAAATTTCCATCCTGCTTCACTTGTGAAAGCCGAATGTAAGAAAAAAGATTCTGCGGTTTCTCCAGAATTTCCTGCTTAATCTGCGCCAGCTCATCCGCCCCGCCCTGCGCAGGCTCAGGTGCAGCTCTTGTAGCCGGCGGTGGCGGGGTTGAACGTGACGTACTCTGGCCAAACTTTACGCCGTCCAGCATCAGGGTTTCATCCCGGCCGTTGTTGCGGATAATCACCCGGTCAACAAAGACGGCCTGCAAGGTGGCACGTGTCCCGTCAATCGCTTCATTCAGACCGTAAGTATTCTGTTTGCCCCGGTTCGTAATCACCGCCAGGCTGGTGCCGGGATCGTCGCTTGCGACCACCCCAACCAGTGTCAGATTCAGCTTGGTTTCCGGCGCGTCCTGTTTGACTGGTTTCTGCGGGGTTACTTTCGGGGTATCCGCCCGGTACCGGCCAAACAGCTCCATACTGGTGATATCTGAGATCTGGAATCCTTCCTGCTTGCTCCCGGTGGCCGTGACCAATGGCGCCTGCCAGGTTGGAGGGGTTTCTACCGGCTGCAAAAAGGACCACAGCAGGCGTCCCAACACCCAGGCCAGCACAATCACCAGCCACCAGGTCACGATCCGGGTCAGGGTCTGCATGGAAGGCATCCGTTTACCCGCAACTGCCTGACGCCACTGCATTGTTACCCTAGCTACATCCATTGACTGTTTCTGCCTCGTGACTCTGTGTAATCAATATTATGACAAGCAAGTCTTTGCTTAGGTTCCTGTTAAAAGCTGCAATTTTTTGCATACCCATGAAAGCTCATCTTGTTGCATGACAGGTTAATATAGCAAACCCAATCAATGAAAAAACATAACTCATTCAATAAGAATGCCGTTTCGTGTGAGCAAATTCCCATTCATTGTTGAATTTGCGATCTGGCATCACCATTTAGTAAAGCTGACGCAGCTTTTCCGATGTGATATTTTTAGCGCCCATTTGGGTAAGGAGCCAGAAAATGAGTCGGCAAACTTCCGAATCCGATGCACCTGATGTGCGGTTAGACAAGTGGCTGTGGGCTGCCCGTTTCTATAAAACCCGCTCGATCGCACGCAATATGATCGACGGCGGTAAAGTTCACTATAACGGTCAGCGCTCCAAACCCAGCAAACTTGTCGAAGTCGGCGCCGAAATCAAACTGCGGCAGGGCAATGAGGAAAAAACAGTCACTATCCTCATCGTGTCCGGTACCCGTCGTGGTGCCCCCGAAGCCCAAACGCTGTATCAGGAAACCGAAGCCAGCCTTGCCCAGCGCGAGAAGCAGGCTCAGATGCGTAAACTCAACGCACACAACAACCCGCACCCGGAGAAGCGTCCGGATAAAAAGCAGCGGCGCGATATACTTAAGTTTAAAAGCAATCACTAACAGTGACTGCCGGAGAAAACCAAATCATGACCAGCGATAATCTCTACCGTTACCTGTTCGACGATGTCTCTGTGCGCGGTGAACTCGTACAACTGAACGACACTTATCAGCATATTATTAATAGTAAAGACTACCCGGCGCCGCTGCAGACCTTACTGGGCGAGCTGCTGGTTGCCACCAGCCTGCTGACGGCAACCCTGAAATTCGAAGGCTCCGTTACTGTGCAGCTCCAGGGTGACGGTCCGGTGAAACTGGCGGTGATTAACGGTGATCACAACCAGCAGATGCGCGGTGTAGCCCGCTGGGATGGCAACATCCCTGCCAACGGCAATATTCACGACCTGATGGGCAAAGGCCACATGGTGATCACCATTACGCCGGATCAGGGTGAGCGTTACCAGGGCGTTGTTGGCTTGGAAGGCGACAACCTGGCAGCTTGTCTGGAAAGCTATTTTGCCAATTCAGAGCAGCTCGCGACCCGAATCTGGCTGCGTACCGGCGAGCTGGAAGGCCAGAAAAAAGCCGCGGGAATGTTGCTGCAAATCCTGCCGGACGGTAAAGGCGATGCCGGCGATTTCGAACATCTGGAGCAGCTGACCGAAACGGTGAAAAATGATGAACTGTTCGGACTAGCAGCTGAAGATGTACTGTTCCGCCTGTACCATCAGGAGAAAGTGAAGCTGTTTGAACCGCAACCGGTCGCTTTCCACTGCGGCTGCTCCCGTGAACGCAGCGCAGGCGCCATCAAACTTCTGGATCGTGCCGAGATTGAACGTATTTTGCAGGAAGAGGGCAAGTTGTCTCTGCACTGTGATTACTGCGGTACCAGCTATGACTTTGACAGTATTGACGTAGCCAGCCTGTTCGAAACCGGTTCTGAAGGCGACGATTCACAGCTTCATTAATTTTCAGAAATTATTAACACTGAAATTAAATTACAAAAGCCAGCACCGTGCTGGCTTTTTTTTTAACTCCGGCACACTTTCCTGCTGTTTTCTGAAATGGAAATACAACTTCACCCGCCTTAATTGGCAAGTAATATTAATCGCTTACCGCTGGTACAACCCTTGCCTGAGAGGGTAAAATTAGTCTAGGTACAGATAAAAACACTAGCCAATCTCCACATTTTGTATGTGGTTACTATAAAAGTTACCTCCCTGACTTCAGGGTAAAAAAAGACAGCCAATAACCCCTCTTACCCCCAAGGAGCCACCGATGACAGTCGTGCACGCCGAGGAACAAAAGGTTAGCCAAACACTGGATTTAAGCCAGTACGGCATCCAAAACGTGAAAGAAGTCCTTCGTAATCCGAGCTACGAAGTCCTTTTTGCTGAAGAAACCAAGCCTGAACTGGAAGGCTATGAAAAAGGCGTAGTGACTGAACTGGGCGCTGTTGCAGTCGATACCGGTATCTTCACCGGCCGCTCCCCGAAGGACAAATACATTGTTAAAGATGACACCACCCGCGACACCCTGTGGTGGTCAGATCAAGGCAATAACGATAACAAACCGATGACCCAGGAAGTCTGGCAGGATCTGAAAACACTGGTTGCCAACCAATTGTCAGGCAAACGTTTGTTTGTCGTCGATGGTTACTGTGGTGCCAACCCGGACACCCGCCTGTGCATTCGTGTGATCACCGAAGTTGCCTGGCAGGCCCACTTCGTGAAAAACATGTTTATCCGCCCGAGTGAAGCAGAGCTGGCGACCTTCAAGCCTGACTTCGTTGTAATGAACGGCGCGAAGTGCACCAATGACCAATGGCAACAGCACGGCATGAACTCGGAAAACTTCACCGTGTTCAACCTGACTGAGCGTGTACAGCTGATCGGCGGCACTTGGTACGGCGGCGAGATGAAGAAAGGTATGTTCTCCATGATGAACTACTTCCTGCCGCTTCAGGGCATCGCCTCCATGCACTGCTCTGCCAACCAGGGAGAGAACGGAGATGTTGCTGTCTTCTTCGGATTATCCGGAACCGGGAAAACCACTCTGTCGACTGATCCGAAACGTAAGCTGATCGGGGATGACGAACACGGCTGGGACGACAACGGCGTGTTCAACTTCGAAGGGGGCTGCTACGCCAAAACCATCAAGCTGTCCAGAGAGGCAGAGCCGGATATCTTCAACGCCATCCGTCGCGACGCCCTTCTGGAAAACGTGACGGTCCGCCCGGACGGCACGATTGACTTTGATGACGGCTCCAAAACTGAAAACACCCGCGTCTCCTACCCGCTGTACCACATCGAGAACATCGTGAAGCCCGTCTCCCGCGGCGGTCATGCTAACAAAGTGATCTTCCTCTCTGCTGATGCTTTCGGTGTTCTGCCACCGGTGTCCAAACTGACACCTGAGCAGACCAAATATCACTTCCTGTCCGGCTTCACAGCCAAACTGGCCGGTACAGAGCGTGGTATTACCGAACCAACACCAACCTTCTCTGCCTGCTTCGGTAATGCCTTCCTGAGCCTGCACCCGACGCAGTACGCGGAAGTGCTGGTCAAGCGCATGGAAGCAGCTGGCGCAGAAGCTTATCTGGTCAACACGGGCTGGAACGGCACCGGGAAACGTATTTCTATCCAGGATACCCGCGCCATCATTGACGCAATTCTGGACGGTTCCATTGAAGCTGCCGACACCAAGCAGGTACCAATTTTCAACCTGACCGTGCCGACAGCCCTGCCGGGCGTCAACCCGGACATTCTGGATCCGCGCGATACTTATGCCAACGCGGCCGAGTGGGAAGTAAAAGCCCACGATCTGGCACAGCGTTTCATCAACAACTTCGAGAAGTACACCGACAACGAACAGGGTGCTGCCCTGGTTGCTGCCGGCCCTCAGCTCGACTGATAAACCATCAAACTGAACAAGCCCTGCACAGCAGGGCTTTTTTGTCTCTGAAGCAATCACACACTCAGCTGAACTTCTTCATGAAAAGCTAAATAACCAGCAAAAACCAGCCGCATTCCTTGCCAAGATGTCGCATTTCCGTCACTCTTTTGATACCGACCTTACCATGCAGTTTTCTCAGGAATTTCATCACCGCCCGATTGCCCGGCAGCGGCCTAAACGTGGTTGGGCGGCTGATATGGAGTTCGGCATGCGTTTTATCGCAAAAATTCTGGCTAGCCTGATCATTCTGCTGCTGATGACAGTGAGCATTGCAATCATACTGCTGCATACCCGTCACAGCGCTTTTCTGGTCAATACTCTGATCCATCATCTGAGTGACACGAATTTCCGGGTCACAGATGTGCAGTATTCCCTGCAAGACAACCCCCGTCACCTGCGACTGATCCAGCCCCGCTGGCAACAACAGGGTCATTCAGAACAAACGGCCGAACGAATTGACCTCTGGTTGTCCCCGAAAACACTGTTCAGCAAAGGCTGGCATTTTGACAGCCTGCTAATCCAGGGACTCACCGTGGATAACCTCCCGGATTTGCAGCTGGAAAGCGGCACCATCAACACGCAGCGTCTGGCCCTGACGAACCTGAACCTGAACCTGCCCGAACTCCGTCTGGAAAATGCCCGGCTGCAGTTAGATAACTGGCGTAACAGTCAGTCACCCTGGGGAGACTTCAGCGGCGATTTTCAACTGACCGCAGACCAGATGCTCTGGCAGCAGCAGACTCTGGACAAGTTGCTGCTCGATGGCGAGCACTCTCCAAAAGGCTGGACTTTCTACGGTCTGTCTTTCCACTGGCAGAACGCAGATTTCAACGGCCAGGCTGAATTCGACACCGACACACACCACCTGATTGTCCACCAGCTGACGGCCAGCGGACTGCAGGTTGACGAACATTTTCCGCTTGAGCCCCTGATGAGTCTGGCCACAGAAGCCCGCCAGACGGCTCTCAGCGTTGAAATACGCCGGCTGGATATCCTCGACGGCAGTCTGGAGCACAATCATTACAGCATCAATCACGCCAGTCTGGCGCTGGAGAACTGGCAGTGGCCGGGAGAAGTCTGGCAACAAAAAGATGCCCGGCTGTCACTGGGGGCTGAAACCCTGCGCTGGCACGATCTGCTGCTGGAAAATCCGTTAACCGAGTTACACCTCACGCCGGGACAAATCAGCCTCAAGGGGTTCTCGGCACGTTTACTGGAAGGTTACCTGCGAACCGAGGCGACACTGACACCGGATGCCCTGCTGCTGCACCAGCTGGAACTGAAAGGGATTCGCTGGATCATGCCAGAGGCTATTCAGGCCTGGCTCATGGGGCATGCGGAACCGCAGAATCCGCTGCAACAGCAGGTCGATACTTGGTGGCATCAGCTGAATGAACTGACCGTCGATCAGTTGTCCGTCGGCTACAGCCAGATCACTGGAACATATGCACCGCTGCCCTTTCAGTTCAGCGATATCAACCTGGAGGGGACGGGTATGGTGCTCTTGCATGAAGGGCAGCCCGGTCTCTGGCAGGGCGAGTTTGCGGCAGGTGCCGGTTTTACTAATATCCGCCAGATCACAATCCGGGACCCCTTGCTGACCATGAGCAGTCAGGCTGGCCACTGGCAACTGACCCGACTGACACTGCCGATTGAAGCGGGTTTGCTGGAGGGTAAAGGTGAGATACAGCTCGGCGAAGCTGGCTGGCCGTGGCAGCTCAAGCTCTCCGGTGACAGTCTGCCGCCGCAGATGCTCAGCCAATGGCTGGGCCTGCCGCTCCCGCTGCACGGCGCCATGGATATTCAGACACAAGCCAGCGGTCTGGGACAGTTCCAGCGCGGATTGGCCTACAGCCTCCATGGTCAGCTGGAAGCCAAATTCCGTCAGCTGTCGCTGACCCAGCAAGAAAGCACTTTGATGGCGCGCTGGCAAGCCGGTGATAAACCGGCAGGCTTTCAGCCCGGTACAGACAACACCGAACCGCTGATGCCCGTAACCCTGAGTCCGCTGATGATACAAGCCGATCGCGGCCGGATCAGTCTCCAGCCCCTGGCATTGCAGGGACCGCAGCTGCATGCTGAATTGCAGGGCGCTTGGGATCTGGCTGCACCGGCAGACAGTGCCGTTGAATTACAGGCCAGCGATGGCTGTCAGCAGCTCACCAAACGCTGGCACAGTCATCAGCAGGAGACCCGCGTTTCGTCATCCTGTGAGCGGAAAAGCATATAGGTCCCGGTAAAAGTCGCTGCCAGAGTTTCATCGCTGAACACCTGGACTTCGACCACCATACGGCCTTTGCGGCCGTTGGCGATACGGTCCAGATCGCCGGTCAGGGTTTCGACTCCGGTCACCGCCCGCGGTCTGGATTTTACCGGGGCTGAATAGCGGATCCGGCTGTCGACCAACATGATGTCGGCCTTGAGCTGACGTTCTCTCAGCAGCATCCAGAGAAAACCCCAGCCTGCCAGTGTCGCCATGGTAAAGATACTGCCGGCGAACATGGTCGCCCTCGGGTTGAGATTGGCATTCAGCAGAGCACTGACCTCGAAACGATACCCGGTGTACTGGCTGATCTTCACGCCCATCTTGTCACTGATCGGGATCTGTGACTGCCAGACATCCTGCAGCTCCTGACACCAGTCCGGATGGCGTACCACCTCGGTCAGCGGGTCGAGATATTTCAGCATCTGCTGATGACGGACCGGCCCACGCTCTTCGCTCAGCTCTCCCTGATTGGCAAAGCCGTTCATCTGATAAAAGCGAATCGCTTCCTCACGGGCATTACAGACCAGACGTTTGGCACCTTCCTGCCGGGCCAGTGACTCCAGTGCCATCAACAGTAATCCCCCCATCCCTTTATTACGGTAATTAGGGTGGACGGCCATATAGCGGATCTGGCCGTCGTTCTCCGGGGTCATATACAACCGGCCAATCGCCACCGGCTGGCCGTCATCATCTACAATCATACGATGGAAGCTGAGGGCGTCATATGCATCGCGCTCTGAGCCGACAGGCATGTGCCAGGGCTGTCGCAGCATCTGCCAGCGAAAATCGAAATAGCGATCAAGTTCCGCGTCAGATTGCGGGGTGATCAGTCGAAACATTCCATCTTTCTCCAGTCATTCAAATCCATTTGCGCGGTACACCCGATGTGGTTCTGAGTGCATCGCGGCTGACTCACAAACCGAGCGCATTTGTGCAGGCTAGCACTGTAACCAGAAAGTGACAGGACCATCATTCAGAAGTGCGACCTTCATATCGGCCGCAAAACGCCCGGTTTCGGTGCGGATCTCTTTCTCCTGGCAGGCCTGAACAAAATATTCATATAAGCGCTCTGCATCTGCCGGATTCGCCCCGGCTGAGAAACTCGGACGCATCCCGCTGTTGGTATCCGCCGCAAGGGTAAACTGCGACACCACCAGCACGCTGCCGCCGGCCTGTTGCACATTCAGGTTCATTTTGCCGGCTTCATCTTCAAACACCCGATAGCCCAGTACCTTATCACGCAGACGACGGGCCTTGGCTTCATCATCCCCTTTTTCGACACCGAGTAATACCAGCAGCCCCTGACCAATAGCCCCGGTCACCATCCCATCGACCGTCACACTGGCTTCGCTGACCCGTTGTATAAGCGCAATCATTCTGTTTCCCCTACAGCTTTCAAAGTTCAGAGGAGGAATTGTCGGTTTTGTCCGGCCCTTTGTCTACTGACGTCAAATGAGGCGCACTTTTCTCCTCCCCCCCCTGCGGCAATGGTGTTGCGTGCCCCCGCTTCATCCAGTGCTGCTCTTCGCAGAGGCTGGCGGTAATTTCGGCGCCCAGCAACACAATGCACCAGCACAGGTACACCCAAACGAACAGAATCGGCACCACGGCCAGTGCGCCATAGATCACCTGATAGGACGGAAAATTGGTGATATAAAGGGCAAAGCCCTTTTTACTCAGCTCGAACAAGGCACTCGCGATCAGAGCACCAATCAGGGCATTGCGCAATCGGACTTTGGTGTTAGGCACCAGCAGATAAAGTCCCAGAAACGCCAGCGTTGACATCAACACCGGCAGTCCGCGCAGCAGCTGTCGCAACAGCCCGCTGGCGGTTTCACTCCCCATGATATTCAAAGAGCCCAGATATGAGCTGATTGCCAGACTGGAACCGACCAGAATCGGGCCCAGCGTCAGGACCATCCAGTAAATCGAAAACGAAATCACCATGCGGCGGTGCTGGCGAACCCGAAAGATGAAGTTCAGCGACTTATCGATGGCAGAGATCAGCAAAATGGCGACTACAAAAAGGGCGCCGATCCCCACCGCCGTCATCTTCCCGGCGTTGGCTACAAACTGGTTCAAATAGTTGCGCACCACATCCCCGGCAGTGGGGACGAAATTTTCAAACACAAAGCCCTGTAATTGCTCGCCCAGCGGAGCAAACACGGGAAAGCTCGACAGTGCCGACAGCACCACAGTGATCAGTGGCACCAGTGACAACAAGGTCACATAGGCCATGGATCCGGCAATGACCGTCAGGCGATCGTGGCCGATACGGCGGTGCAAATACTGCACAAAATGCCACAGGACTGTGAGCGTCTGGCGCAAACCCGGGCGTCGCATGATTTTTTTATCTGGCATATTGATTGAATCTTTGCTTTCATTCGTTCATTGAATCAAACAACCCTTTTCTAAATCAGCATCTTGCGTCGAAAAATAGCCGGAGGCACCAATGCCGCCGTCAGGTTGTTTGGGTATATCAACAACATAGTGCGTCCGGGAAAGAATCACAACTAACCCTGTCGCCAGTCAGGAGCCCCCCAATGCGATATGCTTTTGTTCTGCTGCTGAGTCTGACCCTGTTGTCCGGCTGTCAGAGCGCCTATTATTCAGCCATGGAATCCGTGGGTGTACATAAACGCGACATCATGGTCGACCGGGTGGAAGACGCCACCGAAGCACAACAGGATGCTCAGGAGCAGTTTACTTCAGCTCTGGAAGCTTTGCAGTCACTCACCAACTTCAATGGCGGAGAACTGGAAGCCACTTATGAACGCGTGAACGCTCAGTACGAAGCCAGCGCCGATGCAGCTGACAAAGTCAGTGACCGGATTGCTGCAATCGAAGATGTCGCCGATGCCCTGTTTGAAGAGTGGCAGGAAGAGCTGAGCCTGTATTCCAGCGCGACCCTGCGCCGTGACAGCGAGAAAAAACTGAAAGCAACCCGGACGTCCTACCAGAAAATGCTGGCAGCCATGCATCGGGCGGAAGCAAAAATGAAGCCGGTCCTCAATACACTGCGTGACAACAGCCTGTACCTGAAACATAACCTGAACGCAGCGGCCATCGGCTCCCTGCAGGGCGAATTCCGTTCACTGGAACGGGATATTCAGCGCGCCATCAACGATATGCGAACAGCAATCAGTGAGTCGGAACGCTTTGTCGCCCAGTTGAATCACAACAGTTAATCCCGGTCACAACCGATAAAAAAATCCCCCGCCGGACAGACCGGACGGGGGATTTTTTTCATGTGCGCCATATTCACTGGCGCACCACATCAAATCTTACTTCGCACCGCGGCTTGCACGCTTACGATCAGTTTCCGTCAGCAGTTTCTTACGGATACGGATGCTTTCAGGCGTCACTTCCACCAGCTCATCGTCATCGATGAATTCCAGTGCCTGTTCCAGGGTGTACTTAATTGGCGTAGTCAGCACCTGCGCATCATCGGTACCGGATGCACGGACGTTCGTCAGCTGCTTGCCTTTCAGGGCGTTCACCGTCAGGTCATTGTCACGGCTGTGAATACCGATCACCATCCCTTCGTAAACTTCCACACCGTGACCGATGAACAGACGACCACGCTCCTGCAGGTTGAACAGGGCATTCGTCAGTGCTTTACCCGCGGCGTTTGCAATCAGCACGCCGTTGATACGCTGACCAATCTCGCCGCCTTTGTGCGGACCGTAATGATCGAACGTATGGTAAATCAGGCCAGAACCAGAAGTCAGCGTCATGAACTCAGTCTGGAAACCGATCAGACCACGTGACGGCATGACGAAGTCCATACGAACACGGCCTTTACCATCCGGTGCCATGTCTTTCAGCTCACCTTTACGCAGGCCGATTTTCTCCATGATACCGCCCTGATGCTCTTCCATCACATCAATGGTCACGGTCTCAAACGGTTCCATCAGCTGGCCGTTTTCTTCTTTGATGATAACTTCAGGACGAGATACCGCCAGCTCGAAGCCTTCACGACGCATGTTTTCGATCAGAATCGACAGGTGCAGTTCACCACGACCTGATACGCGGAATTTGTCCGGATCTTCAGTTTCTTCGACACGCAGAGCAACGTTATGGACCAGCTCTTTCTGCAGACGCTCCAGAATGTTACGAGAGGTCACGAACTTACCTTCTTTACCGGCAAACGGAGAGGTGTTCACCTGGAAGGTCATGGTCACAGTTGGCTCATCGACACTCAGGGCCGGCAGCGCTTCAACAGCGTTGACGTCACAGATGGTGTCAGAGATTTTCAGCTCACCCAGACCGGTGATCGCGATGATGTCACCGGCAGTCGCACGCTCGATGTCGTGACGCTCCAGACCCAGGTAACCCATGACAGTACCGACTTTACCGTTACGGGTTTTGCCGTCTGCACCAATAATGGTCACTTGCTGGTTTGGTTTCACAGAACCACGGGTCACACGGGCTACACCGATGACGCCGACGTAAGAGCTGTAGTCCAGCTGAGAGATTTGCATCTGCAGTGGGCCGTCTACGTCAACTGATGGCGGAGCTACGTTGTCAACGATTGCCTGGAACAGCGGTTCCATGTTTTCGCCAGTCTCGCCTTCTTCACGAGAAGCCCAGCCGTTCAGCGCTGACGCATAAACCACCTGGAAGTCCAGCTGTTCGTCGGTCGCACCCAGGTTGTCAAACAGATCAAAGACCTGATCCATCACCCAGTCAGGACGCGCACCCGGACGGTCAATTTTGTTAATCACCACGATTGGCTTCAGACCGTGTGCAAACGCTTTCTGCGTTACGAAACGGGTCTGTGGCATCGGGCCATCCACGGCATCAACGATCAGCAGTACGGAATCCACCATCGACATAATACGCTCTACTTCGCCACCGAAGTCGGCGTGTCCCGGGGTGTCCACGATATTGATGCGGTAATCATTCCAGTTGATGGCGGTGTTCTTCGCCAGAATGGTAATGCCACGCTCTTTTTCGATATCGTTGGAGTCCATCACGCGTTCTTCAACGCCGCCACGGGAGTCCAAAGTACCTGATTGCTGCAGCAGTTTATCTACCAGGGTAGTTTTACCGTGGTCTACGTGCGCAATGATTGCGATATTACGTAATTTATCGATCTGTGGATTAGACATGGATTTGGCATTCACTCAGATGTTGCGACCACCTGTTTCACGAGGCAGCCACTGATTAAAAAAACGGCTCATAATCTACCAGATTTTACGTCAAAACCCAGCAATTATGTGATTTATATCATCGCAGCCGAACCGGCCCGACATCACAATGAGGATTAAACGTAAAAATATCATTAAAAACAGCAAATTAAACTAATTGCATGATAATCTTCTTTTCTCTGGCTATTTATAGAGAATGCAATCAGTAGTGTTGGTGATTGACAATTAACCAATGTGAACTAAATATAGCCTGACTCTTGGATCGGCTTGCATGTCAGGCCAGCCAAGTCGGAAAGTGACCCAATGCACCATTATGGTGCACACTTTCACCATATCAGTGCATGGAAGCCCAAGTTTTTCTGTACTGAGCGCCATAACAGGGCGTATTGATGGCAATTTTGGGGCTTTAAAAAGTTGGCATGGATTTCGCAAAGTTCTTGGTATCGGAGCACATGACTGTTCCCTTCCAAATATTTTTTTGCGGCCAGTTGCCCAAATCTAACACCGGAGGTTACTTAAGATGTCAGTAGAAAACGTACTCGCGTTGATCCAGGAAAACGAAGTTAAATTTGTTGACCTACGCTTTACCGATACCAAAGGTAAAGAGCAACACATCTCTATCCCCGCTCATCAGATCGACGCTGACTTCTTTGAAGACGGTAAAATGTTTGATGGTTCTTCGGTCGCTGGCTGGAAGGGCATCAACGAATCTGACATGGTGATGATGCCGGACGCATCAACCGCGGTACTGGATCCATTCACCGAAGATGCCACACTGAACATCCGCTGTGACATCCTGGAGCCTGCAACCATGCAAGGCTACGACCGTGACCCGCGTTCTATCGCGAAACGTGCTGAAGAATATATGCGCAGCACTGGCATCGCAGATACAGTACTAGTGGGCCCGGAGCCGGAATTTTTCCTGTTTGACGATGTGAAATTCGCGACCGACATGTCCGGTTCTTTCTTCAAGATCGACGACATCGAAGCGGCATGGAACACAGGTTCGACCGTTGAAGGCGGTAACAAAGGTCACCGTCCTGGCGTGAAAGGCGGTTACTTCCCGGTTGCACCGGTTGACTCATCTCAGGACATCCGTTCTGCCATGTGTCTGATCATGGAAGAAATGGGCCTGGTTGTTGAAGCGCACCACCACGAAGTTGCGACTGCTGGTCAGAACGAAATCGCAACCCGTTTCAACACCCTGACTTCAAAAGCAGACGAAATTCAGATCTACAAATATGTCGTGCACAACGTCGCGCACGCGTTTGGCAAAACTGCGACCTTCATGCCGAAGCCACTGGTTGGTGACAACGGTTCAGGTATGCACGTTCACCAGTCTCTGGCGAAAGACGGCCAGAACCTGTTTGCAGGCGACAAGTACGGCGGTCTGTCTGAAACTGCACTGTACTACATCGGCGGTATCATCAAGCATGCGCGTGCCATCAACGCCTTTGCAAACCCGTCAACCAACTCTTACAAGCGTCTGGTTCCCGGATTCGAAGCTCCGGTTATGTTGGCTTACTCAGCTCGTAACCGTTCTGCGTCCATCCGTATCCCAGTGGTTCCAAGCCCGAAAGCACGTCGTATCGAAGCGCGCTTCCCGGATCCGGCAGCAAACCCATACCTGGCATTTGCATGTCTGCTGATGGCTGGTCTTGACGGCATCAAGAACAAGATCCACCCAGGCGAAGCGATGGATAAAGACCTGTACGACCTGCCTGCAGAAGAAGCAGCAGAGATTCCAAAAGTTGCAGAGTCACTGGAAATCGCACTGAAAGCGCTGGATGAGGACCGTGAGTTCCTGACTGCCGGTGGCGTATTCTCTGACGATTTCATCGATTCTTACATCGCGCTGAAATCCAAAGATGTTGAGCGCATTAACATGGCGACGCACCCGCTGGAATTCGACCTGTACTACTCTGTATAAATCAGAGCAGCAACTTCAAATGCTGACCAAGGCCTGCAATTGCAGGCCTTTTTTCTGTCTGTTCATCGGCCCCGGTGCGCCCTGATGGTGCATTTCTGCGACCTTCATCCGTTGTTGCCCGGAACTGGCGCAACCTGTCCGAGCCCTCCCGCCAGACCATCTTCCTTGCATCCGGACTGCTGTCAAAAGACGGCAAGCTTATTGCATTATCTATTCGAGTCACCATCTCCCGTGCGCTGCGCAGTGCTGGCTAAACCAGTTCAGAGGCGTCGGCCCGGAAAACAACCGGGCTCACCGACATTGTGCTGCACAAGCGCGGAGAGACGAGCTACACTGTAATGCACCAAAACAGTGCAATGCACCGATCCGGTTTGCGCCAGCATGGGCAGCACGGATCACCAACACAAGGATGAAACTGTGACTGCCGCTTTTACACCATTGATCCTGAACAATCTGGTCACTGCGGTGATTCTGCTCGATGAGCCTTTGAAGATCCGCTATGTCAATCCGGCTGCTGAACAGCTGATGTCCTGCAGCCAGCGACGCCTGCTGGGCAGCCGGTTTCCGGACCTGCTCCAGCACAGTTCGCTGGACTTAAGCCTGATCCAGGCCACGGTTCAGAGCGGCCAGGGGCTAACCGATGGTGAAGTCACCCTGGTGATCGACGGTCGTCACCACACACTGGAAATTAACGCCACCCCGGTCAGCTGGCAGAGAGAAGTGCTGATCCTGCTTGAACTCAAGCCGGTTGACCAGCAACGGCGGATCAGTCAGGAAATCAGTCAGCATGCTCAGCAGCAGGCGGCCAAGGAGCTGGTTCGCGGGCTGGCGCACGAGATCAAAAACCCGCTCGGCGGGTTGCGCGGCGCGGCACAGCTGCTGGAGAAGACCCTGCCCGATCCCAGTTACACCGAGTACACCCAGATGATTATTGAGCAGGCCGATCGGTTGCGGAACCTGGTCGACCGGTTGTTGGGTCCGCAAAAGCCGGGCGTACGCACGGTCGGCAATATCCATGTGGTGCTGGAGAAAGTCCGCCAGCTGGTGTCGCTGGACCACCGAGCGCAACAGTTGCAGATCCAGCGCGACTACGACCCCAGCCTGCCGGATTTCAGTATGGATCCGGAGCAGCTGGAGCAGGCGATTCTCAACATCGTCAGCAACGCGGCGCAGGCGCTGAGCCAGCAACCGGGCGAAGGCATCATCATCCTGCATACCCGGACGGCCCATCAGGCGATGATCCACGGCCAGCGCCACCGGATTGCGGCCAAAATTGACATCATTGATAACGGTCCCGGCATTCCGGCAGATATTCAGGACACCTTGTTTTATCCAATGGTCACCGGGCGCGAAGGCGGGAACGGGCTGGGGCTGTCCATCGCCCAGAATCTGATAGACCAGCATCACGGCAAGATTGAAGTCTCAAGCTGGCCCGGACAGACCAAATTTTCCATTTATTTACCAATACAAACGACAGAATAACAAAGCAGCCGGGCGCAGGCGCACCTCAGCCTTTAGACCCGGCACGCTAACAAAGGACACAACGGAGGCACGCAATGAGCAAAGGACTAATCTGGGTTGTCGATGACGACAGCTCGATACGCTGGGTACTGGAGCGGACCCTGAATGCAGCCGGACTGCGCTGTGAAACCTTCGCCGATGCCGACAGCGTCGTGGAGGCACTCGAACGCAGCGTCCCGGATGTGCTGGTTTCCGATATCCGGATGCCGGGCACCGACGGTCTGACGCTGCTGCGCAACCTGCATACCGACTATCCGACCCTGCCGGTCATCATCATGACCGCACATTCTGATCTGGATGCTGCCGTCAACGCCTATCAGGAAGGGGCGTTTGAATACCTGCCCAAGCCTTTTGATATTGATGAAGCCGTCAGTCTGGTTGAACGCGCAGTCACGCACAGTCAGGAGCAGAAACGCCAACAGCAGCCGGAAGAAATCACCAAACGGGCACCGGAAATCATCGGTGAAGCCCCGGCGATGCAGGAAGTATTCCGGGCGATCGGCCGCCTGTCCCGTTCCTCGATTTCCGTGCTGATCAATGGCGAATCCGGTACAGGTAAAGAGCTGGTTGCTCAGGCGCTGCACCGCCACAGCCCACGGCGGGAAAACGAATTTATCGCGCTCAACATGGCTGCCATCCCCAAAGATCTGATCGAATCCGAACTGTTCGGCCATGAAAAAGGCGCTTTCACCGGTGCCAACAATATCCGTCAGGGCCGTTTTGAACAGGCCAACGGCGGCACCCTGTTTCTGGACGAAATCGGCGATATGCCGCTGGATATTCAGACCCGGCTGCTGCGGGTTCTGGCCGACGGTCAGTTTTACCGGGTTGGGGGCCACTCGCCCATCAACGTGGATGTCCGCATCATCGCCGCAACACACCAGAATCTGGAGCGTCTGGTCGCCAAGGGCGATTTCCGGGAAGACCTGTTTCACCGCCTGAACGTCATCCGGGTGCATCTGCCGGCACTGAAAGACCGCCGTCAGGATATCCCGCAGCTCACCCGGCATTTCCTGCAACGGGCATCAGACGAACTGGGTGTGGAAATCAAAACCCTGCATCCGGATACCGAAACCCTGCTCACCAGCCTGTCCTGGCCGGGCAATGTCCGTCAGCTGGAAAATACCTGTCGCTGGCTGACGGTCATGGCCAGCGGGAATGAGATCCTGCCTTCTGATCTGCCGCCGGAGCTGACGACAGTAGAAAGCCAGCCCGCAGGCGACGGTAGCGAGCCGCACTGGCACCAGTCACTGCAAACCTGGGCCCGTCAGGCGCTGCAGCAGGGCAATCAGAATCTGCTGGGCGAAGCCATGCCGGAATTTGAGCGCATTCTGCTCGATACCGCACTGGAGTTTACCCATGGTCACAAACAGGAAGCCGCCAAACTGCTCGGCTGGGGACGCAATACCCTGACCCGGAAACTGAAAGAGCTGAACATGGCCAACGATTGATCTTGTTCAGAGATTGGTCCTGAAATACTGGTGATTTTTTCAACACCTGAAGTAAACATTCGCCCGATCTGACGGATCGGGCCGGATCCTCCCCCAGCCCGGTAATGATTGTCTTCCGTTCTTTGCTTATACTGAGGCTACAGTTTTTCCGGGATACCATCATCATGATTCACAAACACCTGCCATTGTCTGATTTGCACCGTCACCTTGACGGAAACATCCGTATTCAGACCATCCTTGAGCTGGGCCAGCAGTTTGGCATGACCCTGCCTGCCAATGACCTTGAATCACTGCGTCCGCACGTTCAGATCGTTGAAGCCGAGCCGAGTCTGGTTGCTTTCCTGTCCAAACTGGACTGGGGAGTGGCGGTACTGGGCGATCTGGAAGCCTGCCGCCGTGTTGCGTATGAGAACGTTGAAGACGCACTGAACGCACAGATCGATTACGCAGAGCTGCGTTTCTCGCCTTACTACATGGCAATGAAGCACAATCTGCCGGTAGCGGGTGTGGTCGAAGCTGTTGTTGACGGCGTCAAAGCCGGCTGCCGCGACTTTGGCATCAAAGCCAATCTGATCGGCATTATGAGCCGTACCTTTGGTATCCAAGCCTGTCAGCAGGAACTGGATGCACTGTTGACCCAGAAAGACCATCTGGTGGCAGTCGATCTGGCCGGTGATGAGCTGGGCCAGCCAGGCAATCAGTTTGTCGGTCACTTCAAGCAAGTACGTGATGCAGGTCTTCAGGTGACGGTTCACGCTGGTGAAGCCGCAGGCCCTGAGAGCATGTGGCAAGCCATTCAGGAGCTGGGCGCCGTCCGGATTGGCCACGGTGTGAAAGCGGTCGAAGATGCCAAGCTGATGAACTATCTGGCCGAGCACAAGATCGGCATCGAGTCCTGTCTGACCTCAAACATCCAGACCAGCACCGTCGCCAGCCTGACCGCACACCCGATCAAGCAATTCCTGGATCACGGTATCCTAGCCTGTCTGAACACCGACGACCCGGCTGTGGAAGGCATCGAGCTGCCTTACGAGTACGAAGTCGCGGCACCACAGGCCGGTCTGACTCAGGATCAAATCCGTCAGGCGCAGATCAACGGTCTGGAACTGGCGTTCCTGTCTGACAGCGAGAAAAAAGCGCTGCGTGAGATGGCCGCAAATCGTTAATCTCAAACCCGTCGCTTCACCATAAACCCATAGCTTCATCATGAAAAACGCCCCGGCTGGCATCCAGTCCGGGGCGTTCTTTTATATATAAAGCACTCAGCGGGAACGAGACTTAAATCACCCGGGAAAACTGCTGCTGACGGGCACGCTGACGCAGATACACATCAAAACACATGCAAATATTGCGGATCAGTAACCGGCCTTTCGGCGCGACCTGAATCCGGTCCGGCGTCACCGTGACCAGACCATCCTCAATGAAGGTCTTCAACAGCGCCAAATCTTCCGCAAAGTAGTCTGCAAAGCAGATCCCGTAGCACTGCTCGATGTCGGTTATTGAGAGTTCGAACTGACAAATCAGAGTTTTAATCACTTCCCGACGCAGCAGGTCATCCGCATTGAGGTTTACGCCTTTCCACAAAGCATGCTGCTGGGTCTCAATCTCGGCATAATACGCTTTCAGCTCTTTCTGATTCTGGGCATAACTGTCCCCCATCATGGAAATCGCCGACACGCCCAATCCGAGCAGATCGCAGTCGCCCTGCGTCGTGTACCCCTGAAAATTACGGTGCAGCTTGCCTTCACGCTGTGCAACGGCCAGTTCATCATCCGGCAAAGCGAAATGATCCATCCCGATAAACTGATAACCGGCCCCCGTCAGGGTGGTAATCGTGCTGTGCAGCATCGCCAGCTTTTCGGCAGGCGCCGGTAAATCCGCATCTTTAATCTTACGCTGCGCCGCGAACAGTGACGGCATGTGGGCATAGTTAAACACCGACAGCCGGCCCGGCTGCATCGCCAGCACCTGTTCCAGGGTTTTGACAAATCGTTCGTTATTTTGCTTGGGCAATCCGTAAATCAGATCCAGGTTGGTTGAGCGGAATCCCAGCGCACGGGCACGGATCACCAGCGCTTCAATGAAATCCTTGTCCTGCTCCCGGTTGACCAGTTGCTGAACTTCTTTATCAAAATCCTGCACCCCGATACTGAGACGGTTAAACCCTTCTGCGCGCAGATGATCCAGCATGGTCAGTTCCAAGCGGCGCGGGTCCACTTCAATACTGATTTCCGCATCAGGCAGAATGTTGAACGACTCGCGGAGCATCGTCATCAGGCGGGTGATCTGCGCAGCCGTCAGAAACGTCGGGGTTCCGCCGCCGAGATGAAGCTGACTCACCTCCCGGCCTTGTAACAGCGCCGCTCGCTGACGAATTTCCAGCGCCAGTGCCGCCAGATAAATATCCGCTTTATGGGCATGACGGGTAATGACTTTATTACAACCGCAGTAATAACAGAGGGTGTGGCAGAACGGAATATGGACGTAAAGCGATAAACGCCGATCGGGATAGCGCTGACAGGCCGCTTCAAAATCGGCAACGGTGAAGTCAGGCTGGAACTCGAGTGCGGTCGGATAAGAGGTATAGCGCGGACCGGAATAATTGTACTTTTCAATCAGGGCCTGATCCCAAATCATGGCTGGCTGTGTCATGCTGCTTTACCTCACGGACGCTCGAAATAGTCAATCGGCTAAGCTAACACGGGCTAACGCCCTCCTTTTTGATCGTTCACAAAGACAGCACGCATTCATCAGGCCGATATACAAAAAAACCCGGGGACATATCCACCGGGTTCATGGTCATCATCGAGCTTTTCAATCAGGCTTTCTGCGCCAGAATCTGAGCTAACTCCTGCTGAATGGCGTCGAACAAACGGGATTCAGCTTTCATCCGCACCATATCGTCCCTCATCCGATCCTGTTTCGGCATGGCTTTGCGCTCATCGCCGCGCGGCATCTCTTCCACCACGGTATACAGCTCATAAAGTGCCGGATACTGGGCAGAAAAATTCACGCTGCGCTCAGCCTGCAATACCGTCATCAGCTTATACAGCCGGATGGCAATTTCCGACATGTCACATTGTTCCTGCTTTCCGGCTTCGGCAATGATATAGACACTTTCAAGAATATTGGTATTGCGCTGCACAATCGCCTCTGCCTGTTGCGCTTCAGCACGGGCAATAAAGGCTTGGTGACGCTGCTTCTGCAGATACAGCTGGTACAACAGATAACCGGCATAAGACGCCAGTGCCAGTACAATCAGGCTTCCTGCCACCAGCAGCCAGAGTTTCAGATCCTGCAAGGCTTACTCCTTATCGAAATCGTCCCAACGGGCATTTTCAAAGTCATCCAGCAGATCTTCCTCGCTGCGGGTATCACCGATCGCGATTTCATCATCTGCAGCCACGTCTTCCTCGTACAGACCCAGCTGTTTCATCAGTTGCTCGATGCGGTCGAGTTTCTGATCAACCTGCTTCTGCAAACCGGCACCCAGCTTTTCACCGGCATCGAGGCGGTCCAGCAACGCCATTAGTTGCGGATCATTCTCCAGCATCGCCAGTTCCTGCTCAGCATTCATGCGGCGAACCTGTTTGGTTGGTTTCGGCTCGACAGTCAGCGGCACCAGTTTTTTGCTGCCATGGCGAGGATCTCTGGCCTGACCCTGACGGCTGCCATACTCAGCACCGCCTTCAGAATGACGGCTGCCGGCCTTCAACCCTTTGCGCTTGCGGGCTTTCTGACGGGCACGGCCATCCAGATCCATCTGGCTGACACTTTTTTCTACGTACTGCGCCGGGCCTTCTGAGCCAGGTTTACGGCTTCTTTTCTTACGGGTCATGACTGATTTTTCCTCAGCATAATTACATCGTTTCCAACAAATTCCACCGTCAGGCCATCACGCTCGGCCAGAAAACGAAAGGTCTCCCGGCTGAAAAAGCTGACGTGGGTGGGATCATTCTTATAATGCCAGCGGCTGAATGCCTCGACATCTGTGGCCAGTTTGGTCATCAGTCCCAGCCAGCCTCCCGGTTTCACCAGCGACAGCAACAACTGCCATTCGCGGGCCGGGGTATAAAAGTGTTCAATGGCCTCGGTACAGGTGACAAAGTCATACTGACGCTCGAGCACGCTGTTGTCCGGGGCATAATAAGGATCATAGACAGCAATCCGGTGCCCCTGCTCACGAAACATCGCGGCCAGGGCCGGACCGGGGCCGCAGCCAAAATCCAGCCCGTCGAGGCTGCCTTCCGGCAGACGCGCTTTCAGCGGCGTCGCCAGACGATCCAGAAAACCACGGTAGCCTTCATCCTCAACATGGTTTTCATGCTGATCGTAGACTGCCTTCTCCTGCGACGGGGACAAATGCGAGGCCGGATCGGCAAAAATCAGGTGACACGCCTGACACTGAAGATATCCGCGACGGCGGTCTTCATGATATGGCAAGGCAGATGCACCGCATAAGGTACAGGCCGTCATCAGCTTCTCCTGGGTTCCGACGCTCAAAATCAAGCCGCGTATCATACCAGACCTGTTCCGATTGAGAAATGGACGGTCTGCTTCATCCACAGGCAGCAATCAGAGCACTATCCCGAGTACGACGGACACTCACAAAGCTCGACGAATAAAAAAGGCAGCCTGAGCTGCCTTTTGTCGCTTGTTACTGCTTGCGATACTGAAGTCGGGATCAGTGAAGACCGCCAATATAATGTGACAGGGCGTCGATTTCCTTGTCACTCAGTTTCGCGGCAACAGAGCGCATCATTGCGTTCATATCGTTACTACGCTGGCCATCGCGGAAAGCTGTCAGTTGTTTCTTGATGTAATCCGCGTTTTGCCCGGAGATGTCCGGGAAACCAGACAAGCTGGTACCATTACCGCGAGGACCGTGACACGCCGTACAGGCCGTAATACCACGTTCAGCATCACCCACACGGTACAGCTGCTGACCAATTGCGATCGAGCCTTCTGTGGTGGTGCCTTCTACCGCAGGTAAGGAACCAAAGTAAGCCGCCAGATCCGCCATGTCTTCTTCAGACAGTGGCATCGCCATGCCGCCCATCACAGGATCATTACGCCCCTGTTCACCACCCGTTGTCATCCCCAGCTTGAATTCCTTCAGCTGTTTCTCCAGATAACGTGGGTGCTGACCCGCAAGGTTGGGGTATTGTCCGGTGATACCTTTACCGTCAGCGCCATGACATGCTGCGCATGTCGCTGCTTTTGCTTTTCCAGCTTCAACATCTCCCTGGGCCCAGCTTGTGCAACTGGCAAGAAGTGTAAATATCAATGCTAATTTCTTCATGACATTCCGTTTATAATTATTGAGCTTCCAGTACCACAAGTATTGCTCAGCAACATGGTATACAATGCACCATCAACCAAGCAGGGTTAGTGCTACATTTTACACACTTTCGCATAAAAGTAATTAGTCGACGACCAGAAGACTTGACGGAGTTAACAGTGAATTCCCCTCTCAACTACAGACAAACCCATTTTATTACCAGTGCCCCGGATATCCGCCACCTTCCCATGGACAAGGGAGTTGAGATTGCATTTGCTGGCCGATCAAATGCTGGTAAATCAAGTGCTTTGAATCGTCTGACAGATCAGAAAAGTCTGGCACGGACCTCAAAAACACCAGGCCGGACCCAATTGATCAACATGTTTGAAGTCCGCACGGGCTGCAACCTGATCGACCTGCCGGGCTACGGCTACGCGCAGGTTCCGCTGGAGATGAAGCAGAAGTGGCAGGCGGCGCTGGGTGAGTATCTGCAAAAGCGTGAATGCCTGCAGGGTCTGGTCGTTCTGATGGATATCCGCCACCCGATGAAAGACCTCGATCAGCAAATGATTTACTGGGCCGTCGAGAGCCGTTTGCCTGTTCTGGTTCTGCTGACCAAAGCCGACAAACTGAAAAGCGGTGCCCGCAAAGCGCAGCTGCTGAAAATCCGTGAAGCAGCTCTGGCTTTTGGCGGTGATGTTGAAGTGGAATGCTTCTCTGCCCTGAAAGGGATTGGTGTGGATCAGGTTCGCCGCAAACTGGACATCTGGTTTGCCCCGGAACTTGCCCGTCAGCAAGCACTGCTCGAAGCCGATCAGGACGAAGACATTGACGGCCTGAATCATAACGCCGCTTCTGAATAATTTGTCTGCCTGCCTGGCCCGAAGCCAGGCAGGAAACCGTCACGGGCATCATTATCTGTCCGTACAAATACTGTGTCAGAGATACCAGATAAAAATGACCCCACCTGAACGATGGGGCAACGGGAGAGAAATAGGAGGTTTTTATATTTGTCCAGAAAGGATTAATGATTTAACCCCTCAACGCAAGTTTTTTATCCGTAATCTGGTTATTTTTTCCTCCCTGATGCCAGATATTCCTTAGCCCTTCCCATTGTTAACTTCCTTTTTTACCCCATTCAGCCCAAATTCAATGCCTATTGTTTCATTCTGCAAATTAAGTTTGCATCGACAAAGCTATGCCGCCATGTTCACTTGGAATTTTATTACACAATGGATGGCAAACAGACAAAAAAAAGCCACTCAAATCAAGAGTGGCTGATCATGGATAGGTCGACTGTCACAAATGAAATACAGCCAGACAAATATGAACAAGAAGCAGACTTGAGTATAACCTTCCGGAATCACGAATTAAAGTAATTGCTCTAATTTTATGTCGTATCATGCCCTGCCCGCTCACCACATGGCAGGATCGTCACAGTTTGAATGGTCAAAGCGGAAAAGGATTCGTCGTGATCACAGTGCTTTTGTCAGTGAAAACAGGCAATGTCGTTCAATATTAATCGGAGACGTCAGTTCGCAGACAGCGGAGAAAAGATATGCGGGAAAAATTTCGGGCCAGAAATAAAAACGCCCTGACCAAAGCGATCAGGGCGGCTGAATCAGCCAAATCCAATAACGTGAAACAAAAGGTCTGAAAGATAGAACATCTTACCTCTGTACCCTACGCCGCTAACTGTATATCAATTGTGCAGAAATGAAAACCCTTTTCCGTAATTTTTTTTCATTCATCACGTAATTAAGTTTTACATCAGCACGCTAAACCCCGATCCAGATTAAAAAAAACCAGCCAAATGGCTGGTTTTTGATAATTGAATTACAGGGATGAATCTCACAAATTAATGAGCCTGATCCCAGTTGTCACCACTGCCTGCCTCAGCAATCAGCGGCACATCAAGTTCAGCTGCAGCTTCCATCAGCACACAAACCGACTTCGCCACACGATCCAGCTCTGAAGTTTTCACTTCAAAGACCAGTTCATCGTGCACCTGCATCAGCAGACGAACACTATCCTGTGTCTGAACCCAGGCATCAACGGCAACCATGGCGCGTTTAATAATATCCGCAGCCGTGCCCTGCATCGGTGCGTTAATTGCCGCCCGCTCTGCTGCTTTCCGGCGAATCGCATTGCGCGATTGAATATCCGGCAGGTAAAGACGACGGCCGAACAGTGTTTCCACATACCCCTGTTCACTGGCATGAGTTCGGGTACTTTCCATATATTCCAGAACTCCCGGGTAACGCTCGAAGTACACATTCATATACTCCTGCGCCTCATTACGGCCCATCCCCAGCTGTTTTGCCAGACCAAACGCACTCATCCCGTAGATCAGACCAAAGTTGATCGCTTTTGCACGACGGCGCTGTTCACTGGTCACCTCATCGATAGCGATACCCAGGATCTCGGCAGCCGTTGCGGCGTGGATATCTTTACCTTCCCGGAACGCTTCCAGCAGGGCTTTATCGCCAGAAAGGTGCGCCATAATCCGCAGCTCAATCTGTGAATAGTCCACAGCCAGGATCTGATATCCTTCCGGCGCAATAAAGGCCTGACGAATACGGCGGCCTTCCTCGTTCCGGATCGGAATGTTCTGCAGGTTCGGATCGGTCGACGACAGGCGCCCCGTGGCCGCCACGGCCTGATGGTAAGACGTGTGCACACGCTTGGTTTCCGGATTAATCATCCGGGGCAGCTTGTCGGTATAGGTTGATTTCAGTTTCGCCAGACCACGGTGTTCCAGAATCAGCTTCGGCAGCGAGTAATCCAGCGCCAGCTCCTGTAACACTTCTTCGTTGGTCGACGGAGTGCCGGACGGCGTCTTCTTCAGAACCGGCAGGCCCATTTTCTCAAACAAAATCGCCTGCAACTGTTTCGGCGAACTGAGATTGAATTCTTCCCCGGCGACCTCATAAGCCTGAGTCTGAAGCTCATCGAGACGAACTGCGATTTCCTGCGACTGTTTCGCCAGCTTGTTCACATCCAGCAAGACACCGGTCCGCTCCATACGCGACAGCACGGGCACCAGTGGCATCTCAATGTCTTCCAGTACATGTTTCAGTTTCGGATCGGCATTCAGCTTCCCGATCAGCAAATGATGCAGGCGCAAGGTAATGTCTGCGTCTTCCGCCGCATATGGGCCAGCCTGTTCGAGATCGATCTGATTGAACGTCAGCTGTTTTTTCCCTTTGCCTGCAATCTCTTCGAAACTGATGGTCTTGTGCTCCAGATAACGCAGCGACAGGCTGTCCATATCATGGCGGCCAACCACGCTATTGAAGACATAAGACTCCAGCATGGTATCGAAACGGATCCCCTGCATGTCGACGCCGTAACGGGCCAGTACACTGGCATCATATTTCAGGTTCTGACCAACTTTCGCCTGTGCCGGATCTTCCAGTAAAGGCTTCAGCTGCGCAATCACCCAGTCGCGATCCAGTTGTGCCGGTGCGTCCAGATAGTCATGTGCAACCGGCACATAAGCCGCTTGGCCTTCTTCAGCCGCAAAGGACAGCCCGACCAGATTGGCGATCATGTAATCCAGACTGTCGGTTTCGGTATCAAAGGCAAAGACTTCAGCCTGTTTCAGAATATCCAGCCACTCCAGGAAGCGAGCTTCATCCAGCACCACTTCATAGCCACTGCGATCAATCACAGGCGCCGGTGACTTCGACGGCGCCGCTTCCTCACTGACCGGGCTGGCCGCGCTGTCCGCAACGATGCGGCCGTCACTGCCGTCCAGCATTTCTGCCAGCCAGCGACGGAACTGTAACTTGCCGAACAGACGGGTCAGCTCATCCGTATCCGGCGTGCCTTTTTGCAGATCCTGCGGGCCGAATTCCAGTGCGACGTCCAGCTTGATCGTCGCCAGTTCGTAAGACATAAAGGCCGCATCACGATGTTCTTCCAGCTTTTTCGGCATGGTTTTCGAGCCACGGAAGCCCAATGCCGGAATTGCATCCAGATGGTCATACAAGTCTTTCAGGCCGCCGATGCCAGTCAGCAATGCGGTAGCCGTCTTGTCGCCCACCCCGGGAACGCCCGGAATGTTATCAACTTTATCTCCCATCAGTGCCAGATAATCGATGATCAGCTCCGGACCAATCCCGAACTTTTCACGCACGCCTTCGGAATCCATCACGACACCGGTCATGGTATTAATCAGGGTGACATTCTCATCCACCAGCTGTGCCATGTCTTTATCTCCGGTGCTGATCAGAACCGGCATGCCAGCCTGCGACGCCTGACAGGCCAGGGTCCCGATCACATCATCTGCTTCAACACCCGGTTCACAGATCAATGGCAGCCCCATGGCCTTGATAATGGCATGCAGAGGTTCGATCTGAGCGCGCAAATCATCCGGCATCGGCGGCCGATGCGCTTTATACTCGGGATAGAGCTCATCGCGGAAAGTCTTGCCCTTGGCATCAAACACCACAGCAATATGCTCTGTGGCAAACTGCCGCAACATGCTGCGCAACATATTCACCACACCATACACCGCCCCGGTCGGTTCGCCGTCAGAGTTGGTAAAGTTAGGCGCGGCATGATACGCACGGTAAAGATACGAGGAGCCATCGATCAGGATCAGTGGATTTTCTGGAATAGTTGCCATAATGGATTATCAGTATCTGGGAGATAAAAGGATCAGAACCTTAGGATGCCACGAGACGTGCCAAGTGTTAACCGAAGTTTTCCCTGTTGTTGGCCCGAGATCTGTGGATAAGTTTGTTAACTATTGCCGAGAGCCTGAAGATCATTTTTGCTTCCTGATCAGAAAAACGATTTTTAGTCATTTAAGATCAATGGTTTATTTAGCAAAGCAAAAATGGATCCATGATCCTGAAATGATCATCAAATGTGGAAAAAGTTATCAGATGGCGGTGTAATCGGACAAAGCGGTGTTAATTTCTTCAGTTTTGAACAAAAAGGAGGCCAAGATGAAGAAGGTTGCAGTCATTTTAAGCGGTTCGGGTGTATTTGACGGCAGTGAGATCCATGAAGCCGTTCTGGCATTACATGCCATTGAACAGGCTGGGGCCGGCTGGCACTGCTTTGCACCCAATATGGAACAGCATCATGTGATTAACCATATGACCGGTGAGCCCATGAACGAAACACGCAATGTCCTGATTGAAGCTGCGCGGATTGCACGGGGCCAGATCCAGGATGTTGCCGAGCTCAGCGCCCGGGACTTCGATGCATTATTGCTGCCCGGCGGCTTTGGCGCAGCAAAAAATCTGTCAGATTTTGCGTTCAACGGTGCCCACTGCCAAATTCATCCAGAGGTGAAACGTGCCTGTCAGGAATTTGCCCGGGCGCAGAAACCTGCCGGTTATCTGTGTATTGCACCGGTTCTCATTCCTCAGATTTACGGTCAGGGCGCCAAAGGCACCATCGGTAATGAAAAAGAAGTCGCCAGTGCATTTCGGGCCATGGGCGGCGATCATATCGATTGTCCTGTGGATGAATTCGTGCTGGATCAGGAACGCAGTCTGCTCAGCAGCCCGGCTTACATGCTGGCAGGTTCTATCTCTGAAGCCGCCAGTGGGATCAATAAACTGGTGCAGCAGCTGGTGAAAATGGCCTGAATAAGAAAAAGCGGCGCTTGATTCAAGCGCCGCTCAGCAGAAACGGTCGAGGTTATCAGCCCTACACTAAAAACCAAACCCAAGCTGTATACTGGAAGCAATGTGAGCAATGTCGTGCCTTCATACGAGAAAGGATAACAAGATGTTCCTCGCTGAGTGCCAGTTAATAATAACCATTCTCATTACCTTTGCAAGCCTTTATTGAGAATAATTTTCATTTGCTAAGTTTTTCAAAGACTTCCCCGACCTCTTTTCACCCTGAGATCCGGAGCTGCCAAAAAAGAAAAAGCGGCGCCTGAGAACAAGCACCGCTAAGCAAAAGTCAGCAGAATATTCAGCCCTACACTCAATACCCGCCTTCGCTAAAGTACACTGGAAGCAATGTGAGCAATGTCGTGCCATCAAACAGAAATCCTCTGGTGTGAGTTTTCGTTGAAAGCAAGTTAATAATAACTATTCTCATTTAATGTTCAAGTGTTATTTGAGAATTATTTTCATTTAAATTCATTCCAGGTCTTCACGAAATGCAGCCGGTAGTCCTCAATCCCGTCTTTCTTCTCCATATGCTCAATCTGATAGCCGTTTCGCAGCAATAAACGCAGCATAGCCGGAAAACGGTTACGGGATTTCACCCGCAGCTCCGCATACCCCTGCGCCTGGACCCAGTTTTCCTGCGCTGACAGCAGTGCCTGTGCCACGCCATTCTGACGGCCCTCCGGCACCACACCGCCCAGCCAGCTGTAAAAGCAGGTTTCAGACAGGCGGTAACCGATTTTCACCCCGAGCAATATGCCGTTCTTTTCAGCAATCAGGATCAAAGGGCTGCGTCCCCGGACCCGGCTTGCCAGACTGGACTCGGTTTTCGGCTGATCAAGCTCGCTGATTCTGGCCAGGACCGCAGCCGCTTCCGCCAGGCTGGCTTCACGTATCTTTATCACAGCTTGTGGTACTCCCATTCAGAAAGAAAAAAGCCGGCAGTCGCCGGCTTTGAGTTTAAGACAGCCCCTGCGAGGGCTCAAGCTGGGCCTGCATCCGGGTCAGGCGCTTCACCAGATAGTTCAGCAATACACCGTACATCGGCACAAATAATCCCAGACTGATGATCAGTTTCACCCCGTAATCCACCAGCGCAATCTCGACCCAGTGTTCAGCCATAAAAGCATCCGGGCTCTGATAAAATGCGATGGCAAAGAAAGCGACAGTATCCATTGCATTGCCGAACACAGTCGATGCGGCAGGTGCAATCCACCATTGCTGGCACTGTCGCAGGCGGCTGAAGACTGAAACGTCCATAATCTGCCCGAGCAAATAGGCCATAAAGCTGGCGATCGCAATCCGGGCCACAAAGAGATTGAACTCACCCAGCGGCGCCAGCCCCTGATAAGCCCCCTGATAGAACACCACCGACAGCAGATAAGACACCGCCAGTGCCGGGAACATGACCCGGGTGATGATCCGGCGCGCCATTGCCGCACCGTAAATTCTCACCGTCAGATCTGTGGCCAGAAAAATAAACGGAAAGGTGAAAGCGCCCCAGGTCGTGTGGACACCAAACAGGGTAAAGGGGATCTGAACCAGATAGTTACTGGAGGTAATGATCACCAGATGGAAAGCAACCAGAATCCAGAGTGCCTGGCGTTGCTGCGCCGGCGAAAAAGAAGAAGTCGTCATCAAACAGACCTTTTTGTCAAATGGGGGCGAGGGAACCCAACACAATCAACAGCACATTTTCTGTACAGTGCTGTCTCCAAAGGCGCTGATTATACCGTAAGCAATCCGACTGCCAAGCCAGCACGGCAATGGCAAACGTTTGCAGTTAAAATTTGATTAGTGGGTCAATTTTTTTAGCCAGCCCGCAAGAAACACCAGCGTTTCACTGTCGTCCTGACTCAGCGCTTCCAGCCACAGGCTGGCACTGTAATGCTCCCCTTTCAGCATCAGACGACAGCCTTCAAAGTCAATCAGCCAGACATGCAGATCAGCATTGGCCTCTTTTTCCACCACACTGGCATCGAGCAGCGTCACCAGAGATTGCGCCAGCTCTTCAAAACTGTCGTAGTCGAATTCCGGGGCAGTCAGGTGCAGGCAGCCACGCTCCTGGTCCAGCGCTCGCACACCAAAATAAGGCTCTGTCGATAAAGTCATAGGATTTCCTTTTCAGTCTCCGGCACACAAATCCGGTTTGATGTAACCAAGTGTTGCTTAGCGTGTCAAAGCATAAGCAACCGATAGCTTCCGGGTGAATTTCATGGTCTGATGCCTGTGTTGTGCTGATGGCCAGGAGGCCTCACAACACCGTGGCGAAGAATTGCATTCTCGCCCCAATACGCAAGCTGTTTTGTAGTGAACAAAGCCCTCGTTTTGTTTCTGCTACACTCTCTGCCGGATAATCATCGATTGTCCGGTTTTTTTTACTTTGCGTTCCTCAGGAATACTCTGCAGCCGCCAGCAGATGCTCTTCAATCACCGACAAAAAAACCTTGCCGTATTTTTCCAGCTTCCGCTGCCCGACCCCGTTCACCGCCAGTAACTCCCCTTCCGAGGTTGGCAGACTCTCAGCCATTTCCATCAGACTGGCATCGTTGAAGACGACGTAAGGCGGCAGCGATTCTTCATCGGCGATTGCTTTGCGAACCATCCGCAGCTTGGAAAATAATTTCTTGTCATACTGGCGCTTGAGACGGCTGTCCGGCCGTGAGTTGCGTGCGCTGCTGTCAATCCGCGGCACCGCCAGTTGCAGGGACGCTTCTCCGCGCAGAATAGCCCGGGCTTTTTCCGTCAGTTGCAAGGTGGAATGATTCACGATGTTCTGAGACAGGAACCCGCGGTGGATCAGCTGACGCAGGATACTGACCCAAAATTCATGGCTGTGCTCCCGGCCAATGCCATAGGTACTCAGCTTGTCGTGTCCTTGCTCCCGCACCTTGGCATTTTGCAGGCCGCGCAGCACATCGACCACATGATGGAGGCCGAAACGCTGGTTGACCCGGTAGACACAGGACAGGGCCTTCTGGGCCGTTTCCAGAGCCTCGAAATGCTGCGGCGGGTCAAGGCAGATATCGCAGTTGCCGCAGGCATGTTCGCTGTGCTCGCCAAAATAGTGCAGCAGAACCTGACGCCGGCAGGTCTGTGCTTCGGCAAAAGCGCCCATGGCATTGAGCTTATGCCCTTCCACCTGTTTCTGCGGTCCGTCGTCTTTTTCTTCCAGACAACGGCGCAGCCAGGCCAGATCGGCCGGGTCATAAAACATCACGGCTTCAGCCGCTAGGCCATCCCGCCCGGCACGGCCGGTTTCCTGATAATAAGATTCGATATTCCGCGGGATATCAAAGTGCACCACGAAGCGCACATTGGGCTTGTTGATCCCCATCCCGAAAGCCACGGTTGCCGCCACAACCTGAATGTCATCCCGCTGGAAACCTTCCTGCACGCGGATACGCTCGTCGTGGTCCAGACCGGCATGGTAGGCCGCAGCCCGAATCCCCTGCTCGGCAAGCTTTTCCGCCACCTGCTCGACTTTCTTGCGGCTGTTACAGTAAATGATACCGCTCTGACCGCGCACACTGGTCAGAAAACGTCCCAGCTGCGCCATCGGTTTGTATTTTTCCTGCAGGGTATAGCGGATATTCGGGCGGTCAAAACTGCCCAGATGAATAAATGGTTCAGTGAGCGCCAGCCGGCTCGTGATATCGTGGCGGGTCGTATCATCCGCTGTCGCCGTCAGGGCAATGACCGGCATCTGCGGAAAATGTTCTTTCAGGGTTCCCAGCTCAGCATATTCCGGACGGAAATCGTGCCCCCACTGCGAAATACAATGGGCTTCATCCACCGCCAGCAGGCTGATCGGCAGACCGCTGAGCCGGTCAATAAAGTCGCGACTGAGGACCCGTTCCGGAGAGACATACACCAGCTTGAGTGTGCCGTCGGCCATGCCCTGCCAGGTTGCCTGCAGCGCCTCCGGGGTCATGGTCGAGTTGAGACAGCCCGCTGCCACCCCGTTGGCCTGCAGCTGGTCGACCTGATCTTTCATCAGGGAAATCAGCGGCGAAATGACCAGTGTCAGCCCCTCACGCATCAGCGCCGGGATCTGGTAACAGAGTGACTTCCCGCCACCGGTCGGCAGGATCACCAGGCAGTCACGCCCGGATGCCACCGCGTCAATGACTGCCTGCTGGCCGGGCCGGAAAGACTGATAACCGAACACCTGCTGCAGGATCTGCGTACTGGTGGCGGACGTGACGGCGCGGCTGAGATCTGAGGTTGAGGCAGACATGACTTCACTCTTGATTGACACAGCCGGCTATTCTATACCAATCAGATCCGGGATGGGAGCCACCCGCACTGAACACCAATAAGTCACTAGTCAATTTCAGCTGGCTGGCATTATACTGCCCGTTCCAACAGACACTGCGTCTTTGCACCGCCTTCTGCCAACGCTTTACCACAACACACTGGAATACCATGGACGAGCAAGCGAAAACGACCCAACGCGGGGTGATCCTGGCCCTGGCCGCCTACACCATGTGGGGCATTGCACCCATTTACTTTAAACAGCTGCAATCTGTCAGCCCCTTTGAAATTATCAGCCACCGCATTATCTGGTCTTTCTTTTTCCTGGCTGCTCTGATTTTCCTCGGCCGGGGCTGGGGGAAAGTCCGGCAGGTCCTCAAGCAACCGAAAGCTATTATGATGCTGTTGGCCAGCTCTGTGGTCATTGGCGGCAACTGGCTGATTTTTATCTGGGCCGTCAACAGCAATTATATGCTGGATGCCAGTCTGGGCTATTTCATCAACCCGCTGCTCAATGTCCTGCTGGGCATGATTTTCCTCGGGGAACGCCTGCGGCCGCTGCAGTGGCTGGCCGTTGCGATGGCTGCCGGAGGCGTCGTGATCCAGCTTGTCCATTTCGGCTCACTGCCCTGGGTGGCGCTGGTGCTGGCGGGCAGTTTTGGTCTCTACGGTTTGCTGCGCAAGAAAGTCAATCTGGATGCACAGACCGGCTTATTCATGGAAACCAGCATTCTGCTGCCGCTGGCCATGGGCTATGTCTTTTTCTTTGCCGACAGCCCGACCTCAGACTGGACCCAGAACAGCATGAACACCAACCTGCTGCTGATGGCTGCCGGGATCGTCACCACGCTGCCGCTGCTGTGTTTTACCGGCGCCGCGACCAAGCTGAAACTCTCGACGCTGGGCTTTTTCCAGTACATCGGCCCGAGCCTGATGTTCCTGCTGGCCGTCTTCATGTACGGCGAGGTTTTCAGTGCTGACAAGAGTCTGACCTTTGCCTTTATCTGGCTGGCACTGGTGCTGTTCAGCTACGACGGCATCACAGGTCACCGCCGCAACCGCAAGAAAGCCCAGCTCGCTTAACCCGCCCCGCTTTTCTGATCATGTCACAGATTGCTCAACCCAACGGGCAATCTGTGATAAAACACCTAATCTTATCCCTTGATTCACAACAATTTTAAAAAGGATCTGCCATGAAAAGGACCTCCCTTGCCCTGGCGCTGACCGGCCTGCTGCTCACCGCACCGGCATTCAGCGAGCAAGCCACCGATTTAGTCGCCCCGGAAGGGGCCACGGGTTTACAGCATAGTGCCCAGGTCACAGGCAAAGACTGGATGATTGCAACGGCCAACCCTTATGCCAGTGATGCCGGTGCCGCCATGCTGGCCAAAGGCGGTAATGCTATTGATGCCATGATTGCTGCACAGCTGGTGCTGGGCCTGACCGAACCGCAGTCCTCCGGCTTGGGTGGCGGGGCTTTTCTGGTGTACTGGGACAGCGAGAAAGATGCTCTGACAACCTTCGACGGCCGTGAAACGGCACCAGCGGAAGTCACACCTCAGCTTTTTCAGGATAAATCCGGCAAACCACTGGCCTTTTACGATGCGGTGGTCGGCGGGCGTTCCGTCGGTACCCCGGGCACCGTCAAGCTGCTGTGGCACACCCACCAGCGCTTAGGCAAACTGTCGTGGAAAGATCTGTTCGAACCGGCGATTAAACTGGCCCGGGATGGTTTTACCGTCAGTCCGCGTCTGGCGCAGCTGATCCGGGAAGACAGTGAACGCCTGCAGCGCTTCCCGGCGACCAAAGCTTATTTTTTCCCGGGCGGCCAGCCGCTGAAAGCCGGTGATACCCTGAAAAACCCGGCCTATACCGATACCTTGCAGCAAATTGCTGAACGGGGTGCCAGTGCCTTCTACCACGGCGACATCGCCAAAGACATCGTGAAAACAGTACGTCAAGCCACGGGCAATCCGGGGGTCCTGAACACCATGGATCTGGCCACCTACACCGTGAAAGAACGTCCGGCCGTGTGCGCCCCTTACCGCCAGTACGAGGTCTGCGGCATGGGACCACCCAGCTCCGGCGCACTGACACTGGGTCAGATCCTCGGTATTCTCAGCCATTACCCGATGAAAGAACTGGGCCCGAACAAAGCCCTGAGCTGGCATCTGCTTGGCGATGCTTCCCGGCTGGCCTTTGCCGACCGTGGCCGCTACATGGCCGACAGTGATTTCGTTCCGATGCCGACCGAAGGGCTGCTGGACAAAAACTACCTGCAACAGCGCGCCGGCCTGCTGAAAAGCAATCAGGCGCTGAAGGAAGTGAGTGCCGGCTTACCGCCATGGACTCACGCCATGAACTACGGACTGGATAACGCGATTGAACTACCGTCAACCAGTCATCTGGTGATCGTCGACAAAGACAGAAACGTGCTCTCCATGACCACCACCATTGAGAACGGATTCGGCTCCCGCCTGATGGTGCGCGGCTTCCTGCTCAACAACGAGCTGACCGACTTCTCCTTCAGCACCCATGACAACGGCATGCCGATCGCCAACCGGGTCGAGCCGGGCAAACGGCCGCGTTCATCGATGGCACCGACCATCGTGCTGAAAAACGACAAGCCGGTACTGGCCATCGGTTCACCGGGCGGCAGCCAGATCATCGGCTATGTGGCCAAAACGCTGGTCGCCCACCTCGACTGGGGACTGAGCCTGCAGCAGGCGGTTGATCTGCCGAACATGAATAACCGGTTTGGTCCGTTTGAGCTGGAACAGGGGACCAGTGCTGAGCGCTGGGCACCGGAGCTGGAAAAACTGGGCTTTGAAGTCCAAATCAAACCGCTGAACTCCGGAGTCCAGGCCATCGGTCTGTTCCGCGGCCAGCTGAACGGGGCCGCCGACCCACGCCGGGAAGGCAAAGTGGTCGCGCAGTAAGCGGCCTTATTCCGCGACTGCGATCAAAAACGCGCCGGCCTCCTGAGGAGATGGCGCGTTTATTTTTAAGATAAGTCAGTGATGACTTACATCGCTTCCAGTTTGGCGTACTGAGTCACCAGCCACTTGATCCCTTCACCATTGAAAGCAACCTGCACCCGGCTCTGAGCACCACTGCCTTCAAAGTTGATGATGGTGCCTTCCCCGAATTTCGGGTGCTGGACCCGCTGCCCGAGGCTGAAACCGGTCTGATTGAAGTTCTCGTTGACCTGCGTCTGGCCGAATCGACCACCGGTTGACGGACGGGAGACCTGTGCCTTCATCCGCACTTCCTCGACAAATTCTTCCGGAATTTCGCGCACGAAACGCGACACTTTGTGGAAATTGTCCTTACCGTACAGACGACGCATCTCGGCGTGTGTAATGTAAAGTTTTTCCATCGCACGGGTCATGCCGACATAACACAGACGACGCTCTTCCTCGAGACGTCCCGGCTCTTCAGAGGTGCGGAAACTCGGGAACATCCCTTCTTCCACGCCCACCATGAACACCATCGGAAATTCCAGTCCTTTGGCGCTGTGCAGCGTCATCAGCTGTACCGCATCATCAAAATCATCGGCCTGTCCTTCACCGGCTTCCAGCGCCGCATGCGACAGAAACGCAGCCAGCGGACTCATCTCCCCGGCTTCCTCCGGCACCTCAAACTGACGGGTGGCAGTCACCAGCTCTTCCAGGTTTTCAATCCGGGCCTGCGCTTTCTCACCTTTTTCCTGCTCATACATTGCCCGCAGTCCGGAAGAACGGATCACTTCATCGGTCTGCTGATACAGCTGCATCTCCCGGGTGTCGTCTTCCAGTGCATTGACCAGTTCGACAAAACGACGCAGTGAGTTGGCAGCCCGGCCGGCCAGGACTTTCTCATCCAGCAAAGCGACACTGGCCTGCCACAGAGTAGTGCCGCGATCCCGGGCCGCCATCCGGATAGTATCCAGCGTCCGCTCTCCCAGTCCCCGGGCTGGGGTGTTCACCACCCGCTCAAACGAGGTATCGTCATCGCGGTTGGCAATCAGGCGCAGATAAGACAGCGCATCCTTGATTTCCTGACGTTCGAAGAAACGCATACCACCGTAGATCCGGTAGGGCATCCCGGCCTGGATCAGCGCCTCTTCCAGCACCCGCGACTGAGCATTGCTGCGGTACAGCATCGCCGTGTCATTCAGTGCGCCGCCGCTGTCCTGCCAGCCTTTGATCTTACCGACCACAAACCGGGCTTCATCCAGCTCGTTAAAGGCGGAATACACTGAAATCTTTTCGCCCTCACCACCTTCGGTCCACAGATTCTTGCCCATCCGCTCATTGTTATTGGCAATGAGCGCATTGGCCGCCTGCAGGATATTGCCGGTCGAACGGTAGTTCTGCTCCAGGAAGATACTGGACGCACTGGTGAATTCCTTCAGGAAACGCTGAATATTTTCGACTTTGGCGCCTCGCCAGCCGTAAATCGACTGATCGTCATCGCCCACGATCATCACGTGGCATTCTGGCCCCGCCATCAGGCGCAGCCAGGCAAACTGAATGTTGTTGGTATCCTGGAACTCGTCTACCAGAATGTGCTTGAAACGGGCCTGATAATGTTCGCGGATGTGCTTGTTGTGCTTGAGCAGTTCAAATGAACGCAGCAAGAGTTCGGCAAAATCGACCAGTCCGGCGCGGTCACAGGCTTCCTGATAGGCGGTATAAACGCGCAGCCAGGTCTGCTCGACCGGGTCGTTGAAGGTCTCGACATGCGACGGACGCAGTCCCTCATCTTTCTTGCCGTTGATATACCAGGCCGCCTGACGGGCCGGCCACTGTTTCTCGTCCAGATTCTGCGCTTTGATCAGGCGGCGCAGCAGACGCATCTGATCATCGGAATCGATGATATTGAAATCTTCCGGCAGCCTGGCATCCAGATAATGGGCGCGCAGCATACGGTGACTCAGGCCGTGGAAAGTCCCGTTCCACATCCCGGCACAGTTTCCCTGCATCAGCGCGTTGATCCGGCCGCGCATTTCTGCCGCGGCTTTGTTGGTGAAGGTCACCGACATGATGGAGAAAGGCGAGGCTTCTTCGACCCGCAGCAGCCAGGCAATCCGGTGCACCAGCACCCGGGTTTTTCCGCTGCCGGCCCCGGCCAGAACCAAATGATTGCCCAGCGGTGCCGCCACCGCTTCGCGCTGTTTGTCATTGAGACCATCTAACAAGAGTGAAACGTCCATCGCCTTTCTACTGGTTATTTATACACTGGCGGTGATTATAACAGCTCAGACAGAGAATGCCCGCCCTGTCTCATGCTGAGTCTCGTCCGGCCCGTCGGCCTCAATTTTCCGACGTCAGCACCACTGCAGCACAGAACGGCCGCACAGAAAAAATTCACTTCGTCTGAAATTTCTTTCAGCCCCTCCCTTTCTATAGTGGGTAAGAGCACCTGATGCGTTTCACCTCAGCTTCCAGGACTAACGCTCGAAAACCGCAACATTTGAACTGTCTGATATCAAGAGGAATGATGATGAAAAAGAGCAATCTCGCCTTAGCCACCGCTGTCTCTAGCCTGCTGATCCTGGCTGGTACTGCCCCTGCCGTCGCAGCTGACAGCGGTGCGAAAGAAAAATGTTATGGCGTCGCCAAAGCCGGAAAGAATGACTGCGCCACCAAAACCGGCTCCTGTGCCGGAACCGCCAAAATGGACGGTCAGAAAGATGCATTTATCATGGTGCCCAAAGGCCTGTGTGATCGTCTGGCTGGCGGCAGCACCCAAAGCAGCAAATCATGACCAATGATTGCGCCTTTCAGCAGGTTGGGGTTGGCCTGAGAGCCCCCCACCTGACTCTTTTTCGCGACATGGCACAGCCTCCGGTCGGCTGGCTGGAAGTCCACAGCGAAAACTACTTCAACCCGGAGAGTCCGGCACGCCAGACCCTCAGCCAGATTGCTGAACAGTTCCCGATCAGCTGTCACGGCATTGGCTTATCTCTGGGGTCTGCCGATCCACTCAACCGCCGTCACCTGACCCAGCTCAGGCATCTGGTTGATGACCTCTGCCCCATGGCTGTCTCTGATCACCTGAGTTGGAGTTCCGTCAACGGCCTGTACCTGAACGACTTATTGCCCATCCCATATACCGAAGAAGCCCTGAACGTGGTCTGCGACAAAGTCTCGCAGGTCCAGGACACTCTCGGACGCCAGCTACTGGTAGAAAACCCGTCGAGCTATCTCAGCTTCCGTCATGCTGACTATACGGAATGGGATTTTCTGAGCCGGGTCCAGCAACAGACCGGCTGCGGACTGCTGCTCGATCTCAACAACATTTATGTCAGCAGCTTTAACCACGGCTTTGAGTGCAGGGCCTATCTCGACGCCATCAACCCGGCTGCGGTGAAGGAAATTCATCTGGCCGGATTTACGGTCCGGAAACTGGATCAGGGCGAGATTTGGATCGACACCCACAGCCGTCCGGTCAGCGAACCGGTGTGGCAGCTATATCGCGACTGGGTCCGTCAGCACGGCGCCGTCCCGACCCTGATTGAATGGGATCTCGACATTCCGCCGCTGGCGGTTCTGCTCGGCGAAGCGGACAAGGCCCGGCAGATCCTGCGCGAAACAGCACAGGAGGTCTCGCATGAACGCCGTCAAGCCTGACGGGCCGGATCTGGCAACGCTGCAAACCAGCTTTGCCCGGGCCCTGCATTACCAGCCCAGCGAAATCACGGATCACATCACGCCACATGCCTTGCGTGCCGAACAGCAACTCCAGATCTACCGCAACAATTTCATTATCGGCCTGACCGAAGTGCTGGAAGCCACCTACCCGGCCGTGAAAGCCGTCGTCGGAGAAGCATGTTTTTCCGCACTGGCCCGGCAACACATTCTGACAGTCCCGCTTGAACAGGGCGATGTGATCCATTACGGATGTGGCCTTGAGAACACCATCGCCGCACAGGAGGCACTGCACCAGTCGGTCCCGTATCTGGCCGATCTGGCCCGGCTGGAATGGCTGGTGGACCGGGCTGCACAGCTCACGCCGTCCGGTCAGGATTTCCCGCTGGAGAAACTGCAAGATCTGACCGAAGCACGGCTGGCACAGGCTCGGCTGGTTCCGAATTCCGGCTGCGGGCTGCTCGACAGTGACTATGCGGTTGCTCAATTGTGGCAGGCGATTCGCGACGATGATCTGGACACGCTGGAGCATCTGGACATTCGACAGCCGCAATCGGCCATCGTGTTGTCCGGCCCCAGGGTGATCACCACCACAGCGGCAGGCACGGCGCTGGTCGAACTGACCCGACAACATCGACCACTGAGCCAGGCCACCCCGGAGATGCTGGCGCTGCTGGGCGAACTGATTTCGCAGCAGGTGTTTATCAATATCCGCTATCCTGATGACACAGAAGCATCAAACTGAGGGACTGATATGTTTTATCTGATTAAAGACATCGATACCCAGTTCAGCCGGGCGCTGACACCCATTACCCCGTTACTGCTCCTGCTGACCCGGTTGTGGGTCGCCTGGGTGTTTTTCAATGCCGGAATGCTGAAGTTCCAAAGCTGGGACAGTACCCTCTATCTGTTTGAATACGAGTATCAGGTCCCGCTGATCCCCTGGCGCATCGCGGCCTATCTGGGTACAGCAACTGAGCTGATTGTGCCCGTTTTTCTGGCGCTGGGTCTGCTGACCCGCCCGATGGCACTGCTGCTGTTCATCTTCAATATGATTGCGGTGGTCTCTTATCCGCTGCTGTGGGAGAAAGGATTCTTTGACCACCAGCTGTGGGGCATGATGCTGCTGGTGAATGTGTTCTGGGGAGCGGGTCTGCTGTCGCTCGATCATCTGGCCGGCCGGGCACGCAAACCCAGCCGTCTGATGGAATAAATTCAGACCAGCGTCAGCAACTGATCCAGCGTGTGAATTTCAACGTCCGGCAACCACTTGGCTTTTGTTTCCTGACGCATTTGCCGGTGCTGATCGTTCAGCCAACATGCCTGAAAACCACAGCGCCGGGCACCGCCGACATCGGTCTCCAGATGGTCGCCGACATGGAGGATATCCTGCGGCGCCACGCCCAGCAGAGCCTGTGCCTGCAGAAACAAATCCGGCTCCGGCTTCGACAGGCCATCGCGGCCCGCTACCAGCACCCGGGAAAAATACTGACCCAGACCAATCTTATCGGCATCCACGTTGCCGTTGGTAATCGCCAGCAGCGGCACCCGGGTTGCCAGCTCACCCAACACCGCGTGGGTCAGCGCCGGCACATCGACCTGATTGCGCACCGTCAGTACCACACTGAGCCCTTCCTCACTGGCGGCACTTGCCTGCTGCGCAGAATAACCCAGCTGCATCAGTCCGGTCCGCAGCATTTCCCGTCGCCAGGCCGTCACGTCATGACGCAGCATCGGATTCTCCTTCGCCAGCCGGAACTTGAGCCGCTGCCAGTCCGCCGGGGTCAGATCGCGGGCGACCGGATGCGAAGCCGCAAGCCAGTCGTGCATCGCCTGTTCTGCCCGCAGGATCACCGGATGGTTGTCGTACAGGGTATCGTCCAGATCGAAGGTCATCGCCTTGGGCGAACGAAAACTACGGTAAAACTGCATGACAACGGCTCCTTTCCTGCCTGGACTTATTTACGTTTTTTGGCCCGGGGATGGGCCTGATCGTACACCTTCGCCAGATGCTGGAAATCCAGATGGGTGTAGATCTGTGTGGTGCTGAGATTCGCGTGGCCGAGCAATTCCTGCACCGCCCGCAGGTCACCGCTTGATTCCAGCATATGAGTGGCAAAACTGTGGCGCAGTTTGTGCGGATTAATATGGCTCGATACGGCCTGTTTCTGGCCCCATTCTGCCATCCGCTTCTGAACATTACGGTTTGAGATCCGCTGACCCAGTTTGGAAACGAACAACGCCGGTTCACCGGGTGCAGCTAACTGGCCTCTGACTTTCAGCCAGATCCCGACCCATTCCCGGGCCTGGCCCGCGAAAGGCACGATCCGCTCTTTGTCCCCTTTACCGATGACCCGCAGATCGCCCTTGCTCAGGCTGATGTCTTTGACATTCAGCCCGACCAGTTCCGACAAACGCAGTCCGGCCCCGTACATCAGTTCCATGATCGCGCGGTCGCGTACCGACAGCGGGTCGTTTTCGTCCACGCTGAGCAACTGATCCATTTCATCGACATCCAGATTCTTTGGCAGCGGACGGGATTTCCGCGGCGCCGAAACCCCTTTGGCCGGATTAGCTTTGATCTCGCCCTGATGCACCAGATAATCCAGAAAGCTGCGCAGCGCCGACAGCCGCATGGCCAGACTGCTGGCCTTGAGGCCGTCACGCATCCCTTTGCTGGCGACCTGACGAACCCAGCCGGCATCCACCGACCTCCAGTCTGACACGCCCAGCTCGCACAACTGTTCGGCCACAGTCGTCAGCTGACGCTTGTAGTTCTGCTGGGTGTGCAGGCTCAACTCGCGCTCACTGCGCAGGTACTCGTAAAAACGTTCCAGCGATTTGGTCAGACTGGCGGGTAAACTCACTCAATCACCTCCCGGCTGTATTCCCAGTGCCGGATTAAACGCGCCAGTACCCCGGCCATCTGTTCGACAAACAGGGTATCCATGTCCGGCTGAAAGTGGCCGCCGTCCCGGCTGGCAAAACTCAGGATCCCATCCGGCCGCTCCGGCTCGCCCAGCGGCAGCACCACAAAGGAGCCCAACTGAGGCGGCTGGTGAAACAACAGCTCACTCTCTGCTTTACGCAAACGGCCCAGATAAACTCCCCGCGGGTTAAAACGGGCGCGGCGAAATCCCTCAAAGGCTTGCCGGCTCAGATAAAGTTTATTATCCAGACTGTCGAACAGCCGCACGCTCACGCTCAGATCCAGCTCAACGGCCAGCTCAGTCAGCACACTGAGAGCCTGATAAATATTGTGGGTCTGAAACAGCCGCTGCTGTGCCTGGGCAAATGAGGCAAACAAAGTACTGTTGCTGGCAGCCACCACCATCATGGTATCGATCTGCTTTTCCAGCTCAGCGACTTTATGGCGCAGACGTTCCATCTGCCGCTCCACCAGCGACACCGTACCGCGCTCCGGGTGAGGCAGTCGCAACTGCTCCAGCAACTCGGGCTGGTGCAGAAAAAAATCCGGGTTTGATGCTAAAAAGGCCACCACCGCCTCTTGGTTCAGCGGTGCGGCCTCGTCGTCAACCGGGGATTGATCCAGTTGGTTAATATCCGTCATATCTCTTGGTTTGGTTAGGCTCGGCGGAGGCTTCAGCCGCCGCCGGCAACTTGCCAGTCACTCTGGTTCAGAGAGTGAGCTGACCATCAAACACATGGGCGACCGGTCCGGTCATATACAGCGGCTGGTCATCACCAGCCCAGCGAATGTGCAGGTCCCCGCCCGGCAGGCTGACCGTGACGTTGCTGTCCAGCAGCCCCTGCCGCTGACCAATCGCCACTGCCGCACAGGCACCACTGCCGCAGGCCTGTGTTTCCCCGGCACCCCGCTCATAAACCCGCAGCCGGATGGCGGAGCGCGACAGCACCTGCATGAAACCGACATTCACCCGCTCCGGGAAACGTTCATGGCTTTCCAGCAAGGGTCCCAGCGTTTCGACTTCAGCGGTATCGACGTCATCGACCACGGTCACACAGTGCGGATTTCCCATACTGACTGCGCCGCAGAAGATCGTATTATTTTCAGCCCGGAGGATATAGGTTTTCTCTTCCTGTTTGGCTGAAAACGGGATCTTTTCCGGAGTAAACTCAGGCAATCCCATATTCACCGTCACCTGATTGTCGTTTTCCAGCTGCAACATCATTTTGCCGGACTTGGTACTGACCGAAATCCGGTATTTGTTGGTCAGCCCTTTCATCGACACAAAGCGGGCAAAGCAACGGGCACCGTTGCCACACTGCGAGACTTCGCTGCCATCCGCATTGAAAATACGGTAGTGGAAGTCCGTCTCGGGATCATAAGGCGGTTCCACGACCAGTAACTGGTCAAAACCGACCCCGCGATGCCGATCTGCCAGACGCCGGATTGCGTCCGGTGAAAAGAAGATGTTCTGGGTAACACAGTCAACGACCATGAAATCATTGCCCAGACCATGCATCTTGGAAAATTGAAACTGCATCGGCGTTCTCTCGTTCCGGGTTAAGGCAACAGGTGTTCAGACTGCCACAGCTGGCTCAGGGTCTCGCGCTCACGCACCACATGCGCCTGCTCGCCATCAACCATGATTTCCGCCACCCGCGGACGGGTGTTGTAGTTTGAAGACATCACAAAACCATAGGCACCGGCAGAACGCACGGCCACCAGATCGCCCGGTTCCAGTTTCAGCAGCCGTTCTTTACCAATGTAGTCTCCGGTTTCGCAAATCGGACCCACAAAGTCATATTCCATCGGCTCGCCGTCACGCGGCACCACAGGCACAATTTCCTGCCAGGCGTGATACAGGGTCGGGCGGATCAGATCGTTCATGGCCGCATCGACAATCGCGAAATTCTTGTGTTCCGTATGCTTGAGGTATTCCACCCGGCTGACCAGCACACCGGCATTGGCAGCAATTGCGCGGCCCGGCTCAAAAATCAGTTCCAGATCCATGTGATTTTCCAGCCGCTCCAGCAAAGCTTTGGCGTAGTCTGACGGCAGCGGCGGCTGCTCATTGCTGTAGGTCACGCCCAGACCACCACCAACATCCAGGTGTTTGATCACGATACCTTCCGCTTTCAGGGTATCGATCAGCGCCAGCAGGCGATCCGTGGCATCAATGAAAGGCGCCATCTCCGTCAGCTGCGAACCGATATGGCAGTCCATCCCAATCACGTTCAGATTCGGCAGACTGTGTGCCAGACGGTACACTTCCGGTGCCCGGTCAAAGGCAATCCCGAACTTGTTGTCACGCAGACCGGTGGAAATATACGGGTGGGTTTTCGCATCAACATCCGGGTTGATCCGCAGCGAGACCGGCGCAATCTTGCCCATCTTCGCCGCGACCTGGTTCAGACGCTCCAGCTCAGGTTCGGACTCTACATTGAAACACTTAATGTCCAGTTCCAGCGCCCGGCGCATTTCCGCCGCCGTTTTACCGACCCCGGAAAACACCACTTTCGACGCATCACCGCCCGCGGCAATCACCCGCTCCAGTTCACCCACAGAAACGATATCAAAGCCGGAGCCCAGTCGCGCCAGAATATTCAGCACACCCAGGTTGGAGTTGGCCTTCACGGCATAACAGACTAAATGCGGATGGTCCGCCGCCGCACTGTCGAAGGCACGCCAGTGGCGCTCCAGCGTTGCACGGGAGTAGACATAAAGCGGGGTGCCAAAACGTTCAGCCAAATCAGTGAGGGCAATCTCTTCGGCGTATAGCTGACCGTCTTGCTGATAATTAAAATAATCCAATGTGATCTCTTCCCTGTTATGGCCGCGGTTATTCGGTTTGTTCGTTGTTCTGGGTGTCATCGGCCGGCATATACAGCGGGCCGCTCTGGCCACAGCCTGCCAGCGTCAGCACGGTCAGGATAAATGTTGTGATTAAACCTTTACGCATTTTCAAAGCCAGTGATAATGATTGCAATGCCCTCTATAATCGCACCCACACTAGGAAAAGCAATAGGACTAACAGGATGAACGATACTGAATTTCATAAACTGGCTGATCAGGTACTGATGCATATCGAAGAAGGCATCGACCAGTCCGGTGCAGATATCGAGTATGAAACGACCGGCAATGTACTGACTCTGGAGTTTGAAAACCGCAGTCAGATCGTCATCAACCGCCAGGAACCACTCCATGAGATCTGGGTTGCATCCAAATCAGGCGGTTACCACTTCAAGTATAACGACGGCATCTGGCACTGCACCCGCAGTGGTGAAGAACTGATTTCGCTGATCAAGCGGGAATGTTCGTTGCATGCAGAAGAGAAAGTCGACTGGTAACAGTCTCCGGCGCGTCAGCTGACAGTGCATACGCGCCGGAATTATCGATAGAGAGGAGTTCAGGAAAGACTCAGATGACCGCCCTTGCCGGAATCCGGTTCCGACAAGCCGTTTTCACTATCCGCCGCCATCCGGCGCTCAGCCTGATACCCGCTTTTATACGGCAGGACCTGACATTCACCTTCAGCGCTGAACACGATATGGTAAAACTGCGGCAGGTTGAAGTTGATGAAGTTCGAGCTGTAGCTGAACCTGTCGTGCGCCGAGGTATAAAAACGGTTTACCCCGTGCACCATCTCATCCATGTTGCCACTGCACTGGCGGTACACTTCAATGCGGTTGGTTTCATCGAGAATGTAGATATTGAATCCGTCATTCTCACAGTCTTCAAAGAAAAACTGGATCAGCCCTTCGCTGGCATAGGCATCTACGATTGACGGCGGATGAGGTTCATCCATTTTCCCCATTACCACACTGGCGGAACCCATCAGCTTGTTACTGGAAATACAGCGATAAAAATCGACGGAGTTCTCCAGCTTCTGCACGGATACCCCGCGGCGTTCGAAGAACAGCCCATGGGTCTGACTGCCGATACGGATTGCTTTAAAGCGACGCTGTTTTTCCTGCTGTTCGACCGGCATCAGACGCATCTCAATGCATTCCGCCACCAGCTGATACACCAGATTCCGAATCATCCCGCGCATATGCTTGCTGTAACAGAACACATCCACCGACTCCGGCGGGATCGCGTCCTGGTGCATTTTGCTGAGAATCGTCTTCAGGGCATCCATCATGGCATTTTCGCCTTTGAAGTTCAGCGTCCGCACTTCATTCCAGGAGTTCCGGTACACCAGATCGACACTGCCCACCAGACAGGCCTGCTCAGGACCAAAGCTGAAAATATCGGTATTTTTGAAGTCAAACTTCACGGCCCGGCTTTTCAGTTCCTCGGTCGGATCCTGCTCCAGGTTGATAAATATTCCCAACTGACGGATCTCACACGGACTGGACAGCGCACTCAGGCTGGGCTTGGGACGGCGAATCGAGAAGGTGTTGCGGATATCGCTCACCAGCTGATACAGCTTATCGATATCCATCGCCGAATCACGGACCACAGCATGAAGATTTGTCGTCTCGGTCAGCAGACCGTTGAAATACGCCCAGGACACCAGTTTGCTCAGGTAACGGTTATGCTCCAGCGATGGCTGGCCCAGAATGGCAAACGGATCCAGCGGCTGCTTGTAGAGATACCAGCCTGCTGTGTTGGTGCGCCCGGCCGGGACCTGAATAAAGGTCAGATCGCCTTCGTGGAGATCCGGAGAAATCTGCGGATTGAGCAGAGTCACCTTACCCGGCAGCACCTCAAAAGCCGCATACAGTTTCCGGGCCAGAATACTGATATCTTCCGGGCTGATTGACGAGGTAATGTCGTTGCGGCGGGCAAACAGAATCAGGTTCCGGTAGCTGAGCATCAGGGCATCGAGCAGCTCGTTGTGCGCCCGTTTCACCAGCTCAACTTTCCAGTTCCGGCGATTATCCAGTTCCGCCAGAACTTCCTGTGACCATTGCCATTCAGAAGACAGTTCAGCCAGCACTTCACGACGCCAGGCCACGGAGCCCGCACCGGGCTCACGGGTCAGCTTTTCGTGCGTTTTGAGATAAAAACAGCGACGGACCAGATCCAGCCGGCGGTGATCGTGAATCCGCTCCAGATAGCGGGTCACCTTTTCCAGCATCAGATAATAAGCATCCATCGCATAGTGTGAGGAGTGCTCCGAGAAGAAGCGGCGTTTTCCGTCAACACTCAGCAGTTGCGTGTGCGGGTATTCGCAGGAGTAAGCCTCCAGCAGAATCGCCTTCAGCACCGACTTATACGGCGAATCGATGCTCTTATACAGATGCCACAGGCTGGAACCGAAATACTCTTCCGCGGGAATGCGGGTCAGGCCACCAAAATCGATCCATTCGTCACGATTGATGTAGCCGCTGCTGGCAAGGTAGTCGACGTAATCGTCATAGCATTCTTCCATCTCCGGCGGGACCAGGTACCACAGGAAACGCTGGCCGGCGAGATGGACGGCAGAACGGTAAAATTCGTCCAGCAACAACAGATGCTGACTGGAGCCGCAGTTATCCCCGCTCAGGGCATCGGAACAGTTATCGCGGAAACGGTTATCGTCGATCAGGAAAAAGTTGGCCTCAACCCCCTGAATCATCGCCCAGTCGGACACCGCCTTGCATTTGGCGATCAGCGCTTCGCGCTCCTCCACCGGCATCCGGGTACGAATGCAGACCCAGATATCCAGATCGCTGGTCAGACTCTGCCCCAGTGACGCCGTGCTGCCCATGGCATACAGGCCCAGAATATCGCCGTCTGCGGCTTCCTTAGCACCAAAAGACGAAAGATCGAAACCGAATTGCTCACGGATCAGGGAAATCTGAAGAGAAGAAGGAACAAAAGAGGCAATGCCCTGCGGCACCTCGGCATCCTGGAAGCCAGGCAAAGCGGGATGGTTCACATGCAATAGCACAGGCAACAGACTGAAGACCTGCTCCGACTGTGCATTCATGGCCAGCCGGGCACGCTCGACCCGACGCTGGTTATGTGTATCCAGCCTGCCAATTAACGTATGAATATAATTTTGCAAATTACTCTTCCAAGAGCTACCAGCATCCAGCGCGGCCCGAATCTTGTCATCGATAGGGCAGTCTGTGAGCCATCTGTGAGCAAAAACGTGATCAATCTAACAGTTTTTGGGCAATCCGTAAAGTCAGTAAGGTTGATTCAGATGATGGTCAGGCGCTGGCTGTGCAAGTCCGTTCAATATCACCACAAAATAGTACAATGAATAAAAATCGCCAGCGCTCCCGAGTTTGGAATGCAGATCACATACCGTAATGTGAAGCATATCACAGTTGCGATATCACAGAACCAGACAAAAGCGCTTCACCGCACTGGTCACAACATCTACATTACCTTACCCGTGCCGGAGTGGTACGATTAGTGTATTTAAAGCAATTAGATGGACTCCATTGTATGACTGAGAAGCCTATCCGGATCGCCACCCGCAAAAGTCCGCTCGCCCTCTGGCAGGCAGAATATGTCAAAGCGGCGTTGGAACAAGCCCACCCAGGGATCACCGTTGAACTGGTGCCTATGGTCACCAAAGGTGACATCATTCTGGATACCCCGCTGGCCAAAGTGGGCGGCAAAGGCTTGTTTGTCAAAGAACTGGAGCAAGCCATGCTGGAAGACCGGGCCGACATTGCCGTCCACTCCATGAAGGACGTTCCGGTCGAATTCCCGGAAGGACTGGGGCTGGTCACCATCTGTGAGCGCGAAGACCCGCGCGATGCCTTTGTTTCCAACCAGTATGCCCACGTAGACGAACTACCTCAAGGCGCTGTGGTCGGCACCTCCAGCCTCCGCCGTCAGTGCCAGCTGCTGGCCCGGCGCCCGGATCTGCAGGTCAAAACCCTGCGCGGTAACGTCGCCACCCGCCTGCGCAAACTGGATGAAGGCGAATACGACGCCATCGTTCTGGCCTGTGCCGGGCTCAAGCGCCTGAGGCTGGAAGACCGAATTCGCTGTGCACTGGAGCCGGAAGTCAGCCTGCCTGCCGTCGGACAAGGTGCAGTCGGGATTGAATGCCGTCTGGCCGACACCCGGATCCGGAACCTGCTGGCCGTCCTGAGCGACGAATCCACAACGGCCCGAGTCCTGTGTGAACGCGCTATGAATAACCGTCTGGAAGGCGGCTGTCAGGTGCCGATCGGCAGCTACGCCGAACTACAGGGCGATCAAATCTGGCTGCGGGCGCTGGTGGGAGAACCCGACGGCACCCACATCGTTGCAGGAGAAATCCGCGGCCCGATCGCCGATGCCGAGCGTCTGGGAACTCAGCTGGCAGAAGAACTGCTGTCACGCGGTGCCCGGGAAATTCTGACCCGACTATACGACGACGCCGAATGACAGTCCTGATCACCCGCCCGGCCCCGCAAGGCGACGCACTGGCACAAGCTCTGGCACATCAGGGAATCACATCTCTGGTACAGCCGCTGCTGACCATTGCTCCCGGTGCCGGGCTCCCCGGGCTGGGTGATCAGCTCCGGACGTTGCAAGAAGGAGACTGTCTGATTGCTGTCAGTAGCCATGCAGTCAAAATGGCTCATACTTATCTGACAGAACAAGGCATTAGCTGGCCGCAGCAGCCCCATTATCTGGCTGTCGGCCGGCAAACGGCCGATGTACTGGCCCAAGCCTGCGGTCAGGCTGTCACGGCACCGCCGCGTGAAGACAGTGAGGGCTTGCTGGCACTCCCTGAACTGGCACAGCCAGCCGGGCACCGGGTCCTGATTCTGCGGGGCAACGGAGGCCGTGAACTGATTTTTGATACGCTGGTCGAACGACAGGCCAGGGTATCTTACTGTGAAACCTATGCGCGACACTGGCTGGCACTGGACGGAGACTTACTGTTCCGCCAATGGCAACAGCAGGACGTGGATACCCTGGTCGTCACCAGCGGCCAGCAACTGGATTTTCTGTACCGGTTGATGCCAGCACAGGCCCGGCCATGGCTATGCCAGTGCCGGTTGCTGGTTCCCAGTGAGCGTATAGCAAAGGAAGCCAAGGACATCGGCTTTCGCTGTATAACCATGGTAGGCAGTGCCAGTAATGACGCATTGCTTACTACCCTAAGCACAACTGGCACAACGGGATAAACGGATGACTGAGAAGAAGACCAATAACGATCACCCTACGGCAGGCAACCAGTCTGATGCCGCAGCGACCGCCAAGGACAACCCCAAAAACGCCGACAACCAGCCCAAAGCGTCAGGTCGACCAGCCCAAGAGCCGACCCAACGCGCCCCGGCCAAATCCGGCAGTAAGACCGGCCTGGTCGCCATTGCCCTCGTCATTTTGCTGGGCGGCGGGCTCTATTACCACGGCCACCAGCAGAATCTGGCCCAACAGGCACAACTGGCCGCACTGACCAGTCAGCTCAGCGAGATGAAAAACGCCCTGTCACAAAGCGAGCAGTCCGTCAAAGCTACCGTGCAGGCCAGCCTGGACACAGCGGAGACCAGACTGGGTCAGCAGGAAAACGATATTCAGGGATTACAGCGCGCACTGACTGAAGTTCAGGGACGCCGCCCGAACGACTGGTTGCTGGCCGAGGCCGATTATCTGACCCGGATGGCCGGCCGAAAACTCTGGCTGGAGCACGACGTTGCCAGTGCCACTTTATTGCTGGAGTCTGCCGATAACCGCATCGCACAGCTCAATGATCCGAGCCTGACCGAACTGCGGACAGCCCTGAGTGATGACATTACCATGCTCAAATCCATCGCCCGGATTGACCGTGACGGTCTGGTGCTTCGCCTGACCAGCCTGCAGAATCAGATCGAGAGCCTGCCGCTGGCCAACGCCATTGTGCCGGAATCCCTGGATCAGCCCCAGACTGACAGCGTCAGTGAGTCCATTTCGGACTGGAAAACCAACCTGATGACCTCACTGAAACAGTTCAGTGAGCACTTCGTCACGTACCGCAAACGGGATGGCAACGTGATACCGCTGCTGTCGCCGGAGCAAGATTTCTACCTGCAGGAAAATATCAGATCCAAACTCGAAACCGCCATCAAAGCCGTTTACCGGGAACAGGGTGAGCTCTATACGACCTCACTGACCATGGCGAAAGACTGGGCCAGCCAGTTCTATAAAACAGACGATGCCAAAACCCAGAGTTTCATCCAGGCCCTGAACGAGCTGGCAGAGCAGAAGATTCAGGTCAGCTACCCCAAGACACTGAAATCAAGGTCTGAGCTGTCAGATATCATCAGCAAGCGCATTCGCCAGCAGGTCGCCCCCATCCACGGTGAGGAGAATCCGGCATGATTAAACTTTTGCTGCTGGTGGTTGCCTTGATCGCCGGCCTGATTTTCGGCCCGATGCTGGCTGGCAATCAGGGCTATGTCCTGATTTCTGCCGCCAATCAGACTCTGGAAATGAGCCTGACCACGTTAATCCTGCTGGTCGTTGTGCTGTTCGGTCTCTTCTTCCTGCTGGAAAATCTGGTTAAATGGCTGCTGTCTCTGAGCAGCGTTACCCGGGGCTGGTTCTCCGGCCGCCAAAGCCGGAAAGCCCGCCAGCTGACTTCCAGCGGACTGGTCAAAGTCCTGGAAGGAGACTGGAAACAGGCTGAAAAGCTGGTGGTCAAATCCGCCAGTCACAGTGACACCCCGCTGCTGAACTACCTGGCCGCTGCCGAAGCCGCTCAGGGACAGGGTCAGCTGCACCAGCGCGACGAATACCTGCGCCAGGCCTCTGAGCTGGACAGCGAGAGTCTGGCTGTCGCCCTCACCCGTGCCCGCCTGCAATGCCGTCAGCATCAGTATGAAGAAGCCGTGGCGACGCTGCAGGATATGAAAAGCGCCCATCCGCGTAACCCCTTGCTGCTGGAACTGCTGAAGCAGTGTTACCTCGAGCTGGAAGACTGGCCGGCCTTACTCGGTCTCATTCAGCCGTTGAAAAAATACAGCACGCTGAGCGATGAACAGGCCGACAAACTGCAGGAAAAAGCGGAATGCGGCCTGATGGCACAAATCGCCCAGCACAGTGGCAGCGACGGTCTGATGGGTCACTGGAACAGCCTGAACCGCAAAGCCAGACAAAACCCGGTGCTGGTTGCCTGCTTTGTTCGGGAAATGTGTGCCCGGAATGCCGACAGCGAAGCCTATACCGTCCTTCGCGAAGCACTGCGCAAGAAGATTGAGCCGCAACTGATCAGTCTGATGCCGACTCTCAAGCTGACGGACTATCATCCCGCGATTGTCACACTGCAGGATCTGCTCCGCTATGACAGCGGCAATGCGACGACGCACAGTGCCCTGGGCCAGCTGTATCTTCGTGAAGGGAAATACCCGGAAGCCCGGACGCATCTGGAAAAAGCCATTGAGCTGCACCCGACCGTGGTCGATTACAGTTATCTGGTAGAAACGCTGGAGAAACTGAACGACAAAGCCGCCGCCCACCGCCTGTCCCGGGAAGGTCTGGCACTGGCTCTGCCGTCGAAAATTTAACCGCTCAGACACATCTGTTGCAAAATGTAAAAAGCGCCATTTTTGGCGCTTTTTTGTCCCATCCGGTAAAACAATCTCAGAATTTCATCCGCTTTTGTATCCATCTGTTAATAGCCATTTCAGCTTATATATTTGCTATTGATGGAATGAATTAAAAAATATTCAATGTGGCCTCTTTGAGCACTCACAGATGGAAATACGGTTATGCTCCCTTGGTTAATTGTTTCCGGCATTGTTGTTGCAGTCATTACCTGCCTGCTGACAGCGGTACTGATTAAAGAATCCTGAGATTCTTTAATCCCCCTCAATACAAAAGCCTCCGGAACGGAGGCTTTTCTTTTTTCAAATCCACGCGTTTCAAATCTATGCGATTTTCAGGCGCTGGCCTTGTATATCAGCTTGTCAAACTGCCGCTGAGCCAGCTCAGCTTTCTTCTGATATTTATCAGCCTTCTTCCGCTTTTTCTCGCTTTTCTTTTCGCACTTACGCTTTTTCTTGGCCAGTTTTCGTAATTTTTTATCCAGCTTTCGGGCTTTCACGGACATCAGCAACTGAGCTGATAAATTCAGTACGGCACCGGATTCCAGCGGCTCACCAACCGCAGGAACCGTCAGGGCTGGTGTAACCGGCAGAGACTGAACAGACGACTCAGGCAGACGCATCGGCTTACACAGCGCCCCTTTCCCGTTGGCAGCCCGGGCACAACTGCGACACAGATAGCGGGGCTGATTCACCAGCCCACCAATCGCCTCTGCTTTGGCACTGATTTCCGTGCGCCGGAATTTACATAGTGACTTAGACATGACTTCTCTCCACTCTGCCGCCATCTCGCCTGACAAGGTTTTACTTCATGGCCGCTTTTACATAGACATCAAAGCGGTTCTTCTTGGTGCTGATCACCGTCGAAGGTGTCTGCTCATCCAGCCAGGGCGCATAATCCGGACGCTTGACGACCACCCGTTTCGCCGCGAGCGCCAGTGCCGGAGACAGCAACAGATCGGCATCCGTATCAGCCCCGACCAGACTCTGAAACACCCGCATCTCTTTTTTCACCAGCGCCGACTTCTTCTTATGCGGAAACATCGGATCCAGATAAACCACATCCGGCGCCATATAGTCCGGATCCGCAATCAGATTAGTCAGTGCATCCTGACTGGTCGCATGCAGCAGACTCAGCCGTTCACTGACCCAGCCGCCAATTTCGGCATCGGCTTGAGCCCGACGCAATCCGTCCTCAAGCAGTGCTGCCACCACAGGGTGCCGCTCAATCATCTGAACCCGGCAACCCAGCGAGGCCAGTACAAAGGCATCGCGACCCAGCCCGGCCGTGGCATCCAGTACCGTTGGGGTCACACCACTTTTCAGACCGACGGCCTTCGCAATTGCCTGTCCTCGTCCACCCCCGAATTTGCGCCGGTGTGCCGCTGCCCCGCCGGCAAGATCCACATAAACGGCACCCAGCTTGGGTTCATCCCGTTTCAGCAGCTCCAGCCGTTCTTCGGTCAGGTGCAGCACAAACTGAGCCTCAGGATCATGCTCCAGCCCCCAGCGGGCAGCCAGTTCCGTCAGCTCAGACTGACGCTCGGATTGGTCACAAAGTAAGGTGATGCGCACGGGTGTCTCCGCAAAAGGTCGCCTGACCGGACAGGCAGATTTCAATATCGGCTGCGGATTATAGCAACCGGGGCAGGCAAATGGTTCACTTTTTCATGCACCCAGCGAACAGCGGTGATGTCTCGCGGCAGGCTTACAATATCGCCTCGGTGGCCTGATTCAGACGGTGTACCAGCTGCGGCAGCGGCATTGGTTTGCCGAAGAGGTAGCCCTGACCATAGTCCACACCCAGCTGTTCCAGACGAACCAGAATCGCTTCGTTTTCGACAAATTCTGCCACAGTCTGCTTGCCCATTTTCTTGGCCAGATCATTGATGGCCGTCACCATGGCAAGATCCACCTCGTCATCGGCGATATCGCGCACGAACATGCCGTCAATTTTGATTAAATCCACCGGCAGACGCTTGAGGTAACCAAAAGAAGAGAGCCCGGCACCGAAATCATCCAGAGAGATCAGACATCCCAGTGATTTCAGCTGAGTAAACAGCTCGATGGCTTCACTCATGTTGCCGATTGCGGCCGTTTCGGTAATTTCCAGGCACAACTTGCTGGGCGGGACCGTAGAATGGCCGATCCGGGTCAGCAGGAAGTCCACAAAGTCCGGATTCCCCATCGACTGTCCCGACAGATTGATGGAACACAACTGAAGCGGTGCCACCGCTTCCGGATGAGCCTCCAGCCAGTCGAGGGCGGCACTGACCACGTAGCGGTCAATCAGATGGGCCAGATTGTAACGTTCAGCCGCCGGCATAAAGAGACCCGGCGGGATCATGGCCCCGTCACTGCTCCGCATCCGGAGCAGAATTTCATAGTGATGGCCCGGCATCGGATGAGCCAGCGGCGCGATCGTCTGCGCATAGAGCTCAAAGCGCCGCTCATCCAGCGCCCGCCGGATATGATTCACATAAGCCATTTCCCGCTCCCGCCGCTGCAGCTCTTCATCATCCGGACGGTAAAGGTGGAGACGGTTTCGCCCTTCGTCTTTTGCGGCATAACAGGCAGTATCGGCCTGAGCATGCACCTGCTGGGTTGATCCCGCGGTGTTATCAATCAGGCGGATACCAATCGAAGCACTGAGGCTGAAACGGGTGTTCTGCCAGTAAAACTCACTCTCTTCCAGCAACTGGAGAATTTCGGCCCCCAGCCGCAGCGCCCCCTCAACCTCGCAATGACTGAGGATAATGGCAAATTCATCCCCGCCCAGCCGGGCCAGCGACGCTTTATGCGGCATGATCCCACGCAGCAGCCAGGCCACCTGTTTTAATGCTTCATCCCCCGCTTCATGGCCTGCCGTATCATTAATCACCTTAAACTGGTCCAGATCGATATACAGCATGGCATGACGGGCACTTTTCTCTCTGGCTTCGGCCAGAGAAGATTCAAGCAGACGCTCAAAGTAGCTGCGGTTGAACAGGCTGGTCAGGTAGTCATGGTTGGCCTGGTATTCCAGTTTGGCTTCCAGCTCACGGGTACTGGTAATGTCCTCTCCCACCAGCAGCAACTGATGCTGAGACAGTGAAGAGCGGATCGTCTCACGAATCCATACTGCCTTACCGCTGGCACAGGTATAGCGCAGCTGGCGACGCCAGACACTCTGTTCTTCCTTCCCGGGATGGGTTGAAATAAAGTGCTGCGGAATTTCGGCATCATCCAGATAAAAGTCGGTCACTTTATGGCCCAGCATTTCGCGCTTACTGTAGCCCAGCAGCTCAGTCGCAAACTGGTTCACTGACTGAACCCGTCCATGCTGATTGATAGCCAGCAGGATCACCGGCTGCTGTTCGTAGAGCAGCCGGTAGCTGATCTCCCGTTCACGCAGTTTTTCTTCCATATGATGCCTGGCCGTCACATCCCGGGCTTCCAGCAGCAGCTGACCTTCTTCCTTCTCAGTTTGCGGCAGCGGCTTGATCGAGATATCCAGAATACGGATCCCGTCCTCACTGCTGTTAATTCCGGTTTCAAAGCGAACCAGCTGACTGTGGCTGGCCGACAGAAACGACTGCTTTAACTGCTCTGTGCCGGAGCGCTCCCAGCAGCCCCACTCCCAGAAGGGACAGTCATACTTAATCACCGAACGCCCGAGCAAATCCTGCAGTGCGAGATTGGCCGACTTCAGCTGGCCGCGATGGGTCAGAATCGCGATATACTGGAAACTCTGATCAAAGACGCCTTCAAACAGGGTCCGGCTCTGATTGAGCTTGCGCTCGCTGCGGCGTAAGCGCCGAATAATGACAATTAACAACAAGATCACCGACAGCAGCACTGCCAGCACCGCCGTGATCAGCCTGACCTGTCCGGCATACCGGTCAAACCAGCTGGGCGGACGATTTACCAGGAGCACTGCTTCCGGATCCACTTTCACTTTCCAGCGTTTCAGCGCCGGATAATTCAGCATCGCCTGATGCGGGCTGCTCAGAAACGCCGGAAAATCTGCCACTGTTCCATTGAGCACCTGCCTGAGCAGCTGACCCAGCATCAGCCCCTGATCATACCCGCGGCTGACAACACCGCCCAGCGCATCACTGTCGAGCAGAAAACGGTAAGAGACATAAACCGGCGCGTTTGCCCTTCGGGTCAGGGTATGCATGATCTCACGGCTGGGCATGAAAATACCCTGGCCATCCACATAGTAGCTGAGGAAAACAATGGCTGAATCCGGCGGCAGCTGACTGACGGTATCGAACAGTTCCCCGAAGGTATGCGGGTTGAGGTAGGTATACGGGATATCCGGATGCTGAATCAGATATTCCTGAGCATCCTGCCAGAGTTCACGTCCGGTGGCGGTGTTATCGGTAATGAAATAAAAGCGCGAGACATCCGGCTGGACGCTCTGTGCCAGGCGAATATTGGCTGACACATCGTTCGCCTCGAGGATACCGGCCACATGGGACAGGTTGGCGTGTTTCTCGGGCTTATATTTGTTAATTCCGGAGATCAGGACCGGGGTCTCGCCTATATCTGCCGCCAACTGGTTTGCCAGCCACAACGCATTGTCGTCCGTCACCACAATGGCATCGAATTTCTCGCTGCTCAGTTTCGCCTGATACAAATCGACCAGCTGATCCAGATACCAGGGCGACTGATACCGCATGCTGTCCATGTAATCCACCTGGAGCTGGATATCCGTTGAACGCAATGCGGCACTCAGACCATCCTGCTGGGCATCGGTCCAGCGCATCCCCTGATGATACGAATGGATCACCAGCACATTCGCCTCAGCCATCACCAGCCTGGGCAGGCACAATGCCAGCAACAAGAGAACTAAGCGCATGAAGAGAAAGTGATATCCTTTGGTAATGTCGCGATTGTTCTTCAATCCTAAACCGTGCGTCACAGTGCAAGCCAGTATATGATGCAGTAGTTGCGAACTACCACGGAAAGATGCCATGACCCCGCTACCCCGTCTGGATGACTTAGATCGGGATATTCTGAATGCCCTGATGCATGATGCCCGGATCCCTTATGCCGAAATGGCAAAACGCTTTCATGTCAGCCCGGCCACCGTCCATGTCCGTGTTGAAAAAATGCGCGCTGCAAACATCATTACTGGAACTGAGGTGATTATCAACCCTAAGCTTCTGGGATATGACGTCTGTTGTTTTATTGGTATCAATCTGAACGCCGCCCGGGATTATCACTCCGCACTGGCCAAGCTGAACGAGCTGGATGAAGTGGTTGAAGCCTACTACACCACCGGGGCCTACAATATCTTCGTCAAACTGATGTGCCGCTCGATTGAAGAACTCCAGTATGTACTGATCGACAAACTCCAGGCCATTGATGAAGTTCAGTCAACGGAAACCCTGATCTCGCTCCAAAATCCGATCAACCGTAACGTCAAACCCTGAGCAACGGCAAACGCCGGGACGCGATACTGCCTTCAGCAACCACAAACAAAAAAGCGAGCCCTCAGGCTCGCTTTTCACAACAGGTCAGGCTGTTAACGATTTTCGTTCAGTGTGGCCTGACGCTCCGCCGCTTCTTCAGCCAGCCACTCGGCCACAGACTTGGCAAAGTAAGTCAGAATGCCGTCTGCACCAGCGCGCTTGAAGCACAGCAGAGATTCCATCACGGTCTCTTTTTCTTTCAGCCAGCCATTCTGGATCGCTGCCATATGCATGGCGTACTCACCTGAGACCTGATAGGCAAAGGTTGGTACCTGCAGCTCGGTTTTCACCCGGCGGACTACATCCAGATACGGCATACCCGGCTTGACCATCACCATGTCGGCACCTTCCTGTACATCCATCGCCACTTCATGCAATGCTTCGTCACTGTTGGCCGGATCCATCTGGTAAGTCTTCTTGTCGCCGCCTTTCAGATTGGCCGCCGAACCGACTGCATCCCGGAACGGACCGTAATAGTTGGACGCATACTTGGCTGAATACGCCATAATCTGGGTATGAATGTAACCCGCTTCTTCCAGCGCTTCGCGGATGGCACCAATGCGGCCATCCATCATATCGGAAGGCGCCACAATGTCGGCACCTGCTTCGGCGTGAGACAGTGCCTGCTTGACCAGCACTTCGGTGGTTTCATCATTCAGGACGTAGCCGTCTTCATCAATGATGCCGTCCTGACCATGAGTCGTGAACGGGTCCAGCGCCACGTCAGTGATCACGCCCATCTGCGGCACGTGCTCTTTCAGCAGACGCACCGCACGCTGCACCAGACCTTCCGGGTTGTAGGCTTCTGCCGCGCAGACACTCTTGAAGTCCTGTGACACAACAGGGAACAGGGCAATCGCCGGAACACCCAGCTTTGCCAGATACTCAGCTTCCAGCAGCATCAGATCGATGGACAGACGCTCTACCCCCGGCATGGACTCCACCGGCTCGCGGCGGTTTTTCCCCAGCAGGATAAACATGGGATAGATCAGGTCGTTGACTGACACCTGGTTTTCAGCCGTCAGACGGCGGGTAAAGTCTTGCTTGCGCACACGACGCATACGACGGGCCGGAAATGCCCCCTGAATAGATACAGACACTGCTCACTCCTTGTTGGTTGTGCGGCGAAATTCTGCTGAAAGGCGCCGCAATCAGTCACAGTAACGCTCATCTTACCACTGAACAGTCAGTTACGCTGGTTCGATCTGAAAAAATGCCCGGGTTGTGGAAAAAACCGCCGAGCTGAATTCTGCCGCCGGCTGGTTGCGGCAGGCCGCCACCGTCGCTGCAATATGCGGCAGATAAGCCGGTTCATTGCGGCTTGATTTCGGCTTTGGCCGCAGATCACGCGGCAGCAGATACGGGCAGTCCGTCTCTACCATCAGACGATGGTCCGGAATATGGCGGACAATCTCCCGCAGCTCGGTCCCCCGGCGTTCGTCACAAATCCAGCCGGTCACCCCGATGTGCAGATCCAGGTCCAGACAGTCTTTCAGTTCCTGCTCCGTCCCGGTAAAACAATGCAGCACCGCAGCCGGGAGCTTGTCGCGCCAGGGTTTGAGAATCGCCAGAAAGCGTTCATGCGCATCCCGGCAGTGCATAAAGACCGGCTTTTTCAGCTCAGCCGCCAGCGCCAGCTGGGCTTCGAACACCGCCTCCTGCTGCGGCCTAGGCGAGAAATCACGATTGAAATCCAGCCCGCATTCCCCAATCGCCACCACCGCCGGATCAGCCGCCAGCATCCGGATAACCGGCATCGACAAATCGGTCACCAACTTGGCATCATGCGGGTGCACGCCCGCAGTGCTGAAGCAATAGCCCGGCCAGCGATGCGCCATCGCCAGAGCCTCGCGGCTCTCGTCCTCACTGGTACCAGTGAGGATCAAGGCTTGGACCCCGGCTTCACGCGAGCGGGCGATCACGGCATCCCGGTCTTTATCAAAACGGCTGTTGGTCAGGTTGACACCTATATCTATCATCACTGTGCTGTCCGCTGGAAATTTGGCGTCATTGTACACGCCACATTCAGACAAATAAAAACTGACCTTGGCACACGGCACAAACAAAAACAGCCGCACAAAGGCGGCTGTCAGTCTCAGCGTTCAGACTCAGTCTTCTGCGGATCCATCGTCATCTGCACGTACATAGAAGCGGGAGAAGAACAGTCCGACTTCAAACAGCAGACACATCGGCACGGCCAGCAAGGTCTGCGAGATGATATCCGGCGGTGTCAGCAGCATGCCGACCACGAAGGCTGCCACAATGATATAAGGGCGCTTCTGGCGCAGGCTCTCCGGGTCAGTCGCCCCGGTCCAGCACAGCAGAATAATGGCCACCGGGATCTCAAACGCGATGCCGAATGCCAGAAACAGTGCCAGAACAAAATCGAGATAGCTGGCAATATCCGTCGCGACCTGGACCCCTTCCGGGGCGATGCTGGTGAAAAAACCAAACACCAGCGGGAACACTACAAAATAGGCGAAGGCAACACCGCAGTAGAACAGCAGCGAACTGGAAAACAGCAGCGGCATCACCAGGCGGCGTTCATGCTTGTACAATCCCGGTGCCACAAAGGCCCAGACCTGATACAAAATAAAAGGCACAGCCAGAAACACCGAGGTCACCAGCGTCAGCTTGATCGGGGTAAAGAACGGCGATGCCACATCGGTGGCAATCATGCTGGTGCCTTCCGGCAGCCGCTCAACCAGCGGAGCTGCCAGCAGACTGTAAATGTCATTGGCAAACCACACCAGGCAGAGAAAGACCACCAGGACACTCAAGATAGAACGGAGCAGCCGGTTCCGCAATTCCAGCAAATGACTGAACAAAGGCTGGGTCTCTTCCACACTCGACATGAAGCGTTATTTATCCTGTTGTTGCGAAAATGATGACGGCTTGGCAGGCATCTCATCCGGATGAGTCTCTGCCTGCGGATGCACTTCTTCCGTTGCCGGTTGCTCTGGCTTGATTGAAGGTTCAGATTTGGCAGGCTCAGGTTTGGCATAAGGACGCTGCACTGAGGCCGCTGCCTCTTTCAGTTCCTCAACCGATTTTTGCAGATCCGGGGCCAGATCCTGCATCCCCGCCTGCTCGGCCTTTTTCAGATCCTGATGCAGCTCGTGAATCTTCAGTTCCTGAGACAGCTCAGTCTTCACCGCAGTGGCCATATTTCTGGCAGCATTAACCCAGCGCGAGACCGAGCGAATCGCAACCGGCAGCCGTTCCGGCCCCAGCACGACCAGGCCGACCACGGCAATCAGAATCAGCTCCCAGAACCCGATATCAAACACGTGTTAAACCTGCTCTTTATCTTTCTGGTCTTTCTGCGGCTCTGCGGCATCTTTCTTATCCGCCAGCGACTTCTGCTCAAAGTCTGCATCCGCTTTGTTTTTGCTCTCTTCCTCATCGCTCATGGCTTTCTTGAAGCCTTTCACCGCTGAGCCCAAGTCACCGCCGATTGAACGCAACTTCTTGGTTCCGAATAACAGCACAATAATCAGGGCAACGATTAGCAGTTGCCAGATACTGATTCCACCCATGTTTACCTTTCCTCAATTCATCGTTAAAGCCATGGCACCTTGCGTGACACAGCGGTTATTTGGTGTAAGCCCGCCAACCCATCAGCCAGAAGATCCCCCCAGCTGTTGCTGATATGGCCGGATAAATATCCACCTGGTTACCAAAAAGTATGGCAGAACATATAATCAGGGTCGCGCCAACGCCAAAACAAAACCTTGCCTGGCCCTGCTGACGACGGCTGGACATAAAGTTGTCATACAGCATATCAATCCGCTGATTCATTACTTTGCCCTGGCGCAAACTGTCATAAAGCAATTCAGGCAGTTCAGGTAATTTTTCAGCCCAGAACGGCGCCTTCTCCCGCACTGCACCGATGATGGCCTGCGGCCCGACCTGACGCGACATCCAGTCTTCCAGAAACGGTTTGGCGGTATCCCACAGATCCAGCTGCGGATACAGCTGACGGCCCAGCCCTTCAACATAGAGCAGGGTTTTCTGCAGCAGCACCAGCTGCGGCTGAACTTCCATATTGAAGCGACGTGCGGTATTGAACAGGTTCAGTAGCACATGGCCAAACGAAATATCTGCCAGCGGTTTCTCGAAGATCGGCTCGCACACCGTGCGAATCGCAAATTCAAACTCATCGACATTGGTATCATGCGGCACCCAGCCCGAGTCGACGTGCAGCTCGGCCACCTTGCGGTAATCCCGGTGAAAGAACGCCAGCAGGTTTTCTGCCAGATAGCGCTTATCTTCCCGGTTCAGCGTCCCCACGATGCCAAAATCCAGCGCAATCCACTGCGGGTCGGACGGATTCTTATACGAGACAAAAATATTGCCCGGATGCATGTCCGCATGGAAGAAACTGTCACGGAAAACCTGAGTAAAGAATACGTTCACCGCTTTTTCCGACAGCAGCTTCATGTCTGTGCCGTTGGCTTTCAGCGCCTCAATGTCAGAGACCTGAATACCATAAATACGTTCCATGACAAGAAGATGACTGCTGGCGTAATCGGTAAATACTTCAGGCACATAGAGTGAATCACTGCCTTCAAAGTTCCGGCGCAACTGAATCGCATTGGCCGCCTCACGCATCAGGTCCAGCTCATCAATCAGCGTCTTTTCATACTCCCGGATCACTTCGACCGGGCGCAGACGTCGGGCTTCCGGCACGAAACGCGCCACCAGCCGGGCCATCCGGTACATGAGACGGATATCGGCCTGAATCACCGGCAGGATATCCGGACGAATCACCTTCAGGACCACTTCGCGGCCATTTTCTTTCAGCGTCGCAGTATGCACCTGTGCAATCGACGCCGAGGCCAGCGGTGTCTGGTCAAAATCGGCAAACCAGCGATCCAGCGAACCGCCCAGTGCTTTTTCGATCTGCTGGCGGGCCAGCGCACCGTCAAACGGAGCCACCCTGTCCTGCAGCATCGCCAGCTGGTCGGCAATATGCGGCGGGAAGAGATCGCGCCGGGTCGACATCATCTGGCCGAACTTGATCCAGACCGGCCCCAGCGCCTGTAAGGCCAGACGCAGACGCTCGCCCAGCGGCTTGTCCGGATGCTGGTTGCGGATCCAGAACAGGCTTTTTCGCATCAGTTTCGGCAGCCGGGTCCGGGGATCGTCCGGCAGCAGGTCATCCAGCCCGTAACGCAGCTGGACGGCAGTAATTTGGTATAGGCGCTTAATTTCGGAAAAACGACTCATGATTCTCAGGCAGCAGGAGTGGGTTGCGCCAGCCGATCAGCCAGCTTATTGATTCGGGCTTCCAATCGGGCCAGCTGAGACGCGGCATCATCCACCTGATCGGCGAAATGGGCAATCTCGAGCGCCGGTGGTGCCAGACGCCACTCTTCGGTGATTACCTCCGCCAGATCGCGGCTGCGTTCTTCGGCATGATGGCGCAGCCCGGTCAGCTTCTGCTTCACACCGCTGACCACCGTATGGGCGACCACATCGCCGGTATAGCGGGACAAGCGCTCGGCCACATCCGGTTTCAGACCGCTCAGCAACGCAGAGAACTGCTGGGCCAGCTGGATATCCCCATCCAGCGCCAGCTTGTCCGCTTTGATCAGCTGGGTCAGGTTGGCCTGCTCGCGCAGCTCCGGCAACGCCGTCAGGCTCAGTGCCAACTGGCAGTCGGCCTCGCCTTCGTAGGCTGCCAGCACATCAATCTGCTGGCTGAACACAAAATACAGACGTTTGCCGAACTCGTTTATCTGCACACTGATCACCTTGCCGCGCAGACGGGCCAGACGTCGCTGACTGGCCTCCTCGTCTTTGAGCAGGGTATTCAGAGCCGTTTCCACCACACCGGTGAGGAGCACATCAACTGGCATCCGGACCTCAGAACTTATAGCCGCGGTGCAGCGCAACGATGCCGCCGGTCAGGTTATGGTAGCTGGTCTGCTCAAAACCAGCGTCCTGCATCATACCTTCCAGCGTGGCCTGATCCGGATGCATCCGGATGGACTCGGCCAGATAGCGGTAACTGTCGGCATCACCGACCACCATCTCACCCACGCGAGGCAGAATGTGGAACGAATAAGCATCATAAATTTTCGATAACGGCTCGAGCACCGGCTTGGAGAATTCCAGCACCAGCAGACGACCGCCCGGTTTCAGCACCCGGAACATGGAACGCAGCGCTTTGTCTTTGTCGGTGACGTTCCGCAGACAGAAACTGATGGTGATACAGTCGAAATAGTTATCCGGGAACGGCAGCTCTTCAGCGTTGGCCTGAACATAAGCCACATTCCCGACAATTCCGCGGTCACGCAGTTTACTGCGACCGACTTTCAGCATGGAATTGTTGATATCAGCCAGAACCACCTGACCTTCCTCACCTACCATGCGGGAGAATTTCGCGGCCAGATCCCCGGTACCACCGCCCAGATCCAGCACGTGCTGACCACGACGTACACCGCTGCAGTCGATCGTGAAACGCTTCCACAGACGATGAATGCCCATCGACATCAGGTCGTTCATCAGATCGTACTTGTCAGCTACAGAGTGAAACACTTCCGCGACCAGCTGCGCTTTCTCTTCTTTGGCGACCTTACGGTAACCAAAATCAGTGGTTTGTGTGGGTTCAGTCATGCTCGTTCCATCAATTTTGATTTATGGGCGTAGTTTACTTGATGCATCATGGTGTGTCATTCACCGTCTCGGTGAGGACGTGAACAGCCTCACTGTCGCGCAGCGCCTGTTCAGTCAGGGCGACCGGTAAAACCCGCTTCACTTCAACCCCCAGCTGCCTGAAGCTCTCCGCCTGCCGGATAATATTGCCCCGCCCGGTCGCCAGCTTGTTCATCGCACCCTGATAGCTCTGGCTGGCCTTGTCCAGCGCATGGCCGACGTTGTCCATGTCGGCGACGAACAGCCGCAGCTTGTCATAGAGCTTGCTGGCGCGATCCGCAATTTGCTTGGCATTCTGATTTTGCCTTTCGTTCCGCCACAGGTTATTGATGGTACGCAAAGCCACCAGCAAAGTTGTCGGGCTGACCAGCATGATATTGCTGTCCATGGCATCCCGGATCAGTGACGGGTCGGCTTCCACGGCGGTCTGGAACGCGGGCTCAACCGGAATAAACATCAGCACATAATCCAGACTGCGCACGCCTTCCAGCTGATGATAATCCTTGCGACTCAGGCCGCGGATATGACCACGCAGCGAAGTCAGGTGATCGCTGAGTGCCTGATCCCGTTCGGCCTGCGTCTCGGCATGGAAATAACGCTCATAGGCGACCAATGACATTTTGGCATCGATCACCACATCTTTGTCCTGCGGCAGATGCACCACAACGTCAGGCTGATAGCGCTTGCCGCTGTGATCTTCCAGATTCACCTGAGTCTGATACTCATGCCCCTCGCGCAGACCGGACTCGCTCAGCACCCGTGCCAGTACCACTTCGCCCCAGTTGCCCTGGGCTTTGTTGTCTCCTTTCAGGGCCTGGGTCAGATTTACTGCCTCACGCGCCATCTGCTCATTGAGCTGTTTCAGGCTGTTGATCTCGTGAACCAGCGTATGCCGCTCGCGGGCCTCATGGCTGAAGCTGTCGTGAATCTGTTTACGAAATCCTTCCAGCTGTTCCTTGAGCGGGCTGAGCAGACCATCCAGACTGAGCTTGTTCTGCTCGTCCACACTGCGGCTTTTGTGCTCGAACAACCGGTTAGCCAGACTTTCAAACTGCTGCTGAAGCCGGGTTTCGGCATTTTCCAGCAGGGTGATTTTCTCCTGAGCCGATTTCTGCTCTTCCCGGTAACGGGTCTGCAACTCACGCAGATCTGCCGCCAGCACGGATTCGGCCTGACGAGAGGCTTCCAGCCGCTCCGTCAGTTTCAGATGCTCCTGACGCAGCGTTTCCAGATAGCGCAGCTTCTCCACCGCCGCGGCCAGCCGGGCGTGCATCTGGCGCAGTTCGTTGCTGAGCCGGTCACGTTCGACATCCAGCGTATCCAGCTCCTGCTGCTGTTCCGCCAGTTCGTGGCGCAGTTGCTGCTCCTGCTGACGGGCCAGCCGGGTTTCGGACTCTAACTGCCGCTGCCAAATCTCTGCCTGCTGACGCAGTCGGCCCTGAAACCACAGGGCGGTCGCACTGCCTGCCACCACCGCACCGGTGATCGCAGCGGCCAGCCACTGGCCGTTCTCACTGAACCATTCCCCCATCATTGCACTGTTTCCTGCATGTTTTTGTATTCTTAGGATAAGGCTAAAAAGATACTGGATAAATGTCCAGATATTGTCATCACGGAAAGCGGGCTCTGGCGGAATCCTGTGCTGGCTGACTAAGCGCAAATGGCATAGACTGACGGTTTTTACGGCAGGCTGTCGTCAGTCCTGCCTGTCAGTTCCCGTCCAGCAGCAGGAAGCGCAGTATGCAGGAAAAGAAAGCGATCGGGTTCGGTCTCGCCGCCGTACTCTTATGGTCCACCGTCGCCACCGCCTTCAAAATCACCCTCAACTATTTTTCGCCGATCCAGATGGTGGCGGCCGCGAGCGCCGTCTCAGCGATCGCCCTGATTACCATCGCCGGTTATCAGGGCAAGCTCAGTCAGTTACTGCCGACTCTGAAAGCCAAGCCGCTTTATTACCTGATGCTCGGGCTGATCAATCCCTGTATCTATTATCTGGTGCTGTTTCAGTCCTATGCGCTGCTCCCGGCCTCGCAGGCGCAGCCGCTCAATTACAGCTGGGCCATCACCCTGACCCTGATGGCGGCACTGTTTCTGGGCCAGAAAATCCGCCCGCAGGACTGGGTCGCCTGTCTGTTTGGCTATCTTGGTGTGGTAGTGATTGCGACCAAAGGCGATCTGATGGCGTTGCAGTTCGACAGCCCGCTCGGGGTGGCTCTGGCACTGCTGTCGACCCTGCTGTGGGCCCTGTTCTGGATTCTGAATACTAAAAATCAGGCCGACCCCGTGGTCAGTGTCCTGCTGGGTTTCCTACTTTCGCTGCCATTTTCCATCGGTCTGAGCCTGTATACCGGTGGCTGGCAGCCGATTCCCTGGCAGGGCTGGATGGCCGTCAGTTATGTCGGACTGTTCGAAATGGGGATCACCTTCGTGCTCTGGCTGAATGCGATGAAGCTGACCCGCAACACGGCCAGACTGAGCAACCTGATCTTCCTGTCACCCTTTATTTCGCTGATGCTGCTGGCGACCATCATCGGGGAAACGATTCATCCGGCGACCCTGATCGGTCTGGTGATGATTATTCTTGGCCTGCTGATCCAACAATGGCGCGGCAAAGCGAAGCAGAAAGATGTCAGTACTTCCTGCTCCTGAGCCATCAGGCAAAAAAAAGCCTGTCACGTCAGTGACAGGCCAAGCGAGAGTTAAAAGGGTTGTCGAGACCCAGCGCCTTTTTCGGGCGTCTAGTTATATGCCAAACCAGTTCAATACAAAATTAGTTGTCAGGATTAATCCTGAGTCGGAGCCGGATGCCACTGGCGGCCACGGCGGGACAGCAAGATCAGCAGTCCCGGCAGCAACAGCAGCATCTGGAAGGTCATCAGCAGCGGTGGTGCCAGATCCAGTCGCTGAGTCAGACTAACCATCAGCCCGGCGCCGCTCATCTGGAACAGGCCCAGCATCGCAGCCGCGGTTCCCGCCCGGTCACCGAACGGCGCCAGTGCTTTCCCGGCTGCAGAGCCCAACACAAACGCAAATCCGAATGAGCTCATAAAGATCGGCAGCATAAAGGCCCATGCGGTCGCGATATCTTTCAGAATCAGCATCATACCGCCCGAAAGCGTCAGCATGGCCAGACCAGACATCAGGGTGCGGCGTGAGCCCATCTTATCCATACACTTCGGCGCGACCATGCAGGCAATAATATTGAGGACGGCATTGATGCCGAACCAGAACGTAAACTGCCCCATATCCAGTCCCAGATGAACCATCAGCCACATCGGTGCGGACGTCACATAAGCCAGGATCACAGCCATCGCCAGCATCGACATCGACGCATGGAACACAAATACCGGCTCGCGCAGCACCGAGAAATAACGCGACGGGCTGAACATCGCACCGCTGACAAAGGTATCAGCCGGGCGGGTCTCCCGGAAAAACGTGGTCAGCAGGCCACCAGCCACCAGCGCGAAACCCGCCATGAAGCTGAAGTTGGCACGCCAGCCAAATTCGTGGGTCAGCCAGGAGCCCAGCAGCGGGGCCAGTGCCGGAATAAAGCAGATGGCACCATTGAGATAGCTGATCATCCGGCCGCTGCGCTCAGGGCCGAAGCTGTCACGGACTGCGGCAAAGGCAGCCACCGAAGTCGCACAGGCGCCGAACCCCTGCAGGAATCGGGCAAGCAGCATAATATCCAGCGACTGCGCTACATAAGCCAGGGTCGAACTCATCGCGTAAAGCGCCACCCCGGCCAGCGCAATCGGACGACGGCCGAAACGGTCAGCCAGCGGACCGGCAAAGACCTGTCCCAGTCCCAGACTGAACATAAACCAGGTCACCGTATCCTGGACCAGTGTCGGGTCGACAGCAAAACTGTCCGCCATGGCCGGTAAGGCTGGCAGATAAATATCGATGGCCAGCGGGCTGAACAGCACCAGCAGGACCATCAGTGCCACAATGCGGCGGTTCGACAAAGATGTTTCAGGCTTCATTCACTCGGTTTCCTATCAAAAGACGGTGCCAGTCTACGAGGTTCGTGATATGAATTAAAATGGTTTATATTCACGGTGAAATTTCCACTCAGGAATATCTCAGCAACATGACGGATGAATGATGACAGTTGATAAACTGACCCGGCTGGACCTCAATCTTTTGGTCTGCCTGCATGTGTTACTCCAGGAGTGCAGCGTCACCCGCGCCGCAAACCGCTTATGTCTGAGCCAGTCTGCGGTCAGCAAAAGCCTGGCCCGGCTGCGCGAGCAGTTCGACGATACCCTATTTGTCCGCAGTGCCCACGGGCTGCTGCCGACACCGCGTGCCCGGGCACTGCAACCCGTACTGGAAAAACTGCTGCAGGACATCGAAAACCTGACCGCACCGGCAGAGTTCGTCCCGCAAAACAGTGACCGCCATTTCAAAATGTCTCTGGTGGAAAGTGCCTATCCGCTGCTGATGCCGCGCTTTCTGGGTGATATTTTCAGTCAGGGACCCAACATCCTGCTGGATACCCATGCCTGGGAGCCGGATACTTTCGACAAGATGCTGCGTGGTGAGATTGACTTCGGGATCACCGGGAAAGATCTCAACCCGCTGGACGCCCAGCTCACCCTGATGCCGCCGAAAGGCGTACTGTTCCAGGAACTGCACCGCGATACCCAGCGTTGTATTGTCCGGCCCGGTCATCCGGTGCTGGCACTGTATGAGGACGGTCAGTGGAATCAGGACCACTACCTCCGCCAGCGGCACATTCAGGTGCGTTGCGGCCGAGATGACCGCTGGCTGCTGGACTACAAACTGGCAGAGCAGGGCCTGCAACGCGATATCGCGATGTTTGTGCCAGACTTTAATAGCGCCGCCAGTTTATGTACCCATACCGATCTGGTCTTCACCGCGCCCAGCCATTTCGCTAACTATGTCGCGGCTCAGCTCGACCTGATCGTGCTGCCCTTACCGACAGCACTTCCTGCTATGGCTTACACCCTTTTCTGGCCACAACACCAGGAAAATGACCCGGGGCACAGATGGTTAAGGCAGATCATCATCAACGGATGCCGTGAATTGTCTACCGGTTAATTGCAGGCTATTCACAAAAACGCTACCTTTAGCGGATCGGCCTGCTGCCGTCGTCAGGGTGACTGAGGGGCAGGTTTGGCTCATCCGTTCGAGGATGACATCAACAGAAAGGAATATTGACAGATGCAATCAGTGATTTCACAACGCGTGGCACAGATCCGCCAGTGGCTGGAAGCAGAACAGCTTGATGCCCTGGTGATCCCGCATGAAGACGAATACCTGGGTGAATACATCCCTGAACATAACGAGCGCCTGCTGTGGGCAACCGGCTTCACCGGTTCGGCCGGGGCCGCTGTTATCGGCCGCGACAAGGCAGCGATGTTTGTGGATGGCCGCTATGTCGTCCAGGTTCGTAAACAAGTGCCGGGTGACGTGTTTGAATACCGGCATCTGATCGAAGAACCGCCAATGCAGTGGGTGGCAGACCACTTTGCTGCCGGCAGCAAAATTGCCGTCGACCCGCGCCTGCACAGCGGCGCCTGGCTGAAACGTACCCAGCAGTCGCTGGACAGCAGCCTGGAGCTGGTGCTGCTGAACACCAACCCGATTGATACCCTGTGGCAGGACCGCCCGGCGCCGACGCTGTCTGACGCCAGACTGATGGGGCTGGATTTTGTCGGCCAGCACAGCAGCGAAAAACGCGCAAACATTGCCGCCAGCCTGCAAAAACAAAAAGCCGATGCCGTCCTGCTCACCCAGCTCGACAGCATTGCCTGGCTGCTGAACATTCGCGGCAGCGACGTGCAGTGCCTGCCGGTCCTGCTGTCGACCGCTATCCTGCACAATGACGGCAGCGTCGATTTCTTTATTGATGAATCCCGTCTGCCTGTTGAATTTGCAGCGCATGTGGGTGAAGGTGTCCGCATTCAGGCGCCGGAAACCCTGGAACACCGCCTGAAAGCCCTGAATGGTAAGCATGTGCTGCTTGACCCGGCCACCAGCAATGCCTGGGCCGGACAGACCCTGCGTGACGCCGGTGCTGTGATCCTTGAAGGTGCCGATCCGTGCATGCTGCCGAAAGCTGCCAAAAACCCGACCGAAGTGGCTGGCATGAAAGCCAGTCATATCCGTGATGGCGTGGCGGTGTCCAAGTTCCTGGCCTGGGTTGACCGTCAGGTCGCAGCCGGCAATCTGCTGGACGAAGCCACGCTGGCCGATCAGCTGTGGCAGTTCCGGATTGAAGATCCAAGCTGCACCGATGTCAGCTTCGACACCATTTCCGCAGCCGGTGGCAACGCTGCCATGTGTCACTACAACCACAACAACCAGCCGGAGCCGGGCGTCCTGCAAATGGACAACGTCTATCTGGTAGATTCAGGCGGTCAGTACCCGGACGGCACCACCGACATCACCCGCACCATCGCAGTCGGTAATCCGGGCGATGAAGTGAAACAAACCTTCACGCTGGTGCTGAAAGGTCACATTGCCCTGGCCAGTGCCCGTTTCCCGCGCGGCACGACAGGCTCACAGCTGGATGCTCTGGCACGTCAGCACCTGTGGGCACACGGTTTTGATTTCGACCACGGTACAGGCCATGGCGTCGGCCATTTCCTGAACGTACATGAAGGCCCGCAACGGATATCGAAAGTCCCGAATCCAACCGCGCTGCTGCCGGGAATGGTGCTGTCGAATGAGCCGGGTTATTACCGTGCCGACGCCTTCGGCATCCGGATTGAAAACCTGGAGCTGGTTGTGGAAGTCCCAACCGAAGGGGATATGACAGTGCTCGGTTTCGAATCGCTGACCCGTGCCCCGATTGATCGCCGTCTGGTGGATCTCAGCCTGATGACCGACAGCGAGCTGGCGTGGCTGAACACTTACCACCAAACTGTCTTCGACGTCATCAGCCCGTCCCTGCAGGGCGAGGATCTGACGTGGCTGAAACAGGCAACTGCGCCGCTCAGCCGCTAAAAACATCCCTGATTTACCTCCCAAAAGTCCGGTTAGTACGCCGGACTTTTTTCTGCCTGTCAGCCGGAGCACAACGGTCATGTATCTCCGTGACCCAGCACAAAACTGTCCCTATTGACTGTTTTCACATCTGATGAATATCGCTAGCATGCCTGATGAAACAATAATCAATTATATTCATAAGGTTATATCATGAGAAAACAACTGCTTCTGTCACTTCCTTTTTTGTCTTTTGCCGCTCTGGCCAACACCAATCCACATTTAGAAACCTACAAACAGTCCGTAAATCAGACGATTTATAAAGGCCAGCGGGTGAACATTCCGGTCAAATTCAACCTGCCTGCCGACCGCCACCATCTGGTCACACTGGGATATGATAATAATCAGCCCAATGCTATGGACTGTAAGATCGAAATTTACAACGGTGCGAACCAGCGCCTGCATAATCTGGACTGCCGTGCGGGCTGGGGAGAGCACAAATTCGCCACCCCGATCGAGTACTGGCAGGACAATTACCGTGCGGTGATCTCTGTGTACAACGCCGACTTTACCAAACCCAGCCAGCGCTTTGACGGGAATTTCCGGTTTAACTACGGCGAAAGCACGAGCATCGATAACGACCATCTGCCAACCTGGTGGAAAAAAACTTATGAGGTGGTCGGGCTTGATGCCAATACCGATTACGACGGCGATGGCTTCAGCCTGATTCAGGAGTATTTCGGCAACAGTAAACCGAACGATGCCACCAGCTACCCGGATCACGATCCTGTGATTGATTTTGATGAGCAAATCTCCGCCGGTACCTCACTCTATGCCAGCTTTGGGACGCCAGTGACCAAATGGGTGGAAATTACGCCGTACAACAACAAGAAAGTGAAATCGCTGGAACTGGTTGTCAACACAACCGCCAATGCCCGTAATCAGTCTGTAGTTGCGTTCATCTATAACGAAAATAATGAACGGGTTTATCCGAGCTACCTGAAATACCCTTCAGGCACACTCTCTGTCTCTTTTGATGAACCGGTCGATGTTCAGAAACTGAAAATTGAGCTGACAGCCAGACATTATTCATCCAACATCAATGCCCGTTACGACGCCAAGGTCAACGCCGTCTTTACGGAATAATTGTTTCATCTCATCAAAAAGGGCTGATGGTTTTCATCAGCCCTTTCATTTTCTCTGCAGCTTTCGCTAAGCAATCAGCCGGAATAAACCGGGTGCCAGTCTTTCCAGACGACCTCAAAACCGTGCTGCTTCACCGCCTGCGTCACGTCACTGACCGCCCGCTCATCGCTGATCGCAAACTGCTCCAGCTCCGGCTCGTTATCGGCATAACCTCCCGGTTGCGTTTTGGATCCTGCCGACATGCTGGTGATCCCCAGCGGCAACACGTTGTCGCGAAAATGCGGGGATTCCCGGGTCGACATGGACAGCTCAACCTCACTGTTGAACAGCCGGTATGCGCAGATCAGCTGCACCAGTTGGCGGTCACTCATCACAGATTTCGGCTCTAATCCGCCCGTACACGGACGCAGTCGCGGAAACGAAATCGAATAACGGGTCTGCCAGTAAGTCCGCTCCAGATAATCCAGATGGCTGGCGACAAAAAAACAGTCAGTCCGCCATTCTTCCAGACCAATCAGTGCGCCGATGCCGATTTTATCAATGCCGGCCCGCGCCAGTCGGTCCGGGGTTTCCAGCCGGTACACAAAGTCCATCTTATTGCCGCGTAAATGGTGCTGGGCATAAGTCGGTGCACTGTAGGTTTCCTGATAAACCATCACCGCATCCAGCCCCAGCGTTTTCAGCTCGGCATATTCCGCCTGATCCAGCGGCTGGACTTCCATCGACAGGTAACTGAAGTGACGCTTGATTGCCGGAACACTCTGACGGAAATAATCTATCCCGACCTTACGTTCGTGCTCACCGGTGACCAGCAGCACGTTATCAAAATTCAGCGCTTTGATCGCCGCACATTCACGCTCAATCTCGTCCAGCGTCAGTGTCCTTCGCTTGATCTTGTTCTCCATGGTAAATCCGCAGTAAGTGCAGCTGTTGGCACAGAGATTCGACAGATACAAAGGCACGTAAAATCCGATCGTCCGGCCAAAACGCTGCCGCGTCAGAGACGCCGACTGCTGTGCCATTTGCTCCAGATAAGCCTCGGCAGCCGGGGAAATCAAAGCTTTGAAGTCTTCGAGATCCCGCTTGCGTTTGCTGAGTGCACGCTCAACATCCGCCGCCGTTTTACTGTAAATCGACAGCCGGACATCATCCCAGTCCAGCTGACGCCAGACATCCGCATAACTCATGCCGCCTCCTTAAATGCTGGCATCCAGAAACGCCGTCAGTGGGCTGGATGCAACAGCCTGGCTGACTGTCCCGGCCAGACCGGCTTCATAAGCCATCCGTCCGCTTTCGACCGCCAGTTTGAATGCCCGGCCCATGGCCACCGGATCAGCCGCCGCAGCAATCGCGGTATTGACCAGCACCGCATCCGCGCCCCGCTCCATAGCTTCCGCCGCATGAGACGGCGCGCCAATCCCGGCATCCACAATCACCGGCACCCGTGCCTGATCGATAATGATGTCGAGGAAATCCCGTGAGGCCAGCCCTTTATTGGAGCCAATCGGCGCACCCAGCGGCATGACCGCCGCGCAACCGACTTCTTCCAGCCGCTTACAGAGCACCGGATCGGCATGACAGTAAGGCAGCACAATAAAGCCCTGTTTGACCAGCGCTTCTGCGGCAATCAGCGTTTCAATCGGATCCGGCATCAGATATTTCGGGTCCGGATGAATTTCCAGTTTCAGCCAGTGAGTGCCCAGCGCCTCACGGGCCAGCTGCGCGGCAAAAATCGCTTCCTTCGCATTTTTCGCGCCGGAGGTATTCGGCAGCAGGTTCACCCCGGCGGCACGCAGCGGCGCCAGGATGTCATCGTCCCGGTTTTCAATGTCGACCCGTTTGAGTGCCATGGTCACCAGTTCCGAACCGGAAGCCAGAATGGACTGCGCCATCACATCCCGGCCGGCATACTTGCCGGTACCGGTAAACAGACGGGATGAAAACGTTTTATCAGCAATCGTCAGCATCTCAGCCTCCTGCAATAGCTTGAAACAGGGCGATCGCGTCGCCATCGCTGAGCACGGTGTCTCCCCAGCAATCACGACTGACAATCGACTGATTGAGCGCCACTGCGGTGGCATCCAGCGGCATTGCCAGTTGCTCCAGCAGCGCTCGTAGCGAGGTTTCTGCCGCCAGCTGCATAGCTTTATCGTTCACCTGAACGTTAATCATGGTCATAAAGATTCCTTACTGCATACAGAGCATTGCGGGTTCACGGGCAGAGCAAACTGCTGCCATTGCAGGGTGAGGCCGTCAAACTGGCGGAACTGACCCTTGCCAGATTCGCCACTGCCGGTGATCGCCTTGATAGCCTGCAAGGCCTGGAAGGTCCCCATGATCCCGACGACGGGACCGGCAATCCCGGACTCGCTGCAATTTTGCGGTGCCTGCATGTCACCGTGCGGAAACAGGCAGTGATAGCAAGGCCCCTGCTGCGCCCGGAAATCAAAGTTCATCAGTTGCCCCTGCCAGCGGATCGCCGCCCCGGAGATCAGCTGCTTGCCGTGTTCGAAACAGGCCTGATTGATGGCATGGCGGCTGGCAAAATTGTCGGTGCAATCGAGCACCACATCCGCAAGGCTGATTTCCATCGACAGCTGTAACTTAGCCAGATTGGCGGTCACGGCCCGGGCCCGGATGTGCGGATTGAGTGCCTTCACCTGCGCGACTGCGGCCTGGGCCTTGCTCTCGCCCTGATTGTCATCACGGTAGATGATCTGGCGTTGGAGGTTGGAACGCTCCACCCGGTCGCCGTCCGCAATCACCAGACTGCCCACACCGGCACCGGCCAGATACAACGCCGCGGGCGCTCCCAGACCACCGGCACCGATGATCAGCACCTTGGCCTGTTGCAGGGCCAGCTGACCCTGCTCACCAATTTCCGGCAACTGCACCTGACGGTGATAGCGTAAAAAAGATTCGTCAGTCAGCATGGCTTACCTCACCAGCTTTTCAGCGAAAGCGGCCAGAGCCTGCTCCGTGTCCGGTGCAGCCGTCACGGCCCGCACCACGGCGACACAGGACACGCCGGTCTGCCAGACGTCCGCCACATTGCTCAAGTCAATTCCGCCGATAGCCACCGTCGGATAACGGTCCGCTACGGTCGCCAGATGTTCCTGCAGCTGTGCAACCCCTTGCGGCGGGGTCGGCATGTCCTTGGTCGGCGTCGGGAAAATGTGGCCGATTGCCACATAGCTCGGCGCAATCGCCAGGCCGCGCTGCAACTCAGCCGACGTCCGGGTAGAGACACCCAGCCGGATACCGGCATGACGCAAGGCATCCAGATCGGCGGTATCCAGATCTTCCTGTCCCAGATGCACCCCGTAAGCGCCGTGTTTCAGCGCCAGCTGCCAGTAGTCATTGATAAACACCTGAGCGTTGTGCTCGCGGCCCAGCCGGATGGCTTCGATGATTTGTGTTTCCAGTTCTGGATGTGCCGGATCTTTCATCCGCAGCTGAACCGTTTTCACACCCAGCGGCAGCAGTCGGGCAATCCAGCGAACATCATCGACTACAGGATAGAGCGGCCCGATGCCGCCCTCCATTCCCGGAAATGTCAGTTGTTGCGCCCCACTCATGCCTGATCTGCCTCATGGGTTTTCGCCTGATGATATAGTTCGCTGCCTTTTTCCCGGAATTCGGCCGATTTCTGGCGCATGCCTTCCAGCGGATCCTCCAGTAACTGGATCACCTGAGCCTCATTCTGTGCTTTCGCATAATCCCGCACTTCCTGAGAAATCTTCATCGAACAGAATTTAGGTCCGCACATCGAACAGAAATGCGCGATCTTGCCGGATTCCTGCGGCAGGGTTTCATCGTGGAATGCACGGGCAGTATCCGGGTCCAGACCCAGATTGAACTGATCTTCCCAGCGGAATTCAAAACGGGCCTTTGACAATGCATTGTCTCGGACCTGCGCTCCCGGGTGTCCTTTGGCCAGATCAGCCGCGTGAGCACAAAGTTTGTAGGTAATCAGGCCGGTCTTTACGTCATCTTTATTCGGCAGACCGAGATGCTCTTTCGGCGTCACGTAACACAGCATGGCACAGCCGTACCAGCCAATCATCGCGGCACCAATCCCAGAGGTGATATGGTCATAACCCGGGGCAATATCGGTCGTCAGCGGGCCTAAGGTATAGAACGGGGCTTCATGGCAGTGCTTGAGCTGCTCTTCCATGTTTTCCTTGATCATATGCATCGGCACATGCCCCGGGCCTTCAATCATCACCTGCACATCATATTCCCAGGCGATCTGAGTCAGCTCACCCAGTGTACGCAGTTCGCTGAACTGGGCTTCGTCATTGGCATCCGCGACTGAGCCCGGACGCAGACCATCACCCAGCGACAGTGCGATATCGTATTTCGCACAGATCTCGCAGATCTCGCGGAAGTGCTCATACAGGAAGCTTTCTTTGTGATGTGCCAGACACCATTTCGCCATGATAGAACCGCCACGGGAAACAATACCGGTCACGCGCTTGGCCGTCATCGGGACGTAGCGCAGCAACACACCTGCGTGAATCGTAAAGTAGTCAACGCCCTGTTCCGCCTGCTCCAGCAAGGTGTCACGGAACACGTCCCAATTGAGGTTCTCAGCAATGCCGTTCACCTTCTCCAGCGCCTGATACATTGGTACGGTTCCAATCGGCACCGGACTGTTGCGGATGATCCACTCACGGGTCTCGTGAATGTTCCTGCCGGTTGACAGGTCCATCACGGTATCGCCGCCCCAGCGGGTCGACCACACCAGCTTTTCCACTTCTTCTTCAATCGAAGAGCTGACCGCTGAGTTCCCGATATTGGCATTCACCTTCACCAGAAAATTACGACCGATAATCATCGGCTCAGATTCCGGGTGGTTGATGTTAGACGGGATAATAGCGCGACCTTCAGCCACTTCTTTTCGCACAAATTCAGGGGTGATGTCTTTGGGCAGGTTGGCGCCGAAGCTTTGTCCCGGATGCTGCTGGTTCAGCACTTCATCACGGTAACGAGCGCGACCCATGTTTTCACGGAGCGCGATATATTCCATCTCCGGCGTGATGATCCCCTTGCGGGCGTAGTGCATCTGAGTCACGCACAGGCCTGGCTTAGCCCGGCGGACACGGGCACGGAGCGCAAAACGCAGCTCATCTAAGGTGTCATCAGCCAGACGCTCTTTGGTATAGGCAGAACTCAGCTCATCCAACAGCTCAGTATCATTCCGCTCTTCAATCCAGTTTTCACGCAGCTTTGGCAGACCACTGTAGATATCAATCGTCTGTTCCGGATCGGTATAAAAGCCAGAGGTATCGTAGACTCGTACCGGTTCGTTCGACTCAAAAATCGGGTTATTTTTATCCCCGCCGACTAAGGAGTCAGCCTGAGCAATCTCACGCATGCCGACACGGATATCATCCCGGCTGCCGGTGACATAGATTTTTCGGGAATTCGGGTAGGCTTGGGTAGTGAGTGAATCAATAAATTGTTTCGCTTCCAGTCTCGCTTGCTTGCGACTCGACATAGCAATTTCCTTTCATCTGATATTTCTGGGAAGTTGCTTGACGGATGGGCGCGTAAACAAGAGGCGGACACAAGTAGGGCGTGTCACATCGTCTGATACAGCAGCTGTACACGACAGGTACAGCTAGGCAGAAGATTTTCTCTTGTTCCCTTCGCAGATACTAATCTGATCAGGTTCAACGGATCCCGCAATGCGGTCTCAGCCAGTTGGCACTCCGACAAGTTTCAGCTAACGAGTATAAGAAAGGTGTATCCCGACAGCAAGCGGTCTTTACTGAATTTCAGGAATCAGTAAAAACCGTCACGCATCAGCGACAAATCAGCACATCGCACTTTAAATGCAGATCCAATTCACGACGGACATCTTCTCGCAACCAGTGCAGATCCGTTTTGGCATGGCCGACAATCACTAAGTCTGCATGTATTTTTGCTGCCAGTTCAATGAGATGTTTTGCAACATCACCATCATAGAGATGCATCGCGCGCACAGGCTGCGGAGAATGGGTGGCTAATTCAGACAACTGCGCCATTCGCCTGAGCTCCTGATCGTCATGGGCTTCTTTCAGTTGCAGCTCAATATCCAAAAAACTCAGATTACCGACCCCGGGCTCGACATATGCCAGATGTAGGTCTGCATTGTTATGGCTTGCCACGACCCCGGCTTTCACGATCAACTGCTGTGCCCGTTGATCATCTGGATTGAGTGCCAGCAAGACCGTTTTATAAAGCTTCATCACCACCTCAATTCACGAACACTTGCAATACAACACCATATAGCACATTGTTTTGTGAATTACCTTAGTGACTGTCTCAACAGAGAGTTCATTTCATGGTATTAGTATCTGGTTTGACTGACAGAGACCAGCGTACAAATGAATCAACTCATCGTTTTAAGCTATGTTGCCTTTGGCGGAGCCTTTGGTGCATGTGCCCGTTATCTGATAGCCGAGCTGTCTGTTGTCCTGTTTGGACGCGGCTTCCCTTATGGGACCCTCGCCGTCAATGTCATCGGTTCATTTATCATGGGACTGCTGATGTCAGCCCTGAATCAGGGAATGATTGAAGCCTCACCATGGCGTCCGATTCTTGGATTGGGCTTTCTCGGCGCCCTCACGACATTTTCAACCTTCTCCATGGATAACGTCGTCCTGCTTCAGCACGGCGAGTACGCCAAGATGACACTGAACCTGCTCTTAAATGTATTCCTGAGTATTTCTGCCTGCTTTATTGGCTATCAGCTGATGATGAGAAGCTAAGACTGACGTGAGAGTTTAGATTGGTACCAGCCTCATCATAGATGAGGCTTTTTTTCGATTTGGGCTCGAATAAATTCAGCATTCTGAGGATGTAATGCCGTACGGTATCGCGTTAGATAAACGCTGAAAACGAAAAAGCTCCCGCATTTCTGCGAGAGCTTAAAAGAGATGGCAGGGGTGGAGAGATTCGAACTCCCAACACGCGGATTTGGAATCCGCTGCTCTGCCAATTGGAGCTACACCCCTGTCGTGTGGTAAGTATTGTATATAGACTGATGATAATTACCAGCCCTGAATGTCGAAATTTATCAATTTGATGCTCAACCGCCTACTAAAACATCGATCATCAAACTCAACAGGTTTACGTGGCCGATTGGTGCAGTATTCCCTCGCCAGACAACAACATTCCAGCTGATCCTGGTTAAGAACCAAAACACGATATCAGACGTGTAGACAGAGTGTCACCAGCGTTTTAGAAGATGAATACACCCTATCTCAAATCACTACAGGTGCTCCTGGGATGCGCTTTAGCGCAGAGTCCAGTAGTTCTTCTGTGGACTTCAACTTTCATCCCATGGGGCACATCTGTGGTTATGTCTTAAGTTTTAAAACAACGGGCAGAGAGAGGGAAAGATTCGTCCTGCCAATAGGCGGATATCCAACTGTCAGAAATCAAATCACGAATAGCAAATAGCAAAAAAAAGTCATGACTGACTGGGTTTCTTTAAGAAGTAGCGGACAGCTGGAATCGCATTCGACCGGGAGGCGTCCGGCCGAAGGACGGATATCAAATCCCCAACGTAAAAAAGCCCCAGTCTTTCGACGGGGACGCCTAGTCTGAGGCTTTGCGTCAGTGACGAAATTATCAGAACCCTGAATAGCAAAAAACCCAGCCATTGCTGACTGGGTTTCTCTAAGAAGTGGCGGAGCGGACGGGACTCGAACCCGC
>NZ_JAXOFS010000011.1:0-110830 GCF_036409375.1 Photobacterium sp. 53610 | reverse complement strand
GCAACCTTGCCAAGGTTGAGGTCACGAGTTCGAACCTCGTGTGTCGCTCCAAATTCTCAGCTTGTAAAAGCGGCTGTCATCGTGCCCGACGGTGAAACAGAGATGCGACACTAGCTCAGTTGGTAGAGCGCAACCTTGCCAAGGTTGAGGTCACGAGTTCGAACCTCGTGTGTCGCTCCAACTTCCTACCGATTAGGAAGCTCTCAGTTTGAGCATTTCAAATCTGTAGAATCAAAACATTACTGTGAAGTAATTGTCTTTGAGGCCGGTTGAACTTTGCCTCGTGAGGTTCAACAGGACAATGTCCGGGCCACCTCAGCTCATGACAGTATTCGTGAGCAGAAATCAACATCATCCTGAATCAGTGAAAGACAGCCGTAAGGTTGTTTTTTTTGTCTGAGAAGAAGATGCTCTGTACTCCCATACTGAGAAGTATTGGCGACCATCAATGATGACAATCAAAGCATGAGAATGCCCTGGGCCTATCCTGTTGCTTTGATCGCGAATCAGAATCTAATGCACTGAACCTGGGCGATATACTTGCCTGTAGTCTGCTGCAAACACATCCCGATCGTTTCGTTGCATAGTATGATGCACAGACTTATCCACACTTCCTGGCTTGTGGGTAAGTCGGTTGATTACATGTGCTGTCTTCTTGTGTATAACTCTGTGTACTTCTGAAGATATCCCCATTATCCCAAAAATATTAAATTTCCATCAACATGATAAGTTGTTGTTTTTAATTGGTTATATTTGGTTCCCCCCAGGTTTGTGAACAGCCTGATCATATTATGATCATGGTGAATAACATTATTTTAGGGATTGCTGGAGGGTTGTGCTTAATAACCAGTGTTCAGAACCAAAATGGTGCAAATGAAATTGTTTTCCACATACAAGAAATGCTGATCAGGATCGCGTTTTGTAGCCCGTGAGTCTCCCTGAGACATGTGGAGAGCAGGTTGGGGGTCAGGCGTCACGAGGCAGGCCCTTTTCCACAATGCGGATCAGGCGTTTGGTTTTGTTCGGCAGGACATCGACCTTGAGCGCCGCTCGTTTTTCCTGTTGACGGGTGATGCTCCAGTCCAGGTGTTCATCCAGCATGTTGTCTAAGCCTTTGCGCGCTATGAGTGCATCAAGCAGTGCCGGATCGTAAGGTGCGTTGCCGATTGCGACGCTGAGATTACGGAGCCACTTAATGTGGCCGATACGCCGGATGGCCGAGCCTTCAGTATGTTTCAGAAACGTTGCTTCATCCCATTGAAACAGGGTCAGTAAATCTTGCTGGTAGAGTTGTGGCCGGCAATAGTAGTCCTGTTCGTCCGTAACATCTGCTGCCCGGTTATAGGGGCAGACTAACTGGCAGTCATCACAGCCGTAAATCCGGTTGCCCATGGCTTCGCGAAATTCTTCCGGGATAGGACCATCCAGCTCGATGGTCAGGTAAGAGATACAACGACGTGCATCGATCACGCCTTCGGCCACAATGGCCTGAGTCGGGCAGCTGGTCATGCAGGCGACGCATTTTCCGCACTGATTGTCGACGGGGGCGTCTACCGGCAGCGGCAGGTCAATCAGCAGTTCGCCGAGAAAAAACCAGGACCCGGCATCCTCACTGAGAATGAGCGAGTGTTTCCCTGTCCAGCCCAAACCCGCTTTTTCCGCCAATGGCCGTTCCAGGATCGGGGCGGAATCGACAAAAGGCCGGTAGCCAAAGCTGCCCACGGCCTGCTCAATTTTCTGCCCGAGTTGTTTCAGCCGGTTGCGAACCAGTTTGTGGTAGTCACGTCCCAGTGCGTATCGGCTGATATAGGCTTTGTGGGGTTGTTTGAGGGTTTGGGCAAAGCCGGCTTCCGGCGGCAGGTAATTCATACGGACACTGATCACCCGGACTGTGCCCGGCAGAAGTTCGGCCGGTCTGGCGCGCATCATACCGTGACGGGCCATCCAGTCCATTTCACCATGGTACCCGGCATCCAGCCATCGCTGGAGCTGTGCTTCATGCTTCGACAAATCCACATCGCAGATCCCGACATGCTGAAAACCGAGCGTTTTGCCCCATTGTTTGATGTCGCTGGCCAGTTGGTGGAAGTCGATGGTCATGGTCATGGCGTCTGATGGATAAATCGGGGCCGGAGTGTAGCACAGTTCGGACCGGGAAAAATAATTCGGGATGGCGAAAAATAACGCACGGGTCGTTGTGCCTTTTTGCGCTTTTCGGCACTATTTTAGAGTATACGTCTGACAGACGTGCCTCTTTTAACCGTTGAACACCGGGAAACCATCGAGATGACACATCAGCGCTTACCTCAGGTCGCCTTTCGTGCCGCGCAGGTCCGCCAGGGAGAGCAGGAGGCTGCACGGCAGCTGGGCTGGCCTATGTATCAGCTGATGGAAAGTGCCGGTATGGCCGTGTATGACTGTCTCCGCCAAGAATATTCGGCGGTGCGCCATATACTGGTGTGCTGCGGCGGAGGGAACAATGGCGGCGACGGTTATATTGTGGCCCGTCTGGCCAGATTGCACGGACTAGCCGTGACGCTCTGGCAATCAGGTGATGCTGCCCGCTTACAGGGGGATGCCGCCACAGCCAGAGATGCCTGGCTGGCCTGCGGCGGATCGATTGAATCTCCGACGGCGCAGCTCCCGGCAGAAATCGGGCTGATTGTTGATGCGCTGCTCGGCACCGGTCTGACCGGCACGGTTCGTTCCGACATCGCGATGCTGATCAGGAGCATCAATGCAGCCGGAAAACCTGTGATTGCCGTGGATATCCCGTCTGGCCTCTGTGCCGATACCGGCCGCAGTCTGGGCGAGACGGTCATGGCGCATCAGACGGTGACTTTTATTGGTGTGAAACGGGGGTTGCTGACCGGACAGGCTGCACAGCACCGGGGAGAATTAGTCTTTGCCGGTCTGGGAGCTGCAGCAGCCCTGGAACAGGCCGAGCAGTCAGAAGTCAGCATTATCCAGCCATCTGAGATTCAGCGTCTGCTGCCCCCCAGAGCACGGACGGCTCACAAAGGCAGCAATGGCCGGGTTCTGTGTCTGGGGGGCAATCAGGGGATGGGCGGAGCCATTCGACTGGCCTCTGAAGCCAGTGCCCGCAGTGGTGCCGGTCTGACGGCAGCCGTCACACATGCTGACAATGTGCTGGCAATTCTGGCTGCACGCCCTGAGATAATGGCTCAGAACTGGCAGCCGGATTCAGATGAATCTGGCCGGGCACTGTCTGAGCGAATGCAATGGGCCGATGTGATTGTGATGGGACCGGGGCTGGGGCAGAATGCCTGGGGACAGGCACTGTATCGCCAGCTGAATCTGATTGGCGATGAACAGCCTCTGGTGCTTGATGCAGATGGATTGAACTTATTAGCCTGCTCACCAGACTATAAAAAGAACCGAATTTTGACGCCTCATCCAGGAGAGGCAGCCCGATTATTGAATATATCCGTAGCTGACGTGGAAGCGGATCGCTTTGCCGCTGCCGAGTTACTGCAACGCCGGTATGGCGGTGTGGTGGTGCTGAAAGGTGCCGGTACTGTGGTGTTTGACGGTCATCGGCATATGATTTGCCTGGCCGGGAATCCGGGGATGGCGACCGGCGGGATGGGCGATGTGCTGGCGGGCCTGATTGGGGGCTTACTGGCGCAGGGGCTGACGCTGTCGCAGGCAGCCCGGGCTGGCGTGTGGATTCACAGTCGAGCAGCTGATCTGGCTGCAGAAGCAGGAGAACGAGGCTTGCTGGCCGGCGATCTCTTTGCGTATATTCGACAATTGATAAATCTAAGATAAAGATAACGACAACAATGCAGACTTTGAAATTAATGTTGGCCGACGAAGCGGCAACCGTTTCGTTTGGACAACAGCTGGCGCAGGCCTGTGAACGACAAACCACGATTTACCTGCATGGTGATCTGGGAGCCGGAAAAACCACATTTTGCCGTGGGTTCATTCGTGCACTGGGTCATCAGGGCAATGTGAAAAGTCCGACGTATACGCTGGTTGAACCTTATGAGCTGCCGCCCTGGCAGGTCTATCACTTCGATCTGTATCGTCTGGCCGATCCGGAAGAGCTGGAATTTATGGGGATCCGTGACTACTTCACCACAGACGCTATCTGTCTGGTGGAGTGGCCGGAGAAAGGTACCGGTTTGCTGCCGTCTCCTGATCTGGATGTAGAGCTTCGTTATGTCGACCAGCACCGTCAGGTCGAAGTCACGGCCAACAATGGTTACGGCTTGGCGTTAATTCAGAAACTGGAGCAGAGTTGAATCCATGGGTTGGCGCAGAAGTTTTTCTTTGTTGGTTCTGTTCGCCGGGCTAAGCAGCACTGCTGTGCTGGCGAATGAAATTGAAGGGATTCGTGTATGGCCAGCCCCGGATGAAACCCGGGTCGTGTTGGACATGGAGGAAGAGCCGACTTTCACCTATTTCACACTGACGAAGCCGGATCGCCTGGTCGTCGATTTGAAAGCCACGTCACTGAAGGCCGCTTTACCTGTCCAGGTCAAAGACAGTGAAGTGCTGAAAAAGATCCGCAGCAGCAGTCCGCCGGAGACAGGAACCTTCCGGCTGGTTTTTGAAACCCGGACCACCACCTCCCCAAAGATTTTTAAACTGGCACCGACGCCAGACGGTCACTACAGCCACCGTCTGGTCTTGGATCTGCCCCACGCGGCCCAGCCGGAGAAGGTGAAACCAGCCCCGGATAAAGCTGGGTCTCAGGCGGTCAACAGTATTCATCTGCCATATGGCACCGACGATATCATCGTAGCGATTGATGCCGGGCACGGCGGTGAAGACCCGGGTTCCATTGGTCCGAGTCGTAAGTACGAAAAAAATGTCACCCTGAATATTGCCAGGAAAGTGGCCGATCGCATCAATGCGACACCCGGGATGAAGGCTGTGCTCACTCGGCGCGGTGACTATTTTGTCAATCTGAATAAACGTTCGGAAATTGCCCGGAAGAATAAAGCGCACCTGCTGGTTTCTATTCATGCAGATGGTTTCCATCAGCCGCAGCCACGCGGCGCATCGGTCTGGGTGCTCAATACCCGCCGGGCAAATACCGAGATCGGCCGCTGGCTGGAACAGCACGAGAAGCAGTCGGAACTGCTGGGTGGCGGTGACGTACTGTCGGGCGGGCAGGATGACCAGTATTTGAGTATGGCCGTGCTGGATTTGCAGTTCAGTCACTCCCAGAAAGAAGGGTATGACGTAGCCAGCCGGGTCCTGAGGGAGCTGGCGAAAGTGACTCAGTTACATAAGTCGAAACCTGAGCATGCCAGTCTTGCAGTTTTGAAATCACCGGATATTCCTTCGCTTTTGGTGGAAACCGGGTTTATCACCAACCCGAAGGAAGAGCGGTTGCTGAACAGCAGCAGTCATCAGATCAAGATATCTGAAGCTGTTTACAAAGGGGTGCTGGCCTATTTCGATGACAAACCGCCGGAAGGGACACTGTTTGCAGCCCGTAAGCACGGGATTAAGCACAAGGTCGCCAGTGGGGAGTCACTCAGTGTGATCGCCGATCGCTACGGGACTTCTGTTGAAGCGATTCGCCAGATGAACCAAATGTCATCCAGCGTGGTGAAAGTCGGTCAGGTATTACGGATCCCGGCGGCCAACACTGCCGGTGGGAATCCGGGCTCAGGGGCTGCAACTCTTGTGAAAAGCAATGTGATGCATACCGTGCAGCGGGGTGAATTTTTGGGTAAGATTGCCGGCCAGTATAATGTGCCGGTAGACAGCATTCGCCAGGTCAATAAGCTACGCTCTGATGAGCTGGCGATTGGCCAGAAACTTGTCATTCCGGTGCAGCGAAAAGAGGTGGAGCACACTGTGCGCCGGGGTGAATTCCTGGGCAAGATTGCCACCCACTACGGGGTCAGCGTCAATCGTATCCGTGAAGTGAACCAGCTCCGTTCAGATACATTAGCCGTGGGCCAGAAACTCAAGATTCCAAGCAGTTAATTGTAGGTCTGATTATGCCGATTCAGATTTTACCCGCCAGACTGGCGAACCAGATCGCCGCCGGTGAAGTGGTTGAACGTCCAGCCTCAGTCGTGAAAGAGCTGGTGGAAAATAGTCTGGATGCCGGTGCGACCAAAATTGAAATCGATATCGACAAAGGCGGCAGCCGGACGATTCGGATCCGTGATAACGGTCAGGGGATCCCGAAAGACGAACTGGAACTGGCGCTGAGCCGCCATGCCACTTCTAAAATCGCGACCCTGGATGATCTGGAAGCGATTGCCAGCCTTGGTTTCCGGGGAGAGGCGCTGGCCAGTATCAGCTCGGTGTCGCGACTGACTTTAACGTCACGGACTGAATCGCAACCGGAAGCCTGGTCTGCGTATGCGGAAGGCCGGGACATGCAGGTACAGCTCAAGCCAGCCGCCCACCCGGTGGGAACGACGCTGGAGGTGCTGGATCTGTTTTTCAACACCCCGGCCCGCCGTAAGTTCCTGCGTACCGAGAAAACTGAATTTGCCCATATTGATGAGTTACTCAAGCGTATTGCGCTGAGTCGGTTTGATGTCAGTATTTTGCTGCGCCATAACGGCAAGTTGATCCGGCAGTACCGTGCGGCAGAAACCCAGGCTCAGAAAGAGCGCCGCCTGGCGGCCGTCTGTGGTCAGGGTTTCCTGCAGCATGCCGTTTCGCTGGAGCTGGGTCACGGTGATCTGCGGTTGTCGGGCTGGATCTGTACGCCACAGGGAGCCCGGGCTCAGAACGACCTTCAGTACTGCTACGTGAACGGCCGGATGATGAAAGATAAGCTCATCAATCATGCGATTCGTCAGGCTTTTGAAGGTGCGCTGGCGCCGGAACAATATGCGGCTTATGTCCTCTTTATCGAGGTCGATCCCCATCAGGTGGATGTGAATGTCCACCCGGCCAAACACGAAGTGAGGTTTCACCATGCCCGCCTGGTTCATGATTTTATTTATCAGGGCGTGCAGAGTGCGCTGCAACAAACAGCGGCGGAGAGTGATATCTACACTGCCCCGGAAAGGGCGTCTGCCCGGTCTTATCAGGTTGAAGAACCAGCACCCGCTGGCGGGTCTCAGGACAGCCCCTCACAGCCGCCCGCGTCCGCTGCGCTGGATGCAATTGCCAAGACCCCGGCTTACCCGCGTCAGGCACCGGCCGAAGCCTGGTTCAGTCAGTCATCCGAAGCCAGTCGGCCTGCTGGGCAGGAAACAGCGGGCAGTGAGGCTTATACTCGGGAACAAGGTTCGTCGCGTGAGATGATGTCTCCAGTTCCAGCTCAATCTTCGGCTCAGCGCTCTGCCAGTAGCCGCAGTGCTGCACCACGTCAGTTTGGCAGCGAGGCCCCCTCGAAAGCGGAAGTTGCGGCTTATCAGGCCCTGATGCAGACTCCGGTACAGGAAAAACGTTCCCCCGAGCAGGCTCAAACGTCTTCTGCATCTGCTCAGCCGGTGAAGAACGTGAATGTCTGGCGGGAGACTCCCGCACCAGTACAGCGCGGTCCGGTGCTGAATTCTCAGCCGGAACAGGGATTAGGCAAGGCCTTGTCTGTGATTGCAGGCCGGTATCTGCTGGTCAGTCAGGGAGCCGGGGTGGCATTGTTGTCGTTGGCAGACGCTGAACAGTTGCGCATGAAAGGCCAGTTGCGGTTTGCGCGTCAGGACGGTCTCAAACCTCAGCCATTGCTGATCCCGCTGGCCATACCGACCACCCCGGAAATGTCCCGGAGCGCAGAGCAGCACCGCACCTTGCTGAATCAGCTGGGGATTCAGCTGAGAGGCAAAGGTCAGGACAAGCTGGTGATTCTGGCGGTGAGTCAGCCGTTGCGTCAGCAGAATCTGCAAGGAGTGATCCCTGCATTGCTGGAACATCTGAGCCAATTGTCCGAAGCGGGTGACCAGTTGAGTGAAAGTGACTACTGGGAGGCGCTGCTGGAGTGGTTATCGGTTAAACTGGCAGCTGGCAGTGACAGCTTCAGCCTGTCTCAGGCCATCACCTTACTGGGTGAACTCGAACAGCTTTGGGGCGATGCCCTGGAAACATATTATTCCCGGTTGCTGCGTCCGGTTGACCTGCAGCCGGCTTTAGAAGCATTTAATCATGACTAAATCTCTTCCTCAGGCTATTTTTCTGATGGGGCCGACGGCCTCAGGCAAAACGGATCTGGCCATTCGCCTGCGTCAGCAGCTGCCCGTCGAGCTGATCAGTGTTGATTCAGCCCTGATTTACCGGGGTATGGATATCGGTACCGCCAAACCGGATGCTGATGAGCTGGCACAGGCGCCGCACCGTCTGCTGGATATCCGGGATCCGTCACAAAGTTATTCTGCGGCGGATTTTCGTGAAGATGCTCTCAAAGAAATGGCAGATATTGTAAAAGCTGGTCGCATACCATTATTGGTGGGGGGCACGATGCTCTATTACAAGGCACTGCTGGAGGGGCTTTCGCCGTTACCTGCGGCGGACCCGGACATTCGTGCTGAAATTGAGCAGCAGGCCAGAGAGCGGGGATGGCTGTCTCTGCATGAGGAATTACAACGGATTGATCCTGTCTCTGCGACACGGATCCATCCAAATGATCCCCAACGCTTGTCGCGGGCATTGGAAGTTTTCCGAATTTCAGGTAAAACTTTAACTGAGTTGACCCAAACGCAGGGGGAAACATTACCTTATCAGGTTCACCAATTTGCGATAACACCCAAGGATAGGGCTATTCTGCATCAGAGGATCGAGCAGCGTTTTGACAACATGATCAAAGCAGGCTTTGAACAGGAAGTTCGAGCGTTGTATGAACGAGGGGATCTGCATCCGGATCTTCCGTCCGTTCGCTGTGTAGGTTACCGTCAGATGTGGGATTATTTTGATGGCAATTGCACACTGGATGAAGCGATTTATCGTGGTATCTGTGCAACCCGTCAGTTAGCCAAGCGGCAAATCACCTGGCTTCGCAGCTGGAAAGATTTGACTTGGTTGGATAGCAGTGATGTAGAGAAGGCGTTACAAACAGTCACAAACTCCGTTAGCCGTGAGGTTTGATTAGCGTGTATACTCATCCCTGCTTTGCGTATTGTTAATTTTGTTCATTGAAACATACAACTACAAACAAATAAGGAAAAGAAAGAATGGCTAAGGGGCAATCTCTACAAGACCCGTTTTTGAATGCGCTGCGTCGTGAAAGAATCCCGGTTTCTATTTACTTGGTCAATGGTATTAAGCTTCAGGGCCAGATTGAGTCATTTGACCAGTTCGTGATCCTGCTGAAAAACACCGTAAACCAGATGGTTTACAAGCACGCTATCTCGACTGTTGTACCGGCCCGTCCGGTCAATCATCACCATTCCGGTGAGCGTCAGGCGTCCGAACGTGGCCAGGAAAAAACAGAAGAATAAAATTCTTCGATAAGGAGTTGATTGCTTGTTTGACCGTTATGAAGCCGGTGAACAGGCAATTCTTGTTCATATCAACTTCACGCAAGAAGGGGAGTGGGAGGATCTCAGCGAGTTCGAGATGCTGGTCTCCTCGGCGGGAGTCAATACGCTGCGTGTGATCACAGGCAGCAGACAGGCTCCCCACCCTAAGTATTACGTGGGAGAAGGTAAAGCACAGGAAATTGCCGATGCGGTCAGAGCCGAAGGTGCCGAGATCGTTATTTTTAACCATTCACTCTCGCCTGCCCAGGAGCGAAACCTGGAACGGTTGTGCAAATGCCGGGTTCTGGACAGAACCGGATTGATCCTGGACATCTTTGCTCAGCGTGCGCGTACCCATGAAGGTAAGCTGCAAGTCGAGCTGGCGCAGCTACGTCATATTTCTACCCGTTTGATCCGAGGCTGGACCCACCTGGAACGACAGAAAGGGGGGATCGGTCTGCGTGGCCCGGGTGAAACTCAGCTGGAAACCGACCGCCGGTTACTGCGGGAGCGGATCAAAGCGATCCTGCGACGTCTGGATAAAGTTTCCAAGCAGCGTGATCAGGGGCGTCGAGCCCGAAGCCGGGCGGATATTCCGACGATCTCGCTGGTGGGCTATACCAACGCCGGTAAGTCGACACTGTTTAACCGGGTGACGGATGCCGGGGTATACGCGGCGGATCAACTGTTTGCAACGCTGGATCCTACGCTGCGGAAAATTGAGGTGGAAGATGTTGGCACCAGCATTCTGGCAGATACGGTGGGCTTTATCCGCCATCTGCCGCATGATCTGGTCGCTGCATTTAAAGCCACACTCAAAGAAACGCAGGAAGCGACCCTGTTGTTGCATGTGGTGGATGCCAGTGATGAGCGTTACCGTGAAAATATTGATGCGGTAAACACCGTTCTGGAAGAAATTGAGGCCAATGACGTACCAGTACTGGTTGTCATGAATAAGATCGATAACCTGGAAGACGCTGAACCGCGGATTGAACGCGACGAAGACGGTATTCCGCGCCGGGTCTGGGTGTCTGCCCGGGACGGGCTGGGGATTGATTTTCTCTTCACCGCACTGACAGAACGCCTTGCGGGCACTATGGTGACGCATACCTTGCGCTTGCCGCCTGCAGTCATTGGGCGTATCCGCAGCAAGTTCTATCAGCTGGGGGCTATTGTCCGGGAAGAGTATGAGCAGGATGGCAGCCTGTTGCTGGATGTCCGCCTGCCCATGACGGACTGGGCACGGCTGCAAAAAAGAGAAGAGCAGGGGCTGGATGACTTTATCCTTGCCTGATGGACTGCTAGAGTAATAAAAAACTGTCGTCATATCATATTGATGGAGTTCTATAATGGCGTGGAATGAGCCTGGAAACAACGGTGGCCGCGATCAGGACCCTTGGGGGAACAAGAATCGTGGTGGCCGTGATCAAGGGCCGCCTGATCTCGATGAAGTGTTTGCAAAACTGAGTCGTAAGTTTGGTGGTATTTTTGGGAATAAGCGTGGACCTTCAAGTGGCGGTGGTGCTGCCGGTCTTGGGGTGATTGCTGTTATCGCTGCTGCGATTTGGGGTTTTTCCGGTTTCTACACCGTCGGCGAAGCCGAGCGTGGTGTGGTACTGCGGTTCGGTAAATTCTATGAAATGGTTGATCCGGGTCTGAACTGGAAGCCAACCTTCATTGATGATGTTGAGCTGGTCAATGTGCAGGCAATTCGTTCTCTGCGCAGCTCCGGACTGATGCTGACGAAAGATGAAAACGTACTGAAAGTTGAAATGGAAGTTCAGTACAAAGTGTCTGATGCACAGAAATACCTGTTCAGCGTGACCAATGCAGACGACAGCCTGCGTCAGGCGACGGATTCAGCGCTGCGTGCGGTCATTGGTGACTCCACCATGGACGAAGCCCTGACGCGTGGCCGTCAGACAATTCGTGCGAATACCCAGACGGACATCGATAAGATTATCGAAACGTACGATATGGGTATCCTGGTTGTGGATGTGAACTTCCAGTCTGCGCGTCCGCCGGAAGCAGTGAAAGATGCTTTCGATGATGCAATTGCAGCGCGTGAGGATGAAGAGCGTTTTGTCCGTGAAGCGGAAGCTTACAGCAACGACATTCTGCCGAAAGCAACAGGTCGTGCTGAGCGACTGAAGAAAGAAGCTGAAGGTTACACGGAGCGAGTGGTCAATGGTGCGTTGGGTGAAGTTGCTCAGTTTGAGAAACTGTTACCTGAGTATCATGCTGCGAAAGAAGTGACCCGAAACCGCCTGTATCTGGAAACTATGGAACGTGTTTATGGGAACACCAGTAAAGTCATGGTGGATTCGAAGTCGGGCAGCAATCTGCTGTATCTGCCTCTAGATAAGCTGATGAATCAGACAGAGCAGACGAAGAAGCAGGTCAGCCCATCCAGTACCTACGGCATTGAGCTGGAGAAGTCTGAAGATACGTCTTCCTCTTCCTCGGCACCGCGTGCTGACACTGGTCGTCAGGGGAGATATTAATGATGCGTAAGTTAATTATCCCGCTCGTGGTCATTCTCATCGCTGTGGTGTTGATGTCCGTCTTCGTGGTGAAAGAAGGCGAGCGTGGAATCGTGGTTCGCTTTGGCCGAATCATTAAAGATGACACAACCAATATGGCACTGGTGTATGAACCGGGCCTGCACTTTAAAGTGCCGGTATTTGACCGTGTGCGTACGCTGGATTCCCGTATCCAGACGATGGACGATCAGGCTGACCGTTTTGTCACGTCTGAGAAAAAAGACGTGATCATCGACAGCTACGTGAAGTGGCGTATCAAGGATTTCGGTCAGTACTATCTGGCAACCGGCGGCGGCAATACTTCGACGGCTGAAGGCCTGCTGAAGCGTAAGGTGGTGGATAGCCTGCGTGCCCAGATCGGTTCGAAAGAGATCAAGCAGATCGTATCTGGTCCGGATCGCGGCAACAATGTCGATGAAGGTGCAGTGCCTGACGAAGATAAAAGTGTTGCCATCGCTTCGGAAATCGTCGAAGAAGTCGCTCCGAAGAAAGAACTGGAAGGTCAGCGTGACAAGATCATGGCAGACGTTCTGGCGGAAACACAGATCAGTGCCCGTGACCTGGGGATTGAAGTGGTCGACTTCCGGATGAAGAAGATCAACCTGCCGGATGAGATCAGTGAATCGATTTATCGCCGGATGCGTGCCGAGCGTGAATCGGTAGCCCGTAAGCACCGTTCTCAGGGCCGTGAGAAAGCTGAAGTGATTCGAGCTCAGTCTGAGCTGGAAGTGGCGAAGATTATCTCTGAAGCCGAACGAGTTGCCCGTATTCAGCGTGGTAACGCCGATGCTCAGGCTGCTGAAATATACGCAACCGCTTTTAATAAGGACCCGGAATTTTATAGCTTCCTGCGTTCTTTGAAAGCCTATGAGACCAGCTTCAGCTCTAAGCAGGATATTCTGGTTGTGGATCCGAACAGTGAATTCTTCAAGTACATGAAGGAATCGAACAGCCTGAACTAAGTCCGTTGGCGCTGACAAAAAGACAAGGCAATTGCCTTGTCTTTTTTTTGCCTGTCTCCCGGGAGACAGGTGTTTGATGCAAAAGGAGATACAGAATGAGCCAAGTATTCTGGCTGGCCGTCGGATTGGTCTTGATTTTAGAGGGACTAGGGCCGTTGCTGGCACCCAGAGGCTGGCGGGAGATGGTCAGTCAGCTCAGTCGTCAGGATGATCCGACTTTACGCCGGATTGGCGGTTGTCTGGTTGTCGCCGGTGCTGTCATTGCATATATCATGTTCACCCGGCTGTAAATCTCAGCCTGAGCTAATCGTGAAGCCCGCCTTAGGAATTTCTGGCTCATGGTCAAAAAATGACTGCAAGCAATTTTGGAAGGTGCTAGAATCCATTTTTAACAACTGATAGATGAAGAAAGATGGCAAACAATGTAGTCGTTCTCGGCACCCAGTGGGGTGACGAAGGTAAGGGCAAGATCGTTGATCTGCTGACTGAAGATGCACAGTATGTGGTTCGCTACCAGGGTGGTCACAACGCGGGTCATACCCTTGTCATTGACGGTGAGAAAACTGTCCTGCACTTAATCCCTTCAGGCATTCTGCGTGAAAACGTGAAATGCATTATCGGTAACGGTGTCGTCCTTTCTCCTGATGCGCTGCTGAAAGAAATGGAACCCCTGGAAGCCCGTGGTATTCCAGTTCGTGAGCGTTTATTCCTGTCAGAAGCTTGTCCGCTAATTCTTCAGTACCATATTGCTCTGGACCAGGCGCGTGAACTGGCGCGTGGCAAGAAAGCTATCGGTACGACGGGTCGTGGTATCGGTCCTGCCTATGAAGATAAAGTCGCTCGCCGTGGTCTGCGTGTTGGCGATCTGTTCGATAAAGAAGCATTTGCCGAGAAGCTTAAGGAAGTGATGGCTTACCATAACTTCCAGCTGGAGCATTACTACAACGCTGAACCTGTCAGCTATGAAGCTGTGCTGGAAAGTGTGATGGCTCAGGCGGATGTCCTGACTTCTATGGTCATTGACGTGACCCAGGAGCTGGATGATGCGCGTCAGCGTGGCGACAAAATCATGTTCGAAGGTGCGCAGGGCACACTGCTGGACATCGACCATGGCACTTACCCGTATGTAACATCTTCAAATACCACTGCTGGTGGTGTTGCTGCTGGTTCTGGTTTCGGTCCGCGTCACCTGGGTTATATCCTGGGTATCGCGAAAGCGTACTGTACTCGTGTGGGTGCAGGTCCGTTCCCGACTGAATTGGATGACGCTGTAGGCGAACACCTGGGCGTGAAAGGTAACGAGTTTGGTGCAACCACTGGCCGTAAACGCCGTTGTGGCTGGTTTGATGCAGTTGCAATGCGTCGTGCTGTACAAATCAACTCAGTGTCTGGTTTCTGTCTGACCAAGCTGGACGTTCTGGATGGTCTGGAAGAAATTAAGATCTGTACCGGCTACAAAATGCCAGACGGTCAGATCCTGAATGTCTCTCCAATGGCTGCAGATGCGTTTGAAAGTGTCGAGCCAATCTACGAAACAATGCCAGGCTGGACAGAGAGCACCTTCGGTGTGAAATCTCTGGAAGAGCTGCCACAGACTGCGCTGAACTACATTGCGCGTCTGGAAGAGCTGACTGGTGTGCCAATTGATTTGATCTCAACTGGACCGGATCGTAACGAAACTATCATCAAGGTTCACCCTTACGCAGGCTAATTGCCTGGTAAACTGAATCGATGATTAAAAGCCAGCCGTCAGGTTGGCTTTTTGTTTTTTGCTTTCTGAAATTTTGGCTAAAGTCTGAGACATGACTGCCGATAGACTTCATACGCTGTGTTTCCGTCTGAACCTGAATCAGGTGAAACCGGCTTAGTTGTATGAAGTGTCGATCAAAAGAGAGAGCGGAATGGTTCTGCGTGCAACCGTATTTTCAGCCCTGCTGGTGTCTTTGCCAGTGAGCGCCATTACAGATGTTGGTGATGCTGTTCCTCTGTATTCAGAGGCGGAGCTGATCCATCTGTTTGACGACAACCAGCAGTTGCAGCGCGTGAAAGCCGATGACTGCCAGTTGGTGCAGGATATTGAAGCCCGTGCGGAGCGAGTGGAGTCACCTGCTTACCAGTTTCTCTACGGTGATATGCTGGCCTGGGGCGTGTGCGTCAAACGCGACGTTGAGCAGGGGCTGTATTATATGGAATCGGCGGCCCGGCAAGGGTTACCGTCGGCACTGGAACAGCTTGGCCGTTACTATGCCAAAGGCACTCTGGTGCAGCAGGACAGAGAGCGTGCTGTTCCGTATTTGCGTGAAGCCGCGGCCATGGGAAATCTGGCCGCACGTATCGAGCTGGCCGAGTTACTGATCCAGGATTACGGCAGCCCGCTGGATTATGAAGATGCCTATCGCTGGCTGTATCAGTCTGCAACGGCAGATCGCCATACACATCGTAAGATCACCAAATTACGCTACGACTTAGAACAGCGTATGCCGTCCAATGTGGTTGCCCGCGCCAAACGCCGCGAGAACTTCTGGTAATCCCCTTGATCGCGGCGATTTTTGGGCCGCGGTATCTTTTCAGGCAGTGAGCGCTTAGAATGTGATCTGAGCGGCATCTGTTTTGTCGCGTAGCCAACGTTGCCCAGTGTCAGGCAGCTATATAGAAAAAGCGTGCAAGCGACAGATTTACACGCACTGATAGTTTTCATTGATTGGAGCGGAACTTGACCTGCTCCCCACTAATTTTTGATGGCAGTTATATACTTAGGTTCATTAGCTGCCAATACGGATTATTTTATGTCCAAAGGTACAACTGATTTACCTGTCGATCCTTTCCGCGAGCGGGAAGCTCAAAATTACGAAAATCCCATCCCCAGCCGTGAACTGATTTTAGAAGTCATCCGTGGCTTCAGCACCCCGGTCAACCGTGATCAGCTGTTTACAGCACTGCAGCTGGCAGGTGAAGACCAGTATGAAGGCCTGCGTCGGCGTTTACGGGCGATGGAACGCGATGGCCAGCTGGTGTATACCCGCCGTCAGTGTTATGCCCTGCCGGAGCGGCTGGATCTGATCAAAGGCCATGTGATTGGTCACAAAGACGGCTTTGGTTTCCTGCGTCCGGAAGGCAGCGGTACTGCCCGCCAGGATGACCTGCTGTTGCCAGCCCACCAGATGCGTGGCGTGATCCACGGTGACTATGTGCTGGTTCAGGTTGCCGGAGTCGATAAGCGCGGCCGCCGTGAAGGGCGGATTGTACGCGTGCTGCAGGAATACAGCGGTCAGATCGTCGGCCGCTATTTTATTGAAGACGGCATGGGTTATGTCGTGCCGGATGATTCACGTATCGCACAGGATATCGTGATTCCGCAGGATGCCCGTCTGGGTGCCCGGATGGGGAACGTGGTGGTGGTCGAGATCACCCAGCGTGCCACGCGTCAGTACAACGCTGTGGGTAAAGTGGTCGAAGTGCTGGGCGAAAATATGGCGCCGGGCATGGAAATCGAAATTGCACTGCGCACTTATGACATTCCGCATGTGTGGCCAGCAGAGGTCGAGAAACAGGTCGCTCACCTTTCGGAAGAAGTCCCGGAAGAAGCCAAAAAAGGGCGGGTTGATCTGCGAGAACTGCCATTGGTCACGATTGACGGTGAAGATGCCCGCGACTTTGATGACGCCGTTTACTGTGAGAAGAAAAAGTCCGGCGGCTGGCGCCTGTGGGTTGCCATTGCCGACGTCAGTTATTACGTACGTCCGGATTCAGCGTTAGACAAAGAAGCGATCCAGCGCGGTAACTCGGTTTATTTCCCGTCTCAGGTGATTCCGATGCTGCCTGAAGTACTGTCGAACGGACTGTGCTCGCTGAACCCGCAGGTCGATCGTCTGTGTATGGTCTGTGAAATGACCATCTCAGCAGCGGGTAAGCTGTCGGGATACAGACACTATGAAGCGGTCATGAACTCTCATGCCCGTCTGACGTACACCAAAGTCAGCAAGATGCTGGAAGGGGATGAACCCCTACGTGAGCGTTATGCGCCACTGGTTCCGCACCTGGAAGAGCTGTACCAAATGTACAAGGTGCTGAAGCAGGCCCGGGAAGAGCGGGGTGCCATTGAGTTTGAAACGGTGGAAACCCAGTTCATCTTCAATGCTGACCGGAAGATCGACCGCATTGTGCCCGCAGAGCGCAACGACGCCCATAAGATCATCGAAGAATGTATGATCATGGCGAACGTCGCATCAGCCAAGCTGGTGGAAAAAGCCAAAGAGCCGGCCTTGTACCGGGTGCATGACACCCCGGGTGAAGAGCGTCTGACCGGCTTTCGGGATTTCCTGGGTGAGCTGGGTCTGAACCTGACCGGCGGGCTGGAACCTGCGCCGAGCGACTACGCGCATCTGGCTGCGGCGATCCAGAATCGTCCGGATAAAGAACTGATTCAGACCATGCTGCTGCGTTCCATGAAGCAGGCTGTTTATCAGGCGGATAACATTGGTCACTTTGGTCTGGCCCTGAATTCGTACGCGCATTTTACTTCGCCGATCCGCCGTTATCCGGATCTGGCATTGCACCGCGCACTCAAGTATCTGATTGCGAAAGAAAACGGCACGAACACTGATCGCTGGACACCAACGGGTGGCTACCACTATTCCTTCGACGATATGGATGTGCTGGGTGAGCAGTGTTCGATGACTGAGCGCCGTGCTGATGATGCGACCCGTGATGTGGCGGACTGGCTCAAGTGTGAATACATGCAGGACCACGTCGGTGATGAGTTTGACGGTGTGATTGCCAATGTTACCGGTTTTGGTTTCTTTGTCCGCCTCAATGAGCTGAACATCGACGGGCTGGTACATATCTCGAATCTGGACAACGACTACTACCAGTATGATCCGATCGGCCAGCGGCTGATTGGCGATGCTTCCGGCAAGATTTATCGACTCGGTGATGCTGTGAAGGTCAAAGTCGCGGCAATCAACCTCAATGATCGCCAGATTGATTTTGAACTGGTCGGTGGCGGCCGTAAGGTACGCAGACCCGGGAAAACAGCCCAGACCCGTGATAAGCAACAGCGGATGCGTAAGGCGGAAGGCTTGCAACGTCAGAGTCTGAAAGTGTTCCGGGTCGAGAACGGGGAAGCCCAGCCAGAGCACAAAGCGGAATCGAAAAAAGAGCGTTCATCCGTGCGTCAGCAACTGAAATCAGGTATGGTGCCGCGGCCGGAAGGTGACGACGGTCAGCCAGGCAAAAAAGCCAAGAAAAAAGATAAAGCGAAAAAGAAATCGGTCAAGGCCCGCAAGCAGCGGGCCGGTAAGAAAGAACGGGCGGCGAAGAAGAAAAAATAATGCGTAATGATATGATTTTCGGCATTCATGCCGTAAGCGCAGTGCTGGGTTCCGACCCGGCACGTTTCATTGAAGTCTTTGTGCTGAAAGGGCGTCAGGACGAGCGTTTGCTGCCGCTGTTGAATGAACTGCAACGGTTGGGTGTGACCATTCAGCAAGCGGGTCGTAAGGCACTGGATGACAAATCCGATGGTGGCAGTCATCAGGGCATTGTGGCGCGGGTCAAACCGGGCAAACAGTACAATGAAAATGATCTGGACGACCTTCTGGCCGGGCAGGAAAACCCATTGTTACTGGTGCTGGATGGCGTGACCGATCCGCACAATCTGGGTGCCTGTCTGCGAAATGCTGATGCAGCGGGCGTGGCGGCAGTGATCGTACCGAAAGATCGCGCAGCGCAGCTGAATGCGACAGCATCGAAAGTGGCTTGCGGCGCCGCAGAAGTCGTGCCGCTCATCCGGGTGACGAACCTGGCCCGTACCCTGCGCGCATTGCAGGACAAAGGCGTCTGGGTTGTCGGGACTGCCGGTGAAGCAACACATGACCTGTATCAGAGCAAACTAACCGGACCGCTGGCCATTGTGATGGGGGCTGAAGGGGAAGGCATGCGACGTCTGACCCGTGAGACCTGTGACGATTTGATTAAAATCCCGATGGCCGGTTCTGTGTCCAGTCTGAACGTCTCGGTAGCGACCGGAATTTGCCTGTTTGAGGCGGTGCGTCAGCGTCAGGGATAACAAATCCGCAGCGCAGCGTTTGCCTGGAGTTTGACTGAAACGCCACCCATTCGGGTGGCGTTTTTTATGCGATGGAAAAATATCGCTGATTGAGGGTCTGCCGTCACAGTTTTAGTTGCGCTCGCCGGTGTAATTCTGTACTATCTCGCGCCTAAATTCTCGGTTTTATACCCTTAGTTCCTTGCTTCCCCAGGATGACCGAGCCGAACAGGGAAGCTGAATAATCCGTAAGGAGCAACAAATGCGTCATTACGAAATCGTATTTATGGTGCACCCAGATCAAAGCGAGCAAGTTGCTGGCATGGTCGAGCGTTACACTGGTGCTATCAAAGATTCTGGCGGTCAGATCCACCGTCTGGAAGATTGGGGCCGTCGTCAACTGGCTTACCCAATCAACAAACTGCACAAAGCTCACTACGTTCTGATGAACGTTGAAGCAGAGCAGTCTGTTATCGACGAGCTGGAGTCTAACTTCCGCTTCAACGACGCTGTGATCCGTAACATGATCATGCGCACTAAAGGCGCTATCACTGAGCCATCTCCAATGATGAAGGCTAAAGAAGAGCGTGCCCCACGTCGTGACGAGCGTGCAGAAGCACAATCTGAAGACGAAGCTGCAGCTGAGTAATCATTGAATGACCAATCGTCTGGAGTTGTCTGGCACAGTTGCCAAACACCCCAAACGAAGTCAGTCCCCGGCTGGCGTGCCTCATTGTTACTTTGTGCTTGAGCATCGTTCCAGTCAGGTGGAAGCGGGCTTACCCCGTCAGGTGTATTGCTACATCAACGTGGTAGTCAGCGGCAAAGGTCAGCAAATACTCACTCAAGATTTAGCTGTCGGAAGCAACATTACAGCCGGGGGATTTATCTCGTGGCAAACCGGCCGGAATGGCATTGGTAAGTTAGTGTTGCACGCCGATCACATTGAAAAAATTTAGTTCAGGAGATAAGCCCATGGCACGTTTCTTCCGTCGTCGTAAATTCTGCCGTTTTACTGCAGAAGGCGTACAAGAGATTGACTACAAAGACGTAGCAACTCTGAAAAACTACATCACTGAAGCTGGTAAAATCGTACCAAGCCGTATCACTGGTACTCGTGCGAAGTATCAGCGTCAGCTGGCACGCGCTATCAAGCGTTCACGTTACCTGGCTCTGCTGCCATACACTGACAAACATCAGTAATTGGCCGGTTTCATTAAGTTTAAGAGGACAAGATAATGCAAGTTATTCTACTTGATAAAATCGGTAACCTGGGCAGCCTTGGTGATCAGGTAAGCGTTAAAGCTGGTTATGCTCGTAACTTCCTGATCCCTCAGGGTAAAGCTGTTATGGCTACCAAAGCGAACGTTGAAATGTTCGAAGCACGTCGTGCTGAGCTGGAAGCGAAAGTTGCTGAGCAACTGACTGCTGCTCAAGCGCGCGCTGAGAAAGTTAACGCTCTGGAAGCAGTAGTGATTGCTTCTAAAGCGGGTGACGAAGGTAAACTGTTCGGTTCTATCGGTACTCGTGACATCGCTGATGCAGTAACTGCTGCTGGCGTTGAAGTAGCGAAGAGCGAAGTACGTCTGCCAGAAGGTGCACTGCGCACTACTGGCGAATTCGAGATCAGCCTGCAGCTGCACTCTGACGTATTCGCAACAGTAAACGTGAACGTTGTTGCTGCTGAGTAATCAGTTGCCACGCGTCTGCGAAAAAAACCAGCCTCCGGGCTGGTTTTTTTGTCTCTGAAATCTGCCAGATGAAATAATGCGGTAAGTAATTTAGTACTGGAACAGCAGATTGACGGTCATGGTGCCGTCTCGCTTTTGCAGCCCTTCCGGTACCCAACTGTTGAACTTCTGGGTATTACTGAGTTTGATGGCAATGTGCTCGGAGACCGCACTGGTCATTGAAACCTGCGTTTCCAGCGTGCTGTTGCTGTTTCCGGCAATGCCGGTCAGTTTGAGGCTCAGCTCGACGTCCTTGGACGGTTTCCAGATGATCCGGGTGCTGCCCCGCAGGATCAGTTCATCGACGGTTTCCGGCACGACGATGTCATCATCGTCGATCTCGTCAACATTGGGCTCCTGATGGCGGTAGCCTGGTCCGGCTTCAACTTCCATCATCAGATTTTCCAGCCGGAATACCCGGTAACCCAGACCCGTCGCCAGGGTGAAATCCTTGAAGTAAGGCCCGTATTTGTCATCAATGTAACTGGTGTTGCCCAGCACATAGGCCCGCTCATTGATGATGTAGTCGCTCTGCAGCTCCATCTGGCCTTTGCGCTTCTTTTCTTTGTTATCTTCCTCGGCCAGCAGATACTTCGCTTCGACCTGCTGCCTGAACTGATCTTTCACATAGGTCAGGCCCAGGCGGGAGTTCAGGGATTTCGTATTCGAGTTGCCGGAGAGCGATTGGTACCCCAGTTCCAGTTCACTGTTCCAGGGCGAGGTGATCGGCGGGAGTTCGGGGACATCCTCAGCACGGGCAGGCGTGGCCAGAATCAGTCCTGCTGTCATTGCACAAAGCAGTATGCATTGATTTGCCAAGTGCCCTCCAACGACCGACACAAGAAACGACAAGGGGCACAAAAAAGTGCAGATGAATACAGACGCAAGTTTTTCTGGGGGGACTTGCGTATGAGCGGCGCAGTGTAGCCGAAAAATGTCAGCTGATCGTCAGAATGTCAGCCAATTCGGCATATATTTTGTGGAAGTGCCGTAAGATTGGGCAGGGTGATTATTTGCGGGGCTTTTTTGTCTCAATGGCTGCCTGCGGGCGGGGATGTTCAGGTATACTAACGGGCCGGATTCAGGTTAATCGTGCAAGTGGTTATGGCAGAAAACAGTAAATCCAATCGAGCAAAAGACAGTCAGATGGACGCCATCAAGATGCCGCCTCATTCTCTGGAAGCAGAGCAGTCGGTACTGGGCGGCCTGTTGCTGGATAATGAGCGCTGGGACAGCGTCGCAGAGAAGGTCGTGTCGCGCGATTTCTACAGTCGTCCGCACCGGATGATTTTTGAGGCGGCCGCCGGGCTACTGGAATCCGGTCAGCCACTCGATTTAATCACCCTGTCAGAACGGCTGGAGCAGTTAGACCAGCTGGATGATGTGGGCGGTTTCGCTTATCTGGCCGAGCTGGCCAAAAACACCCCGTCGGCGGCGAACATTGCCGCGTATACCGATATCGTCCGTGAGCGGGCGCTGATCCGTGACATGATCGGGGTTGCGAACGAAATTGCCGATGCCGGTTACGATCCGCAGGGTCGCAGCAGTGAAGATCTGCTGGACATGGCTGAGAGTAAGGTTTTCGCCATTGCCGAGCAGCGCACCAATGAGAACGAAGGTCCGCAGAACGTCGATACCATTCTGGAAAAGACGCTGGAACGGATTGAGCTGCTGTATCAGTCGCCGCAGGATGGTGTGACCGGGGTTTCGACCGGGTTTACTGACCTGAACAAAAAAACTGCCGGCCTGCAGGGCTCAGATCTGATCATCGTCGCTGCCCGTCCGTCGATGGGTAAAACCACTTTTGCCATGAACCTTTGTGAAAATGCGGCGATGGAGCAGGAAAAACCGGTGCTGATCTTCTCGCTGGAGATGCCCGCGGAACAAATCATGATGCGTATGCTGGCCTCGCTGTCCCGGGTCGATCAGACCAAAATCCGGACCGGCCAGCTGGATGACGAAGACTGGGCACGGATTTCGTCAACCATGGGCATTCTGATGGAAAAGAAAAACATGTACATCGACGACAGCTCGGGTCTGACACCGACGGAAGTCCGATCCCGTGCCCGCCGGATTGCCCGTGAACACGGCGGTCTGAGCCTCATCATGGTCGACTACCTTCAGCTGATGCGTGTGCCGGGTCTGCAGGATAACCGGACCCTGGAGATTGCAGAAATTTCCCGCTCCCTGAAAGCACTGGCGAAAGAGCTGAATGTGCCGGTGGTGGCACTGTCACAGCTGAACCGATCGCTGGAGCAGCGGGCCGATAAGCGCCCGGTGAACTCGGACTTGCGTGAATCCGGTGCCATCGAGCAGGATGCGGACTTGATCATGTTTATTTACCGTGATGAGGTATATCACGAAGACAGTGCCCTCAAAGGCATTGCAGAAATCATCATCGGTAAACAACGGAACGGTCCGATTGGTTCCGTACGTCTCACCTTCCAGGGCCAGTTCTCCCGTTTCGATAACTATGCCGGCCCGGCTTTTGATGATGAGTATTGAAATCCCCAGCAGTAGGAAAATGAATGAAAGCCGCGACCGCCTATATTGATCTCCAGGCCCTGCGCCAGAACGTCAGTCTGCTCAGACAGCAGACACCGGGTTGTAAGTTACTTGCGATGGTCAAGGCCAATGGATACGGGCACGGGCTGGAGCAAGTGGCGACCGGGCTGCCGGATGCGGACGGTTACGGGGTTGCCCGGATTGAAGAAGCGCTGTCACTGCGTGCCTGTGGCGTGGTGAAGCCGATTCTGTTAATGGAAGGGTTCTATTCGCCAACCGATTTACCGGTTCTGGTGACCAACAACATTCAGACGGTGGTCCATACGCTTGAACAACTGGAAGCCCTGGAGCAGGCGACACTGGATACACCGGTGAAAGTGTGGCTGAAGATTGACAGCGGCATGCACCGGCTGGGTGTCCGGCCGGAAGAGTTTGAAGCATTTGTCGACCGTCTGCACGCCAGCCCGAACGTGGCGCAACCGCTGCGTTATATGAGCCATTTCGCTTGTGCGGACGAACTGGACAGTCCGGAAACGAAAGCACAGATCCAAACATTTATGTCGCTGACGGAAGGATGTCGCGGCGAACGTTCGCTGGCAAACTCTGCCGGTATTCTGGCCTGGCCTGAGAGCCATCTGGACTGGATTCGTCCGGGGATCATCATGTACGGCATTTCGCCTTTTGCTGAGAAGAGCCATTCTGCGGCAGCCCTTGGCATGCGCCCTGTGATGACACTGACCTCCAGTGTGATTGCCGTGCGGACGGTGAAAAAGGGTGAAGCCGTCGGGTATGGCGGTACCTGGGTCAGCGAACGGGATACGAAAATTGGTGTGGTTGCCATTGGCTATGGTGATGGCTATCCGCGTACGGCGCCGAACGGCACGCCGGTGCTGATCAATAGTCGTCAGGTGCCGATTGCCGGACGGGTGTCGATGGACATGCTGACGGTTGATCTTGGTCCGGATGCGACAGACAAAGTCGGGGATGAGGCTGTTTTATGGGGGCAGGGGCTGCCTGCCGAAGTGGTGGCAGATTATGTGGGGACCATTGCGTATGAGCTGGTCACCAAACTGACTTCCCGGGTCGCCATGGCTTACCGGTAATGATCACCGGTATGATGACGGGAAGCGGTATTGTTTCCTGAAATCTCGAAGCCTGATAGTAAACAAGCCGTGGTTTCCGCCACGGCTTGTTTGTTTTCGGCGGACATAGATACCGTCAAAGACGGGAGCCCATGAATCCGGGTCAGAAGCCGCGCAGCTGGATCCGGCGCAGGAATTCAGTCATCACCCGGTCGTAGAGCAAATCGCCGAGAAATGCATCTTCAACTTTATGGTCAATACTTGGGTTATCGTTGATTTCAATCACCACCACCTGACCGTTCACTTCTTTCAGATCGACACCATACAGACCAGAACCGATCTGGTTGGCTGCCTTGAGCGCCACATCAATCACGTTCTTTGGCACCTGTTTCAGATCCAGGGTCTCAAAGCCCCCGGAACTGACCCGGCCGCTGTTGTGGTGCTGATAAATCTGCCAGTGACCACGGCTCATATAATATTTGCAGGCAAACAGTGGCTGCCGGTTCAGAACACCAATCCGCCAGTCGAAGTCTGTCGGCAGAAACTCCTGAGCCAGAATCAGGGTACTGCGAGCAAACAGGGTGTCCATCTGTGTCAGTAATTCGTCGCGGTTCTTCACTTTGACCACGCCCACCGAGAAAGCACCGTCCGGCACTTTCAGGACCATCGGATAGCCGATGTCGTTCTCAGCCTGCTCCAGCCAGCCGGGGTCGAAACTTTTCAGGACCGCGCTTTTCGGTGTCGGCACTTTGTGTAAGCGCAGCAGCTCGGTCAGGAAGACCTTGTTGGTGCACTTCATGATGGATTCCGGATCATCCATCACCACCAGTCCCAGTTTCTCGGCCGTTTTGGCGAAACGGTAGGTAAAATTGCCGATATTGGTCGTGGCGCGGATAAACAGGCCGTCAAATTCCCCTAACCGTGACAGATCATCCGGGGTGATGGTTTGCAGGCGCATCCCCAGTCGTTTGGCCGCCTTTTTGAAGTTGCTCAGCGCTGTGCTGTCGGATGGCGGCATTTTCTCGCTCGGATCAATCAGCAACGCCAGATCATAGCGGGCGTTTTTGTTTGGCTTTGGCGATCGCCAGACTTTGTTCGAGAAGCGCTCCAGTGCCTCGGCAAATAAATCCTGTTCCGGATCGGTCAGATCCTGAAAGGGAAACGGCAGGATCTGGTCCACCTGCCAGTGCGCATCCGAACGGCGAATCGTCACCTTGATGACAGGCACCATAAAATGCTCGAACAGGCGGCGGGCAATTTTTTCAAAGCCCGGCACCTTCGACTGACCAAAGTAAATTTTCTCTTCCAGCTGTTCTCCGGGTGACAGCAGCTGGTGGGCAAATGCTTTTTCCAACTGATCAGACGGCACGGATAACAGGAAGGGCTGGGACAGATCATTGATGGTCATGACCCTCGGGATCACCCGGTGTCCGCGGGCTTCCGCCATCAGCGAGCAATAGTAGCCGCTGCTCATATAGCCGTAGTCGCGGCAGAGGTTGATTACCTGCGTCGCCTTGTTTTCACAAAACGCACCCTGCTGCAAATAGGTATCGACAGTGACGACCCTGTCGGAGGGGAAATACTGCCGCCAGTCACTGTCGTTATCGGTAATAATGAGGACTTTAGTCATCTTTTCATTCACCTATAGCCTTGCGGCTAATTTTGGGATTAAATCGAACTAGTCCACTCAAGCGTGAATCAGTCCATGATAGTCCGTATTGCACAGCTTTATGATCTAGTTAGTTTAAATACTCTCGAGGCTCAGCTTTTCGACGGAGATCGAATTTCTCCCCGTCAGATGCGGCGGTTTATTAAATCACCTCAGAGTGTGCTGTTTGTCGCGGAAGATGAAGGCCAAATTGCCGGCTACGGGCTGGTGTTGTTTCACCGGGGTACCCAGCTGGCACGATTGTATTCCCTTGCCGTCGATCCCGTTTACCGAGGCAGGCACATTGCCCAGCAGTTACTGTCTGCGTGTGAAGCGGCGGCACTGGAAAACGGTTTCAATACATTAAGGCTGGAAGTGCGGAATGACAATGTCGCCGCGCGAAATCTCTATGAAAAATGTGGATATAAACCATTAAAAGTTTTAATCCATTATTACGATGATCTGGCGGATGGAATCCGGATGCAAAAGCGTCTGAGTCCCATTGAGGCAAAGCAGCTGTTGCCGTTACCGTTATATGTCCAGACGACCCCGTTTACCTGCGGGCCATCCTGTCTGATGATGAGTCTGTCTTATCTCGATCCTGATTATCAGCCCAGCCGGCAGGCAGAGATGCAGCTGTGGCGTGAGGCCACCACCATCTTTATGGCATCGGGCCACGGGGGATGCAGCGGGCATGGTCTGGCACTGGCGGCACACCGCCGCGGATGCCGGGTTGAACTCTGGACTCAGTCCCTCTCCACGCCTTTTATCGACAGTGTTCGGGATCCGAAAAAGAAAGACATCATTGAACTGGTGCACCAGGACTTCTGCCAGCAACTGGATGAAGCCGGAGTCCCTGTGGTTGACGCCATGCCAGCGGTAGAACAAATTGAGGACTGGCTCAAGCAGGGGTGCTGTCTGCTGATGCTGATCAGCACCTATCGCTTCAACGGCAGCAAAGAGCCGCACTGGATAGTGCTGAGCGGGGTCAGTGATCAGTTCTTCTTCTTTCATGACCCCTATGCGGAAGACAAGACCGATATTGGTCATCGGGCCCATATTCCGCTGAACAAAGCCGGTCTGAGCCAGATCCTCGGCTTTGGCCGCCAGAAGCATACGGCCTGCGTGGTGATCCACCCGAATCAGGCCGTTACTCGCCCTGCAGCGTGATAATTACTTTGCGGCTGCCGCCGTGGTTGCGGTGTTCTCCCAGATAAATGCCCTGCCAGGTCCCCAGCGCCAGACGACCGCTGGCAATCGGCAGGGTTACACTGCTGCCTAAGGTTGAGGCTTTGATGTGGGCCGGCATGTCATCGTCACCTTCGTCAGTGTGGCGGTAATAAGGAGCCCGCTCCGGCACCGACTGGTTGAAGTGGGCTTCCATATCGCTGCGCACCGTCGGGTCGGCATTCTCATTGACGGTCAGGCTGGCGGAGGTGTGCTGGATAAACAGGTGCGCCAGCCCGATCTGAAAATTGCTGAGTTCTGGCAGTTGCCGTTCAATTTCATCGGTGATGAGGTGAAATCCGCGGGAACGGGGTTTTAACTGAATCGATTTTTGAAACCACATTGATTCTGCTCGCTGTAAAAGATGATTGGCTGGTGGCACTTGATGCCCACCCGTCTAGCCTGATGGATGAAGACAGGATACCCAAAACGGACGCCGAACGGGGAGCCCCGCTTGTGATTTCTGTGCCGTCGGGTCCGGTTCTTTGTCGCGACGCTCTTTCGTCATCTGACGGGATTGGGCTAGAATCACCGTATATTTTTCACTGTTTCTTCAAGAATATGTCCCGTAGTCAACGTCTGTTTGATCTTCTTCAGCATTTGCGCTGTCATAAATATCCGGTGTCAGCTGCGACGCTGGCTCGTGAGCTGGGTGTCAGTGTGCGGACGGTGTACCGGGATATAGCCACCTTGCAGGCGCAAGGGGCCGAGATTGAAGGTGAAGCGGGCCTGGGGTATATCCTGAAACCCGGCTTTACGCTGCCGCCCCTGATGTTTTCCGTCGATGAACTGGAAGCGTTGCTGATGGGCGCGGAATGGATTTCCAGTCAGGCCAAGGGTGAATTTTCGGTGGCGGCCCAAAACGCAATTGCCAAAATATCGGCAGTGCTGCCGACCGAACTGAAACTCCAGCTGGCGACGGAAACGATGCGGGTCGCACCGGGGCCAGCGGCGCCTGAGTTACAGGTTGAACTGGCCGACATCAGAAAAGCCATCCGACAGGAGTCTGTGGTTTCCATGGGTTATACCGACTTAAACGGTCAGGTCACTCAGCGTGATGTCTGGCCCGTGGTGATCGGCTTTTTTCAGCAATGCTATCTGCTTGTAGCCTGGTGCGAAGTACGGCAGGCATTCAGGCATTTCCGGGTTGAGCGTATTCAGTCTTTCACTGAATCGGGGCGCAAATATCCCGAACCCCGTTACCAGTTGCTGAGGCGATGGCGGGAAGCAGAAAAAATTAAAGAAAGGGCATCTTCCTACTGACAAGAATTGTCACGCGGTGCGATTAGCCTTGCTGTATCAAATCACAGTAAGGAGCGCCACCATTATGTCAGTCCCTTCAATGAACATCTGGTATGTCAGCCAGATCAGTCAAAGTGAAGCGTTCTACCAGCAATTGCTGGGATCTGCCGCCATTGAATCATCCCCTTCATTTGCAATGTTTCAACTCAATTCATCCGCGATGCTGGGATTATGGTCGGCATCGGGTGTTTTGCCGCCGTTATCTGAATCGCAGGCTACGGTCAGGCAGAGCGGTGAACTGTGCCTGCTTCAGTCTCACCGGGCGACCGTTGATCAGGCTTATCAGCACTGTCTGAATCAGGGACTCGCCATTGCTCAGGTGCCGTCTGAGGCTGAGTTCGGGTATTCCTTTGTGGTGCTGGACCCGGACCGCAATCGGATCCGATATCTGGTAGCGAGCTGACCATGACCCGGTTCTGGGTGGCGACCGCGTCAGCCGATCACGTCGACCGCGGGAAAGTGTGGGGCATCATGCAGGTTTGCCACGGCAAAGGTACGCCGCTGAAACGGCTGTCAGCGGGGGATTGGGTAGTGTATTACTCACCGTCGCAAACGTACGGGCAAAGAAGTAAGCTGCAAGCGTTTACCGGGATCTGTTGTGTGCAGGACAAAGCCCCATATCAGGTTGATATAGGGCATGGTTTCAAGCCATTCCGGCGTGATGTCAGCTGGCTGGAGACGACACCGATACAGATTCACCCTCTGCTGGCGCGTCTTGCTTTTCATCAGGGAAGTCGTCACTGGGGAGCCAGATTCCGATACGGTTTATTTGAGATCTCCGCACACGATTTTCACCTGATTGCCGGGGCAATGCAGTGTTCGCCTCCCGAAGCGGCCCAGTTGTCCCTGTTCCCTGAAGTGATCTGAGTGGCAGTGGTCCGGCGGGCGGCTGATATCTTGATCGGTATCGGATCAGGTGTTGTTCAATTTCATCAGGGAGATAGCTGCATTCGTGCAGAGGATATGGTCGGAGACATCAGGTTTTATGCTGCATGTTGTTGTTATCACGGTATTACCTGTTAGCTGCAGCATGATTTTCTGTATTCTTCCCGTTCACAGCCGCTATGATTGATACGCTGAAAGCGTGACCTGGAGCAAAGCAGGGGGGACGCTGCTGGCGGCATAATTAACATTAAGTTGTAAATTTACCAAAATATCGCCATGCTTACGGCTGTGCTTACACCGTTGAATTGGGAAATCATGGCCGTGGCATTGGTCGCGCTGTCGTGAAAAATAACACATCAGGAACGTCATTATGTTGAAAAACATTAACCCCACGCAAACCCCGGCCTGGCAGGCACTGACTGCCCATTTTGAACAGGCGCAGGATCTGCAGCTCAGTGAGCTGTTTGCGCAGGATCCGTCACGGTTTGAAAAGTTTTCCGCTGCGTTCGGCAACGATATCCTGCTGGATTATTCAAAGAACCTTATCACTGAAGACACGCTGGCGAAGCTGTTTGATCTGGCTGAACAGACTGAACTGAAAACAGCGATTGGCGCCATGTTCAGCGGTGAGAAAATTAACCGTACCGAAGACCGTGCTGTGTTGCATGTTGCGCTACGTAACCGCAGCAACACACCCGTGCTGGTGGACGGCGAAGATGTGATGCCAAACGTCAATGCTGTGCTGGCGAAAATGAAGCAGTTCTCTGACCGCATCATCGGCGGTGAGTGGAAAGGGTATACCGGTAAGGAAATCACTGATGTTGTGAATATCGGCATTGGCGGTTCTGATCTGGGACCTTACATGGTGTCTGAAGCGCTGGCCCCTTACAAAACCCGCCTGAATCTGCACTTTGTCTCGAACGTTGACGGCACGCATATCGCGGAAACCCTGAAAGGGCTGAATCCGGAAACGACTCTGTTCCTGATTGCATCAAAAACTTTCACGACACAGGAAACCATGACCAACGCGCATTCTGCCCGTGACTGGTTCCTGGTTGACGCCAAAGATGAATCTCACGTTGCAAAACACTTTGCAGCACTGTCGACCAATGCTGATGCGGTGTCTGCATTCGGGATTGATACAGCTAACATGTTCGAATTCTGGGACTGGGTTGGCGGCCGTTACTCACTGTGGTCTGCGATCGGTCTGTCGATCTGCCTGTCCGTTGGTTACGATAATTTCGAAGCTTTGCTGGCGGGTGCCCATGCGATGGACAAGCACTTTGCCGAAGCACCGCTGACCGAAAACCTGCCGGTGATCCTGGCGCTGATTGGTCTGTGGTACAACAATTTCTTTGGTGCGGAATCGGAAGCAATTCTGCCGTACGACCAGTACATGCACCGCTTTGCGGCTTACTTCCAGCAGGGCAACATGGAGTCGAACGGCAAGTATGTTGACCGTGGCGGCAATCCGGTCGATTACCAGACGGGCCCAATCATTTGGGGTGAGCCGGGCACCAATGGTCAGCACGCGTTCTATCAGCTGATCCACCAGGGGACCAAACTGATCCCGTGTGACTTCATTGCACCGGCGGTCAGCCATAACCCGCTGAGCGATCACCATCCGAAACTGATGGCAAACTTCTTTGCGCAGACTGAAGCGCTGGCATTCGGGAAAACGCGTGCGCAGGTTGAAGCAGAGTTTATTGCTGCAGGGAAGTCGCTGGCGGACGTAGCTGAGCTGGTACCATTCAAAGTCTTTGAGGGGAATCGCCCGACCAACTCCATCCTGGTGAAACAGATCACCCCGCTGTCGCTGGGTGCACTGATTGCCATGTATGAGCACAAGATCTTCACTCAGGGTGTGATCTGGAATATCTACAGCTTTGATCAGTGGGGTGTTGAGCTGGGTAAACAGCTGGCGAATCAGATTCTGCCAGAGCTGGCGGATAATACGCCGGTGAGCAGCCATGACAGTTCAACGAATGGTCTGATTAATGCCTTTAAACAATGGCGTCAGTAAAAACAGACGGATTGTTCACAGATAAAAAAACGCCGCAGTGTTGCGGCGTTTTTTATGAGTTGCGCATGCCTTTCGGTTAAGACAGGGCGACCACTTCGCTGGCTTGCGGGCCTTTCTGGCCGTCAGTAACGATAAACTCAACGTTTTGGCCTTCTTTCAGGGTACGACGCCCCTGAGCCTGAATTGCGCTGAAATGAACGAAAACGTCCTTGCCGTCGGCGCCAGAGATAAAGCCAAAACCCTTTTCATCGTTGAACCATTTTACGGTTCCTGTCAGTTTACTCATTTGACGATCTTTCCTTTGTAATCTCATTTCCTTGCGTTACCCGAAGGCAGGCAACACGAACACTATTGATAAGCATCTTTTTATATGCATTGATACCTCAACAGCATTTCCAGTCTAGATCGTAACCGAATCAAGGAGCAATCTTTTATGCGTCAAATATGCAAAAAGGTGAGGGAAAACAATGCAGCTCGCATCAATAGGTCAGGCCAGTTTGAACTGGCCCGAGAAAAGATGAAATTGGATGGAAATTAGCGGTCGAAACTGATCTCGATGAAGGCTTTGCCGTATTCGGATTCAAACGGCATGATGATAATTGCCCCTTCACTCTTGTGCGTGATCGTGTGACCCCGGCCGGAGACGACAGCGGGTGTGGCCATTTCAAAATCATAGCCTTTTTCTGACAGAATACGTTTGGCGCCGCCGGTGACCATGTTGGTGATTTCACCGACCATGTCAGTGACTTCATCATTAATACCATTCGGACGCTCGCCCAGCATACGCTGCATAATCTCAAGTGCCAGGCCTTCATCAAAAGTGATAGACATGGAGCCCCGGGTTTGCGGTCCCACCATGCCAATCAGGCCAGAGACATCACCCCGGGCGATTTCATCTTTTTTCAGCAGAGGTTTTTGCGGGGCCAGCTCCATTGACGCCATGGTCTTGAGCACATTCAGCAGAGAGGCCAGAAATGGGTTTACAAATTCTGCTCGCATAGGATCTGGATTGCCTTGTTGTTGTACGGAAACGGACTACTTCTTACGTTGGCATGCTTGGCACACGCCGTGGCTTTCTACAACATGATGAGAAATCTGAAAGCCTTGCTGCTGCGCTTTTAGTTTTAGCATTTTTGCCAGTTCATCATCGTGACATTCCTCCACATGACTGCATTCATCGCAAATCAGCAGTTGGGAACAATGGTCAGCATGATCCGGCAGATGACAGGCAATATAGCTGTTTGTGGACTCGACCTTATGAACAAATCCCTGAGCGAGCAGGAAGTCGAGGGCACGATAAACTGTCGGAGGCTTAGCCTGAGGTTCGGACTCCCGCAGCAAATCCAGCAGCTCGTAAGCACTGATCGAACTGCGATGAGACAGAATCAGTTCCAGTACTTTATGACGTTGTGGCGTCAACCGGACTCCCCGTTGTTCACAGAGCAGTTGAGCCTGGTTCAGCAGTTGCATATGATTTGCCATACTTCCTCAAAAAAGCGACTTGCGTCATAGTCTATCATAGCATTTTGAAAACCTATCTCGGTGAGACCCAATCGATCTCATATGGACAAAATTTTCGTGTAACTGATCACATTCGCATCAGTTTCTGAGCTGTTGAAGGGATGAGAAAGACCCCAATTGGTCCGGTTTCAGGCCCACTGGTGCTGCGATTTGCAGACATTTTGCATGGCGGTGGAGGTAAATGCTTCTCATCCGGCATCATGGCATTTCCCGAGTCGTATCCGGAAACGGAAAAAGGTCATCCCCGGGTGTATGCCTGAGTTTACTTTATGTGTGAAGTTGCTTATCTGGTCGGTGTTGACAGTTACGGGTGTTTCGGTTTGGACCGGAACCGGTTTTCCTGTCCTGAATTCGGCTTTATTCCAGGCTCTGGAAAGTATCACAGTCCTTGGGATTGCCGGATGCGAAGCCTTTTTTGAACCAACTGACCCGTTGCGCTGACGTGCCGTGGGTGAATGCATCCGGCTGGACGGCCCGTCCGGCCATTTCCTGCAATCTGTCATCCCCGACAGAACTGGCAGCCTGCAATCCTTCCTCAATATCACCCGGCTCCAGTAACTGCATGTCGTGATGAACATAATACCCCCAGACCCCGGCATAACAGTCGGCCTGAAGTTCGATCATCACACTGAGGCGGTTGGCCTCGGTTTCACTGGCTTGTTGCTGCTGTTGTGCCACCTGTTTATGGGTACCCAGGACATTCTGGACGTGGTGTCCGACTTCATGCGCGATGACATAGGCAAAGGCAAAATCGCCGGGCGCTCCGAGCTTTTTCAGCTCGTCCATGAAGCTGAGATCCAGATAGACCTTGCTGTCGGCCGGGCAGTAAAAAGGGCCGGACTGAGCCTGGCCCATTCCGCAGCCCGTCTGGGTCATGTTCTCGTACAGGACCAGCTGAGGTTCCGGATACTGATCGTTGAGGAGCTGACGCCATACGGTTTCCGTGGTGCCCAGAATGGCGGCGACGAACTGGGCATCTTCATCACGGGCGGGCAGCTTGCTGCCTGAAGAGGTTTGTTGCTGCAGCGGTCCGGAGCCCTGCTGAACCCCGACCATCCCCGGGCCGCCGGTGAAGTATTGGAAGGCCAGATAGAGCCCGCCGACTACCAGGATCAGCTTACCGACTTTAGTTTTCAGCAGAAACGGAATAAATCGCAGTAAAGCTGCCGCGGGGAGGCCGGATTGTGCGGGCCCCTGGCCACGCCGGTCATCAACATTGCTGCTTTGCCGGGTATTACGCCAACGCATGAAGCTCTCCTCAGATCGGTGACGGGAACTCTCTTAGTCTGAACGACAGCAGGGAATTTTGCCTGTTACACACTGAGACATGAAATGACTTCACGGGCAGGACAAAGTGTTCTGCTGATAGATGAAATATTGTGCTTTACAAACCCGGGTCTGAATTGATTTTTTTCTGATGTAAATTTGCAAAGACTGCACTTTGTTAAAAATATGTGTGGATTTTATCGTAATGCGCTGATATTCAGGATAAATATGTTGGTTTAATTCTCTGTCACTATTTTTTTACATCTGAATTCCTGTCAATTTCACTCTGGCTATTTACAACAGCTGCTAATTAAAACAAGACGTTAAGTGATTTTTGTTGTGTCTCGCAACTTGAATGTAATAGCTATTCTCTCTGTTTCAGTCGGAAAATTCAGTATTTCGCACTTATGCATGAGTAATTGATTGCGTATAGCTTTTATTTGTGCCTGCGGTGGTAAGGCATTTCCTCAAAACGGATAAACAGAGAAAGGGAATCATAATGTATAAGACAATGCTAGGTTGCTGTATCACGTCTGCGCTGGCCTTGGCCAGTGTCTCGGTCTGGGCAGCGGACGCTCAGACGGCTGTCAGTGGTGACTATCAGGCGGCGCTGATTCAGGCTGCGCCAGACAAAGCGGTTGCGAATCAGTATATCGTGGTGCTGAAAGAGCCGGCTTTTATCGGCAATGATCAGGCTGCCCGGGCCGAATTCGTCACGCGCACTGTGGAAAGCATGGCTGCAAGTCATGCGGTGAAAGCGGAGCGGGTGTTCGATGCGGCCCTGAGCGGGTTTGTGGCAGCGCTGACGCCGGACCAGCTGGCGGCGCTGCGTCAGGACGGACAGGTTGATTATATTGAACAGGATCAGGTGATCTCACTGGATCCTGTGTACGCGGAAGCCATTGATGCTCAGCAAAGTAATGCGACTTGGGGACTGGATCGTGTCGATCAGCGCAACCTGCCTCTGAATGGCAGCTATGTCGCCCAGTACAACGGTACCGGCGTGACCGCTTATGTCATTGATACCGGGGTGACGACCACTCACAGTGAGTTTGGCGGCCGTGCCCGTTCGGGTTACGACTTTGTGGACAATGACTCCAATGCGACCGACTGTAACGGTCATGGTACCCATGTTGCCGGGACGATTGGGGGAACCACCTATGGTATTGCTAAAAACGTCAGTATTGTCGGCGTCCGGGTGCTGAGCTGTAGTGGTTCGGGTACCACCTCTGGCGTCATTGCCGGTGTGGACTGGGTGAAACAGAATGCGAACGGTCCGTCTGTGGCAAACATGAGTTTAGGCGGCGGGATTTCAACCGCACTGGACAGCGCCATCAACAGCGCGATCAGCTCAGGCGTCAGCTTTATGCTGGCTGCGGGCAATGAGAATCAGGATGCCTGTAATGTGTCTCCGGCCCGTGTTGCCGCAGGTGTCACTGTCGGTTCCACCACCAGCTCAGATCAGCGTTCCAGCTTCTCGAACTGGGGTAGCTGTGTGGATCTCTTTGCACCGGGTTCATCCATTACTTCAGCCTGGTATGACGGCAGCTATAAAACCATCAGCGGTACTTCAATGGCAACGCCGCACGTTGCAGGGATCGGCGCCTTGTATCTGGATGAAAATCCGGGTCTGAGCCCGGCTCAGCTCAGTCAGCTGCTGGTCCTGCGCGGTACGAGCGGCAAAGTGAGCGATACCCGTAATACGGTCAACAAACTGGCGTACAGCGGCACCGACAGCGACGGGGGCGATCCGGGCACCCCGACGGACGGCAAGCTGGAAAACGGCAAAGCAGTAACGGGTCTGAACGGAACCTCCGGCAGCGAGCAGCACTTCTACATTGATGTGACGGCCGGCCGTACGCTGACGGTGAAAACCTCAGGCGGCTCCGGTGACGCAGACTTGTACGTCCGCTTCGGTCAGAAAGCGACAAGAAGCAGCTGGGACTGCCGTCCTTACCGTGCGGGTAATGGTGAAACCTGTACCATTACACCATCCAAGTCCGGCCGCTACTACGTCATGTTGCATGGTTACAGCGCCTATAGCGGTCTGACATTACAGGCCAGTTTCTAAGTCCTATCGGTTCATAATGTGTTTCACTGTTTCGCCCCGGATGTTTATCACCGGGGCGTTTTTTATGCCGGATGTGTCATGGCTCCGCAGACATGTCCGTTGTCAGCAAAGCCAGCTGCTGCCCGAGTGCCTGGCGTTTCAGCAGATGCATCTGCATGACCAGTTGCCGGAACGCCTGTGCCTGTTGTGCCGGGCTCAGCTCGGCATCGGTCAGTTGCGCCGCGAGTGTAGCGAGATCTGAAAAGCCGAGCAGTTCCGCCTGTGTCTGCCATTGCCGCGCCAGCTGAATATTATATGGGGCCGGGGCATTCAGCCCCTGGGCCAGATATCGTTCCGCCCAGAATTGCCAGTCCTGAATGAAAGTGTTGAGGGTCAGTTCAGTCATGCGTGTTCTTTCCGGTTCGCCTGTATCAAGTCGTCATCAATCAGAGAGATGAGCTGGAATGCCGGGATGCCCAGCTCAGTCTGCCAGCGGCCGAACAGGACCATTTCAGCTGTTGAATCCCAGCATTTCTGGATACCCGGGGTTAGCTCACGGGCCGGTATTTCGACGGTAACGGCCTGCCCGCACTGGCTCTGGCATTCTGCCCGCCATATCCCCAGCGACGGGAAAGAGACGAGAGGTTTTCTGCTTGTTGCTGCAACCCAGCCCAGATAATCCCGGTGATCCGAGGCCGTGGGAGCCGCAAGCCGTGCTGCCAGTCTTCGCCACTGGGCCTGAATTGAAATGCCAGGAAGCTCACGCAGCCTCTGCAGCGAAACCGGCCGCAACAGGTTCAGGTGTCGGGTTTGTGAGGCATTGATGCTGCCGTCCTCGCTGGTCGCGCCGGCAAATTCAAATTCCCGGAAGCTCAGGGCGCTGAGCGGGTACCGGCTCAGCTGACAGTCGTGGAATCCCTGATGCGGCGACCACGAAGAGTCAAAACCATGTTTGCGACTTGAAGACACGGTGTAGAAATCTGCCGTCTGCGGATCATAGCAATAGTACCGGAAACCCCGTCCGCCATGCCGGTCATCCCAGTACACCGCATTCAGACCCACGAGCGTCATCTGTGCCTGCGGCCGGTAGAGCCGGCGATGCTGACCGGCCAGCGCACTCAGTGGCTGCGGCAATGTGGACTGACTGAGGGCATTTAAATGCAACAGGGTTTCAGCGATTTGTTCAAGCAGCCGGGTGTGTGAGGCTTGCTGATGTTTTTGCTGCATCAGGCTGAGCGTTGCGGTCACACCGCGGAGCAGGGCCGCCGGTCTGGGCAGGTCAGCCTGATTGAGTTCGGTGCAGTATCCGTTGCCCTGTTCGATCTGTGAACCCAGAAATTCCATGGTCCCGGTTTGAATCAGGGCCTGAAGCCAGTCGAGCGCAGTGCTGACCAGTTCAGCCTGTTCGGGATTCAGGGTATCGAATGCGGCATCTGATTCCGCCGAAAAGGTCTTGTGCTTTACGGAAAGAACCAGAATCGCCAGTGAACGGTGCACACAGGATGTCTCTTTACAGCTGCACAGTACGGATGACCATTCACCGGTGGCGGGCAAGAGCAGTTGAAAGGATTTCTGGCTGTGCAGGCATAGATTCACGGCGCAGTGATCCGCCTGCGGCTCAAACGTGACCAGTACTCCTTTCTGGTAAAGCTTGATCGCCTGCGTGGCATTGCCGCGGCCATAAGCCTGATCGAGGGCTTCACGGGAAGCTATGCACCAGCGTTCGGGCCGAAATGGTTCAGCGGGCGGTGCGTTTTCATTCTCGTTCAGTTCGCGCAGTTTCAGCAGAAAAGCAAGCTGGTGGACACAACTGCCCAACGTGCCGCACTGGCAGCTGAAATGCGCCAGATCGGTATCCGATAAAGTGACGTCAAAACTGTCGATCGGCAAAGTCAGGGGCAATGCCGGGTCGGCCGGGACGATATCCGGATGTTTTTCCGCGATTTTCACGGCCCGGCGGAACAGCCCTTTGCTGGTCCAGTTGATCAGGTATTCATCAGTGAGCTGGCGGGTCCAGTCAGATAAACGCATGGTGTCTTTCTCTTCTGTGTGTTGTGCACTGGCTACCGGATGACATCGGCGACCCATTGGCTCAGGTTTTCCGGTGTCATCGACGCGATCGGCATGTCCATTTTCAGTAAGCGATCAATCACGGAATGGTCGTAACTGGCAGCGCCGTTTGAATCCATGGCGGTGAGGCCAAGCAGAGTGACCCCGGCTTCCTGCATTTTGGCGACCTGCTGATACAGATTGGCCGGGGAGCCGCCTTCGTAGAAATCACTGATCAGCACGACGATGGCGCGGTGCGGCTGGGTGATTTGCTTCCGGGTATATTGCATCGCCTTGCCGATATCCGTGCCGCCGCCCAGTTGAACAGACAGCAGATTTCTGATCGGATCATCAATAAATTCCGACATGTCGACCACCCGGGTATCAAAAAGCACCAGCCGGACATTCAGCACTGATAACCGGCAGAAAATGGCGGCAATCACCGTGGCGTGGATCAGGCTGTTGACCATGGAGCCGCTCTGATCCACCACGAGATGGATGTCCCAGCACACCTGACTGGCCTGGCTTTGGAAGAAAAACATCCGCTCCGGCAGGAGCACCTGCTCGTCCGGCTGATAGTGTTTCAGGTTGCGCATCAGACTGCTGCGCCAGTCCGTCAGCGCGACCGGCATTTTCCGGCTGCTGCGAAACGGCGTGCGCTGGCTGGCAAACGGCGCCTGAACCGGCTGTGACAGAACTTCTTCCAGTTCCGCGCAGACCTGAGTCACGATGGCTTCAATTTCTTTTTCCAGCGACGCCGGGATCTGGGAACGAAAGGCCAGAATGGTCTGTAACAGCCCGATATCTGGTTTCATGGTGGCCAGAATGTTTTTATCCAGCAGCAACTCCTGAATACCGTAGCGTTCAATTCCTTCTTTTTGCAGGATTTCGGCTGCAGGTACCGGAAAAGCTTTCCGGACCTGATTGAGCCAGGTGACCGGTTTCGGCATGCCGGAGGCGGTACCGCCCTGCAGGTCGTTCCCTTGCTGGCTGCCACCCCGGCCATGGTATTCATGGGCATACAGGGTCTCCAGACATTCATCCCGAGCTCTGTCTTCGCCAGTTAACTCATGCGGATGGACATTCCCCAGGATCAGCCGCCAGCGTCGGGACAGCGCGTTGTGAGTACTCATGCGTTGATCCCCCAATGAGTCTGGCTGGAGCGCAGCAGCTCACGCAGCTGTTGCGTGGCAAGCAGTGTGTCTTGTGAAACCGCCGGGGTCTGTACCGGCAAACCCGAGCCGGTATCCGTCAGGCTCAGCTGACTGAAATCCGCAACTTCTCTGGGTGTCAGCTGAGAAAAGGCGCGCCGCAGGGCCGGAAGACAGGTGAGAAAGGTCGCTTCATCGAGCTGTGAGAGCTGGTGGTTCAGCACCGGCAGCAGAGGTTCGGGTTGCAGGAGCTGACTTTTGTTGGTGGTCAGCAGGCCGAAAAGGAAATCGCCGACGGCTTCCGGATCACTGTGTTGCCGGGCAAAAGCCTGTTCCAGACAGGTTTCCAGCGGATCGCTGAGCCGGTCATGCCGGATCAGAACCCCGGCACAGGCGCCGGTCAGCAGGGCAGAGGGAGAGCGGTGATAACTGGCTTCGACGGCATCGATGAAATAGGTTGCCGGACAAAGTTCAGGATACTGGCGTGTCATGAAAGACAGAGCGGCAATCCATCCGGCACAGGCTTCCGTCGGGTAGCTGTTATCGAGGCGTGGCAGACGGGTACAGATCCGGATAAAGGTGTGCCGGATTAAACCTGCCAAATCGTCGGTGGAGACGGCACTGAATATCCCGCCGCCGTGACTGCAGGTCAGCAGCATTTGCAGCGACTGATGCAGGGCCGCAAGATCGGTTTCCTGTTCCAGCAGTTGCTGAACCCGGTGAAAAATCGGACGCAGCCATTGCTGGACGCCCATTTGCATCGCCTGAAGCAGCAGAGACACCATTTCAACCGAACCGGGATCTTCCTGCTCGAATGCAACTTGCAGCTTGTGACGGGCGGCATCCACAATGCTGGCACCCAGATGGCTGGATTCGATCAGCGCCGCGTCTGTTTCTGTCTGCCATTGGCACTGCCAGCGCTCCCGGACCAGATGCAGCGATCCGGGATCGCTGGCATCCGGCCCGGCAATCAGACGGGCATAAGGGATATTGAGAAAATTCAGCCGGTGCAGAAACTGGGACACCGCCCTGTGTTTCGGCTTACGGTAGATCGACAACTCTTTTTTCACCGCCCCGGCCAGAAAATCTCTGGGCAAACCGAGTTGTGCAGTGAGCATGCGGAAATCCTGAATTAAAGGTGCGACTGGCAGCCCGGCAGGCACCCGGCCAATCGCTGGCGCATCAAAATAATCATCCAGCCACTGGCGGAAAAAGGTGTCCGAAGGCTGGTGGGACTTCAGCAAGGTAGCCGTGAGCGATTCGCGCAATTCGGTGCGTCCGGCCGGAATGCCGCGTAAATTTGCCAGTTGCTCGGTCATGACCAGCGCGTCGGTCAGTTGCGGCAGCGCCACGGGGTAGTTTTTCTGCTGCAGGAAGGCCATGAATCCGGCCGTCAGATCGGTATGGTAGCGGCGTGTGAAATCACCGGGCAATTCAGCTGGTTGCCGGGACAGCCGTTGCCAGAGCTGGTGGTAATACCCGCAATCGGTCAGGCCCGCCGGATACCCCTGTTTTTTACTGAAACGGTTTAAAGCATAAGGGATCAGGTGGGAGCCGGACTCCCAGTGTCCGGGCAATGGCTGGCGTGGCGGCACTGAGACCGAATCCGCTCCGCCGGATGCCAGAAAATGCGCAATGCCCAGACAGTGATAGCCGCCGCAGACCACCAGCACCCGCTTGCCTTGAGCCAGAAAAGGCCGGATCTGCTGTGCCATGAACTGTTCGCGCTGCAGGGTTTCCGGGTCGCTGTCGACAGAGAGGTTTCGCATCAGCAGACAAAACTGGTGCATCTGCGTGAAAAATTCATCCGGGGAAGTATGACCCGCAGATTCGAAATGGCGATCCCACCACGGGTCGAAATCGTCGCAATCACTGTCGGCCAGCAGGGCCGCGAGATATTCGCCCTCTTCCAGTTTTCTGTTGTCGTACAGCAACTGATCCCGTTCAGCATCGGCTGCCGTATCAGTTGCCCGTGTGGCATAGGGTAAATCAATAAACTGGCAGGGAACCTGCGTTTGTTTGGCCATCCGGATGGCCTGCCATTCCGGCGACATCTCCGCAAACGGTATAAAGACCCGGCTGGATTTGAGTCTTGGCGGTGAAGGTTCGTCCGTCTCTTTGTCAGGTACCGGCGAAAGGTCGGATAAGGTGTTATCCCGCAGATAGCTGTAAATCGCCAGCGGCAGCTGCGTCTGTTCATCCTGCAGAAAGGGGATTAGGAAACTGGCATCCTGCGGCCCTTCAATCAGTACCACCTCAGGCTGATGTTGTCTGAACAGACGACCAAGCTGCCAGCTGCACATCGGGCTGTGGTGACGGACCGGCGCCCAGATCAGCTGCGGGTTCGCATGCAGGGCCGCCAGGCAGGCCTGTAATCCGGACGATTCAGCCATGGTTCTGACACCCGGCCAGAAAGGCCTGCCAGTGGGGTTCGTCTGCCCGTTTGCGCCTGATCACCCGGATATAGTCCTCGAAACAGGCGCGGTCTTTTTCATTGTCCTTGATGATGGTGCCGAGCATAAAGGGGGGCAGATGCTCGGCGGAGACTTGCTGATCGCCGAAATAGTGACTGCTGATGGCCGCGTTATAGGCAACGTTCATCGCTTCGGCCAGCGACAGCAGGGTGGTCGGTGAGGTCACGGCCAGCCCGGAGACATTGCCGTTGCGCAGCTCATCAAAGACGGTGATCAGCAGCTCGGTGGTATCCAGATCAATCTGAACATCCAGGGCGTCCTGCTGAAGACGACGGTTGACCTGAGTCATCACCAGCTCTGTCTTTTGTTTTTTGGTGCTGATGGGTTGCAGGGTTTCAAAGTTGAAGCGGCGTTTCAGTGCCGAAGACATCTGATTCACACCGCGGTCATGCAGGTTGGCCGTCGCAATGATGTTAAAGCCGGGCTGGGACAGCATGTAGGCTGCGTCGCTGTCTTTGAGTTCCGGAATTTGCAGGATGCGGTCGGACATCACCGGGATCAGGTTGTCCTGAACTTCGGTCGGGCAGCGGGTGATTTCCTCAAACCGCATCAGCTGCCCTTGCTGCATGGCCTGAAAGAGCGGGCCGGGCACCATGGCCGCCAGACTCGGACCGTCCTTGAGCAGTGCGGCATAGTTCCAGCTGTAGCGGATATTTTCCTCAAACAGTCCGGCACTGCCCTGAACGGTCAGGGTACTCTGGCCTGAAATCGCGGCGGCAAGCAGCTCTGACAGCAAGGATTTCGCGGTACCCGGCTCGCCGACCAGCATCAGCCCCTGTTGGCTCATTAAAGTCACAATGGCACGTTCGACGACGGCGTCATTGCCGTAAATCTTGCGGCTGATGGTCGTACCCTGAACCGGCTCGTTGTTGCTGCCCAGAATGAAGGTACGGACCATACGCGGGCTGAGCTGCCAGCCTGCAGGTTTCTGGCCCGGATCGGCGTTGCGCAGGGCAGCCAGCTCAGCGGCATACAGGGTTTCTGCAGGGTAACGTTGTGCGTTTTGCATCGGTATTATCTCGTCGAAAATGGCTTGTGGCACAGGTGTTGTTCACCAGAGCGCCGTGGTTCACATTCAAACACCGTCAGCAGCCCAGGGCTGACGGCTCGGTCCGGATTACCGGAAGGCGTTTTGAGCTTCCAGCAGCAACTCGCGGGCAATCCGGACTGGCAGGTCGTCGACGGCCAGACGCAGGTTGGCGTATGCTTTGTCCTGCAGGTCATCGTAGACGTAACTGCCCCGCGGCAACTGACCGGTACGGTAAAACTCAATGGTTTTGGCGGTGACCCTGGGTTCATCGCTTTCGTAGCCGTCACTGCTGTGCCAGATGCCCTCATCGAAGGTGATTTCAATCCCGACACTGAGGCCGTCCAGCTCTTTGTAGATTTCGTCAAAAGAACCGGCATCCCGTACGGAGCCAACTGACCAGCCGTTTTTACGCAGCCGGTTGATCACGGTCGAGGGCGATTTGCGGCCGAAGCCCGGCACTTTGTACTGATTGCTGGTGGCGGGTTCGAGCCGGACAATTTCCCGTGTCAGCTGGTCAAACAGCGGCGTCAGGTTCCAGTCGTTCATATAGCTTTGCCAGTCGCCCAGTTGCGGGTCAGACAGCTCTGTCGGATGGACCAGGCCGATTCTTGCATCGGGCTGAATCGTCACCGGTTCATCCGCTGTATCGACAGGTTCCGGATTCGGCAGGAAAGTGCGGATGAGCTGATCATCTTCATAGACGCCCCAGATCAGCTGACCGGCAATCTTGTGCATCACCGGATTGCCCAGAAAGAGTGCGTGCCAGCGCTCAAAGGACCAGGTCCGCCAGGCGACAAAGGCATCTTCCATGCGCTTCACCTGCAGTCCAACCATGTCTTTCAGCAGCTTTTTCAGGGTGTTGAAGTGTTGTTTGGCTTGCACTGCCTGCGCGGCGTCATCGCCCTGTTTCGGCTTAGGCAGGGTTTTGCTGAGTTTGCCGTCTGGTTTGCGGATGACAAATTTCAGATCGTCATTGAGAACCAGCGACAGCGTCTGACCGCAGTAGTCGAGCGGAATGTGGTCGCCGTCGAAACCCAAATCGTCCACCAGCTGATCGCCGAGTTCATCCGGGCTGATCCCGGCCTGTCTGGCACCGATGGTAAAAGCTGCCCGGGCCGCATCTTTCACGCTTTGCTTTTTGCTGTTGCGGCTGATGCGGTCAATGGCCATGAAGGCGACCTTCTGGCCACTGAGTCCCATGCGTTTCATCGCGTACCCGGCCAGCTGGTGTTTCGAACCTCCGGCAAATTTTTCAAGCCGTGTTGCCAGTGCGGTTATCACACTGGCATCACCATGGATGGCCGGAATCGACAGCAGCCATTTGTTTTTGTTCGTGATTTTGTCGACGTAGGCACTGAGGATACTGTGCGCAAATTGTGCCAGCGAATCCGGAGTGAAAGTGCCGGCAATCGCGTTCGCTTCCTGACTGCTGTGGTCGCCGTCGTGATGCTGATAAATCAGGCACAGTTGCATGGCGGCATCGGCTGACGGCTTACCATCCCTACGTTCCGGCAGAGTCAGCAGGCTGAAATCAACCGGTGATTTTTTCGGTTGGTGATAGTTGTCGGCCAGATAGGCATCCAGATCAAATCCGCCTGCTGCATTGGTGTCCGCAGAATTGGTATAAAGGCTGCAGAGATCAATCTTGCCGTGTTCGATCAAGAGGGCGCGGGAAGCGGCGGTACTGACCTTATCCAGTAACTGACAGGCGGTTGGCGTATTCACGCCAGACGCACAGATGAGTTCAATCGCATGCACTTCCTGCGGGGCACTGAAGGTCGTCAGGTCTTCGATCATCTGATTCATGACGGTAGCCCGGATCGGATGCGGTAACGCCAGAATGCACTCCTTCACCGCGGCAATGGCGCCTTTGTGTTTGTCTTTCAGCAGGGAAACCAGCAGCTGCGCTTCTTCAATAGTCGTGAGCTGGCCTTTGAAAAACGGCAGCACAATGGCTCTGAACCGGGGGGACAGGGTTGACAGCCGTTGGACCACAGCCACGCCATGCTGATGCAGATACTGCAGTTCATTGGCTGCAATATGACGCCGGAATCTGACGTTGCGCCATTCATATTCGTCTGAACGGCGATCGTTGATTTCAGCAAATGTTTCGGCAAAGTCGGCGTAAACCGGGAAAGCGATGGCCTGGTATTCAGGTCGCTCCAGCACAATCGCTGAGATCAGCCGCTGCGGGGTCGCTGTAAATTTTCGTTCCGCAGCCTTGAAGAAGTCGGCGAAAAGCGGGTCATTTTTTCCGTTCAGCATGACCCGGGTCAGGCGTTGCAACTGCAGATCTTCCAGATAGCAGACTGGCGGGAACTTGCTGTCTTCCGCAAGCTGAAGTGCAAGCGTGCCGATTGCTGCTTCGTGTTTCCCGGTCAGCAGGTATTCAGCGAGCAGCTCGGCATCCTGAGCATTGGCTGTCAGCGCCGGGCTGAACGATTGAATCCACTGCCGATCGCGTTCGGCTTTCTGAGCCGCCAGCTGATCGTCAGCGGCGAGCCGGTTGAGCGTGTAATAACCCCGAAGTGCGACGGTATTATCGCGCGGTTCGAAACTCTCCCAGATGGTTTGGGCGCCGTAGGTTTCAATCAGAGCTTGCAGAATCTGATCGTGCGGGTTGGGTTTTCGGGCATCGGCCGGTATGCGAGAGAAAGAACAGGCATAGTGTTCGATGCTGTAGCGGACAATGAATGCAATGAGTGGCGCCTGAATGTCCGGATTCGCAGCAACGGCCTGATTGAGTTCTTCAAGAACCTCACGTTTGCTGGACCAGCGGCAATCGGGGAAGCCGCCTAATTTGAGCTGTTTCTTAAACCAGAGCGAAGGTTCCAGCCGAAAGACGAGTTCCTTCAGATGGTTGGCCGCAACAGACTGGTGGACGATGGGATCCTTGCTGTCACTGAGAAAGTGGAATAAATCGGTGAAATCCTCGTCGGCTTCCAGCAGCGTAAATGCGGCCTGCTGATGATAGAAAAGAGGCTTCCGGTGCAGATGCGCCCGGATCAGCGCTGGGGTCTGCTCCCAGTCGCCCCGTCCGCGCAGCAGCTCGGTGAGTCCTGTGATTGCCTCGACCGGCAGTGCAGCCCTGTACTGGCTGATGTCGTTCTTGTCCAGCGCATCGGCATCGGGAAACGAATCACAATTGGCATAATCACTGGTTAAATCCTGCAGATAAGTGATCAGCGCTTCTTCAAAGTGCGCGGCGTCACGCCGCGCCAGCGCCTGTCTGATTTCAGGGAACAGGACTCCCCGGCAGTACAGGTGGTGGGGGCCGTGATAGTGTCCTTTGGTTTTATGGCGCTCATCGGCGAAGAACTGACGCAGGTCATCTTCTCTGAAGATGGCGCGGAGATGGCTGATCCCGGCATCACTGCCGAAATAGTCGGAGAATATCTCCGCCATGAGCGTAAAATCGGCTCTGATGCAGTCCTGAAAAGTCGGCATGACGGCGCGGAGTTTTTTGATTCTGACACTTTTGAGCCATTGCTGATTTTCGGTCGACAGGATCAAGGCGTGCAGAAATCGGGCAATGTGGTCCGGAGTATCGTCCAGCGTCTCCAGGGTCTGGTTGAGAAAGACTTCTAAATCAATGGGCGATAAGCAGGGCGTGACCTGGAATTGGTTCAAACCGGCATCGCTGTATACAAAATCCCGGATCTGGCTGATGACCTGCCCGGCTTCCGGCTCATCGTACAGCGGATTGTCCCGTAGCTGATCGAGTACCGTGCTGATATTCATTCTTTTGTCCTGAGCGTGAGTAAAACGGAGAAACCAGCCAGCCCGTCAGGTGAGGGCTGGCTGGAAGAGACGCAGTGTTACAGGAAGGCTTTCTTGGCTTCCAGCAGCAGCTCGCGGGCAACCCGTTCCGGCAGGTCGTCAGCTGTCAGGCGAAGATCGGCGTATTCTTCTTCCTGCAAGTCATCGTAGATATAGCTGCCCCGGTGCAGACGACCGGTGCGGTAGAACTCGACGGTTTTCGCGGTGACTGTCGATTCATCACTTTCGTAGCCGTATCCGCCATGCCAGACACTTTCATCAAGGGTGATTTCAATGCCGACGTTGAGCCCGTCCAGCTCTTTGTAGAGTTCGTCGAATGAACCACCGTCGCGCACGGAACCGACCGCCCAGCCGTTTTTACGCAGCCGGTTAATGACGGTGGATGGCGACTTGCGGCTGAAACACGGCACATGGTACTGATTGCCCGTGGCCGGTTGCAGTTCGACGACATCCCGCGACAGCTGGCCGAACAAAGGTTCCAGATTCCAGTCGTCAAAGTAACTCTGCCAGGCTTCCAGTTGTCCGGAAGACAGTTCGGTTGGATGGACCAGCCCGATGTTGCCGTTGGCCGGGAGGTCGACCGGTTCATCTTCCATGTCGACCGGTTCCGGATTCGGCAGGAAGGTACAGACCAGCTGGTTATTTTCGTACACCCCCCAAACCAACTGGCTGGCAATTTTGTGCATCACCGGATTCCCCAGAAACAGAGCCTGCCAGCGGTCGAGGGACCACATCCGCCACGCCACAAAAGCATCTTCCATGCGTCTGACCTGCAGGCCGACCATGTCTTTCAGCAGCTTTTTCAGCGCGTTGAAATGCTGTTTGGCCAGCTCCGCCTGCTCGGCATCATCGTCCTGCTTGGGTTTCGGCAGGGTTTTGGTGAGTTTGCCGTCTGGTTTGCGGATGACAAATTTCAGTTCCTCATTGAGGATCAGTGACAGCGTCTGACCACAGTATTCGAGTGGAATCTGGTCTCCGTCAAAGCCCAGATCGTCTACCAGCTGATCGCCGAGTTCGTCTTTGGTGATCCCCGCTTGCTTCGCGCCGATGACAAAGGCTTCGTTGGCGGCATCTTTGACACTTTGCTTTTTGGTATTGCGGCAGATGCGGTCGATTTCCATGTAGGCCTGCGTCAGGCCGCTGAGCCCCATCATTTTCATCAGGTGACCGGCCAGCTGGTGCTTGGAACCGTTGGCGAATTTTTCCGTCAGGGCCGCCAGTGCTTTCATCACGCTGGCATCACCGTGAATTGCAGGGATCGTCATCAGCCATTTATTTTTGGCGGTGATTTTCGGGCCAAATCCGCTCAGCAGGCTGTGTGCAAACTGCGACAGAGAGTCCGGCGTAAAGGCGCCTGCAATCGCGTGGGCTTCCTGGCTGACGCTGTAGCCTTCGTGGTTCTGATAGATCAGGCACAGCTGCATGACGGCGTCGTCTGCCGGTTTGCCGTCGGTCCGTTCCGGCAGGGGCAGCAGACTGAGATCGAGCGGCGCTTTTTTCGGTGCGGTATAGCTTTCCGCCAGATAGGCATCCAGATCAAACTGACCCCCAGCGCCGGTATATAATTGCGTGAAATCGAGATTGCCTTGTTCAACCAGCAGGGTGCGGGAAGCAGTCGACTGAACCCGTTCCAACAGCTGACGGGCCATGTCTGAATCAATGCCTTGGTCACACAGCACTTCAACCGCATGGACTTCCTGCTGCGCATTGAAGGTCGCAAGTTCGGTCAGGATTTTCTCGCGGACGGTCTGGCGGAGTGCCTCCGGCAGGGCGTTCAGACACGCCTTGGTGGCTGTAATGACCCCTTTCTGTTTTTCTTTCAGGAAATCAACCAGCAACAGGGCTTCTTCGGCGACGGAGATCCGCCCTTTCAGCATGGGCAGCAGAATCCCTTTATATTTGGCGGACTGTTTGGAGAGCTGGTGCACGCAGGCCATACCATGCTGCATCAGATATTCCAGTTCTGCTGCGGCAATGTGGTCGGTAAACTCGATCCCCTGCCAGCGATAACTGTCATCCCCCAGCTCATTCCGCTCCGCAAAAGATTCGGCGTACTCGGCGTAGGCTTTGAAAGCGATGTCGTGATAGGCCGGTTTTTCAAGCACCACGTCTGAAATCAGACGTAACGGTGCTGACGTGAACAGCCGGTGAGCACCCATCAGATAGCGCGGGAAGTGTTTGGTGTTTTTGCCGTTCAGCATCACTCGGGTGAGGCGTTGCAGCAGTGGGTCTTCCAGATAACACACCGTCCCGAAACGACACTCTGGATTGATCACTAATTTGCTGATCTGGCTTTCGTGTTCTCCGGAGAGAAGATAATCAAACAGTAATTGAGCATCTTTGTCGTTTTGGGTGAACCGGGCACTGAGCCCTTCCAGCCACTGGCGATCATAGGCGTTTTTCAGTTCGGCCAGGCTGCCGTCTTCTGCCAGGGAGGCGAGGGTGTAATACCCCAGCCGCTGCTCAATAATGCTTCTGGGCTCGAACGTCTCCCAGAGGTAGCGGGCACCATACTGCGAAATCAACGTGCGGAGCAGCTGATTATGCGGGTTGTTTTCCGGCGTGCCTGCCGGTGTACGTCCGAACGCGCAGTCGTAATGTTCAAAGGTGTAGCGCAGGGTAAAGGCAATGAGCTGATCTTTTTTGTCCGGGGCAGCCTTGATTGCGGCGGTCAGCTCCTCCATCACCTCATCTTCATCAGACCAGCTGCAATAGTGGTAGCAGTCCTGCAGGAAATGCTGCTCAATCCATACGTTCGGGTCCAGTAAAAAGACCAGCTGCTTCAGATTGTTGGCCGCACCGGACTGCAGGATAATTTTGTCTTCACTATTGCAAATCCAGCGGAACAGGGCACAAAAATCCTGATCGGCTTCCAGCAGGGTATAAGCGGTCCGGTCATGTTTATAGATGGGTTCGCGATTCAGATGGCTGCGGATCAGCTCCGGATCCTGATCCCAGTCTCCCTGTCCCTGCAGAAGCGCGGTCAGTGCCTGAATGGCTTCGGGCGGCAGCGAAGTCCGGTATTGGTTGTTGTCCCCTTTGCGTTTTCTTCTGCGTAAGTTGGGAATGTAGCTGGCATTGGCATAATCGTGTGCCAGCGCCTGCAGGTAAGTGAGCAGCAGTGCTTCGAAACGGGCCGGATCTTTTTCTGCCACCGCCTGTTCGAGCTCAGGAAACCACACATAGCGGCAGTACAGATGATGTTCATCGTTGTAGTGCCCGTCTGTTTTGAGGTGGTCACTTTGGAGAAATTCTCGGACTTCGGTTTCTGAGAATTCCTTCCTGAGTCGTTCGATCCCATCTTCTGCATCATACTCATCGGCGAAAAGGCGCTGCATCAGTTGAGACGGAGACATGATGTAGTCATGGAAGGTCGGCATCCACTGTCTTAGTTTCCGGATGTTGACGCTGGTGACCCATGACTTGTCTTCCATCGACAGGGCCAGCGCGTGTAAATACCGGGCGATCTGTTCCGGGGTATCTTCCAGGTCTTTCAGATTTTCCTTGAAGAACTTGGACATGAAAAATCCGGGCAGGGTCGGATTCGGTTGAAAATCGGTGTAGTCCATGTCGCCGTAGACAAAGTTGCGAATGTTGATCGCACTTTGCTCGGGAACTAAGCGCTGGTAGTAGCCGCTCTCTCGCAGTGCGTCAATCACCTGACTGATATTCATTGTTTGTCCCTTAGAATGCTTCATTTGCCGTGTTTTTCAGGCAAACGGGTGGGTTCTGCTGTATTGGATACAGCTATTCATCATTGTCTTCTGTATTAGTAAAACGTCAGAATCTATAAAACCTTGTGCACGGTGCCGTGATGAAGTGCCTTTTTTTGAATAGAGCTCGCAAAAAACTCAGATAACCGATTGTCTTTATTTATCTTTTCAATATTGGTCGCCGCTCGTAACTGTTTTCATTTATTCCGATTCCGAAGGACGTCGGGATCTCAGAGGATGGTTTACGATGCGGCAGGCCGGCATACATCACATCGAGTCGAATTCGCAACACGCACAAACGCAGGGGCCCCAACGCGCACAGCCACGAGGCAATAAGGTGAGTCTGTCCCGGCTGTTTCAGCTGATCATCGGCGGTGGCCTGCTGGTGATGGGCGCTTATGTTCTGATGCTGCTGGCGCTGAACCTGAACGACTATATTCAGGAGTTTCCGGGCAGCCCGGTGCATCAGTACCTGATTGATACGCAGGAACAGGGGTTCTTTCTGGCTTTTGGCAGCCATGAAATCAGAGTCTCGCAGTCGTTCATGAATATCATCGCTTTGTTCTTCGGTTTTTATATTCTGAAAATCTGGATCAGTGTCGGAAAGATCCTTGTGCAGTCCGGGAAATTCCTGCTGGAAGAGAAAAAGGATCAGGCTTGATCTGATGAGATCGGGTGCGTGAAGAAAGGATCGAGGTATGAACAGACTGCGTCAATATCGACGGGTGATTTACATTCAGGTCGCTCAGGATCAGGTGACGGTCACGGATGCCAGAACCGGAAAAAGTGCCACGGAAATTTCGCAGGCCCCTTTTTCCAGCCGGCGTTTGGCTGTCGGTCACTTTTACCTGGCGGCTGATACGCTGAAGCGTGCTTACCGGCAGGTGTACCCGCGCTCTTTCTCTTTTCTGGAACCTATCATTGTGCTGCATCAGCAGTATTTATGTGAAGACGGCTTATCCTTGGTGGAAGAAAGGGTTCTGCTTGAACTCTCGGGTTTGATCAAAAGCCGTCACCGTTATGTCTGGCAGGGAGACCCATTGTCTCCAGCGCAGTTACTGGCAGGGGAATATCAATCATGATGCAACAGCGCTTTACTGACAGGCACCGCAGGTTTGCGGTGGTTGAACCGCTGAAGTTTTGCACTGCGAGTTGATGAACATGAAATGGTCTGCGTCGTATTGCCTGAATGCCATGGTCCCTGTTTTCCTGATAAGTCTGCTCATCCCTTTCGATGATCTTGTGATGTTACTGGACCCGCAGGCGCTTTGTTATGTCGTTGCTGTTTCTGTTGCCGGTTATGCGGCTTCACAGGGGAAATCATTTCAGGAAAAACTGGCCTGTGCGGAGAAAATGGCCTGGGTCAGTGGCTTTTTTGCGGCTCTGATTGGGCTGGTCCGGACCTTCACGTCCTATGATATTGTGACAGGCGCGATGACTGATGCGTCGGCAATTCTGGTGGGGATAGCGGTATCCGTGCTGCCTCTGATTTATGCAGCCGGGATTGCCATGTGCCTGACACCACTGAAACACACCGATCAATCTGAATTCGGGAGACATCGATGATTGCGACCACGACCATGACATTTTTCGCCCGTTTTGAAGCCGATATTCTGTCGGGCCGGAAAACCATCACCATCCGGGATGTTTCTGAAAGCCATTATGTGCCGGGAAGTGTTGTGCAGGTCTCAACGCTGGAAGAGGGCCGGGACTTTTGCCGGCTTGAGATTCTTTCCGTCGAACCCATTTTGTTTCAGGACTTGTCTGAATTTCATGCCCGGCAGGAAAATATGACGCTGGCTGAGCTGAAAACCGTGATTCGGGAGATTTATCCGGATGATGATCAGCTATATGTCATTACTTACCGGCTGGTGCCGTGATTCTTTCCTGAGTAGGCAGGTGGGGCAGGATATCAGAAGCCGTGCTTCAGAAAAGCCCGTCTGACAGACGGGCAATTCCGAGGGGGTTTATTCCAGCGGTAGACCTTTCACTGACAGGCCTTTCACTGAACTGACGGCCGCATCGGATTCCGTCAGAGCGACATGGACTTTCTGACCTGTGTTGGTGGCCAGATAAGGCGCCGATGCAGCCACCAAAACCGGGAATACCCGACGGAGATCGTCACTGGCATCTGAACTGGTCGCTGTGGTTTTCCACAACGGAACCGGTGTTTCTGAGCGGCTGTTTTTGTCGAAAGCAATGCCTTCGATCTGGACATATTTCAGGTAAGTGGTTTCGGAAGCTGTGTAAGTCTGATATCCCGTGATTCCGTAGGACGGGGTGTTCATTGTCGTCCCGGTCTGCGATGTCATACTGCCGAATGTGCTGGTGGTCTTGTAGCTGTTAGCAAAGGCGACGCCGGTTTGTCCCCATGTCGGCAGCTGATACGAATAGTGCTGGGTTTGGGGTTCACCAATGCCGTAAGACAAAAAGATCGCCTGTTCCGCGGATTCAGGGGTGGTTGCGGCAACGTAGCCTTTGGCTTGCAGCACCCGCACCAGATAAGCCGAGTATTCTCTGAACTGAAGTTCATTCACCGAAACCCCCGCATTTCCGGGCAGCAGTACATAGGTTTTTTGATGCTGCGCTGTACCGGATGTCAAAGAATCAACCACCACGTTGAATGTCGGCTGTCCAAGGGTCGAGCACCCTGAAAGTCCCAGAAACAGGACCAAAATCAGTAAATGTCGCATGTTTTTCTTAGGTTTCTACACGTCAGTAAAATTTGAGGAAAGCATATTAATCAAAAGCATGGGCTGAAAACACGAAGAATACAGGGAACGAAAGTGCTTGATTTTAGGGATGTGATTCAAGAAGGATAACACTCGACAACTGGTACCCGGAACGGAAACGGTATTCGCTAACCCGGTTGCTCCAAAGCAGAGAAATGTGGCGGAGGGAGCAGGATTTGAACCTACGGAGCGCATGGTAACACTCAATATCCTGTTGAAGAAGATACTCCCTTTAGACCACTCAGGCACCCCTCCGCGATGGGTGTATTTATATCAATTCAATTTCATACCATCCAGCGGAAATATCCTGAATAAACTCACTGGTCACAAATATTGCTGATTGAATGATGAAAGGTGAAATTACCTATCATAATCGGTTGTAATTGCTTATTTGACTTAATATTGATCAATTAGTGGGTTTTATTGCTATTTATTTTTCTTGGATGGATGCGGCGGAAGCCATCGGTTGCATTTCACCGATCTCTTGGTCGGGCAGAAAGCTTTTTGCAAGAGTTTTTCAGCTTTCAGGATCGAGACACTGGCGGGAAAAAGGTATCTGAGTGGAAGTTGCCGGGAGAGAAAAATCAGAAAAGGCCACTGTTGTGACCTTTATGCTCGTGACATTACTTTATTATGCAGATGCTTTTGTCTTCGTTAAGCACATGAGCCTCCAAAGAACACGAAATACCCAGGCATATCAAAGTGATCATACGTTTTGCAGGCAACCCGGTATCCGTTCAGTACGTTGTTCATGGAGCAGCGTGGATAGATTCCGATCCGGGACGTGTAGTGATCGAACTGTTTGTTTGGCGTGATGTGATAGCGGGTGGCTCGTTCCGTGGCTGCGTTGCCTGCAACGCAGTTGGGTTTGTTATTTTCAATGACAGGAATGAACTGATCTTCAATTCTCATGTACCAGTTCGCCCCGGAATCCGAACTAACGAAAAGCTCAGAGTCTTTCTTTTTATTTTTGATGTGCCGGTTAAACCGGTCAGCCATACCTTTTTCACTGCAATAAAACGGTTGAATGCTCCGGCCACTCTGACGTGCGTGGGCTTTGAACATTTCCTCAGCTTGTGTCGGCAGAATATATTCGGACACGGCATCCTGACGATATCTATTATCCGCCTGATCTGAGGTCGTTGACGGGTCATGTTCCATGAAAAAATCGTTCAGCGGGATCATGAAATCGGCCTCAATACCGATCTGCTGGTTGATTTTATCGATGGCCTTCAGGCTGAAATCAAGCGAGACGATGGGCTCTTTTCCGATCTCAAGCCGGTCTTTCAGGTTAACCACAGTGTGCGCTCCGGCAACCAGCAGTTTATCCGTAATGACAGACTCATTGGCAATGAGCTGAACAAAGGCATCGACGCAAGTGTCGTCGAAAGACGCCTCGTGGAAGATTTTGTCGACCTGGCCGTTCAGGGTCCGATACACAAGAAAGGGATTCACGCCATCATTGATGCCTTTCAGGCAAGAGAACTGGTACCCGGGGTGTATCTCCCGCTTGATGTCAGGAAACTCATCCCGGAAATGACATGCTTTGAACTGGCTGGATACTTTAGACATAAGACCTCACATCAATGTTGCGACACAGACTGGTGAGGGTCGAAGTGGCGGAGGGAGCAGGATTTGAACCTACGGAGCGCGAGAATGCACTCAATACTCCCTGAAAGAAGATATTCCCTTTAGACCACTCAGGCACCCCTCCGCAATGGAGGGATTTATATCAATCTAGATGTATATATTCCACACTCTTTATGTGGAATATATGTAGTTGTCACAAATATTAAACTCAATCATTCATTTGGTTGAATTGACTGATATTGTCGTCTAATTTAATGCTTTTTGTTTCATATTGGTTATTGAGTGAAATGTTTGTCTTCCATGATTGATGGCGGTTTGATGTTTTTTTTGTATCAAACACTAGGGCATCGGTTGAATGAGAAGACGATTCAGGAGGCATGAAACGTGAGTTTGTCTGCAGTGAGTCACCCCGCCACCCGCAATAGGGTCAATTCCCGTTGGGTCGCAACACATTTCGCAACTGCAATGGGTATTGGGGTGCTGTTTGTGCCGCAAGCGCTGGGACCAGGTACCATCGGTATTTCAGCCTTTTTGGTCATGGTTGTTTTATGCATTCCGCTGTCTTATCTGAATCATAAAACACTTTCCGGATTAATTATTTCCGGCGGAACTGGCGGGGGCTCCGTGGCGACCATTAAATCCATGGCCGGGCAAAAGGCCTCGCTTCTTTACGCCGCTTTGTTGTTTATTTCCAGTTTTTCTATCTGCATGATTAACTTCATCGCACTGGTGGCTGCCATCTCCCAGAGTGTACCGCCGGAATACACCGACATTGCACGCATTGCTGCTGCGATTGGCATCGGTCTTGTTATTTATCTGTTTTCGGCGCAAGGACACGGGCGGATCGTGTCGCTGACGAAATACATTGCTGTGCCTTTATCTCTGGTACTTCTGTTTCTGTCCTGCTTGTTAATTCCCAAATGGGACTGGCAGCTTGTGTCTGCTCCTTCCGAACTTCATCTGAAAGAGATCATCACGTTTATTCCGATCATCATCTTTGCCATGAATTTCTCTCCTTGCGTCTCCGGGTACATCGAATCCAGTATGCGAGACAGCAATAACAATAAAACTGTGTGTGAGCAATCTGCGTCCCGGACTCTGCTTGCCAGTTGTTCCGCAATTGCAGTGACGGTGATGTTCTTTTCGTTCTCTGTTTCGATGTCTCTGAACAGTACATTGCTCGACAGCGCGGATAATAATGCCAACTCAATTTCACTGGTCGCACAGCTGATGGGAGGCGGCTGGTTCAACGTTGTTGGTTTCTTTATCGTGGCTGCCGCGTCTTTTGGTGCGCTCATGGGCACGGTCATTGGTGTTAAGGACGGATTAAAGGATTCCCCTCTTAGCAAAAAAGTCGACGAAAAAGGCCTGATGGTTCTGGTGACGGTTGCGCTCGTCGGCATCGGGATCCTGAATCCGAATATCATTGACCTGATTAAAATGATCAGCGGTCCGGCAGTCATCGCCGTGGGGATGCTGTTCCCGGCGATTGTCATGATTAAAAACCGACACTATCAGCTGATTTACTTTGTGGCTATCGGGATCAGCCTGCTCACACTTGCCGTCGGCTTGTTGATGTAAGCGGAGAAAGGAGGCGTACATGATCATTCATGTCCTGGCTGATAATCAAAAGATTGCCAACAGAACAGATTTGAAGGCGGAGAAAGGTCTGTCTTATCACGTCAGCTCCGGGGGGTGTGCCATCCTTTTTGATGTCGGCGGCGGACAGACTTTCTTGCAGAATGCCCGGCAGCTGGATTTAGATATTGCACGTGTCGATGTCGCTGTTCTGTCTCACCGGCACCATGATCATGGCAACGGCTTACCTGTTTTTCTGCGCGAGAATCAGCACGCCAGGGTCTGTTTACGTGCGTGTCCGACCGAGTCTTACTTTTTTAAATACCCGATATTCAAATACACTGCACTTCAGTTTGAGGTCGGCCTGGATGTCACGCCGCTGGAAGTCTTTAAAGACAGGCTCTGGCTGATTCGTCAGACCACGGAGATTTGTCCCAATGTGTTCTGTGTCGTGAACATCAGTGAAAAGTATCCGCGGCCTGCCGGCAACCGGTACTTGTTCGCAGGGGAAAAACATAGTCTGAGGCCCGATCCTTTTGAGCATGAACTCTTTATGATCATACAGGAGCCGGATGGGCTAGTGATTTTCACCGGCTGTGCTCATTCCGGCGTGTTAAATATGATTGAGACGGCGGTGGAGATGTTTCCGGGTGTCCGGATCAAAGCCGTTGTCGGCGGGTTTCATCTGGTGGGATTGCCGCTTTTCAATACTTTGGGTGGCAGTGAGGCCGATATCCGGAAAATCGGGGAGCAACTCAGCGCTTACCCCATTGATCGCCTCTACACCGGCCATTGCACCGGTATGAAAGCATTTCGGATCCTGAAACAGGTGCTCGGCGATCGCATCGAGCATATCCCGACCGGCAGTTGTCTCCGCATTTGAGTCCGTCCGTCTGAATGGATCAGCCGACGATCAGCTACCAATCAGCTTCCAATTCGCTACCAATTAGCCACCAATCAGCACGGTCGGCATCCCCATCACGATGGCCCCGCCGTGTGAGGTCTGGTCGCCCATCCGGGCGGCTGGCTTATTGTTGATCAGCACGGTGGCACTGCCTTTGATCACACTGTCCGGCGGGCCGACACAAACGCACATTTGCCCCAGAGTGGCGGCGGGCAGGTTGCCAATCAGGACCGTGGTCGGCAACGGCAGCAGCGGACCGCCGACGTGCGGAATAGGGACCGGCGCCGGGGTTTGCATCGGACACATGTGCATATCGGTAGCACGGGCTGCAGGTAACATCGGAACTCCTAATTCTCGCCGTTGCCGCCAGCGGCAATATTCAGACCCATGTTGATAAAATCACGGTATCGTTGTTTGGCATCTTCACCATCCGGCAGGACGGCGCTTAAGTTGATGCAGCCTGCCACGGCCTGTGCGTACAGGTAGGGTGGCGGCGGTACGACCGGATCTTTGGGGCTGGTCATGCTGCCACCGCTCCAGAAAGCCGACTGAGCCGCCCATCCGGCGCCTGATTCGAGTCCGGCCAGTTCGGCCATCTGTTCCGCGTAACGACGGCTGGTTTCGTCCGGGGTATGAACCCAGGCTTTTGCGGCGCGCACTGCATTGGCTTCGTGTTCATTCCAGTCACTGCGCGTCGCGGCGCAGCAGGCGGCCCACCAGATGCACTCGCGCACAGGCAGGGCGTGAGCGAGAAATGTGACAGCATCAGCAAACATTTCCTGCGTCATGGCCGCTTCAATCAGGTCCCCGGGAGCATGGCCTTCTGCCGCCAGTTGGCTGAACGGATCACTGGGTGAGTACAACCCGATGATGTCGCTGGCGTTTTGGTATGGAATTTTGCGTAAAGTCATTAGTTTACCTTGGCTATCGCACCCTGAATCTGCACCATGGCGCCGGCTTTCACCTGGGTCATGGCGCTGCCGTTTACGGTCACAATTGCGGCTTTGACATCGGCTTTTCCCTGTCCTTCGACCGTGACCATGGCCGCTTTCATTTCGGCTTTTGCTTTGCCGGTGATCGCGACCTGCGGCGCATCGATCTTGATGCCGCTGGCGCTGATTTCAATTTTGCTGGCACCGACTTTCAGTTCAATCTTGCTTTTTCCGCTGAGCGAGATGGTGCTGCCGTCAACAGTGACTGATGATTTGGCGGACAGGTCCATACTGGCGCCCGCCTTCAGGTTGAGATCTTTTCCGCTGTCGCCCTTCCAGTCTTCCTTGCTTTTGGTGGTGATGGTTTTGTCGCCTTCAACCAGAATCGCATCTTTGGCACTCAGCGTAACCGTCTTCTCAACCTGTGTGTTTTTCGTGCCTTTGATGGTCGTCAGATGATCGTTGTTGGCCTCAACCTGCAGGTCTTTTTCCGCATGCAGGAAGATGTGCTCTTTGTCTTTCTGATCGTCAAAGCGCAGTTCATTGCCCTGTTTACTGTTCCCTTTGGGGGTCGAGCGGGTTTTCAGGCCACTTTGGGTGGCTGCGCTGTATGGCGCGGCGTTTTTCGTGTTGTAGAGAGAGCCGGTGACGACCGGACGGTCCGGATCGCCGTCAATATACTGCACCAGGACTTCATCTCCGACGCGGGGTGTAAACTGTGCGCCAAAGCCTTTGCTGGCCAGACCTTGCGACACCGGCAACCAACATGAACTGTTCTCATCACTTTTCCCGTTTCTGTCCCAGTGGAACTGGACTTTGATGCGTCCGGCTTTGTCGCGGTAAATTTCCTCGCCGCTGGGCCCGGTCACCGACGCCGTGTGCACGCTGTGGACTTTCGGTTTTTCCTGAACCAGCGGGCGGTACACCGAAGACGCCGGAATACAGCTGAACTGATTGCGATAGACTGGCACCGACCCCGATTCTTCCGTTGAGATATGATGGGTGAGTCGCGTGACGATGTATTCCTGATTCATCGCGCTGAGCGGGTGTTTATTCAGGCGGAACTTATACCCGCAGGCGACGGCCGCAATACTGGAACTGGCTTTGGAGACTGACTTTGCTGCGTCCAGAGCCTCCATCTGGCGTTTGGCCGCATCGCGGGCTTCGTTCTTATTGTCCTGACCCAAACCGAACCAGGCTTGCTCAAGACCAGCCGGTGCGCTGTCAAACGCACTTTTCCGTTCCCCGCTTTCAAAGACCTCGGCCAGTGCCTGGGTGTGATCAGCCAGAGAAACTTTGGCGCTGCCCATGTGTGTGGCGTGGCTCCAGTGACTGAGTGCGCGGTGCGATGCCTGACTGCCGTCCTGATAATACAGCGTCGGTTCTGGCATGGACTCAAAACGCTGGTTTGAATCTGCAATCACGACGGAAGGTTTGCCGGACTCATGACGGATATGAAAATGCCACCCTTCGCTGGCGAGCAGGCGGCGGATAAATTGCTGATCGGTTTCGTCTAGCTGGACGCAGTATTCATGCTGTTTTCCGCTGCCTGAGACGGCATAGGAAAAATAGTTTTTAAAGTCAGCGTCGCCGAGCAGGGTATCCAGAATTTGCCGGGTGGTCATGTTCTGAAAAATCTGACGGTTCCGGCGGTAAGCCAGCAAGGACATCGGATCAGCCGCTTCGATCTGATAGAAGTAAAGCTGTTTTTCCTGACTGAACCCGGTGAATTCGACCGAAGTGCACAGCCCGGAGAAGCAGCGGGTTTCTAAAGACTGCTCCAGAGAGACGGAGACGTTTTTACCGAGGTTACTCTCTTTGATCTCTGCGCTTGAAGCAACAGACAAGGAAAATCGGCAACCTTCAGAAATTGCTTCTTCACCCGTGAAATGGGTGACAACATAATTTTTATTGTCCGCGAGTTTTACGGTCAGCGGACGACTTTTTGAGAGCAATTCACTGCTGGTCATATTTCCTCATTTCCTGTAAGCGAAAAGTGGTTTTTTGCTTAAATAAAAATCGAATCAACATCAAATAAAGTGCGTTGATAAACACTTGGGTGAATAAGTGCTGGAAGAGAGTGAAGGTAAAATAGTAAAGAACAATAGGGATTTAATTTATTGTTTGTGTCTTTGGAATTCAAGTCATAAAGCGTCTTTTGTTTTTTACTTGTTGCTATTTTATGGGGTGAGGTTCAAATGTAATCGATTTATGAACAAATCGAGTAAATGCACTAAATTAACTTCATTAACAATAAATACGCTATATGGATTACCTTTAAACAATCTTTATATGAAATTTCATCCATTAGATATTCGTTCCTTCGCTTATGCTGCGGGAAGGATGTATAAAATGGACATGCGTGATTGTGTATTTTTTGTATTTTAAATCAGTTATTTGCGTGTTTATTTCTCATGTTTTCTGTCCGTTTTAATTGTTTTGTATGGCCTAAATGCCACCTAAATGTGGCGTGAATGTGTCTTTTTAATGTGCCATCTCTGGATATAATTGACTTTAAATGGCGAACCAAAATTTGCCTGAATTAAAAAATTAAAAACTGATGAAATAAAAAATGATTTGTCTGGTCTGATTTGTTTTGACCGAAAAGTATGATTTCGAACTTGATTAATATATCCATCACCGGCGTACGAAAATCTCGATAAATTAGAGTTTGCTTATATTGATTTTAGTATTGGCTTGTCCTGATTGATGACGAGATATGGGGTGTTGCGGGAGTGATATCGATTCGTCTTTCGATGTGCTGATTTTTATATTATTTATATATTCATTTATTCGATAAACCAAAAGTACGGCGCGTGCCGATCGGCAAGCTGTGATTTCTGTCATCACTGCTTGAGGGGGCCTTTTGCTCAAATGCTGACTGGGACTTGTCTTGCAATTTCACAACGCCAATTCACAACAAGAGTACGCAGGTAAAGCATGCCGTTTTCAAAACAACAGATTGAACAGCTTTCGGCCCCGATCTCATCAGAATCCATTTGCGGAAGCTACCTGAAGCTGGATAAAAGCGCTTTTCGTCCGCTGAGAAATGAATTCAATGTGGCACAGACTGCATTGCGTCAGCTGAGCCAGAATCCAAGCGAAGATGAAGTGGAAGCGCTGCAAAAGACGTGTCTGGCCAGCTGGGAGACCCTGTCTGCGAGCCTGCTGAATCAATTTCAGACCACGACTCGTGATATTGAGCTGATCGCCTGGTTCATTGCTGCTCAGGTATTGCTGGATGCTTCGCTGGACAGTGCGGCGAACGCGCTGGCATGGCTGGCGGATCTGGCTGAGCAGCACTGGGATCACCTGAACCCCGTCCTGCCTCAGGAAAAACTGAAATCCCAAGCGGCGGACCAACAGCAGCGTGAGCAGGCTGAAGCCAAAGTGAAAGCCTTTTTTCAGCTGATTGGCGACAGTGAAGAAAGCTCGATTCTGTATGCGCCACTGTTGCAACAGACGCTGGCTGGCAGCATTTCGTTTTACGACTACCAGAGTGCGGAACGCAAAGGCGAACTGAGCCAGCTCAAAGCACAGGTTGCCGGTGTGGTGGCGCAGCAACGGGCGGACATTCAGCAACGCATGGAGAACACCGTTCGTTGTTGTGAGCAGGTAGACCGCTTAAGCGCTGCCGTACAAAAGCACACGCAAAGCGCCGGTGTAGCCGCGGCCAATTTTGGCTTCGTCAAAGCCCTGTTTACCCGATTCGAGCAGGCCCTGCATCAGCTGACCGGGATGAAACCGTCCCATAAAGCCGAGCCGGTTGCGGCGGTGACTGCAGCGTCAAGCGCGGTAACAACTTCCCTGGCGGAAAACATGGCCGTGACAAACGCTGTGCATGATTCCACGCCATCTCAGGCCGCGCAGTCTTCTGCCGTGTCTGGCGCGCCGCTGAATCTGAGTGCCGGTAATCTTGCGCAGGTCGCATCGGCAAACAATATGAACCGCGATCTGGCGTTTCACCAGCTGCGTGAAATTTCAGACTATTTCCGCCAGAGCGAGCCGCACAGCCCGGTGTCATTTTTGCTGGAAAAAGCCATCCGCTGGGGCTATCTGCCGTTGCCGGAATTGCTGCAGGAAATGATGGCCGAGCAGAGCGGAGACACCTTAAGCAAAATTTTTCATGCCGCCGGACTGAATCATCTTGATCAGGTACGGCTGCCCGATGTTGAACTGCCGAAGGCAGGCATTGAAAACATTTCGGTACCCGAAAAGACTCCTCCCGTGACTGAGTCAATGAGTATTGAAAAGCATGTATCACAGACTTCCGCTGCTGATACCCAACCTCAACAAAAAAGTGAAAGTCACGAACAACCGGGCTCAACTGCCCTGCGTTGGTAAGTGCATATCCTGAAAAGAAGGAAGAACGAATATGGCAAGTATTTACATGCGTATTGATGGCGTTGATGTCAAAGGCGGCGCAACGGTTGAAGGTCTGGAAGGTAACGGCTGGTTCGCTATCTCTTCCTATTCCTGGGGCGGCGTTCGTAACGTCGCGATGGACATCGGCAACGGTAACAACGCGGACTCAGGCATGGTGGCCATGAGCGAAGTGAACCTGTCCAAACAGGTTGACGGTGCTTCAGAAGACCTGCTGTCTTTCCTGTTTAACCCGGGTAAAGAAGGGAAAACCGTTGAGATCGCATTCACCAAGCCAGAATCAGACGGCTCAGGTGCAAAACTGTACTTCCAGGTGAAACTGACGAATGCACGTCTGGTGTCTTACAACGTCAGCGGCAGCGATGGTTCTCAGCCATACGAGAGCATTTCTCTGTCTTACGTTGAGATTTCTCAGAAGCACAACTATGAGCTGGAAGGCGGTGAAGTCAAAGATGGCGGCATCGTGACTTACAACCTGCCACAGGGCAAGTTGCTGTCAGGCTCTAAATAATATTCGCCGGAAGCTCCATCTGAGATGGAGCTTCTTCTCTCGATGCAAATTCTGAACTAGGGACACCGTTATGGCATTGAACTCACAACATAAACGCGTCAGCAAAAACCGCGTCAGCATTACCTATGATGTTGAAACGAATGGCTCTGTTGAGACCAAAGAGCTGCCGTTCGTGGTCGGCGTGATCGGTGACTTCTCCGGCCACAAACCAGAATCTGAAAAAGTGGATCTTGAAGAGCGTGAGTTTACCGGTATCGATAAAGACAACTTCGATACGGTGATGGGCACCATCCATCCGCGTCTTTCGTACAAAGTCGACAATAAACTGGCCAATGATGACAGCCAGTTCGAAGTGAATTTGAGCTTCCGCTCGATGAAAGATTTCCACCCGGAGAATCTGGTTGAACAGATTGATCCGCTGAAACAACTGGTTGAAACCCGAAATCAACTGAAAGTACTGCTGAGCAAAGCGGATCGTTCGCGCGATCTGGAGCGTTTGCTGAAGGAAGTGCTGCAAAGTGCGGATGCCATTCAAGGGCTTGCGCAGGAACTGGGTCTGGATAAAGAGGGAGCGGAATAATGTCTGTCGAACAACAAACCGCAACGCAGGGCGCTGCTGAAGCTGAAGCGTCGCTGAGTTTTCTTGATCGTGCCATCACCGCGACCGCACAAACACCGGTGGATACCACCAAAGAATTGCTGAGCATTCTGACGTCGCAGGCACTGGAAGGCACGGTCACCTGGGACAAAAACCTGACGCTGACGATTGAGAAAGCCATCAGCGCACTGGATGCGAAAATTTCTGAGCAGCTGTCTTCGGTCATGAAGAACAATGACTTTCAGAAACTGGAAGGCACCTGGCTGGGCTTGCAAAAGCTGGTTAAAAACAGCGAACTGGGTCCGGACCTGAAAATCAAGCTGGCCGACTACACCAAAGATGAGCTGCTTGAGCAGTTTGAAGACGCGCCGGCGATCGATCGCAGCCGCTTCTTCACCATGGTTTATCAGGAAGAGTTCGGCACCGCGGGCGGTCAGCCTTACGGCGTCCTGCTGGGTGATTACGAATTCGGTTACGGCGACGAAGACGTCGCATTGCTGCGTTATATGGGCGAAGTGGCTTCCGCATCTCATGCACCCTTCATCGCCGCCGCCAATGCCAGCATGTTTGATTTCAACTCGTTTGCCACGTTTGCAGACGGGAAACCGGTCGCCGCTGGGTTTGACTCACCGGCTTACGCCAGCTGGAACGCATTCCGCGCCAGCGATGACTCTCGCTATGTCGCGCTGACGCTGCCGAAAACCATGGCGCGCCTGCCGTATGGCTCTGCGACCATCCCGGTGAAGTCATTCGATTTTGAAGAGCTGAAGACCCGCGACAACGGTCAGCAAATCGTTTCTTCAGACAAAGATTTCGTCTGGAGTAACGCGGCATACGAATTTGGTCTGCTGCTGACGCAGGCATACACCCAGTACGGCTGGTGTACGGCCATTCGCGGAACGGAAAACGGCGGTAAAGTCGAAAACCTGCCGAACTTCACTTACCACTCGGATGCCGGAGATCTGCTCCAGCAGTGTCCGACGCAGGTGAACCTGACCGACGAGCGTGAAAAAGAGCTCAGCGATCTGGGCTTCCTGCCGCTGGTTCACTACAAAAACACCAACTACGCGGTGTTTATGGGTGCACAGACCACGCACAAGCCGAAAACCTATACCGACGCGGATGCGACTGCCAACGCCGCGATTTCGGCGCGTCTGCCGTACACCATGGCCAGCAGCCGTATCGCCCAGTACCTGAAGGTGATGGGTCGTGACCGGATTGGTTCGAACCTGGATCCGAATGATGTTGAGAAAGATCTCAACACCTGGATTCACCAGTACGTGAACCCGAACGCTATCGGCAACGAAGCCAAAGCGCGTCACCCGCTGGTGGAAGCGAAAGTCACCGTTGAAGAGCAGGCCGGTCGTCCGGGTGCCTATTCTGCGGTTGCCTATCTTCGCCCGTGGTTACAGATGGAAGAACTGACGACTTCGCTTCGTATGGTCGCCAATATTCCGGGTTAATCCGATTCGGAGGCAGATCGCCTCCGAATGTTTTGAATTGAGCAGTCGATGAAAACACACCCTCAGCACACAGCGATGCCCCCGATGCTTGCGAACCTGGCCTGGCAGGAGCTGTTGGTATGCGCCAGGAACCAGTCGACGGCTCAATTCAAAGCACAACTGATCCGGCTGATTGCCGAGCTGGATCAAGCCGTGAGTGAACAGCTGTCGGCCGTCATTCAGCATGAACATTTTAAGCAGCTGGAAGCGTCCTGGCTCGGACTGGCTTCACTGACGGCACTGCCGGTCTCTCAACGCCGGGTCAAAATCAAACTGCTCGATCTGAGCTGGCACATGGTTTCGAGCGACCTCAATTACTCGTTCGATCTCAAACAGAGTGCGCTGTACAAAAAACTCTATGCCAAAGAGTTTGATACCGCAGGCGGGACGCCGTTTGGCATGGTGATGGTGGATCACAAAGTCACTTCCGATTACGGGGACGAGCTGGGTTACGACGATCTCTATACCCTGCAGTTGCTCTCCGAACTCGGCGAGCTGGCACTGTGTCCTGTGGTGATGGGCGTGGATGAACACTTTTTTGGTGACGATCAGAGCCGTCAGCTGCATGACAGTGCGAGAGCGGAGCGGATCGTCAACAGCCGTGATTTTGCCTCCTGGCAACTGCTGCGTGACAAACCATCTGCGCGCTTTCTGCATCTGGTGATGCCGGAATATCTGCAGCGTCCGCCTTATCAACAGTACCCCGCGGGCTTTCTGTTCAGTGAAATGCAGGGCCGCGATCAGGCGCTGTGGGGCAACAGTGCCTATCTGCTGACCAGCAATGTCATCCGGGAATTTGACCGCATCAGCTGGTTTGGTTTCTTGCGTTCATACGATGAGTTCGCTTCGTTCGGCGCAATTGTGGCGTCGTCGGAGTCGGTTCAGGCCAAAGTCGATCTGTACAGCGAAGATGACGGCTTCTGGGCGCAACAGGGATTTATCCCGCTGACCAGTTTATATCTGAGCGGACACAAAGGCTTTTTCAGTAATCAGTCGGTCTGGCGTGCGCCGAATGAAGCGACGCGTCAGCTGGGCATGCTGCAGACGAATCTGATGGCGTGCCGGTTCGGCCACTACATCAAAGCGCAGATCCGGGATCAGATCGGCCGTTATGACAGCGCGGAAGACTGTAAGCGCAGCCTGGAGCGCTGGCTGCAGAATTACATCAGTGAAGTGGATTACGGCGAAGATTCGATCATGGCGCGTTATCCGCTCAAGTCCTGTCAGGTCCGGATAGAGGAATCGCCTCAGGACCGGACCCGTTATCTGTGTGAAATCATGCTTCAGCCGCAATATCAGTACGAAATGATGGATGCCCAGGTGGTGCTGACTACCTCAGTCTCTGGCCAGGATATCGGAGCGCGCCCATGAGCCTGATTGCCAAGCTGACGCAGCGCTGGAACGACGACATCGACAGTGTGCGTGATGCCATTGTCGACAACGTCTGCACGCTGATCTCCAGCCGCGCCCCTATCTGGCCGGCCGTTTACAGCAGCGGGGAGGGCACCATCACCAATCTGGGGATGCGTAATCTGGCCCGCTCGCAGAGTAAGTCGAACAGTGATGTGATCGCGGCAGAGATTGCCAGTCTGATCCGCCTGTATGAACCCCGTCTGAGTCAGGTTGAAATCGAGGTTCAGGAGAATAAATCGGCCCAGAACCAGCTGTGTTTTCGTCTCTCAGCGGTGGTGCATTCTGAGCTGGGTGAAGAAGCGATTGTGCTGGACTCCTTTTTGGATCTCAGCAGCAACAAACTAGATGTAAGGAAATCGAATCTTGTCTGATTCTCTGCTCTCGTATTTTGAACAGGAACTGCGTTTCATCCGGGATGAAGCCACTGAGTTTTCGGCGCGTCATCCGGGCGCGGCGCGTGCGCTCGGCATTCGCAAAGACAGCATCGATGATCCGCAAATCGCCCGTTTGGTGGAGAGCGTCGCGCTGCTGAACGGTCGTCTTCAGCAGCGACTGGATGATTCCTTTCCGGAGCTGACGGAAAGTCTGGTCCGTTTGTTGTTTCCCCATTATCTGCGCCCGGTGCCGTCCTATACCGTGCTGGATTTCGAGATTTCACCGGAAGCGAATGCTGTGCACCGGATTCCGGCAGGCACCGAGTTTGAGCTGGCGGATGAACAGGGCGAAAGTGCCATCTTTCGTTCCACCCAAACCGTCGCGCTGTTGCCGGTCACCATCCGCAGTGCAGAGGTGACCTTTGCGCCGTTTGAAATGGCTAAACCGGCAGGGGCAGAGGATGCCAAAGCGATGATCGAGCTGACCATCGCTGCGACGGATGAGGGCTGTGATCTGTCGGCGCTGGACATCGGTGAACTGAGGCTGCACCTCAAAGGGGACAGCCATTTTACCCTGCGTCTGTATGACCTGCTGTCTCAGAGCACGTCGCAAGTGCGGATCTGCAGTGCGGCGACCCGAACGGACACCCGGGTTGATCTGGGGCCGACGGCATTGCGTCCGGTGGGTTTTGATGCCGAAGATACCGTTCTGCCGTATCAGGCTGCCAGCTTTGGCGGCTTTAAGCTCCTGACCGAGTTTTTTATGTTTCCCGAGCGTTTTCACGGGTTCAGCATTGATGTGCGGGACGCATTGCAGCAGATCACGGGCAGTGAGTTCCGGGTGCAGATTTTTGTCGAAGAGCTGAGTGTCGAGCTGGCCCGGACCTTGAATGCCCAGCATTTTTCTCTGTTCTCGACGCCGCTGGTCAACCTGCACCAGCAAGCGTCGGAACCCTTGCAGATCGACTTTTTCCATAAACAGTACCCTGTCCATCTGGATGCCAGTCAGGGCAAAGTCCTGGAAGTGTTTTCCGTGGACGAAGTGCTCGATGTCACCGCGGGTGATCCGGTCAGCGTGCCGCAGATTTACAGCGAAAAATTTGACCGTGCGGAAACGGGGCTGCGCTGGCAGCTGGTGCAGAACTTTCATGAACGGGGCGTGCTCGACAGCAGCCTGAAAGTGGCAGATCCGGAACACTATCATGCGACGGGATCGCCACGCGTGTGGCAGGTCAGTGCCACGGCCACCGACGGCGTCCGGGCCGGTTCGCTGCCGGTCAACAGCCGCGTCACCTGCCGTGAGTCGCTGACGATTCCGGCGCGCATGCAGTTGCTGCGTCGTCCTGCACTGCCGGTCAGAAGCCGGGATGCGAATCAGAATGTGTGGGCGCTGCTGTGCCACCTGCATTTTAACTACCACGCCATTCTGGGGACGGAGAATCCGGCTGCGACGCTGAAAAACGTGTTCGATCTCTATAACCACAATCAGAGTGCACAAAACTATCTGTACATCGAGTCGGTGCAGAAAATAGAGCAGGAACAGGTCGTGGCCCCGATCCGGGTTTCAGGGAAAACCTGTTTTGCGTACGGCACCAAGATTACCGTGACCCTGGCACCGGGCAATGTGAACGGCGGGATCGCCTTGTTCAGCCGTCTGCTGGACCACTTTTTTGCTTACTTTGCCGGGTTTAACAGCTTCACGCAGGTCGATATTTGTCTGGAAGGCCAGGACGGGGTGTTTATGGCGTTTCCGAGGAGAACCGGATGCAAGAGTCTGCTGTAAACCGCCTGCTGAGCGGTCAGTTCAGCGTTGCACTGGAGAAGGCCTGGCAGGTGTTCAAGCATCAGGCGGCGCTGTCCGGCCGTCGTCCGGAGGTCCGTTTCAGTGCGGAACTGTTACCGGCTTACTACCCCAGTGAAGTGACCGGAGTGGCCGTGAATGCGGTCTCGGATTACACCCTGAAGACGTCACTGCCGGCCTTGTCCGGCAGCCAGAGCACCATGCCCCGCGCCATGTTTAAAGAGGCGCTCAGCGCGAATTTTGATCTGGGGGAGCAGGCACCGCTCGATTTTTTCGACGCCTTCAACAACCGCTATTTTCGCCTCTACTGCCAGGTCCAGCACAAGCATGATCTGACGGCCCAGATTGAAGAAGCGTCGTTCAGCTGGAACCGTCATCGGCTGTCGGTGACCGGGATGCTGGCTAATCTGGCCGGACAAAGCGGTAAAGAAAGTCCGATCCCGGCCAGCCATCTGATTCAGTATACCGGGCTGCTGGGGATGAAGCTGACCTGCCCGCTGGCACTGAAAGCCATGCTGGAAGATTACTTCTCGGCGGAATTTGCGATTGAGCGCAGCGCGCTGGAATACCTGCCGCTGACCCCCTGTTCCCTGACGCAGATCGGGCTGACCGGACAGAACCGGCAACTGGGTATGGGCGCGCTGGTCGGGAAAACCACGCCGATGGCCGGACAGAAACTGAAGATCAAAATCTGCCCGAGAGATTATGACCACTATCTGGCGATTCGCCATGACAAAGCCATGATCCGTGCGCTGGACCATCTGGTGCGCAGTTACATGGGGGTCAATACCAAGTACGCCCTGTATATGAAAGTGAACAGCGAGTATCTGCCGCGCGTGAGACTGTCCGGGCGCAGTGACAGCGCATTACGTATCGGCCAGTCGGCCTGGATGAATCATCAGACGGAGCACCGGCAGTTTGTCGAGATGCCACTGACGTTAAGTTAGGAAAACCCATGATCAATATCGAATTACAGAGTCTGGTCAAAAGGCTGACCCCGTTGCTGAAAAACGCGCTTGAAGCGGCAGCAGGCGAGTGCGTCAGCCGCGGCCATTTTTCCATCGAGCCACAACACTGGTTTTTGCATCTGCTGCAACAGTCCAAAGGCTGGGAAGCCGCATTGAATCAGGCCTCGGTGGCCAAAGAAGCGTTGCTGGAAGGTCTGAACACCTATCTGTCCGGTCTGACGCGGGGCAATGATGCGTCACCGTCCCTGTCACCTGAGCTGGTGGAGCTGCTGAAAGATGCCTGGATGATCGCCTCACTCAATCAACAGCAACTGAGTGTCAATGAATTTCATTTGCTGATGGTGCTCAAGCAGCGCCGTGAGCAAGGCGCTTACAACGGTCTGCTCAGTCAGTGGGTCACCGTGCTGTCTTCGGAATGGCTGCGCAGCCAGTCGCTGGCGGTGAGCGCGCCCAGTGAGATGAACACCGGTGCGGTTTCCCAGACGGCCGCTGAGCATGGGGACACCGCGACACCGGCGCTGGACAAATACTCACAAAACCTGACCGAAGCGGCGCGAAGTGGCCGTCTGGATCCGATCTCGGGTCGGGGCGATGAGATCCGCAAAGCGATCGATATCTTGTGCCGCCGCCGTCAGAACAGTCCGATTCTGGTTGGCGATCCGGGCGTGGGCAAAACGGCGATTGTCGAAGGTCTGGCACAGCAAATCGTTGACGGCAACGTGCCGCCGGCGCTGGCGAATGTGGAACTGCGCAGTCTGGATCTGTCGCTGCTGCAGGCCGGTGCCAGTATCAAAGGCGAGTTCGAAAACCGCCTGAAAGATGTCATCAATGAGATCAAACAATCCAGTACCCCGATCATCATGTTCATTGATGAAGCGCACACCCTGATTGGTGCCGGTGGGACTGCAGGCCAGAACGATGCGGCTAATATTCTCAAGCCTGCGCTGGCGCGCGGAGAGTTCCGTTCGCTCGCGGCGACCACCTGGGCTGAGTACAAACAGTATTTTGAATCCGATGCGGCACTGACCCGCCGTTTTCAGGTGGTGGCGGTCGGCGAGCCCAGCGAAGCCGATGCCGTGCACATGCTGCGCGGAGTGAAAAAGAGCTTGGAGCAGCACCATAACGTCAAGGTGATGCAGGAAGCGATCGATGCGGCGGTGTCCCTGTCGGTACGTTATCTGCCGGAGCGCAAACTGCCGGACAAAGCCATCAGCCTGCTCGACACCGCGTGCTCGCGGATCGGCCTGAGCCAGAGCGCGACGCCGCGTCAGATGGAATCCATTGCGGAGCAGATTCGCTATGCGGATAACGAAATTGAAACCCTGACCCATGAAGCGGCGCTGTGGTCGCTGGAGGATCCGCGTCTGCAGGAAGCGAAGCTGCGCCGTGAAACGCTGGCTGAGCAGCACGATGATATTGCCCGCCGCTGGGCGCAGGAATCTCAGCTGGTGGAAGAAATTCTCGCGCTTCAGTCCGCTCTGGATACGCAGTTCCTGGCTGGCGAAGACCTGGAAGCCGGTAGTGAACGGGCGAAACTGGCCGAAAAAATGGCGCAGCTGCATGCCATTCAGGGCGAGCAGCCCCTGGTACTGCCGCAGGTCTCGCAGCAGACCATCGCCGAAGTGGTGGCGCTGTGGACGGGGATTCCGGTCGGCAACATGCTGAGCGCGGAAGTCGAGCGCCTGATGCATCTCGAATCTCAGATTGGTCAGCGGGTGATTGGTCAGGTGACGCCGATTGCGGAAATTGCTCAGGCGATTCGCATGGCCCGGGCCGGGCTGACTGATCCGCGTAAACCGGTCGGCGTCTTTCTGATGTGCGGCCCGAGCGGGGTGGGTAAAACCGAAACCGCGCTGGCGCTGACGGATCTGTTGTACGGCGGTGAGCGCAACATCACCACCATCAATATGACCGAGTTCAAAGAGGAACATAAAGTGTCGATGCTGCTGGGTTCACCGGCCGGTTATGTCGGATACGGCAAAGGCGGTGTGCTCACAGAAGCGGTGCGTAAAAATCCGTACTCCGTACTGCTGCTGGATGAGATGGAAAAAGCGCACCCTGGGGTGCACGACATCTTTTATCAGATCTTCGATAAAGGGACGATCTCCGACAGTGAAGGCCGCGAAATCGATTTTCGTAACACCATCATCATCATGACGTCGAATGCTGCCGATGGTGCAGTCGTCCATGCATGCCAGGATGGCCGTCCATCGGTCCCGGAACTGACGCAGACGATTTTCCCGGAGCTGCAGAAGTTCTTCAAACCGGCGTTTCTGGGCCGGGCGACCATCGTGCCTTATTTCCCGCTCAATGATGAGGAAATGGCGCAGATTTCAACTCTGTCCCTGAACCGCATCCGCAAACGCGTCGCGGCACATTACGGTGCCAGCTTTGAATACCATCCGGACGTGGTGCAACTGCTGGTCGCGCTGAATCAGTCTCCGGAAACCGGTGCCCGTGCGGTTGAGCAACTGATCAACCGGCAACTGATGCCGGAACTGGCGAATCAGTGCATCGTGCGCATGAGCGAAAGCAAGCCGGTCAAAGCGGTGCGGGTCGATGTCGAAGACGGCCGGTTCCGGATTCAGATTGACTGATCACCAGCGGGTTACCCGGGTAACCCGCGCTCAGCTGCAATCACCAGATAACAATCACCAGAAAGCAAGCACCAGATAACAAGAACCAAAACACCAATTGTTGCCGCACCAGATGCCAGACGTCTGATTAATTGAGCAACGGATACGACGAGTAGATGACATGACACATTCAGTTTTTTCGCAGACACAACTGGCGTGGATACGCCGGCATCTGAAAGTGGCCGTGATTCATGGGGGCGACAAAACGCAAACCGGTAGTTTTATTTTTGAAAACCTGAGCCCGCGTTCAACCAAAACCTATGCACCGGTCGCCCATGATATTGCTCAGGCGCTATCGGAATCCGGCTTTTGTCATGTTGAAGTGCTAGCGGAAGACATTCATCTGGCTCAGCAATTGCGTGAAAAAAGCATTGATCTGGTGATCACCAACAGTGGCGGCCTGCAAGGGTTTGACTCGATGTGTCATCTGCCTTCCATGCTGGAGATGCTGGGCGTGCCGTACGTCGGGCATTCCCCGATGACCGCCGGGATTCTCGATAACAAACATCTGTTCAAGCATGAGATCAAAGCGGCCGGGCTACCGACGGCGCCGTTTGTCACTGTCGGCATTGATGAAAGCTTCGATGACCCGGGCAAGCAGTCCGCCATTGATGAGATTGCGGCGGGCTTTCACGAGGGATATATCGTCAAGCCGGTCTCGGGGCGCGCTTCGGTTCATGTCTACCCGGTGTTTGACCGTCGTGAGCTGGCTTCGGTGGTGGAAAAAGTCCGTCTGGCAACCAACAACACGGTGATGATTGAACCGTTTCTCGGCGGACGTGAGTTTGTGGTCGCGGTCGCCGGAGAGTTCGTCTTTAAAGACGGCAGGCTGATGCAGTCGACGACGCCGCTGGCGTTTTCGATCACCGAGCGTTTGCTCGACGCGGACGAGCCGATTTTCACGTCGATGGACGTCAAACCGATCACGCAGGACCGTCTGGTGGCGGTCGACGAAGAGCCGCTGCGCGGTCAGTTGGCGGCGATCGGTCAGAAGATTTACCGCCAGCTTGGCTTGCAGACGCTGGTCCGTGTCGATTTACGCATGGACAAGCAGGGCAATCTGTATGTGCTGGAAACCAATCCGAAACCTGATCTGAAGCGCCCGGCAGGGAACCAAGTCAGTCTGGTCTGCCACGATCTGGCGCGTGAGGGGATGAGCTATACGGATCTGGTTCAGTCGCTGGTGTTCAACCGCCTGTCTTTCCTGAAAGCCAGACGTCCGCTGGCGCTGGCCCATTGTCTGACGGCGCAGTTTGATGCGCTGGCCGATGTTCAGGAGTGATGATTGAACGTGATGAAGCAATACAGCCGACTGCTGCTCGGTGCACTGCTGGTGGTTTTGTCTCTGTCACTGATTTGGGTGGTTGGTTACGCACAGGCGCAGAAAAGTTATCAGCAGCAAAGCCGCGATGCGATTCTGGCCCAGACGGAAGCGGCAAGAATCGGTATCGAGCAGATCCTGAGCTCGGGCGTGCCGCTGCACGAGATTGCCGGGCTGGAAAAAGTGCTGGCGCCGATTGCGCAGTCGGATGCCTCGGTCGTGGATTTACGGGTCGTTTCGGGTCAGCAGGCGTTGTATCGCTACACCACCGAGCAGATGGAAGGCAGTCTGGTGAGCATTCCGCTCAACAATAAATTTGCGCAGGCGGGCGTGCTGGAAATTCTGCTCAGCAATGACGAGACCGAAAAAGTCATCGATGCACACTTTCAGCCCATGTTGCTGCTGGTGGCATTGCTGGCCGGGCTGTTTGTCTGGCGGGTGCTGCGCAGCACCCGTCCGAACAGCTATCTGACGGCCTTTGGCCTGGTGTTTGCGGTGATGTCGCTCAGTGTGATCCTTATGGTAGGCGTGCTCTATCAGTCGGGGTTGCAGCATAAAGCAGACTCGATGGCCAACATCGTGACGCAGCGACTGGCGCCTGTCCTCCGGCTGGGGATCAGCCCGCATCAGGTCAGCGGGATGGATACCATGCTGGACAGCTTTCGTCAGTCCAATCCGGAAGTCTCCCGCATCACGGTTACGCACAATGAGGTCATGATTGCCCGCAGCCAGAGCCCGTCAGACATGCTGTCGGCGGAGGGGATGGCGCAGTTTTCGGTGGCAGATCACCGGGGTAATCTGGTGACCATTGCGTTTTATCCGAAGGCAATACTGGCTCAGCTGGCGCACATTCTGAAAAATTTCGCCATCCTGTTCGCCGGGTGTGCCCTGATTTGTTTTGCGTTTGTCCGGTTGCTCAGTCATGCCGGAACACAGTCGCGCAGCGAGCAGGTGCTGGCAAAAATCAAGCCCTTGCTGCTGGTGACGGTGCTGATGGAAGCGCTGATGGCGCCGGTATTACCGCAGTACCTGTCTGAGATTGCAGTGCAGAACGGCGGCACAGCGAGCTGGTCGTCGTATTTCTTCACGCTGTATTTTGTCGGATTTGCAGCCATGTTATTGCCGGCAGCACGTATGGTGGACCTGTTTGATATCCGCCGCGTGCTGAACGCAGGGATCGCCTGTTCCGCGGTCGGCTGTCTGATGCTGGCCTTTGACGCGCAGCTGTGGTCTGTGCTTGCTGCCCGACTGATTTCCGGCATGGGCCAGGCGATGATTTTTATTGCCGCGCAGGGGTATCTGCTGCGGTTCAGTGATCAATCCAACAAAACCCGGGCCGCCGGCATCATCGTTTTTTGTTTTAACGCCGGCTTTATTTCCGGAGCGGCAATCGGGGCCCTGCTGGCAGAATCACTGGGTGTTCAGGGGATCTTTATGCTCTCAGCGGCGGTCGGGGTGTTGATGTTCCTGTTCGCCCTGAGCCTGCCGTCTATTTCTCACAAGACAGGTTCTCAGAAGACAGGGTCTCAGAATACAGGGCGCCAGTATCCAGGGCACAGCGCCACGCCGTCTCACGGCTCACTGGCCGAGAACTTGCGGGTCATGGTGCAGGACTCGGTGGCGCTGATCCGCGTGCCGTCTTTTGTCCGGACCATGCTGCTGGTCGGGATTCCGACCAAGATGATGCTGACCGGCGTGGTGTCGTTTGCGGTGCCGATTCTGCTTTCAAAGCAGGGCGTGGCGAAAGAGAGTATCGGCCAGGTACTGATGGCTTACGCCTTTGCTGTTTTGTTTGTCAGCGGGAAAGTTTCCCCGCTGATTGACCGGATGGGTTCGGCGAAATGGGCCTTGTGTCTGGGCAATGGCGTTGCTGCCGTGTCTTTGGTGGTGCTGGCGTCAGCATTCTCGTTTGAAAATACTACCGCGCTGGTGGCAACCGCCACGGCTGCAATGCTGATCATGGGCGTCTCGCATGGCCTGATCAACGCACCGGTGGTCACGCATGTGGTGTCGGTGGCCGGAGAAAGCAACGCCAACGCCGTGGCATCGACCTACCGCTTTCTCGAGCGGATCGGGCATGTGGCGGGGGCCGTTGTTGTCGGTGCGCTGCTGGCGCAGTTCGGCCAACTGGCAGCCTTCTGGAGTCTGGCGGCATTCTTTGCGCTGGCCGGGTTACTGATGTGGGGTGCTGACCGCACACCGACGCAGGAGGCGACCGCATGATCAGACCGTTAATTTTGATCGCCGGGATGTTGTTTTCCGCACTGGGGTGGGCGCAGTGGCCGCAGTGGCTGGGTGAGCAGCTGAATGAGCAACATCAGCAGCGCTGGGAGATTGAAGCCGGAGCCGATTCGGTCACGTTCACACCGCGCGGTGCGCATCCGCAGGTATGGGTACTGATGTCGCGCAAGGCCAGCGCTTACGACACCGCACTGTCTTCCTTACTGACGACGTTTCGCCGTGACCTGCCCAGCGCCTCGTTCCGGGTGTTTGTGCTGCCGCAGGAGCCATCAGAACTGGAACGCTGGACAAAGCGCGCGGAGCAGGAAGCCAGCCTGATTTACAGTGTTGGCTCCCAGGCCACTGCGTCCCTGTACCGAGTCTATGCCGGAGGCAAATTGCCGGTGGTTTCGGTGAACGCGAAAGATCCGGTATTGCTCGGTCTGTCCGACGGGTATGCCAGCAGCGGGAACAACTTTGCGTTTACGTCGCTCAATTTACCCGCGGATATCACGTTCAGCTTTTTGCGCCGTTTTCGTCCGCAACTGACTCAGATTGGCGTGCTGTACGCCAGCGCGAACACCAGCGCCTATCTGACTCAGTATCTGCCGCTGAAAACGGAAGCCGAACGCCGGGGCGTCCGGGTGTTCCCGATTGAGGTGGATGAAAGTCACCCTGATCAGGGGCTGGAAAAAGTCCTGAAAAAACAGGTGGCCGACATGAGAAAACAGGACGAACACCTGGCGCAATCGCTGCTGTGGCTGACCGGCAGTTCGAGCCTGCTGGAGCGGATCGGTGCGATCAACGCTCATTCCGGGGGCTTACCCCTGCTGACGGCGGTGCCGGATGCGGTGAACGGTTCGGCGCAGAGCGCCCTGATGTCCGTGGGCGTCGGGTTTGAAAACAATGCGCATCAGGCCGCGCTGTACGGGATCCGCATTCTTCGGGATCACACACAGCCTGCTGCGTTGCCGGTCGGTGTTCTGTCACCGCCGGACATTTCGATCAGTTTCAGACAGGCGGAACGGGTTCAGACACCGGTGCCCTTTGTCCTGATTGAAATGGCGAGTGATATCTACGCCCGCGACGGCAGCAGCGTGCGGGCAGCTGGCATGAGTATGGAGAATCCGCAGCCATGAATGACCGATTTTGGAGCACCCTGATGGGGCTGTGTGTGTTCAACCTGTTAGTGATCAGTCTGTGTGTATTCAGTCCCGGCTCGCTGGCATACAACCGCCCGGAGCGGCTGTTGCTGGCGACGCAGTCGTGGTTCCCTTACCAGTATCAGGAAAACGGCGTGATGAAAGGGCCGGGGATCGAGAAAGTGAAGTGTGTGATGCGTGTGATGGCGCAGCCCTATCAACTGACGATGACTTCCTGGGACCGGGCACAGCTGCAAACGGAAGTCGGCTCTCAGCACGGATTTTTCCTGGCGTCCCATAACAGCAAGCGCGATGAGTACGCGGTGTCTTCTGAACCGCTGGCTGAGCAGAAGTGGAGCTGGTTTTCTTTGTCTGATTCCGTCGAATTCAACAGTTCGATGTTTAAGTCGCAGGTGGAAGTGGCGGCGTTGTTCGGTTCCAACAAATGGTACTGGCTGCAGAAGAATGGCTATCAGGTCACTAAAAAGCCGCGCACACCGGAAGCCCTGCTGGCACTGATGCTCAACGGCGATGTTGGCGCCATCCTCGGCAACGATGCCGTAATTGAACAGACCATTCAGAAAATGGGCATCAGTTACCGGGCAATCACCCGGACCCGGGTGAAGTCGCAGCCGCTGGGCGTCTACTTCTCCAAAGCATTTATTCAACAGTATCCCCGTTTTCTGACGGAGTTTAACCTCGCTGCCAGCCAGTGTCGTTAAGCGGCGTCGCGGAATTAAAGCAAAGGTAAATCATATGCCGCTATCAATCAGAATTATCAGTTCTCCGGACGGCGAAAGTATTGCGCAGTGGAATCAGGCTTTTCCTGAGGAAGGGGGTGATATCGGCCGTTCATTCGGCGCGACGATGCAGCTCAGCGATGCCACCCGGGAAGTGTCGGGGACGCACGCGATCATCCGCAAGACGTCGCGTGGTTATCAGATTGCCGACAACAGCACGAACGGGGTGTTTATCAATGGTTCAGACGAGCCGCTGGGGAAAGGCAATCAGTCCACCCTCAGTGATGGTGATGTGCTGGACATCGGCCGCTATCGCCTGCTGGTGTCGTGTTTTATTCCGGAAAAAGCCAAAGCACAGCCGTTACAGGAGGCCGCAGCCCAGTCTCCTTTTGGGGATGATCCGTTCCGGACAGAGCCGGTTGCCGCTGCGCCGGTTCAGGCGGTTGAGCCGGAAGCGCCTGAACTGACCCGCTCGGATTTTGACGTCGTCGATGACGATCCGTTCCTGAGCGAGGATGTCACCCGGGAACGTCAGCGGCTCAGTCTCGATCTGGAATTTCAGACCGAAGAAGACGACCCGCTGGCCGAGGATATTTATCAGACGGCATGGCCTCAGACTGCATTGCAGGCTTCTCCGTTTGCTCCGCAGCCGGTTCAGTATGCGCTGACGGAATACCGCCAGCATGAGCAACGCTTGCAGCAACAGACCGATAAAGCGCTGGAAATGGCGCTGACCCGTTTGCTGGCGGATATCTCGCCGCAGGCAATGGAGTCGATGTTCGACGATCTCTCCGGTTCCGGCTTCTGGCCGCGCAAACCCAAGTACTGGGAGATGTACAAGCGTTATTTTTCGCGTCAGGTCGAGAACCGGGACTGGCAGGTGAAGTTCCACGCCTATTTTCAGGACGCACTGCGTCTGCAACGCAACCTGGAAGGAGAGAAATCATGATGCGCAAGCTGAGCCTGCGGATGCTGCCCCTGATGTTGCTGTCCCTGATGGTGTCGGGATGCAGCCTCTGGAGTGAGGACCTGACGGCGCCGCAACTGGTGGTGAATATCCGGGCGGCGTCAAACATTAACCCGAATGTGGAAGGCAAGCCGTCACCGGTCGAGTTGCGCCTGTATCAGCTGACCGACAGCCAGGCCTTCAATCAGGCGGATTTTCTTCAGATTTACAACGATGAACAGGGCGTCCTGAAAGCGGAGCTGTTGCTGACGCGTCAGCTGTCCAGCGTCTTGCAGGGTGAAAGTCGTCAGGAAGTGCTGCCGCTGGCGGCAGAAACCAAATACATCGGCGTGATTGCCGGATTTGCGGATTACCGTGAAGCGAAAAACAAGGTGATTTACAAGCCGCTGGTGGTCAGCTCGGCGGCCATCAACATCGACATTGACGGCATCAACCTGTCTGTATCGGGTGAAGAGGAAGACTAATGGATAACAATAAAGTCGTCTGGAGTGAGGGGATGTTCCTTTCTCCGCAACATTTTCAGCAGCAAGAGCGCTATATCGAGCATTTTGCCCGTGAGTTTGCCGGGCAGATCAGCCCGCAGTCTTTTGGTCTGACACAACTGGCGCTGGACCGGTCGCTGCTGAGCATCGGGAAGGTTTCGGTGCGCCGTGCGCGCGGCATTTTCCCGGACGGGACTCCGTTTGATATTCAGCAGTCGCTGGTCCTCGATGTCGCCAAAAATACCAGCCACAAAAAAGTTTATCTGGCCCTGCCGGTGACGCGTCCCGGTGCGGTCGATGTCGGTGAGGATCGCCGCCTGCGCCACAGTGCCAGCGAACATCCGGTGTTTGATACCAGCCGTGAGCACAGCGATCCGGTGCCGCTTGAACTGGCGACCCTGAATATCGAACTCAAGCTGGAAGGCGATGAGCTGCAGGATTACACCCTGATTGCGGTCGCGGAAATCAGTGAACACAAATCGGAAGGGGCCGTGGTGCTGAATCAGGCCTTCATTCCGCAGAGTCTGCACTTTGGGGTGTCCAGCTATCTGAAAGACTGCGTCGCCGACGTGTTTGCACAGGTGCAGTACCGGGCGCGGGCGATTTCGGCCCGCTTGCAGGCAGAAACCAGCAGTAAGAGTTATCAGGCGCTGATGCGTGATTACCTGTGGCTTCAGGTGCTGGGCACCTGGATGCCGAAGCTGGAGCAGTGGAACAGCGACGGCACGCTGCTGACCCGTCATCTGTATCTGGAATGCGCGTCGATGGCCGGGCAGATGCAGGGGCTGGAAGGCAAGATGCCGAAGTCGTTTCCGCTCTGGAATCAGCATGATCTCTACGGGATTTTCTCTGCGGTATTTTCGGAATTACTGGTGCTGCTTCGCGAAGTACAGATTGATAACGTGACCACGCTGAAGTGGGATCGCCAGCTGTTCGTGACCCGTCGCCTGCTGCGAACCCTGGTTCAGGACCGCAGTCTGTACCATCAGGGACGCTTTATTCTAGTGGCGACGTCGTCGATCGGTGCCGCGCGGCTGGGCGAAGAGTTTCCCCGTGCCACCAAACTGGCCGGAAACAGTGACATTGCCGGTCTGGTGCGTAACGCCTTATCCGGGGTGGCACTGCGTCATTTGCCGTACGCGCCGTCTGAGCTGAAGTCCCGTCATGATGCGGCTTATTTTGAAGTCGATACTAAGTCGGAACTGTGGCAGTCGCTGGTCAAAAAAGATGAAGCGATTGCGCTCCATATCGACGAGCGCATTGAAGACATCCACGTTGAATTTCATGTGATCAGGTAGGTCGTTGTGGCAGGACTTTTTAACGAAGAACCCACGGTTCAGATCCGCCGCGTCGCGGACAATCCGGCACGAACGCAGCGCGTGGCCAAAACCAGTCAGGCAGACATCTCCGGGACGGAACGTCTGATTGAAAGCTTTGCGGTGTACGGCAGCCCGTTACTCAATGCTGCGACGGAGCTGCTGGGAATTCTGGTGACGGTACCGCGTCAGGGGTCGCCGCGCGATATCGACCGGTTCCGTCAGAAACTGCTGGATGCCATTGCGCTGTTCCGTCAGCGCGGGCTGTATCTGGAATATCACCCGAGCATCATTGATAAAAGCTGCTTTGTGCTCTGCGCCGCCTTTGATGAGGCCATTCTCTACACCTCGTGGGGAGAGCGGGCACGCTGGGAGAATCATTCGCTGCTCAGCAAAGTGTTTTCCCAGCGCAATGGCGGGGAAGCCTTTTTCGCGCTGCTGGAAAAAGCCAGTCAGCAACCGGGCAAACTGGTTGATTTTATTGAGTTGCAGTACGTGTTGCTGATGCTTGGTTTCAAAGGCCGTTACCGCCATGATGACGAAAGTCCGCTGCACGAAATCAAATCTGACGTGTATGCACTGATCCGTCATTACCGCAGTGAAAGTGCGCTGCCGGTGCCCCGGACGCCGGAGCTGCTCGAAGGCAAACAGCCATGGCGCATGCTGAGCATGGGGAAAACCCTGGGACTGGCGACGCTGATTGCTGCGGCGGGCTATGGTGCGTCCGAATACTGGTACTACAACCGCAGCCAGCCAATTCTGGAGCAGTTCAGCACCATTGATATGTCCGGCGTGAATCTCAAGCGGTCGGAACAGGAACTGGTTTATCTCAGTACGGATGAAGACATTGGCCGTGCCCCGCCGGATCTGACGGCCAGTGCCGCCAAACCGGAGAAAGAGACGGCCCAGCAGTGGGAAATTGTGCTGGCGGTGTTTTCCCGTGCGGATGATGCGGTGCGTCTTGCATCCGAGCTGAAACAGGGCGGATACGATTCGTTTACCCGCGAAACATCTCACGGCATCGAGCTGTTCATTCGCGCCGGCGACAATCTGGCGGCGATCCGTAAGCTGAAGAATGAGCTCAATGTTCGCCTGGATCTCAACGCGACGATAAGAAGAGCGCAGAAATAAGATGATCAAGAAAATACTCGCATTGATACTGGCTGTCGTGATGGTTGCCGTGTGCACTGCGCTCTGGCTGTGGCTGCCGGAGACGGCACCGCAGTGGCTGAAGTGGGTCGCCCTGGCGGTGACCTTCCTGGGGATCGGGCTGGTGAGCTTCTGGTGGTGGAAACAGGCCCGCAATGTACCGCAGGATCAGGCGCTGCACGACCAGCAGGTGCTGCTGAAACAGGACACCAGCGTGATCCAGCAACTCTTCAGCCTGGCGACGAAGAAAATTCGCGGCCACGGCCGGAATAAGCTGGAAAGTGTGTACAGCCTGCCGTGGTATCTGTTGCTGGGCGGTGAGAAAGACGCCAAAAGCGCCATGCTGCTGCAAAACGGTTTTGAGCCGGTGACGGAGCGTCATCTGGAAGACAGCGATACCGAGCAGTATCTGCGGTTCTGGAGTAACGACCATGCGGTGGTGATCGAAGCCGGTCACCGCATTTTCGACAGCGAAGGGGTTGATGAAGCTTTGTGGCAGGTGCTGGCTCAGCAATTGCTGAAGTACCGGCCCCGTCAGGGACTGAACGGGATCGTAACCGTGATTGGCTGCGACCGTCTGCTTAAAGGGGACCGCAAAGCCCGTCAGAAGCTGGCCAGTATTTATCAGGAAGCGGCGCTGTCGATGGGCGGCGCGCTCAACATTCATTTGCCGGTCTACAGTGTCTTTTCCAAAGCGGACGCGATTGCCGACTTTATCGAATTCTTCGAAGGATTTTCCGGCTGTGATGTTGAGAACCCGTTTGGCGTGACATTCGCCTGCGATGCCGATCGTCGTTACAACAAGCATGATTTTGAACTGCAAGGCAAAGCGCTGCTGAAAACGCTGGCGGAACAGCAGTTTGAACTGCTGCGGAATATCAGCAGCGAGAAGTCCGGTTCCGTGATTGCGCTGCCTTATCAGCTGCGGATTTTCTTTGAGCGGGTCAATGAACTGCTGACCGACATCGGCCGTGAGAACCGGGTGCGTGAAGCGGTCTGGATTCGCGGTGCTTACCTGCTTTCATCCGGACAGAAAGGGTCGGAACACGACCTGCTGACTCAGGTAGTGGCCGAACGTGCCGAGTTCAACTCGCAGAGCACCCGGGAGCAGCTGCCGGGCCGTCGCAGTTTCTTTACCTCGCGCCTGTTCCGGAATGTGATTTTGCCGGAGAGAACTATTACCGGGGTGAATGAATGGCGTCATACCGGTTATCTGGCGTTCCGTTCACTGGCCGTTGTGGCTGTCGTCGGCGTGTTGTCTGCGGCGAGTCTGGTCCTGAAAGACAACTGGAATCAGGATGAGCGGTGGCGCGCCGACGCGATGACTCAGCTGCGTTTATACGGCAGTGACCTGCAGCGTCTGGAAAAGAACTACGCCATGGCGGATATGATCGCTGTGCTGAATGAACTGCGGACGGTGGCCGTAGAAGGCATCCAGCCGAAAGCCTGGTATCAGCGGGTCAGTATCAAACAGGGCGATACTGCGGCCCGTATTTACCGGACCTATCAGGAGCAGCTGAACCTGATCCTGCTGCCGAAGCTGGAAGAGCTGATCAGCAGCGAGCTGTATGTCTACGTCAACCTCGGCAACCCGAGCAAAATTTTTGAGATCCTGCGTTACTACCAGATGCTGTTTGACCGTCAGCAGCTCGATATTGAGGGCATGCAGACCTATCTGCTGGATAACCTGAAAGATCAGGGCAATGTGTCTTCAGACGATATCAATACGCTGTCTCTGCTGATTGAAGATCTGTTCAACAGTGATTACGACCAGCGTCTGGCACCGAACGATGAGCTGATTGCCGTCGCGACCAATAATCTGGAAGGGCTGTCGCCTGAGCGCCTGATCTATGCCCGGATTAAAAGCCTGCCGGAATACCGTGCTCAGGTGGATATCCGCCGCCAGCTGGGAGAGAAATTCGACAGCATGTTCGCTTTCTCTGACGGTTTTCACGGTTATCTGATCCCGGAAATCTTTACCAAACAGGGATACAGCCAGATCGATCTGAGCGCCAAGTCTGAGCTGCTGCGTCGGCAACTGAGCGAGTTCAAAGCGATTCAGGGGGATATGTCCGGTGCGTCAATCACAGAGCTGACCGATCTGAGCAAACAGATTCAGCGACTCTATTTCGCAGATTACATCTATTACTGGAAAGATCTGATCAACAACATCCATATCCGCCAGTTCAACAGCCCGGTGGAATTCGCCTACGCGCTTCGCAGTGCGCGTGAACCGGCGACCAGCCCGGTTCTGGATGTGCTGGATGCTGTGGTGGTGAATACCACGCTGGCCGTTGAAGAGCAGCCTGATACCAAAGGCAATGCGCGGGTGGCCAGTCAGCTGGGGCTGAAGAAGGCGGCCAAAGGTCTGCGTAAGGCGGACAAACTCAACCGTGCCGTCGGTGAGAAGCTGCTGCGTTTGCAGCCTTCGTTTGTGGTGAATGAGGCTTTCCTGTCGTTTGCCAATTATGTCAACGGCAGCGGTAAAGCCGGGGATGCCGTGCCGCTCGATGGTCTGATTGAACAGTTTGACGGGCTCAACACCTACTATGACTCGGCGCTGTCCAGTGCCAATCCGGGCAAGGCATTCCACGGTTATGCACTGGCGCATGCGGAAGGCAGCCAGGATGCGATTGTGGCTTTCCAGCGACTGGGCAGCAAAGCGCCGGGACCGGTTGCCGAGTGGACCAAAAACATCAGCGCTCAGGCGTGGCATCAGGTGGTGACCGGCAGCGCGGGTTACCTGAACAAGCAGTGGGACGAACAGGTGTATCAGTTCTATGTGGCTGCCATTGAAGGCCGCTTCCCGTTCGCACTGCAGGGGCGTGGCGAAGTGAATCTGAACGATTTTGCGCTGTTCTTCAAACCGCAGGGTCGGGTGGAGCAGTTCGTGGATCAGTTCCTCAAGCCGTTTGTCTACTGGGATAACGGCGCTCTGAAGCTGCACGAAGTGGATGGCGAGACACTGCCGATCAGCCAGAACAGCCGTCAGCAGCTGCAACGGGCACAGAAACTGAGCAAAACGTTCTTTGGCCCGACCGGTCAGGAACTGGCGCTGAAACTGAGTCTGAAAGCCAGCTCGATGAGCACGGATGTCACCGAGTTTCAGCTGCGCGAAGCCGAAAGCGTGTTCACTTACAAACACGGCCCACGGGTCTGGCGTGAGGTGGACTGGCCGACCACCGGGGTCGACGGGTATCTGAGCGCGAATTTCTATAAAGGCGATAACCGGGTGGCGACACAATCGTACACCGGGCAGTGGGCGCTGTTCCGGGCACTGTTTGACGGGGACAGCAGCGCGACGGCGAGCCGTCTGGTGCGCAAGCTGAATTACAGGATCAGTGAGAACAATATCGTGCTGGATTACACCTTGCGTGATTCCGGCCAGACGCTGGATAAATCTCTGTTCACGCACTTTAACCTGCCGAAGCAGTTGTGATGAATGCGGTTGAAAGAACGCTGAGACATGCCGGGTCTTCTGGTGAAACAGAAACTTACGTGAAGCGCTATGCGTCACCGGAAGCCATGTGGCAGGAATGGGCGGCACTGAATGAGTGCCGCGGACCCGGTATACAGCGTGTGATTTCAATCGATCCGGACGCGCAGATGTTAACGCTGGCCTTTGATCCCGATGCGGTGCCGCTGAGTACGTTCGGCGAAGCGGATCTGGTGCTGTTTATGAAAGTTTTGCCCGCGATCGTGTCAGTGATTCAGCACTGTCACGGTCGGGGCTGGGTACACGGGGACATCAAGCCCTCGAACATACTTTATGTTCCCGCAACACAAACGATTCGATTGATCGATTTCGGTGCAAGTCATCGCATCGGTACTTCCCGGGAAGCGCTCTCTGAGTGGCAGGCGACACCCATGTTCGCCTCGCCGCAGCAGATGAATGGGGAAGGGCTGGTGCACACGGGAGATGACTGGTACGCGCTGATGAAAATCATCGATCAGGTCATGCCTTTGGTGCATGACCGCCTTTTACTCCGGACGATTCGGGGCGTCCGGGCCGGTGTTGTAGCCGATTTTCAATATTCTGAGAGAACAACGATATGATAGATGATTTACAAAATGCGACTTCCTTAGGCAAAACCATCTACGACCAGGCGACGACCGGTGAGTTTAACGGCGTCGCCATCGGAGACAGCGCGTTTGATTTCACGACCGGGGTGTTTGACAACTCGCCGCTCGGTCAGGCCATTGATATTCCGGTAGAAAAAATTGAGCTGGGTTTCAGCAAATTAGAAAAAACCAGAGCGGTGGAAGAGGTCAAGCAGAAGTTCCACATGTACGTCAGCCAGAAAACGGCCAACAGCGTCTCTGCGTTTACCACGCCGAGTGTGCTGGCTGCGGACCGGAGTTCACAGCTGCAGGGCAAGACAGGTCAGGCCTGGCTGACCGGCGCACAGCAAATCTATGCCAAGCATCAGGGAGAGCGCCTCTACAAAATGCAGCGTAAAGCCCAGGATATGGCCCGCTCGCTGAAGAAGAATCCGATGAAACTGGCGAAAGTACCGCTGAGCGTGGTACCGCTGGGAGAGATCGCCAAACTGGGCATCAAAGCCGGAGAGTACGCGGTCGGTAAATTCACCGCGAAACGCCGTGCGCGGAAAAAGGGTGAGTATACCTCGGGCAACAATCAGGTGCTGGAAGCCAAACTGGGCAAGCAGGAGTACAACCGTAAAAAGGCCAAATGGCAGGCAAAAGACATTGCTGATCTGGGGCCGCAGATTCAGCGTAACCTGTATAAGCTGAAACAGTCGGTGGAGATTCTGAACGCACGGAAAGAGCAGATGAACCTGAGCAGTCAGAAGTATCTGCAGGATCCGTCCAATGCAGCCGCTTTGGGTGCTCTGGTGAAAAGCCGGGAAGATGCGGCGATGAGTCTGTATGAAGTGAAGCACTACGTTGAAAAGATAACGGCCATGTGTAAAGCCATGGAAGCGACCGCGTTTACGATCGGCGCTTATATGGAAGGTCTGGATCAGATCACGGATCAGTCTGAAAAAGACATCCTGAACACCTTCTGATGAAAGAACAAAGGCCGTGAGGAATCACGGCCTTTCTGTTTGTTGTTAGCTTTAGCGCTGATAACGCTTCCGGTACTCCAGCGGGGTCATGTCGTTGGACTTTTTAAACAACTCCCTGAAGTAGCGGACGTCTTCGTATCCGACTTCACGACTGATGTCCTCAATGGTTTGCTTGGTCTTCTCCAGCTTGTCTTTTGCGATGGATAAACGGATCTGCTGAATATACTGAATCGGCGTCTGCCCCGTGGCCAGTTTAAAGCGACGTTTCATCTGCCGTTCACTCAGGTGAACCCGCTGACTCAGCACATTGACCGAAAATTCAAGTGTCGGGCTGCTGTGCATCCAGTCCTGCAATTGATGAATCAGCGTATCGTTGTGCTGGCGATAGGGGATGAAGTTCGCCAGCGCTTTCTGCTGAACCTGATCGGTATCACCAAAGACAAACTGATGGCAGCTTTCACGGATCGTCAGGCCAAAAACCTGCTCGACGATCAGCATCATCACATCACTATAGCCACTGATCCCCGACGTACAGTAACGCTTATGATCACAGGTCACGCGTCGATCCACCTGCAACCGGGTGTTCGGAAACATATCGCGAAACAGATTGGCAAAGTGCCAGTGCGTGGTGGCGGTCCGGTTTTCCAGCATTTTTGCTTTGGCCAGCACAAACGCCCCGGAACAGATCGACACGATCGGAATGTCGTGCGACTCAAATTGTTTCAGCCAGTCCAGGGTGGCATCTTCCAGCGTCTCTAAGTTGGTGTCCGGAAAACCGAGGGAGCCGACCAACAGGATATCGGTCTGTCGGACTTTTTCGATGTCAATGGTCGGAGAGACAATGACGCCGCCAAGTCCCCGGATAGGCTGGTTGTCCTGAGTGACAATGTGTATGACCGGCTCAGGTGCGCCGGCAAGCTGCGCAGCAACAGACAAAACTTCAATGGGCCCGGAAATCGATGTTGTGGGTGCATCAGCGAAAGCCAGGGCGGTGAGTGTTATTGTTTTTCTTTCCACAGGATACCTTGTCAAATGAGAGAAACCCTATGCCTTCCTGCCGTGAAATCCCGGCGGTGCAGCAAGGGAAAAGCCCTTCAGCGTGCATTTCTTCCCATCATTGTTGAAGCAAAGGGTGAATGGCGGAGCATGACAACACACGAATTTCCCGCTTTCAGGTCACATTTTGCATAGATATGTCCGGAAGATGACTCATCACGACAATGAATTGTTCTACACGAAAATCTGAAAGTTGAACCTGAAAAATCCCGTTTTTTATCAAATTCCCCCACAGCTTCAACATAACGACCAAATTTGATTGTCAGAACAGCAAAAGCATGCGTGCATATTGAAGCATCTCACTGGCGTTCTGTTGTCTAAGCTACTGATTATAATATCAAGAAAGCGGGAGGCACCAAAGCTTGGTTTTGCTTTATCTTTGATCGCGAGCTTGATGACCTGACTGTTCACAACGCCCGTTTCTGAACGACTAACCCGTCGGTGGATGTTGCCAGTGGCGTGTGGTTCGACGGTCGTTGTTCTGCGCTGAAGGAGGGAGAGGAGCGTTGGGGAATATTAATGATGTGAGAGATTGAAAAGATTTACCTATATCACAATGTATCTTTCCGTTTTATCGATTCAATGCTCGATTGAACGGACTTTCAGACTATTAGCGGTTTTAGGTGTTTTGAGTGGTACTATAGGGGTACTGACTAAGATGCGAATATTGAACTATCCGTTTTTTGAAATCTGTCTCAATGTTAAATTGCATAAATGTTAACTCAATACGCCTTTGAGTATTATCCTGCTTGATTTATAAGGATTGTGTAATATATTTCATTTACACTATCAGTTTTCTATTCGTCCTCTGAACGAGTCGAATAAAGCTATAAAGGTCAAGGAGGATATAAAATGCCTTATGAAATTATTAACTGGTTAGATATATCTGAACAATTTCAAGATACTGTTTTACTTGGAAATGGGGCATCAATAGCCATCGATAACGTATTCGATTACGGATCTTTGAGACAGCATGCAATTGATAATGGGTTGCTTATTCAAGAAGTTCAGCAGTTATTCGACTATTTTGATACTAATGATTTTGAGTTGATTCTACGTTTAGTATGGCAATCAAATCGAGTGAATTTAGCATTAAATATCGTTGATGATGAAACTAGACATGCTTATGAGCACGTTCGTAATTGCTTGATTCAAGCAGTGAGAAGCATTCACCCTGAGTATAATGAAGTAGAAGACCAATTTGACAATATATCTGGTTTTTTGAGCCCATTTAGAACGGTGCTTTCTCTCAACTATGATTTATCGCTTTATTGGGTAATAATGAAATCCAATAGGGAAGCAAATGGACATACTTTTAAAGATTGCTTTATAGATGGTGAATTTGATGAAGATTGGCAAAGATTTAGAGAGCCATTTGGCCGAATTGAACAACGAAACACTTTGATTTTTTATCCTCATGGTAGCTTAGTTTTAGCTAGAGATGTACTAGAAAATGAAGTTAAACTAGAAGCAAGAGGTCATGATTTATTACGTTCTATACAACGTGAATGGGAGTCAAGTAATTTTATTCCTTTGTTTGTCAGTGAGGGAACATCAAGGCAAAAAATTAAATCCATACAAAATAGTCATTACTTAAACACTGTATATCGTGAAGTACTTCCTAATTCTGGTGAAAGTTTAACAATTTATGGTTGGGGGTTGGGTGAGCATGATATTCATATTTTAAATAGACTTTCTAGATCTAATATAAATAGAGTCGCTGTATCTGTATTTGGCAATAATCAAGCATATTGTAATCGAGTGCATCAAATGATCATGGATTATCTAGGAAACCATGTTGATGTAGTATTCTTTAATTGTTTGAGTCCAGGGGCATGGAACCAAAATATTTAGGAAGTATGCCTGTCGTTTCTATATTTTCCATATATCTATGGTGGATGTTTAAATTTGAAAGGTTTAAAACAAATAAAGTGTTAACGTGTCATGTATAAAGGTCTGTTAATAGCAGGCCTTGTGTTTTATAAATAAATCAGGAGATTAAAGTAAATGAAATATTTTTCACGTTACTTGCATTTATTATATTTGTGAAATAATTACATCCTTTGCCCAGACCAAACCACTTCACCGATCACTTCAAAATCACTGCTCATGATCTCTTCTTTACTTAGTTCCCACGGCTGGTAGTTGTCGTTGTCGCTTGTGACTGGCAATCCATGTTTGGAGAATTGCAGACGTTTCACCATCAGCTGACCTTCAAAGTGAAACACATAAATTCCATCCTCAGTAAAATGGTCAACTTAGTTCACCATCATCAGACAGCCATTCTTGAGCGTTGGGTGCATGCAACCACTGTTGGCACGCGGCCAGCCCCTCTCCTTTTTCCTGAAACTTTCCTTGTCTGTATGTATAATGCGCCCCTGCTTTGAACGAAGAGAGTTGCTTTGTACCGCAGCCTGCCGGGGGCGGGATGGACTGCCTTGACCTGAATCGGGGTGGCACTGTCCTATGCTGAAAGGGGGCCTGTGAGGGGTACTGTGAACGGAATTCGGGCAATTTCAATGAAGTTACAGGAAATTCAGAATGACGCAAGAAACTGAAAAAACACAGCAAAATCACGGTACTGCCGGTGATTACCCTTCCTGCCGTTTTTCCGTCGCACCCATGCTCGACTGGACTGACCGCCATTGCCGTTACTTCCACCGGCTGCTGTCTGAGCATGCGCTGCTGTACACCGAGATGGTGACCACTGGGGCCATTATTCACGGCAAGGGCGACTTTCTGGCGTATAACGAGGAAGAACATCCGCTGGCATTGCAGCTGGGTGGTTCGAATCCGGCGGATCTGGCGCATTGTGCCAGGCTGGCGCAGGAGCGCGGTTATGATGAGGTGAACCTGAATGTGGGTTGCCCGTCGGACCGTGTTCAGAACGGCCGCTTTGGTGCTTGTCTGATGGGCGAGGCGGATCTGGTGGCACAGTGTGTTTCTGCCATGCGTGAAGTGGTCGATATTCCGGTGACGGTGAAAACCCGGATCGGGATTGATGAGCAGGATTCGTATCAGTTCCTGGTTGATTTTGTCGGCACTGTGTCTGAGAAAGGCGGTTGCGACAATTTCACCATTCATGCCCGTAAAGCCTGGTTGAGTGGCCTGAGCCCGAAAGAAAACCGCGAAATTCCGCCACTGGATTACCCGCGTGTGTATCAGCTGAAGCAGGACTTTCCGCATCTGACGATGGCAATCAATGGCGGTGTCAAAACACTGGCCGAGATTGAAGCGCATCTGGCACATCTGGATGGTGTCATGGTGGGTCGCGAGGCGTATCAGAATCCATATATGCTGGCCGAACTGGATCAGCAGCTTTTTGGTTGTGATCGCCCAATCAAGAAGCGCCGCGAAGTGGTCGAGGCCATGTATCCTTATATTGAGCGCCAGCTGGCGAACGGGTCCTATCTGGGCAATATCACACGCCACATGCTGGGATTGTTCCAGAATATGCCGGGTGCACGCCAGTGGCGTCGCCATATCAGTGAGAATGCCCACAAACCGGGCGCAGGCATTGAGGTGGTACAGCAGGCGCTGGACAAGATTCCTGCACATCTGGATGTGTGATCCGGATGAAAGCGATTTGGTGAATTTAACCGAAGGGTCTGGTGAAATTCGCTAATCTGTGCTGAAGACGCCGCAGCCTCGGGTTGCGGCGTTTTTGTATCTGCTTGATAGATAAAGATTTGATTCAATTCGGGAGGTTGGCCCGAAACCTGCTAAGTTATCTGTATTATCATCCTCAGAAACATGGTGAACTGTGTTCTGTCTGAGAATTTCTGGTGTAAATGGAGAGATTGGAATGGTTGAAATTTTATTTCTGCTGGTATTTGCCGGTGTGTTGGTGATGACGGGTGTCAGTCTGCTGGGCATGATGGTTGCCATCGCGGCCGGATTTGTGGTGATGGCGCTGGCAGGTTTGCTGGGGGTGGTCATCAAGCTGTTGCCATGGATTATCCTGATTGCGATTGGCGTTTGGATCTATCGAAATGCACGTCGGGATAACCCGTATCGCAGCGGTCGTTATCGCGATATGCATAGACGCAAATAACAGCGTGTTCAAAAAGTGAGCTTGACCCAAATCCCTGATTCTCATTGACGAAATGCGGTTTTCTTAAACAGCATCTGGTATAGTCTGGCGCAGCAAAAGCAAAGCAAAAGATAACGAGCGGAGACTCAAAAATGAAAAAAACGATGCTTTCAGCAGCGGCCGTAGCAGTGGCGCTGGCGACAGCTGTACCAGCCCAGGCTGATATGCTGTTAGGCGGTACTGTGGGCGCGGATGCGTGGTTTAGCAGTGCTGAAATTAACGACGCTGTAGACGGTGGCGATAACACAGTTCCTTCGTTCTACGCCTCGTTTGAACATTTTGTTCCACTGATTCCAAATGCGCGAATTGCTTATGCCAATATCGAAGCGGATGCAGTGGCATTTAAACAAACAGACCTGACTGCTTATTACGAGATCCTGGATAACGATCTGGTTTCTGTCGATGTGGGTGTATCTCTGATCAAATTCACCAATGGTGAATACAATGCTCAGGGCCATATTCAGACGTTCGACGATGAGTGGCAGCCTGCTGTTTACGGGAATGTCGAGATTGGTTTCCCGATGACACCGCTGACTGCCTTTGCTGAAGGTAACGTGGGTGAATTCGACGGCACCAGCACGCTGGATGCAAAAGCCGGTCTGAAGTACACGATTCCGCTGGTAGCAGCCGATCTGAACCTGCGCGGTGGTTACCGTGTGATGGATTACGATTTTGACGCGATCAACAACCCGCTGGGTGGCAAAGTGAAACTGGACGGTTTCTTTGCCGGTGTCGAAGTCGATTTCTGATCGACCTATCAATGCTGAAAAAAGCCATGCTCCTTGCATGGCTTTTTTGTTGCCTGTTTTTCCAGTTATGAGCCATGTTTAAAAGGGCAATCACGCAGGAATCAGGCCGATGACAATTACCGAGTTACAGCGTTTATACGCCAACAGTGAAATTGTAGAAGCGGTTATTGAGCCATCTCTCCAGGCAAACGGCTGGGTGGTGGAATTTCGTCATCGCCGAGGTGGCTTTGTCACCCTGACCGACGGTGCTGGCAGTGAAAAGTGCTACCGGGACATTGATACCGCCACTGAGCGGGCGTTTGAAGTCGGTTTCCATCAGGTCCGGATCGCTGATCATTTCTGATCTCTGTGTTGCCCAGTCTCCGGATTGGGCACGTTTTCTTCTTCTCTGCTGATTCTCTCTTCCAAAAAGTTATAAAACATTCTTATCTATTCTTTCTTGTTATTTCGTCGAATAGCTAATCTACCCATTACGCAATGTAAAGGGATCGTCGTGTCATGTTACTTAAGGAACTCTCGGCTTTAGCCAGCCCTCTCAATGATCAGCAGATTGGTCAGTTGCAACAGGCAGTCGCAGAACTGTCATCCCAGCAGCTGGCCTGGATCAGCGGTTATTTTTGGGGACTCAGTCAAACCCAGTCGGCAGGTCAGCAGCCTGCCGGTCAGCCTGTGGCCGCGGTGGCTGCCAAACCGGCTGGCAAACTGACCATTATTTATGCCTCTCAGACCGGGAACGCCAAAGGCGTGGCTCAGGCGCTGAAGGAGGAAGCAGTTGCAGCCGGTATTCAGGCGGATGTATTTGCAGCCGGTGACTATAAAGGCAAAAACCTCACCAAAGAAACGCATGTGGTGATTGTCGCTTCCACCCACGGTGAAGGGGAAGCGCCGGATGACGCCATGGAACTGCATGAATTTCTGCAGTCCAAGCGTGCACCGAAGCTGCCGAACCTGAACTACGCCGTGCTGGGTCTGGGCGACTCCAGTTATGAATTTTTCTGCCAGACGGCAAAAGATTTCGACAGCTATCTGAGCAAGCTGGGTGCCAAACCTTTTGTGGATCGGATCGACTGTGATGTGGATTACGATGCACCTGCTGCCGAATGGCGTGCCAAGGCGCTGGAATCCATTAAAGACGAACTGCTGGGCGGCGGTGATGCGGAAGTGGTGCAACTGCCGGTCGGGCAGAGTGCGCAGGCGGCCGTTTCTCAGTACAACAAGCAAAATCCGTATCCGGCTGAGCTGCTGCTGAGCCAGAAGATCACGGGCCGTGATTCAGGCAAGGATGTTCGCCATGTCGAGATTGACCTGGGTGAGTCCGGCCTGACCTATCAGCCGGGTGATGCACTGGGTGTCTGGTATGACAATGATCCGGCACTGGCTGAAGCTCTGGCCGCCAAGGTTGGCCTGAGCGCTGATGTAAGTGTCGAGGTGGACGGTGCAACCCTGAGCCTGAAAGACGCACTGGTCAGCAAATATGAAATCACGGCTGCCAACCCGCAACTGGTGAAAAAATTCGCTGAACTGTCCGGCAGTAAAAAACTGCTGAAACTGGTAGAAGACAAAGACAAACTGCGCGAATACGCGGCAAACACTCAGGTGATTGATGTCTTTGCCGAGAAGAAAACTGAGCTGACGGCCGAACAGCTGCAAGGTTTGCTGCGCCGTCTGACGCCGCGGCTGTACTCCATTGCTTCCAGCCAGGAAGAAGTGGGTGAGGAAGTGCATCTGACAGTCGGTCTGGTGGAATACCAGCAGGGCGAAGAAAGCCGCTTCGGCGGGGCCTCAGGTTATCTGGCACACCGTCTGGAAGAAGGCGCGAATGTCCGGGTTTTTGTGGAAGGCAACAACAACTTCAAATTGCCGGCTGATGATAATACGCCGGTGATCATGATTGGTCCGGGAACGGGTATTGCACCTTTCCGTGCGTTTATCCAGGAACGGGATAACCGTGACGCAGAAGGGAAAAACTGGCTGTTCTTCGGCGATCGCACCTTTACGGATGATTTCCTGTATCAGGTGGAGTGGCAGAAATACCTGAAAGACGGTGTTCTGTCCCGACTGGACGTGGCTTTCAGCCGTGACCAGCAAGAAAAAGTTTATGTCCAGCACCGCATTCTGGAGAACGCGGCGGAAGTATGGCAATGGCTGCAGGATGGCGCCCATCTTTATGTCTGTGGTGACGCGAACCGGATGGCCAAAGACGTGCATGAAGCACTGATCACTGTGGCCGAGCAGCAGGGCGGCAAGAGCCGTGAAGATGCAGAGCAATATTTGAATGATTTGCGTAAAGCCAAACGCTACCAGAAGGATGTGTACTAATGACTGAGAAACTGTCCGATAACGAACGTCTGAAACGCGAAAGTGACTTCCTGCGCGGGACTATTGCAGAGGATCTTCAGGACCGCATTACCGGTGGCTTTACCGCAGACAACTTCCAGCTGATCCGTTTCCACGGCATGTATCAGCAGGATGACCGCGATATTCGCCCTGAGCGTCAGAAGCAGAAACTGGAACCGCTGCATAACGTGATGCTGCGTGCCCGGATGCCGGGCGGGATCATCACGCCAAAACAATGGCTGGCGATTGATCAGTTCTCGCAGGACAAAACCATGTACGGCAGTATCCGTCTGACCACCCGCCAGACGTTCCAGTTTCATGGTGTGTTGAAACCGAACATCAAACTGATGCATCAGACGCTGAACGACTACGGCATCGACTCGATTGCGACCGCCGGGGACGTAAACCGGAACGTTCTGTGTACCTCGAACCCGGTTGAGTCTGAGCTGCACCAGCAGGCGTACGAGTGGGCTAAGAAAATCAGTGAGCATCTGCTGCCGAAAACTCGCGCCTACGCGGAAATCTGGCTGAATGGTGAGAAGCTGGAAGGCCATAAAGATGAAGAGCCGATTCTGGGCTCGAACTATCTGCCGCGTAAATTCAAGACCACGGTCGTGATCCCGCCGCAGAATGATGTGGATGTCCACGCGAACGACCTGAACTTCGTTGCGATTGCGGAAAACGGTCAGTTGGTCGGCTTTAACGTGCTGGTTGGCGGCGGTCTGGCGATGACGCACGGCGACACTGCGACGTATCCGCGACGTGCTGACGACTTCGGTTTTGTGCCGCTGGAGAAAACTCTGGATGTTGCCGCAGCCGTTGTGACCACGCAGCGTGACTGGGGGAACCGTTCAAACCGGAAGAATGCGAAAACCAAGTACACGCTGGATCGTGTGGGTGTTGACGTGTTCAAAGCTGAGGTTGAGAAACGTGCGGGTGTGGCATTCGAAGAAAGCCGCCCGTATGAATTTACCGGCCGTGGCGATCGTTTTGGCTGGGTCAACGGCATTGATGGGAAGTACCACCTGACGCTGTTTATTGAAAACGGCCGTCTGCTGGATTATCCGGACAAGCCGCTGAAAACCGGTGTGGCTGAGATTGCGAAGATCCATAAAGGGGATTTCCGCATGACGTCTAACCAGAACCTGATTATTGCCGGTGTGGCGCCGGAAGACAAAGCGACGATCGAGCAGATCGCCCGTGCTCACGGCCTGATCGACGACGGTGTCAGCGTTCAGCGTCAGAATTCGATGGCTTGTGTGTCACTGCCGACCTGTCCGCTGGCGATGGCCGAAGCCGAGCGCTTCTTGCCTGATTTCGTCACTGATTTCGAAGGTCTGCTGGCAAAACATGGTCTGAGCAAGGATGAGCACATCATTTTGCGGGTCACCGGCTGTCCGAACGGTTGTGGCCGCGCCATGCTGGCGGAAATTGGTCTGGTGGGTAAAGCGCCGGGCCGTTACAACCTGCATCTGGGCGGGAATGTAAACGGGACGCGTATTCCGAAGATGTACCGTGAAAACATCACGGTTGATGAAATCATGACTGAGTTAGACCAACTGGTCGGCCGCTGGGCGACTGAGCGGGAAGCCGGTGAAGGGTTTGGTGATTTTACCATTCGCGCTGGCATCATCGCTCCGGTTGAGGTCTCTGTGAGGGATTTTTATGCCTAAATATGCGTTGGCGGATCTGCTGAATGCAACGAAAGTTGAGCAGATCCTTCAGCTGGCGGAAATTAACGCCGAGCTGGAGCAGATGACCGCCCGGGAGCGGGTTCGCTGGGCGCTGGAATTTCTTGACGGCAATTATGCGCTGGCGTCCAGTTTCGGCATTCAGTCTGCTGTGATGCTGCATCTGGTCACGCAGGAATCACCGAATATTCCGGTGATCCTGACGGATACCGGTTATCTGTTCCCGGAAACGTATCAGTTCATCGATTTTCTGACCGAGCGCTTGTCGCTGAACCTGAAGGTTTATCGTGCTGAACTGAATCCGGCCTGGCAGGAAGCCCGTTATGGTCAGTTGTGGACGCAGGGTGTGGAAGGCATCAAGCAATACAATAAGATCAACAAGGTGGAGCCGATGCGCCGTGCGCTGGATGAGCTGCAGGTGAATACCTGGTTCTCCGGTCTGCGCCGTGAGCAGTCGTCCTCCCGTGCAACACTGCCGGTACTGGCGATTCAGAACGGGAAGTTCAAGTTTCTGCCGCTGATCGACTGGACCGAGCAGGATATTGATGCGTATCTGATGAAGCATGATTTGCCTTATCACCCGCTGCGAGAGCAGGGATACCGCTCTATGGGCGATGTGCATACCACGGCGAAGTGGGAACCGGGAATGAAAGAAGAAGACACGCGCTTCTTCGGTCTGAAACGGGAATGCGGCCTGCACGAAAATGACGTGGAGAGCGATGGTTCCGGTATTTAAGCCCGAGCCTGAACCGTCGTACTTTACATTGCAGATATGAAAAAACCTGACCGGGAAACCGGTCAGGTTTTTTTATTTGAGAATCAGAAAATTGACCTGCGTCTGACAGCTGAAATGAGTGAACTCGTTACGCTCGCCCGTTGTCTGACTTGGGTCAGTTAGCCAGCGGGTGTCCAGATTTTGGTCAGGGTATCAATCAGGCCCGCACTGGCGCCCTGGGTGCCCAGGAATTGAGTGATAATCGGAACGAACTGGCTGATCATGCTTGCGTCCAAGCCTAAAGCGGTGAATACCGGGCCCAGCGCATCCATGTTGTTCAGCATGCCGCCCAGACCTGCCGGAATCGCATCCATCAGGTTTTCGGAACCGGGGATCAGTTTGGTCAGTTCAGAAGCCTGATCGCCGCTCAACTGGCTGGCAGCCATGGACAGCAGTGCACCGGCACCGCCCGCAGCCTGTTCAGTGCTGACGCCCAGCTGGTCGGTGAGCATGCTGGCAAGGGGGTTGTCGGCCAGTGCTTCCATTTTGTCGTCACCGCCGCCGAAAATGTCGGAAAGACTGAAGGCGTGGGCAGCAGGGGTGATGGCCAGAGAGGCCATTAAAGGTAACGCAACCAGCCACATGCGTTGGACTAAAGCTCGGATCATAGTGTTCTCCTTAGAATCGTTATCAGGTTTTCCCGCGGGGGAAGCCACAGCTACTCTAAGCGTAGACGGGAAAAGAAAAAAGAGGGCACTTTGTCAGTTTATTGTCAGGGCATGTGATTGATATGAGACAAAAAAACGGCGCCGAAGCACCGTTTTTTCTGAGAAGGCGGCAGGACTTACAGAATGTCCAGCAGCTCAACTTCGAAGACCAGCGCTGCGAAAGGAGGAATCGCTGCACCGGCACCACGCTCGCCGTAGGCCAGGTTTTGCGGGATGTACAGTTTCCACTTCGAGCCGACAGGCATCATTTGCAGGGCTTCAACCCAACCAGCGATAACGCCGGTAACCGGGAACTCTGCAGGCTGACCGCGGGTTACGGAGCTGTCGAACACAGTGCCGTCAGTCAGTTCGCCGTGGTAGTGAACACGGACTTGTTTGTCAGACGTTGGGATTTCGCCGTTGCCTTCAACCAGAACTTCGTACTGCAGACCAGAGTCAGTGACTGTTACTTCAGGGCGCAGTGCGTTATCTTTGAGGAAGGCTTCGCCTTCAGCTGCAGCGGCTTTTGCTTGCTCCTGACGAGCTTCTTCCGCACGGGTGTGCAGGTCACGCAGCGCGTTGTTGATCTCGTCGACAGGAATTTCTGGCATGTCACCAGTCAGCGAGGTTGCGATGCCTTTGGCGATAGCAGCAACGTTCAGGCCTTCCAGGCCGCTTTGAGCAAGCTGCTGGCCCATTTGCAGACCAATACCGTAGCTCGCTTTAGTTTCAACTGTATCTAGTTTAACGTCAGACATAGTGTCGTCTCTTTATGTCGAGTGAATTAAGCGGGCAGGATAACAGTTTCAGCCCTCAGGGGTAAACTTTTGTGAACAGGGGTCGCAACAAAGCGTGATCCCGAAGTTTTGGCGCAGAGTGATGGAGAGTAGTTGTTATGGGACAAGCGAAACGCCGTAACAGGAAAAAAACAGCACCGGCACTGCCCAAGGTGCCGTGGGCAGAATGGAAAAACCGGCTCGGTGATCTGAACTGGCGTGCGGCGTGTCAGGCGAAATGGCAGATGGCCAGACAGCATGTTGCACCTTACTGGCAGCAGATGCCTGTGTTTCACCGCAGAGCACTCATGGTGCTGGTACCGGTTGTCTTCATCCTGTTGCTGCTGCCTGCTTCAGAACCTGAACTCAATATTCCCGGCAACCAGCCGGTTCGTCAGGAAGTGGATCTGAATCTCGGAGAAGCGCCCCGTTTACCGGTCGGACAGCGTCCGGAACCGCCATCACCGGTCCGTCCGGAGCCCGGCCGTTCATCCATTGAGCAGCCTCAGACTCAGGTGACTTCGTCGGCATCGGCAGGCTGGCAGAGCTATGAAGTGAAGCAGGGTGAAACTCTGGCGACGATTTTCCGTGCCCGTTCCCTGCCGCTGACAGATCTGTACGCGATTGCGGCCATCGAAGGGAAAGATAAGCCGCTGAGCCAGATCAAATCGGGTCAACTGATGCGTTACAAACAACGGTCCAATGGCGATCTGGATGTGTTGCAGATTGAAAGCCGCAGCGGCGATCCGGTGATGTTCTTCCGTCGCTCTGACGGCAGTTTTGCCCGCGGCCAATAATCACAGCCCCGGCTATTTCTGGAATAGCCGGGGCTGATCTCAGACGGCGGACTGATTTTTGGTCAGCCGCATATCAATGTGAGGGATCCCATCTTCCAGGTATTCTTCGGAAAAGGCGGTGAAGCCAAAGCGGTTGTAATAGCTTTGCAGGTGTGACTGTGCACCAATCTCAATGTTCTCTCCCGGCCACAGCTGCTCGGCGTAAGCTAGTCCCTGACGGAGCAGTTCGCTGCCCAGCCCCCGGCCTCTTGCAGATTCTGAAGTGATCACCCGGCCAATGCTGACACCGTCATAAGTCAATCCGGCCGGTAATAGTCTCAGGTAAGCCATCAGCATGCCATTTTCATAAGCGACGACATGGTAGGTGCCTTGAACTCGGTCGTGGCCGTCAATTTCCGGGTAAGGACAGTTCTGCTCCACCACGAAAACATCGACCCGGAGTTTCAGGATGTCATAAAGTTGATCCGTCGTGAGCTGGTCAAACCCAAGGCATTGCCATTGCATCCTTTGTCCTCTTTATCAATACATTTATCATCAATCAGAATATGGGGTGACGGCTGGCGATGCAATCCCCGGATTACTGAGATGATGGTTTATGCAGGTGCCGTTTCAGACTGCTGAGCTGACTCAGGGAGAGATCCAGAAAGGAAGCCAGTTGTGGTTCGGAAATTGCGTCGGCCAGTTCTCCCAGGCTTTCGGTGAATAACGCATATCGTCGGGCCGGACTGTAAAGCCGCATGAATTGTTCTTTTTGCTCCCGGAACAGCAGTTGTCTTTCAGTCAGCGCGATATAAAGCTCAGGGCAGTGTGCACGCCAGCTGAGGATCAGTTCTGTGGGCAGCGTCAGGATCTGGCAGGCCGACAGCGTTTCCAGCAGATAAGGTGAGCCTTCTTCCGTCAGCAGGCTTTCAAAGCCGATGAGCAGTTCCTGTTCCCAGTAAAAGTCACGGGTGATCGCATCTCCTTCCGCCGTGAGATAACAGGCATGACAAAGGCCGTCGAGCAGGAAAAAGGCCTGAGTTGCCAGTTCACCCTGATTGATCAGAATATGCCGGGTCGGTAACTCCAGCGTTTCAGCCAGATTTAAAGCCTGTTCAATGGTGGCCGGATCGGCCCCGTGCAGTTCAAGAAATTGCGCGAGTGGTGAGGTCATGATGGTGCGTCGTTGGTGATGGTTTAATGAAAGCTTATCAAAAAATACCGCGACAAGTGTCGCGGTATTCAATGAGGTGAGCGGTCAGACTCAGCCTTGCAGATCAATCCTGTAAACCGCAAAGCCTTCAGCGTTGGTTGAAACCTGCTTCATCGGATACTGGCCTTTCACTTTGATAAAGTCGCTGGCTTTGGTGCTTGGCGAGGTTTCAAAGCGGATATCCAGCTTGGTTGCGCTCTTCAGCGGGGCAAAACGCCAGTTGTTATCGGCACTCGGTACGACCTGTCCTTTGTCTTTACTGACCCGGCTGATGTAGTTTGCCAGAACGGTGCGGTTTTCATCCGGGGCCGAGAAGGCGACATACTGCTCACCGGTCCCGGCAAATTTCGCGCCGTAAGCCCGGTAATTGTTGGTGGCAATCATAAATGGCTGCGCCGGGTCGATGGCTTTCCCCTGATACGTCAGCTGACTGATGCGCTCTGATTTTGGATTGATCAGCTGACAGTTACCGTCATACCGTGCGGGTTGTGATACATCAATCTGATACTGAACGCCGTCAATCACATCAAAGTTATAGGTGCGGAAGTCTTCCCAGTTGATCAGCGACTGCGGGGCACTGGAGGTCAGGTCAATCTGATTGAACTGGCCGGCAGCACATTCCAGCCATTCCTTGACTTCTTTTCCGGTCACTTTCAGGGCGACCAGGGTATTCGGATAAAGATAAAGATCGGCTGCATTACGGAAAGTCAGCTGACCGGCTTCTACTTCGGTGTAGTTGCCCGGATCATTGGCCCGGCCACCGGCTTTGAACGGCGCCGCTGCCGACAGAACCGGAATTCCGTCCAGATTCGGATCGCCCTGAATAAAGCGTTCCACATAATCCTTCTGTGCCATGTTGACGATTTGCACGGTCGGATCATCCTGAACCAGTGCCAGATAGCTGTACATCACATCGCTGGCTTTACCGATCGGCTGATTGACGAAGCTACGGGTATTTTTATGGTCATCGGCGACGGCTGCCAGCAATTTGCGGTCGGCTGCCACCAGAGATTTGCCGTTTTCAAAGATCGGGCGGGCTTCGGTCTGGCCTTGTGTCACTGCCCATTTTCCGTTTTGTTGCGTCAGCACCAGGTCGATCACGCCCAGGTGATCGCCCCAGCGGCCCGGCATGACCGACGGCACGCCGTTGATGGTACCGGAGGCAAGATCAGTCTGCGGCAGGCTGGCGAAAGTTTTGCTCGGGAACACGGCATGAGAATGACCAAAGGCAATGGCATCAATGCCTTTGACTTCGGTGAGGTAGTACACCGAGTTTTCAGCCATGGCATGGTATGGGTCGGCAGAGACGCCTGAGTGGGGGATTGCCACGATCACATCCGCGCCTTCGGCTTTCATCTTCGGCACAAAATATTCAGCGGTCTGCTTGATATCGTTCGCTTCGACTTTGCCTTCCAGGTTCTTTTTATCCCAGATCAGAATTTGTGGCGGGACAAAACCGATGTAGCCAATTTTGATGTCATGCTCATTCCCGTCTGTATCTTTCAGGCGGTAGGTTTTAATCAGGTATGGCTTGAAGAGGTTTTTGCCTGTCTTGAGGTCATAAACGTTGGCATTGATATACGGGAAATTTGCCCCAGACAGGGCCGTTTTCAGGAAGTCCAGGCCATAGTTGAACTCGTGGTTTCCGATGTTCCCCACTTCGTAATTCAGCTGATTCATGGCTTTATACACGGGGTGAACATCACCAGCTTTGAGCCCTTTACCGGCCATGTAATCGCCCATCGGGCTGCCTTGAATCAGGTCGCCGTTATCGACCAGCACACTGTTGGTCACTTCCTTTCTGGCTTGCTCGACAAGCGTTGCAGTGCGTACCAGACCGGTTTTCTCTGTGGCCTTATCTTTGTAGTAGTCGTAGTCCATGACATTGGCGTGAATGTCAGTTGTTTCGAGGATACGCAGCTGAATGGTGTCTGCCAGTGCAGGACCTGCCGTAGTCAGCAGGGCACCCAGTACGGCGATGGAAAGTGGTTTGGCTCTTAAGGGCATGATTTTCACCGTGTTATGAACAATAGGAACGCGCTAAAGGTAGCAAAAATACAGTTCCTGAATTGCAAGTGCTTGTCAGATATGTGACACGAGTTTCGTTTGCTGCAGATGTAACCTGTTGAAGATGTGGGCGGCTCTGATCGGCACGGAGCTCGCCTCAGGAGTACCTCAGCGTTAGAACAGAAAGGCATAAGATAAGCAATCACCGTAAGCGTTGAGCCGAAAAAAGAGTTGTTTTATAGGGTGTTACCCCATCTCTCAGGCCGAAACCATGCCCATGCTTCCTGAAATTCCTGAAAGTAGAGCAAGCTAAACTTTTGGGAATAAAAAATGAAATTTTAGAATTTCAGGTAATATCTTGCCCCGTCTATAGTGCTGTTAATTACAGCGAGTATGAGCAGCGACTATGGACTATTTACCAATTTTTGCCGATTTAAAGCGTCGTCCATGCCTGGTAGTAGGTGGAGGAGAAGTGGCCTGGCGTAAAACCCGGATGCTGCTGAAAGCCGGTGCCGACGTCCGTGTGATTGCTCCTGAGCTGAATGCAGATTTTCAACAGGCGGTCAAAAACGGTCAGGTGACGCTTCTGGCTGATCAATTTACGCCTGACCATCTCGACGGCATCTTCCTGGCGATCGCAGCAACGGATCGCAAAGCCATCAATGCACTGGTGTACCAGTCTGCCAATCAACGCCAGGTACTGGTGAATGTGGTGGATGACACCCAGCGCTGCAGTTTTATCGTTCCGTCGATAGTCGATCGTTCCCCGATTATTGTTGCGATTTCCTCTTCTGGTAAAGCGCCGGTGCTGGCCCGTCTGGTCCGGGAGAAGCTGGAGGCACTGCTGCCTCAGCACCTCGGCAAAATGGCGTCACTGGCGGGAAATTTCCGGGATCGCCTGAAAAATACCGTTCAAAGCCTGACGGCACGCCGATTGTTCTGGGAGCAGGCCTTTGATGGTCGCTTTGCGGAACTGGTTGCGGCAGGCAGAGAGCAGGAAGCCGAGCAAGAACTGATCCGTCAGTCCCAGCACGTTGCCACGCAGGGCCAGGTGGCCCTGATTGGTGCGGGTCCGGGAGATGCAGGTTTACTGACACTGCGTGCCCTGCAGCTGATGCAGCAGGCCGATGTGGTGCTCTATGACTATTTAGTCTCTGATGAAATCATGGATCTGGTCCGTCGTGATGCTGAGCTGGTATGCGTGGGCAAACGTGCTGGTTTCCATAGTGTGCCTCAGGAAGAAACCAATCGCCTGCTGGTGGAATATGCCAGTCAGGGGAAACGAGTCGTGCGCCTCAAAGGCGGTGATCCTTTCATGTTTGGACGCGGTGGTGAAGAACTGGAAGTGCTGTTCGATGCCGGGATTCCGTTCCAGGTCGTACCCGGAATTACCGCTGCTGCCGGCGCGACCGCCTATGCCGGTATTCCGCTGACACATCGCGATTACGCTCAGAGTGCCCTGTTTATTACCGGTCACACCAAGCCGGACAGCGATACCCTCGACTGGTCAACACTGGCGCGCGGCAAGCAGACGCTGGTGATCTATATGGGCCTGATGAAATCGAGTCATATCCAGCAACAGCTGATTGAACATGGCCGGGCAGCAGAAACGCCGATCGCTATCATTGAGAGAGGCACACAGGCATCGCAAAAAATTTACAAAGGTCAGCTGAGTGAACTGGCTCAGCTGGCAGAGCACGCGGAATCACCGTCACTCATTGTGGTGGGTGAAGTGGTGAACCTCGCGCAGAAATTACATTGGTTCGGAAAGCAGGAACAACAAGGGCAACCACACCCCGCTGTCGTGAGCCTGGCTTAACATGGAGAGAAAGATGGATCCGAAACGCCTTACCCACCTTAAGCAGCTCGAAGCGGAGAGTATTCATATCATCCGTGAAGTCGCCGCTGAGTTCGATAACCCAGTGATGATGTACTCCATCGGTAAAGATTCTTCGGTGATGCTGCACCTGGCCCGTAAAGCTTTTTATCCGGGAAAAATCCCGTTCCCGCTGCTGCACGTCGATACTGACTGGAAATTCCGCGAGATGATCGAGTTTCGTGATGCCACAGCAAAAAAATACGGATTTGACCTGCTGGTTCACAAAAATCCGGAAGGGATTGCGATGGGAATCAGCCCGTTTGAGCATGGTTCTTCCAAGCATACGGACATCATGAAAACTCAGGGCCTGAAGCAGGCACTGAACAAATACGGCTTTGATGCTGCCTTCGGCGGTGCCCGTCGTGACGAAGAGAAATCCCGTGCGAAAGAGCGTGTGTATTCTTTCCGTGACAAAAACCATACCTGGGATCCGAAGAACCAGCGTCCTGAATTGTGGCGGACCTATAATGGCCAGATCAATAAAGGCGAAAGTATCCGTGTGTTCCCGCTGTCCAACTGGACCGAGCTGGATATCTGGCAATACATCTATCTGGAAGGCATTGAGATTGTGCCGCTGTATCTGTCTCAGGTACGTCCTGTCGTTGAGCGCGACGGCATGCTGATCATGGTCGATGATGACCGTATGAAACTGCGTCCGGGCGAAGAGATCCAGCAGAAGAGTGTTCGTTTCCGTACGCTGGGCTGCTACCCGCTGACCGGCGCGATTGAATCTGAGGCTGGTACTCTGCCGGAAATCATTGAAGAAATGCTGGTCGCGACCTCCAGTGAGCGTCAGGGACGGGCGATCGACCACGATCAGTCTGGTTCCATGGAATTGAAGAAACGTCAGGGTTATTTCTAAGGAGTCGGGACATGAACAGTGCAATTCAACAACAAGTGGCTGAGCTGGGCATTGAAGCCTATCTCGATCAGCACCAGAACAAGTCTCTGCTTCGTTTCCTGACCTGCGGTTCAGTCGATGATGGCAAAAGTACGCTGATTGGCCGTCTGCTGCATGATTCTCAGCAGATTTATGAAGATCAGCTGGCGGCAATTCATGCGGACAGCCAGAAAGTAGGCACCACGGGCAGCAAACCGGATCTGGCTTTGCTGGTGGACGGCCTGCAGGCGGAGCGTGAGCAGGGCATCACCATTGATGTTGCTTACCGTTATTTCTCGACGCAGAAACGCAAATTCATTATTGCCGACACGCCGGGACATGAGCAGTACACCCGCAATATGGCGACCGGTGCCTCAACCTGTGATGTGGCGGTGATTCTGATCGACGCCCGGAAAGGCGTGCTGGATCAGACCCGTCGTCATTCTTATATCGCCAGCCTGCTGGGGATCCGTCAGTTCGTGGTTGCCGTGAATAAAATGGATCTGGTGGGCTTCGAGCAAGCGCGTTTTGAGCAGATCCGCGATGACTATCTGGCATTCGCAGAAAAACTGAATGCGGATATCAACATCCAGCTGGTGCCCCTGTCTGCACTGGACGGAGATAACGTTGTGACGCTCAGTGAACAGACGCCCTGGTATCAGGGGGAGTCGCTGCTGTCATTACTGGAAGACGTGGAAGTTAATAAGAAAGATGATGGCGAACTGCGCTTTCCGGTTCAGTATGTGAACCGTCCGAATCTGGATTTCCGCGGCTTCGCCGGCACACTGGCTTCAGGCACAGTCAAAGTCGGAGATGCCGTGAAAGTGCTGCCGTCCGGTAAGACATCAACCGTTGCCCGCATTGTCACTTTCGATGGTGATCTGGCTGAAGCGCATTCAGGTCAGGCAATCACGCTGACACTGAACGACGAAATTGATATCAGCCGTGGTGACACTATTGTTCACGCGGAAGATACAGTGCCGCTGAGTAACCAGCTTCTGGCTGATATTGTCTGGATGGCTGAGGCGCCACTGGAATCCGGCCGTCAGTACGACATCAAAGTCGCAGGTAAGAAAACGGTGGGTTCGGTGAGTGCGATTCGTCATCAGGTGGATATCAACAATCTGGAAACCTTCAGTACAGATGTGCTGCCCCTGAACGGGATCGGCTTGTGTGAAGTTTCGCTGAATGAGTCGATTGCGATTGATTCATACCAGGATTGCGCTGACACCGGTGGCTTCATTCTGATCGACCGTCTGACCAATGTGACTGTGGGTGCCGGTATGGTGCGGGAAGCACTGGCAGAATCGGCACCGGCTCAGCACGGTTACAGTGCGTTTGAAGTCGAACTGAATGCCCTGATCCGTAAGCACTTCCCGCACTGGGGTGCCAAAGATCTCAGTAAGTTGCTGGGGTAACTGCCTATGGCATGGGAACAAGCCCTGGTACTTGCCATGCTGGTGGTGATCATTACCTGTCTGATCACCACCAGGATTAAACCTGCATTTCTGTTCGCAGGCGCGGCTTTTGTCGGCTTTCAAACCGGGATGATCGAGCTGTCGACCCTGGCTGGTAACTTCACGAATGCGTCGTTGCTGACTCTGGTTTTGTTGATCCTTGTTTCTATTGCACTGGAAAAAACGCGCCTGATCAGTTGGGTCGGGCGCCAGATCTCTCAGGGAGGACAAACGTCGGTCGTCGCCAAACTTGGCCTGTCGACGGCGTTTCTGTCTTCTTTTACCAATAATACGGCTGTGGTGGTGTCACTGATTGGTGCGGTAAAACGCAATCAGCGTCATGCGCCGTCACGCCTGTTGATCCCGCTGTCATATACCGCCATTTTAGGCGGTACCCTGACTTTGATTGGTACCTCGACAAATTTAATCGTTAACAGCTTCGTTGAAGATGCGGGTTTACCCAGTTTGGGATTTTTTGCCCCTTCGATGATCGGGCTGGCGGTTTTACTGACTGGTCTGGCGGTTCTGGTGCCTTTGAGCCACCTGCTGCCGAATTATGACGACAGCAATCAGGATGAACTGCCTTATTTTCTGGAAGCCAGGATCACTGAGACTTCACCGCTGGCCGGGAAAACGGTGGCAGAAAATGGTTTGCGTGCCCTGCGACGTCTGTTTCTGGCTGAAATTATCCGGGATGGCCAAACCATTGCGCCCGTCTGTCCGGATACGGTATTGCACGCCGGTGATAATCTGCTGTTTTGCGGCGATGTCGAAAGTGTCACAACTCTGCAGGAAATTGAAGGGTTAAAGCTATTCGGCCAGCATCATCTGAATGGTCAGTCGATGATGGAAGTGATTGTCAGTCATTCCGCGGGGATCCGGGGTAAATCTCTCAAAGATGTCCGGTTCCGTGAGCGCTTTGATGCTGTTGTAGTTGCGATTCGTCGCGGGCATGAACGTTTGGCGGGCGGGTTAGGCAATATAGAGCTGCATCCGGGAGATACGCTGGTGATTGTTCCCGGGAAGACCTTTCAGGAGAAAAAACAAACGCTGAACCGCGAGTTTGTTCTGATTAATGGCCTGGACTCCAGCGCCCGTCTGGACAGTTCAAAAAGCATGGCGGTTTTGGGTGGTTTCGTTGCCGTCATCGCAGCCGCTTTACTGGATATTCTGCCGCTGATTAAAGGGCTGGCTGGTTATCTGCTGGTTCTGCTGGCAACCGGCATTATCAGTTTTGCTGAAATTCGCCGTCGCTTCCCAATTGATATTGTTGTCATTGTTGGTTCAGCATTATCGTTAGCGCAGTTAATGCTGACCAGCGGCCTGTCTGAGCGGATGGGTAACCTGATGATGACATCTTTTAACGGCTGGGGTGTTTACGGCGGGTTAGTGGCCGTGTATCTGCTGACCTTACTGATGACCGAGCTGGTAACCAACAATGCAGCCGCGGCTTTATCATTCCCGTTGGCTTACAGCCTGGCACTGAGTTACGGTGTTGATCCGATGCCGTTTATTATGGCCGTTCTGTTTGGGGCCAGCGCCAGCTTTATATCACCTTATGGTTACCAGACGAATCTGCTCGTTTATACCGTAGGTAATTACAAACTGCGTGACTATCTGAGAATCGGACTGCCTTTTTCTATTATGTATTCAGCGGTCGTACTGACCCTGATCCCGCAGTTTTTCCCTTTTTAATGTGTTTTAGCAACGGAGTGTACAATGACCGCTGTCGTTCAATCCCATGAAAATGAAAACGTGGTCTGGCACAATCACCAGACAGATAAAGCACAGCGTGCTCAGTTGAAAAATCAGAAACCTTGTGTGCTCTGGTTTACCGGATTGAGTGGTGCAGGCAAGTCGACAGTTGCAGGCGCATTGGAAAATCGTCTTGCGGGTCAGGGATTTCATACGTACCTGCTGGATGGTGATAACGTTCGTCATGGGCTGTGTAAGGATCTCGGCTTCTCATCAGAGGATCGGAAAGAGAATATCCGCCGCATCGGTGAAGTGGCAAAACTGATGGCGGATGCCGGACTGATCGTCTTGACCGCATTTATTTCTCCTCACCGTGCTGAACGTCAACTGGTAAGGGATCTTTTGCCTGAAGGCGAGTTCATCGAAGTTTTTGTTGATACACCATTAGCCGAGTGTGAAAAGCGGGATCCGAAAGGTCTGTATAAAAAAGCCCGGGCTGGTGAGATTAAAGATTTTACCGGCATCGACTCGGAGTATCAGCCGCCTGAAACGCCAGAGATTCATCTTCACGCGGGAGATACATCAGTGGATACGCTGGTCACTCTGTGCATGGAAGCGTTAAAGCAACGCCGTATTATATAAGACAAGGAGTCAAGCGTGAGCGCACTACTGGAGTCTGTTTACCAGATTGCCCTGGAAGCCGGGCAAGTCATTATGGATTTCTATCACAGCAATGTTCAGGTTGAAGAAAAGGCAGACAGTAGCCCTGTGACGGAAGCGGATCTGGCCGCGAACGCAGTGATTGTTCGTCACTTGTCAGAACTGACCCCTGAGATCCCCATTCTTTCTGAAGAGTCGGCCCATACCGAATGGGAACAGCGTCAACACTGGGAATCCTTCTGGCTGGTGGATCCGCTGGACGGAACGAAAGAGTTCCTCCGCAGAAACGGAGAGTTCACCGTGAATATTGCATTAATAAAGCAGGGAAGGCCGGTACTGGCGGTTGTCCATGCGCCGGCGCTGGATAAATCCTGGCTGGGCGACAGTCATCAAGCCTGGATGCAAACAAAAGGCGGACGTGAACCGATCCGAACCAGAGAAGCAATCGTCCCGACAGTGGTCGGAAGCCGCTCTCATCCCAGCCCGGATATGGCTGACTTTTTGGAAAAGCTGGGCCAGCATAAGATGACGGAAGTGGGATCATCTCTGAAGTTCTGCCTGGTTGCTGAAGGACGGGCACAATTCTATCCGCGTTTGGGACCAACCATGATGTGGGATACCGCTGCAGGGCAGTGTATCGCAGAAAGTGCAGGCGCGAAGGTCACTTTATTGAACGACGCACCCCTGCAATATCATCGTGAGGAGTTGTTGAATCCTTTCTTTCTTGTTTCTTACAAGTAATCGACTCTGTCCGCCGGGTATCACGGCGGACTTTTTTGTATTGAACCTCTCCTTTATCAGTCTCTATATAGCGGGAATATCTGCATCTCTGGACTCGTACAAAACGCGTCGTTTTCTTTCTGAATACCGTTATTGCTGCTTTTCTGTGTTTTTTGGCTGGTTCGGGTCAAAAGATCGCCTTTCGTAATAAAATAATAAAAAAACACTTGCTGCATCTGAATTACTCCCTATAATGCCGCCTCACTGACAGGGCAAGACAGTGTTTGAATAAGTTCTTCGTAACTTGTGTATAACTTGTGGTGAACTGAAAGGAGCGCAAAAATAGAGAAAAATCTGGTTGACAGTGTTTTTTCTTTTTGAAAAATGCGCATCCTCACTTGAGAATTGATTCAAAGCTTTAAACTTTGATGTTTTCCTTAGTGAGGGCTTGGTTAAGAAGGTTTTTGAAAATTATTTTAAAAATAATGCTTGACTAAGAAAAAAGGCTCGGTATTATACGCAGCCTCTGACCAACGAGATAAACGTTGAGTCAACGTTCTTTAACAATTTGACCATGCAATCTGTGTGGGCACTCGACAATGATACAGTCAAAAAGATTTTATCAGTGAACTGAGTGACCAATTGGTAGCACTTTTTCGAAAGGGTTACCGGCACAGTCAATTTATCAGTAATCACTGAGCCGCTTTTCTTCGGAAAGGCAACAAAATTCTAATTGAAG
>NZ_JAXOFS010000010.1:0-117105 GCF_036409375.1 Photobacterium sp. 53610 | reverse complement strand
CGATACTCACGTCATTCGGACGCACAGCTTTCTGAGTCGCACAGACCGTTGCCTCAGTCGGACCATACTGATTGAAAAGGGTTTCTACCGGCAATTGGGCCAGCGGATTGAGCGATTCTCCCCCCACATGCAAGACTTTCAGGGACGTCCCGGCAAGCTTTTCGCCCAGATAATTGAACAACGCGGTCGGCAGGAAAGCCTTCGTCAGTTCATGCTCAGCCATATAATCCAGCAGCACCTGTTCATCACGTTGCATCACCGATGTAGCCAGATGCAACTCACATCCGAACATCAGGGACGGGAACAGCTCATAAACGGATGCATCAAACACATAGTTTGCAAAACACAGCACTTTCGCCTGAGGATTCAGCTGATGACTGTCCCGCATGAAGTACGCCAGATTCACCACGCCCTGATGCGCCACCATCACCCCTTTCGGCTGACCCGTGGTTCCCGAGGTGTAAATCACATACGCCAGATCGACCGGTGACGGTCCGCTGTCCAGGTTGCTGTCCGGCAATGCCTGTAGTGCTTCGCTGTCTGCCAGCAGCATCTGCGCAGCCTGTCCGCCTGACAGAAGAGCGTCGACGATCGCCCGCTGCGGTGCATGGGTGATGAGCAACGGCGCCCGGGTATCTTCAAGAATAAACGCGCTCCGCTCGGCCGGGTAATCCGGCGAGATGGGCACGTAGGCCGCACCCGCTTTCAGCACCGCCAGAATGCTGATCACCATCTCCGGGCTGCGGTCCAGATACAGCGCCACCAGGGTATCAGCCGGTATTTCTGCCTGATGAGACGCCCGGTACACCTGCCGGATCTGCCGCGCCAGCTGATTCGCTTTGCTGTTCAGCTCCCGGTAAGTCAGGGACTGTCCCTCAAATACCAGCGCAATGTTATCTGGCGTTCTTGCCACCTGCGCTTCGAACAGCGCCGCCAGACTCTGGTCCTGCGGGTATGGCGCTTCGGTCTGGTTGAAGGTGGTCAGCAGAGTGTGTTTTTCTTCATCAGACAGCAGGTCAATTTCGCAGATCCGGGTCTCCGATGACTCCGCAAACACCGTCAGCAGCTTTTGATAACCACTCAGCAGGCGGAACATACTTACTTCCGTAAAGAGGCGGGTCGCAAAGTTCAATGAACCACGGATCACTGACTGCCCCCCGTTCTCTCCTTCTTCCAGGAACAGGCTGAGATCATATTTCGCCGGGCTGAAATCGACTGCCGTCGCAGCGACCGGACTCAGCGGCAAGTTGCTGTGACTGAATCCCCCATCATCAAAGGACTGCATACTGAACATCACCTGGAACAGCGGATGACGACTCGGATCCCGCGTTACGCCCAGCGCATCCACCAACTGCTCGAACGGCAGGTCCTGATGGGCTTTGGCTCCGGTTACCACGGCGTGAGTCTCATCAATCAATGTTGCGATGGTATCTCCAGATTTCACCTGCGTCCGCAGTATCAGAGAATTCACAAACATCCCGATCAGCCCTTGAGTTTGGCTGTGATGACGGTTATCCGTGGGGGTTCCCAGTAAAATATCTTCCTGATGACTGTACTTCGACAACAAGACACTGAAGGCACTCAGCAGCACCGTATACAGAGTCGTCCCCCGGGCTTTGGCCAGCGCTTTCAGCGCTGTAGAGACCTCGCCAGGCAGACTGAAGTGAAGGTTCTGCCCTGCATAATCCAGTGCGGCTGGCCTTGGCTTGTCCGTCGGTAAGTTCAGTGTCTCATAGCCGCTGAGCGCATCCTGCCAGTAAGACAGCTGTTGTTCCCGTACCGCCCCCAGCAGGTATTCCCGCTGCCAGTGCGCATAATCCCCGTAACTGATCGGCAACTTCGGCAGGCTTGGGGCACGATGTTCCAGCAGCGCCTGATAGGCTTCGCTGAATTCACGGAAGAAGACTTCAACAGACCAGCCGTCCATTGCGATGTGGTGCCAGAGCATCAACAGGTAATGCTGCGCTTCCTGATGCTCATCCCCGTCCACCACGTAATGATGCACACGCATCCCCGGGGCTTCCCGCAAGGAAAAAGGCATGCCGATGTCGGCACGGACAGCCGCTTCCAGTGCAGCATCATCGGTCAGAACCGTCGTCGTGACCGCCAACGCATCAGATCCAACACGCTGATAACCCACGCCTCGCTCATCGTAGCCATAGACGCTTTTGAGCACCGGGTGGCGGTCTGCCACGATGTGCAGTGCCTGACACAGTGCCGGTAATACATCTGCGCTCGCTAACTGGAACAGCTGCGGAATGTGATAGGCGGATGTTCCCTGTTCAAAGTCCTCAATAAATAACATCCGCTCCTGAGCAAAGGACAACGGATAGCTCTCTAATGCCAGCGCCGGGATCTCAATCATCTCCGACAAAGCATTCAGCTGTGCACTTAACCCCGCCACTGTTGGCTGAGCAAAGAGTGTCGCCAGCGGCACATCTGTATTCAGCCGGGCACGCATGGCCGCCGTCAGCTTAATCGCCTGAATCGAGTCTCCCCCTAACCGGAACAAGTTATCGTCAATGCCGACCCGCTCAACCCCGAGCACCTGCTGCCAAACCTGACATAGCTGCATTTCCATTGCATTGCGCGGCGCCCGGTAACTGTCTTCACTCACCCACACCGGCGCAGGTAATGCCCGGCGGTCCAGCTTGCCGTTAATCGTCAGCGGCAGTTTCTCTATCTGTGTGATACTGCCCGGCACCATATATTTCGGCAGTTGAGCCGACAGACTTTGGCGCAGCGCCTCGGTATCCACCGCTTCTGAAGTCGGAACCACATAGGCCGCCAGTACCTGGCTACCTTCCCGGTCCAGATCGACCACCACCGCCTGCTGCACACTCGGCTCAGCACTGAGCACGCTGGCAATCTCGCCCAGCTCAATCCGGTAACCCCGGATCTTCACCTGATGGTCGTTCCGGCCCAGATATTCCAGGTTGCCGTCCGGCAGCCAGCGCACCAGATCCCCGGTGCGGTACAGCCGGGTATACCCCTTCTCATGATCAATATCCGTCGCAAACGGATTGGCAATAAAACGCTCCGCCGTCAGTGCCGGACGGTTGAGGTAGCCCCGGGCCAGACCGGCTCCGCCGATGTACAGCTCACCCACCGCACCCAGCGGCAGCAGCTGCTGATGCTCATCCAGCACATACAGCTGGGTATTGCTGATAGGCGCACCGATATTATTGGCGATATCCCCCGGCTGGTATAACTTCGCGCTGGCACACACCGTGCTTTCAGTCGGTCCGTAAGCATTAAAAACCTGACTGTGCTGGCTGAAATGCGCAAGCAGGCTATCGGAAGGAGACTCCCCAGCCGAAATCAGCACCGACAGTGACGGGAAGGTCCGTTCTGTCATCAGTGACAGCACTGCAGGCGGGAGGGTCGCAAAATCAATGCCCTCCAGCTCAATCACCTCGGCCACTTGTGTGGCATTCCGCTCATGCTCAGCACACAGATAGCCCTTCAGCCCGCTTGTCAGGCTTACAAATATTTCCCACACCGAGGCGTCAAACACATAGGATGCAAACCACAAGGCATACTGGCGCTGCGACGTCTGAAACAGCGATTGCTGGGCCTGAATCAGATGTGCGGCATTTTGATGCGCCACCATCACCCCTTTCGGCTGGCCTGTGGTTCCCGAGGTATAAATCACATACGCCAGATCGGCCGGTGACGGCCCGCTGCCCAGGTTGCTGTCCGGCAATGTCTGCAACGCATCGCTGTCCGCCAGAAGCATCTGCGCAGCATGTCCGCCCGACAGGAGAGCGTCGACATTCGCCTGCTGCGGGCCATGAGTGATCACCAGCGGCGACTTGGTGTCTTCTAAAATGAATGCGCTACGCTCCGACGGATATTCCGGCGAGATGGGTACGTAAGCCGCCCCCGCTTTCAGCACCGCCAGCATACTGATCACCATCTCCGGGCTTCGATCCAAATACAGCGCGACCAGTGTGTCCGCAGACAATTCGGCCTGATGAGACGCCCGGTATGTCTGCCGGATCTGCCGTGCCAACTGGTTGGCTTTACTGTTCAGTTCACGGTAAGTCAGGGACTGCCCCTCAAACACCAGTGCGATGTTGTCCGGTGTTCGTGCCACCTGCGCTTCGAACAGCGCCGCCAGACTCTGGTCCTGCGGGTAAGGCGCTTCCGTCTGGTTGAAGGTGGTCAGCAGGGTGTGTCTTTCAGAGTCTGAAACCAAGTCAATCTCACGGATACGCGTGTCATGTTGCTCAATCAAGGTCGATAACACTTTCACCACCCGCCCGATAAACGCCTGACTTTCTTCTGGTGTGAAAAAAGCATCCAGAACATGGGCTGATATGACGAACGGGCTGTCACTACCATAATCTTTCAGTCTCAGTAAAAGTGCCTGAATGATATCTTGCTCGTACACTCGCGTGAGATGATGTCCTACACTTTCTTTAGCAAAAGCTTCATAGTTTATGGTTACATTCGGTAGCGTTGCTCCATGCTCACGCGCGAGCCGACTCAGGTGGGCTGCCGGGTATCTGCAATAACGCAAGGCACTTTTGAGTGTTCGCATGCAAGCTTGAATATAATCCAGACTGACCGCCTCCGGTGTCACCGTCATCGCAACCGGATAATCATTTGAATGCATCCCGACAACCTGCATACCCTGATGTCCTTGCCTGCCATGGGTCACCGTACTGAAACAGAGCTCAGTTTGACCGATCATCCGTGACAGCACCACACTCACTGCGCCAAACAACATCGCCTGCATCGTCACACCGTGTTGTTCGCAGTAATCCTGCATTGCAAACTTTAATGACTCCGGCAAAGCCTGGATTGAATAATGACTCCCTTTCTCAGAATACCGAGCGGAAAGGCAAGTCATGTCATGCTGCTGCAGAAACGCCGTCCAATAGTCCTGATCTTTTTGACATCGGGATGAATTCAGATATTCTCTGGCTCGCTCAACAGCGGGTTGATACTGGGGAAGATCACTCAGCCACTCGTGGTTCTGCTGGTTCGCAATGTCCTGATAAAGCTGGTGTACATACTGCTGAAGCTGGTACATCCCCAGACCGTCACAAATTAAATGGTGCAGTTTGATAAAGAGATAACAGATTTGATTGTCCAACCGGATCAACGTCAGCTGATGGAGGTTGTCTCCGAGATAGTCGAATGGCTGCGCCATATCCTGGCTCAACCAAAGCTCTGCATCCGCTTTAGGCGTCGGACTGGCACTGAAATCCACGAGACGAACTGTATCGTCCCCGGTCTCAGGTGACAGGGTTTGCCGCACCTCACCATCAGCAGAAACACTGAAGGTGAGACGCAGTGCATCCAGATTCGCCACCAACAGTGACCAGACACGCTGCAGAATCAGAGGATCAATATGGTTTGCTAACGTATAAGCCCCGACATTGTACCGAGTACTCAATGGAGTCAGCGCCTGATCGTAAAAGATGTTTTCTTGAGTTGGGTGCAAAGAAAAAGTCTGAGGAAACAAAATAATATCCTTCTAATGCATGAATCATTCATTGCGCACTGGTTTTCATCAGCGGAGCGAATAAATATTGATGACTGCAGCCATGGCTATGCAGATGAAACGCCACAATTCCAGGACACCGGCCATCACCGCGAAAGCATCCGATTGATCATTTTCATCTCTGCATTGAGTCTGGAATACAGGGTGACAAAGCAACACCAGAACAACTGCAATGTACAACTCTCCGAAAACCAATAAGGTTTCAGATTTGTTCAAATTAATTCTTTACTGTGATTACTTTATTGGGAGTTCGATATTTCTGGTGCTGCATCTGTGCGAAAAAGAAATGCCTTTTGCCAGACATTCTGTCAATAATGAAAAAACACATTTAATAAATTCAATGAAGTGAGTCGCATTTCACCCCAAACAAAATATCAACGCTCTAAAATACCAGTTACTTTTCATGATTCCCCGAACAGAATATATTTACAAAGAACAAAATAAGGCTGAATATTCTCAGACACTAAAAATCTCATCACGCCTCAATCATTCAACTCTGCGCTGAAATAGATTCCCCCTGTTTCCACAAACACGACAAGCTCCCGAGAGCACAATATCGCTGTCATGTGCCATTCATTTTTCGGATGAGCAGCATATCAACCCATGAATAAAAAATAATATTGCTATTGGTGTGCATAAAAATAGATTAGGTATGGTTAATTACAGAGTAATCAAAAAAATCATTCGGAATAAACTGAAAAAATTTATTTACATGAACACATAAAAATAAAATCGAAACAAAATAGAAATAATATTCACAAAATTAAAACCACAACATTAGTTAAGACAAATCTAAAATAAATAACCTGCTGACGTAAATATCGTGATGAGCCTTCACCCCACATTCAAAAATACAGTGTATTTTTCACCATTATTCTTCTGACCAGAGACCCGGCGGATGAAATATCTTCCCACTTTTTGTGAATAGACAGCCGTTCACGCCTGCACAAAGATCACACCTGACCGCGAAGCTGGCAAACTCCTGACATATTGCGGGCGCAAGAACGCTGACTGACGTGCGGAATTATGGTTAGATGGGCCACCTGAGAAAAACTGTATCCAAAGGAATTCTATGACCGCGAGTATCAATCACCTGATTGCGTCTGAGCTGAATGTCAACACGCAGCAGGTTGCCGCAGCCGTGGCGCTACTCGATGACGGCAACACCGTCCCTTTCATCGCCCGATACCGGAAAGAAGTTACCGGCGGGCTGGACGATACCCAACTGCGTAATCTGGAGTCCCGTCTGGGCTATTTACGCGAGCTGGAAGACCGCCGTCAGGTAATCCTCAAATCGATTTCAGAGCAGGATAAACTGACCCCGGCACTGGAAGCCGAAATCCTGTCGGCCGACAGTAAAACCCGGCTGGAAGACTTGTACCTGCCGTATAAACCCAAGCGCCGCACCAAGGGCCAGATCGCGATTGAAGCCGGTCTGGAACCGCTGGCTGACCTGCTGTGGTCACAACCGGAAAACGATCCGGAAAATAGTGCGGCAAGCTATGTGTCTGCCGACAAAGGTGTGGCCGATACCAAAGCCGCGCTGGACGGCGCGCGTGCCATTCTGATGGAGCGTTTCGCGGAAGACGCAGCCCTGCTGGATAAAATCCGCCGCCACTTGCAATCCAATGCTGAGCTGACCGCCCGTGTAGTGGAAGGCAAGGAGCAGGAAGGCGCGAAATTCAAAGACTACTTCGAGCACAATGAAAAGCTGTCTCAGGTCCCGTCACACCGGGCACTGGCGATGTTCCGCGGCCGGAATGAAGGCGTCCTGCAGTTGGCACTGAATGCCGATCCGAATCAGGAAGAAGGTGTGCGCGGCTCTTACTGTGAAGTCATGATTGCCGATCACTACGGCGTGAATCTGGGCAGCCAGCCAGCAGACAGCTGGCGCAAGCAGGTGATCAGCTGGGCCTGGCGCATCAAGATTCTGATGCACATGGAAACCGAGCTGATGGCGGCCCTGCGCGAGAAAGCTGAAGACGGCGCGATGCAGGTCTTTGCGGATAACCTGAAAGATCTGCTGATGGCCGCACCTGCCGGTCCGCGCATGACACTGGCACTTGACCCGGGCCTTCGTACCGGCTGTAAAGTGGCCGTCGTCGACAGCACAGGTAAACTGGTCGATACCGCCACCATCTATCCGCATCAGCCTCAGAAACAGGTGGCTCAGTCGGCCGCCACGGTGCTGGCACTGATCACCAAACACAATGTCGATCTGATTGCGATCGGGAACGGGACTGCTTCACGTGAAACAGACAGCTTTGTCGCCCAGTTGCTGAAAGACAACAACCTGAAGGTTCAGAGCGTCATGGTCAGCGAAGCCGGTGCATCGGTGTACTCCGCATCTGAACTGGCCGCCAACGAGTTCCCGAATCTGGATGTGTCGCTGCGCGGTGCAGTCTCCATTGGCCGACGCCTGCAGGACCCGCTGGCGGAGCTGGTGAAAATCGATCCGAAATCCATCGGTGTGGGCCAGTACCAGCACGATGTCAGCCAGAGCAATCTGGCGAAACGTCTGGATGCCGTGGTCGAAGACTGTGTGAACGCCGTCGGTGTGGATGTGAATACGGCCTCACCTGCCCTGCTGACCCGAGTTGCCGGTCTGTCATCGACTATTGCCAGCAATATCGTGGCTTACCGTGACGAGCACGGCCGCTTTGATGCCCGCACCACGCTGAAAAAAGTGCCGCGTCTGGGGCCGAAAGCGTTCGAACAGTGTGCCGGTTTCCTGCGGATTATGAACGGCAAGAACCCGCTGGATGCTTCGGCGGTTCACCCGGAGTCCTATGATGTCGTCAAAAACATCGCGGCTAAAAACGGGAAGCCGCTGGATGCGCTGATTGGCAACAGTGAATTCCTGCGCGGCCTGAAAGCAGCCGATTACACCACAGAAGAAGTCGGCCTGCCGACTGTGACCGACATCATTGGTGAGCTGGACAAACCGGGCCGTGACCCACGTCCTGAGTTCAAAACCGCAACCTTTGCCGAAGGCATCCATGAGGTGAAGGATCTGGTGCCGGGCATGGTGCTGGAGGGCGTGATCACCAATGTGACCAACTTTGGTGCATTCGTCGATGTCGGCGTTCATCAGGATGGCCTGGTCCACATTTCTGCGCTGTCGGACAAGTTTGTTTCGGATCCGCGAGAAGTGGTGAAAGCCGGTGACGTTGTGAAAGTGAAAGTGATGGAAGTCGACCTGCAGCGCAAGCGAATCGGCATGTCGATGCGCCTGAGCGATGAGCCGGGTCAGGAAGCCGAGCGCAAGCCGAAAGGCGGCGCCCGTCAGAACAACCAGCGCCATGCGCCCCGCCAGCAACGTGACAACCAACCGGGTAACAACGCCATGGGTGGTGCTTTTGCTGCGGCGTTTGCCAAAGCGAAGAAATAACATTCACACGGAACAAACAAAAAAGGCGGGTTTCGACCCGCCTTTTTTATATCCGCTGCGCTCAGACAATCTTCAGCATTTCCGTCGGTGGATTTGGCACCGTCGACTGTGCATATTTAAAACGGATCACGCTGCGTACGCGTTCCATCTGACTGATTTTCCCCAGCTCTTCAAGCAGTGCCCGGGGCAGGCGGATGTGCATACTGTAACCCAGCTCGCTGACATCTTTCAGATAATTGTCAGCCGACAGCGCCAGAACCAGTTGCTCAAATTCCTGCTGATAACCGTAGCCCTGATGATGGGCAACATCCAGTGCTTCATAATCCGGATGCTCACTGGGATCCCAGCCGGGACGCTTCATCTGCTTCTCATCGCCTTTCAGTGACGGTTCACTGCCAGAAGCCAGGCTTGCAGTGGCCGGGCGGACTTTTTCGCGGACCTTATTGTCCCGCGCAGCCTGCTCGGTCATCGGATTCACCGACGGCGCCAGTGTCGGTATACCGGCATTCAGGGGCGACACGATCATGTTTTGGTGACTCCTTCAGACTGCAACACTGTCACTCATCCTGCGCACTCAAGCCCATGCCGCCGTGCGCCTCACTGATACCTTTATCATGGCAGAAAAAAACGCCATGATTCAAAGATTATCGGCCACCCAATCACAGACTTTAATCTTTATACCGGAGTGGTCGCGGCAGTCTCCGGCAGCGATTCCTCCATAAAGGCTTGCAGCGCACCGATGAAATCTTCCGGATGGGAAATAAAAGGTGCATGTGATGCCTTGGTAAACATCATTTTCTGAGAATCCGGCGCCAGCAGATCCATATCCGAGGCCACTTTTGCCGGTACCAGACCATCCAGCCGGCCATACAGACGCAGCCAGGGCTGGCGAATCTGAGTCAGATGTTTGCGTAAATCCACTTCAGCCAGCATCTCCAGCCCCTGCGCCAGCGCTGCCGGTGACGGTTGCGGACGAGACAGCACAGCCTGCCTGAGCTGTTTGATATCCTGTCGGGCCGTGGGACTCCCCATGGCCTGCAACGCCATAAAGCGTTCGACGGTCATGGCAAAATCTTCACTGAGCTGCTGCTGGAAATCGCTCAGAACCTGAGGTTTGATCCCGCGCCAGTCGTCCGTGGCCGCAAAACAGGGAGAACTCGCAACGGTGACCAACTTACTGACACGTGCCGGGGCCATCAGTGTCGCCTGCTTGGCGACCAGACCACCGAGTGACCAGCCCAGCCAGACGGCTTCTTCCGGCGCACCGTGCAGCAAAGATTCCGCCATCGCTTCGACGGTCCCGGCTGAAACCTCAGCACTGTGACCATAGCCCGGCATATCCACCACGTGAATCCGGTAGCGGCTTTCCAGCTGTGGGACCAGATGCTGCCACACGGCGCCGTTCATTCCCCAGCCGTGAATGAGAACCAGATCGGAACTCTGTCCCGTCTCGGGACCGAATGTTTGCCAGTAGACCGATGCCGCCATGTACACTTCCTTTACCAAAAAACCGGATGGCAAGGATGTTATCCCCTGTGGCCGTAAGATCAATCTTTCGCTGGCCAAACCAGCAATGCGCACTCTGTCGTTTACCACTGCGTGACGGCGATCACTTGTGGTGTCAGCCCTGTCTGACCAGCCTGCCTCAGCCACCGTACTGCCACCGATGCGGAGCCACGGCCCCGGAGCCAGTCCCTCACTGCGGCTACTGCCTGCGCCAGCCACCGCCCTGGGATCGCCTTGTCCGGCTGGGTGAATATGCGTTTCCGCTGAATCGTCTGATCCAGCAGTACAAGTTTCAGCGCAAGTTCTGGCTGAGTCAGCCGCTGGCCCGGTTACTGGCCGCGCAGCTTACCGATCCCGCGCCCCTGCTGCTGCCGGTTCCCATGCATCCCTGGCGACGCCTGATGCGAGGGTTCAACCAGAGTGCCCTGCTGGCGGATGCACTCGCGGCACTGACGGGCGGGGAAACCGACAGTCGGGCTTTGCGACGGACACAATGGGCCCGCCCTCAGCATCAGCTGACCCGGCAGGCCCGTCTGCAGAATCTCCGGCAGGCATTTATACTGAATAGTAGAACGTGGCCGGCGCACGTCGCCCTGGTGGACGATGTCGTCACTACCGGCAGTACGGTGTCGGTTCTGGCACAACTGCTCAGACAGCAACATGTCAGCCGGATTGATGTGTATTGCCTGGGATTCACACCGCATCAGCGCTGATCCGGAGGCGAGACGGGCTGCTGTTCAAAAAAACCACACAAGATTCATGGGTGCGTGTTCCCGCGCCAGAGAGTAGAATAAGTTTTACGCTTACTAAGTCAGGTATAACGTCGTGTCTATGATTACTATTTCAGAAACTGCGCAACAGCATTTCGTTAAGCTGCTGGCCCAGCAGCCGGAAGGCACCAACATCCGTGTCTTCGTGGTCAACCCGGGTACCCCGAACGCTGAATGCGGCGTATCTTACTGTCCGCCGGAAGCCATCGAAGCCAGTGACACTGAACTGAAGTTCAACATGTTTTCTGCTTATATCGATGAGCTGAGCCTGCCATTTCTGGAAGATGCAGAGATCGATTTTGTCACCGACAAAATGGGCTCTCAGCTGACCCTGAAAGCACCGAACGCCAAAGTCCGCAAAGTGTCCAACGACGCACCGCTGATGGAGCGCGTGGACTATGTGATCCAGACTCAGGTCAACCCGCAACTGGCAGGACACGGCGGTCATGTAACCCTGTCAGAAATCACCGAAGACGGCGTGGCAATTCTGCAGTTCGGCGGCGGTTGTAATGGCTGTTCAATGGTCGACGTGACCTTGAAAGAAGGGATCGAAAAACAGCTGCTGGCGGAGTTCAGCGGTGAACTGACCGGTGTGCGCGATGTGACCGAACACGCACGCGGCGATCACTCTTACTACTGAGTTGAATCGGGTAAGCTCCCTACACTGACCCGCTCAACAACAGATAAACAAAAAGCCGCAACTGCGGCTTTTTTGCTGTCTGTCTGCTTTGTACTTCGCTTAATGCCTATCAGGATAATGTCGTTGATTATTCGGCTAGGTATTTTGCGTATCAGGCTTCGACGACCGTGATGGTTACCTTTCGTCGGCCCCAGTTCTTGGCCGCTCTCACATCGCGCCCCATGTAGATATCAATCTTCTTTGACCAGCGACGGTGCATTTTATCCAGCACCACATATTCACCCGGCAGACCGGAGATTTTTACTTTGGAACCGTGTTTCAAGCCCATTCTCAGCAGATCCCGGGAGACTGCAATTGCCTTCATTCCCGGTTTGAGCCGGTCTCCCCAGGCAGCAATGGAAGGGTTCCCGTCTGTCTGGGAAGACAGCGAATTATAGGCCGTAGCCGTCACTGAAATTTTGGAACCGGACGGCATGGCACTCGCATGAAAACACCAGCCTAAGCTCATAATAAGCAATAAAAAAGCACCGAATTTTCGTTTCATTTTCAACCTGTCAAATCAAAAAACAGGCTATATTTTAAACACTTTCAATGAGAAAGGACAGATGATTAAACAGATCCTGATGGATTAAGCAGCATAAAATATGCTAACTATTTGTTGGCACTGGCCTCTTCAAGAAAAATATTTTTTTGCCACTGATAGACAAAAATAGCCGCCAGCGACAGACCGCGCATGCCAAGAAACGCCAACATTGCTGCCCACAGCGCATGGTTTCCGAAGCTGTGGAATAATTGCCAGATCAGAAAGAATGTACAGGTCGCCACGAACATACTGTTCCGCATTTCCCGCCCCCGGGTCGCTCCGATGAAAATACCATCCAGCAAGAAGCACCACATCGAGACCAAAGGCACAGCCGCCAGCCAGGGCAAGTAACGGGAAGCTTCTGACTGAACCGCGGGAATATCGGAAATCAGACTGATGATTTGCGGACCAAAGCATGAAAAGGCCAGTGTCATCAGCACAGCAATGACCAGGCTCCAGAATGTCGTGCTGATCAGGGTCCGCCCGAGTGCATCCCGGTTTCTGGCGCCAATTGCCTTCCCGACCATGGCTTCCATTGCGTAGGCAAAACCGTCCATCCCATAGGACACCAGCATCAGGAAGCTCATCAGCACCGCATTGGCAGCCACGACATTATCGCCCAGACTCGCCCCCTGAAAGGTCATAAAACTGAATGCCAGTTGCAGGCACAAGCTCCGCAGAAAAATATCCCGGTTGAGACGAAGCAAGCGATCAACCCCCTGACCGACCTGATTCAGCAGTTTGCGCCAATCCGGCAGCGCGTGAACCAGCCACTGACGTGATACAAAAGACAAGCCCAGCACCATCCCGCTGTACTCTGCAATCACCGATGCTGCCGCCGCCCCTTTCACCTGCCAGCCCAGCCCGAGAACGAACACCACATCCAGCAAAATGTTCATACTGTTGGTGATGATCAGTAACCACATCGGCAAACGGGCATTCTGACTGCCCAGCAGCCAGCCCATGATCACGAAATTCGCCAGAGCTGCCGGGGCACCCCAAATCCGGATGGAGAAATACTGATCCGCATAGGTTTTCACGGCGTCACTGGCATCACTGAAATGGAACACCGTCCCGGCGATCAGGCGGTGGCAGAGGATCAGCAGTAACGCCAGTCCCCAGGCCAGCGCCAGCCCCTGCAACAACACCATCGCCTGAGCTTTTTTATTGCTGGCGCCATACGCCTGAGCACAGAGCCCGGTGGTTGCCATCCGCAGAAATCCGAGCAGCCAGAAGGTCACACTGATCATGGTGCCGCCGATGGCCACTCCGCCCAGATACCAGGCATGCTCCAGATGACCGATCACCGCAGCATCCACCAGCCCGAGCAGCGGTACCGTGATATTCGATAAGACCATGGGAAGCGCCAGTGCGAAAACCTGACGGTGAAGAGTGACATCTTTTAATGCGGCCAGCACGGGAACTCCATGATTCTTCAAATACTTCAGCCGCAGAGTGTAAAGGTTCGCTGGCAGCGAGACAATTCACCGCCGGCCATCGCCTGATTATTGCAGAACCACCATCAGCCAGTGATCGGCCAGCAGCACCAGAAACAGCCCCAGCAGATGCCAGATCGAGTATTTGAATGTCGCCCAGGCATGACCGGGCTGATCGGCAAACTTCAGCTTCAGGGCATAACCCACAAATCCGAGATTCAGAGCCAGACTGCCGATCAGGTACAACAAACCGCTCATGCCGGTCAGCCAGGGCAGCAGGCCGGTCAGCGTCAGCAAGAGGGTATAAAGCAGCACCATGGTTTTGGTGAAAGCGATGCCATGCGTCACCGGGAGCATCGGAATATCAGCCTTGGCGTAATCATCCCGCCGATGAATGGCCAGCGCCCAGAAATGCGGCGGGGTCCAGGCAAACACCAGCATCACCAGCAGCAGCGCATGGGGATCAAACTGGCCGGTGACCGCCGCCCAGCCAAGCAGCGGTGGGGCAGCCCCCGCCAGACCACCGATGACGATATTCTGAGGCGTCGCGTGTTTGAGCCAGACCGTATAAACCAGTGCATACCCCACCAGACTGGCAAAGGTCAGCCAGGCCGTCAGTGCATTCAACTGCCACAGCAAGACAAAGCCAATGACCATCAGCAGGGTTGCAAAGATCACGGCATTGAGGGTCGGCACCCGTCCCCGGGCCAGCGGGCGATGATGCGTGCGTGCCATTTTGGCGTCGAGCTGCCGGTCCAGCACATGATTCAGCGCCGCGGCAGCGGCCGACTGAAAACCAATCCCGAATAACCCCAGCAGCACAGCCTTCAACGGCGGAATACCGGGCACCGCCAGGCACATTCCCACCAGTGCGGTTAACAGCAGCATGGCGACAACCTTCGGCTTGGTCATGATCAGGTAATCGCGGCCGATCTGACGCCAGTGGCGGCCAGACAAAGCTATCTGGCGCTGTTCCAGTATCTGTGATTTCGCCATATTCCTTTCCTCCCTGAATCATCCTGCGGGTGTCAGCCCGACTTCGGCGTCATGCCGTTCAAAGTTCCCTGTCTGGATCTTTGCCCGGTTAACCTGTCGTGGTTCATTGTTGATTGAGATATTGTTGATTGAGATAAAGTTGCTGCGCTCTCCTCCCTCACGACCGGACGCGCACGATACAACACCAGACAAGTCGCAAGCATCCCCAGCAACAGACACAATCCGCCGAGGTTATGGGCGACAGCAACCGGCAAGGGCAGACTGGCCAGCACATTGGTTACCCCCAGCCCGGCCTGCACAGCCAGCAGTAGCATCACTGCCATCGCATGACGGCGCCAGCCTATTCGCCACAGCCGCCAGCCCAGCAACAGCACCACCAGCGTCGTGATCATGGCGCCGATCCGGTGCGCCGCATGAATAGACACCCGCTGGTCAAAATTCAGCACGCCATACTGATAGGTCTGAAACCCCGGCTGCCAGGGCTCAAAGGCCGTGATATCAAACTTGCTGACCCAGTCCACTTCACAGACCGGCAACTGGGTACAGACCACTGCGGCGTAGTTGGCAGCCGTCCAGCCGCCGAGAGCAATTTGCAGCGCCACCACCACCAGTGCAGCCACCGCCAGCCGCCGGACACCAAAGGGAATGGGCGCACCGGTCGCTCGTGCCCGGCTGGCTGTCCGATTAGCATTAACCAGCCGCAGCCAGAGCACCAGCAACAGGCTGGCCGTCGTAAACCCACCCAACAAATGACCCATGACCACCACAGGCTTGAGGGCCATGGTCACGGTCCACATCCCCAGCATGGCCTGACCGAACACGATTCCCAGTAAAACCAGCGGTAACCGACGCGGCCGGTCACTTCGACGCCAGGCCAGCAGATTGATCGCCAGAATCAGCAGTCCCAGAGAGCCCGCCACATAGCGGTGCAGCATTTCATTCCGGGCTTTGTGAACTTCCACCGGGTGCTCAGGAAACGCCTGCCGGGCCATGGCGTGCTGGGCATCCGTTTGCGGCACACTCAGAAAACCATAACAGCCGGGCCAGTCCGGACACCCCAGCCCGGCTTCCGTCAGCCGGGTATAGGCGCCCAGCGCAATCACGGTCACAGCCAGCAGAAAAGTCAGACCAACCAGCCAGGTCAACAGTCGGTCCGGTTGGCGGGATTGAGAAGAAACCGTCGGAAACATCGCCACTCCTTAGCTTTTGAGACTGAGTACATGAGATATGCTCCATCAGCCTATCTTGGAAACTTTGAGTAAACGTTTGAGATCGCGAAGTATGTCCTTGCCCTGAGCCAGTACCTGCGTTTTGCCCTCAACCAGCGGGTACGCCATCATCACATTCCCCTGAGGATCAGCGATGTAAATCGCCCCGATACTCTCCTGCTCCAGCTTCTGAAACTGGCGGAGAACCGGCTCCGGTGCAGCCAGAACCACCCCGCCTCCGCTCACCAGACGGCTGGCATCCGGCAGCGCCGCGCTGCGTTCTGCAGACACCAGAACCAGACTGGAAATTCGCTCCAGCTCTGCCCCCATCGCCAGCGGCACCTGACGCAGGTTAAACAGAGCGCCCTGGCACCGGGTATCACACATGTCCGGCAACAGGTAAATCAGTTGCCATTTGCCCGGTTTCGCCAGCCAGTCAGACACCACGGGCTGCTCCAGTAACTGCCCCCGGTTTGTCACCCCGCCCTGATACCAATGGTTTTCCAGAACCAGCTTGGCGGCGATCACCGGCAGAACGAAGGCAAGTAGTAGCAATAACAGGCTGAGGTGTTTTTTCATTCCGGATTCCCCTTCTCTCTGGCTGGATGCCGCTTCAGCCACCACCAGGCCAGTCCGGCGATGGCCACCGCCATCAGAAACCACTGAACCGCGTAGGCATAATGTTTCTGCGCCCCCATCACCACAGGCTGCCAGTTCTGCTTCAGCGCCAGCGGATCATCAGGGGCAATCTGCACCACCCAATCCGGCAATGGCAGTCCGGTTGCTATCGCCAGCACCTTTGGCCTGATATTCTGGACCCTTCGGGGCCAGCCGTTTTCATCCCCGGCATGGCCCAGCTCCGGTAACTGTGACGGCGGCGCAATGGTGCCAGACAGTTGCACCAGTCCGTGGTGTTCCGGTAAAACCGGCAACTGCTCTCGGTACTGCGGAGCGGCAATCCACCCCAGATTTACCAGCAGCCAGGCACCATTTTCGGTCCGGAACGGATAAAACAGGTGGTAGCCCGGCTTCCCCTGATCCAGCTGGTTATCCAGCAATATCGCTTTGCTGTGGTCAAACTCGCCGCTGAATTTCACCCGGTACCACAGCGGATCCTCCGGTAAACTGGCAACAGTGAAGTAGGTCTGCTCTCCCCTGAGCTTGAGTGCTGCCGACAGAATTTCTTTTTCCTGACCGCGTGAGAGCTGCCACATTCCCAGCTTGACCAGCCCGAAGAAGACCACCAAAGTAAATAGAACAAATCCTGTCCGTCTCATCGCGCCCTGAACCCCGTGTCAGCCGCCCCTGATTCAGCCAACCACGGAGGTGCCATGCTGCTGAAAGCCCTGATTGTCTGCCTGCTGATTTTTATCCTGTTGAACCTGTTCCGGGCACTGCCTGTGATGCTCAAAGGCAAACAGGGCAAACCGATGTCTCACTACCTGGGTCGCCGGGTACTGTTTTCAGTCCTGCTCTTTGCCCTCTTGTTACTGGCGGTGGCAACCGGTCTCATCGAACCGAACCCTCGCCCTTACTGACTCGGCTAAAGGATGTACACAAAGATAAACAGTCCCAGCCAGACCACATCCACAAAATGCCAGTACCAGGCACCGGCCTGAAATGCGAAGTGATGTTCCGAGGAAAAGTGCCCTTTCAACACCCGCAGCCAGACAATAAACAGGATGATGGTCCCCAGGGTCACGTGCATCCCGTGAAAGCCGGTCAGCATAAAGAAGGTGTTCCCGTAGATTCCGGAATCCAGCGTCAGCCCCATCTCTTCGTAAGCATGGATGTACTCCACCCCCTGCAGATACACAAAGAGCCAGCCGAGCAACACGGTCAGCAGCAGGAACAGGGTCAGGCGCGGACGGTTATCGTTCTCCAGCGCCGTATGGGCCATATGCACAGTGACAGATGAGGTCAGCAGAATCATGGTGTTGTAAAAAGGCAGACCAATGGCTTCCATGGCCTGCGTTTCCGTGCCCCCCGGGGTCAGAATCAGCGGCCAGTGTGCGACAAATTCAGGCCACAGGACGGCATGGGTCATGGCGTTATTGCCCGCCCCGCCCAGCCAGGGCACAGCAATCATCCGGGCATAAAATAACGCGCCGAAAAATGCGGCAAAGAACATCACTTCCGAGAAAATGAACCAGCTCATCCCCTGCCGGAAAGAGCGGTCCATCTGGGAGCTGTAGAGTCCGGTCATCGACTCCCGAATCACGTCGCGGAACCAGCCCACCAGCATCAGCAGCAGCAAGCCAACCCCGGACATCAGAATCCAGGGACCATTGCCACCAAACAGCCCGCCAACGGTGGACCCTGCGCCCATGGCAATCAAAAACAGCGCCAGAGCCCCGACAATCGGCCAGGCACTGGCGCTGGGCACATAATAGGGTTCATGCGGCGGAGTCAGGGACTGATCATGCTCTGAGTAAGGATTTGCCATGGTCGACCTCATTGTGTCTGTGCCGCAGCGTCCGGCTGGGCGTTGAACAAGGTGTAAGCCAGTGTCAGGGTATTGATATCTTCCGGCAGCTCGGGGTCGATGTAGAACAGCAAAGGCAGTTCTGCCGACGCTCCGGCCGCCAGTGGCTGACGGTTAAAGCAAAAACATTCGATTTTATTGAAGTACAGCGCGCCCTGGCCCGGAGAAACCGAAGGCACAGCCTGCCCCACGGTGTCCTTCTGAGTCAGGTTCACTGCCGAAAACAGAACCTTGTGCGTTTCACCGGGATGAACCACCATGCGCCGGACTTCAGGCTCAAAACGCCAGGCCATTCCCGGATTCACATAGGCAATAAACTCCACGGTGATACTGCGTTTTTCATCGACCAGTTCACTGGCCACAGCAGCCTGATCCGAGGTTTTGCCGTTAATCCCGGTCACCTCGCAAAATACGTTGTACAGCGGTACCAAAGCGAACGCGAAGCCGAACATCCCCAGTGACAGCACAATCAGGAGCAGCAACGACTTCTTCTTGCCCTTTTCTGAGTCAGCCATATGGCCTCCTTAGTCCACTTTCGGTGGGGTAGAAAATGTGTGATGAGGCGCCGGTGACGGAACCGTCCACTCCAGACCTTCAGCGCCGTCCCAGGGCTTCGCGCCCGCAGGTTCGCCGCCGCGAATGCATTTAATGAGTACCGCCAGGAAAATCAGTTGCGACAGGCCAAACATGAAGCCTCCGATACTGACAATGGCATTTACATCAGCAAACTGCAGCGCATAATCCGGGATCCGCCGCGGCATCCCCGCCAGTCCCAAAAAGTGCATCGGGAAGAACAGGATGTTCACGGAAATCACCGAGCACCAGAAATGCCACTTCGCCAGACGCTCATCAAACATGTGCCCGGTCCATTTTGGTAACCAGTAATAAGCCGCGGCCATGATGGAGAAGATCGCTCCGGACACCAGCACATAGTGGAAATGCGCCACCACAAAATAGGTATCGTGATACTGGAAATCCGCCGGCGTAATCGCCAGCATCAACCCCGAGAATCCACCGATGGTGAACAGAATGATGAACGCAATCGCAAACAACATGGGGACTTCAAAGGTCAGTGAGCCACGCCACATGGTGGCAACCCAGTTAAAGACTTTCACCCCAGTCGGCACCGAAATCAGCATGGTGCAGTACATGAAGAACAGTTCAGCAGCCACCGGCATCCCGGTGGTAAACATGTGGTGCGCCCAGACTAAGAAGCTCAGACCCGCAATAGACGCCGTCGCGTACACCATGGAACTGTAGCCGAAGAGCTTTTTACGGGAAAAGGTCGGAACTATCGCCGAAATGATACCGAAACTCGGCAAAATCATGATATAGACTTCGGGATGACCAAAGAACCAGAAGATATGCTGGAACATCACGGGATCACCGCCCCCAGCCGCATCAAAGAAACTGGTCCCGAAGAATTTATCGGTCAGCACCATGGTCACCGCCCCCGCCAGTACCGGCATGACCGCAATCAGCAGGAATGCCGTAATCAGCCAGGTCCAGGCAAACAGGGGCATCTTCATGTAAGTCATGCCCGGTGCACGCAGGTTGACGATAGTGACGATGACGTTAATCGCCCCCATGATCGAGCTGATCCCCATGATATGGATGGCGAACACAAACAAACCGGTGCTTTGCGGGCTGAAAGTGGTCGACAGCGGTGCATAGAAAGTCCAGCCGAAATTCGGACCACCCCCTTCCATAAACAGTGAGGCCAGCAGCATGGTAAAAGCAAAAGGCAGGATCCAGAAACTCCAGTTGTTCATGCGCGGTAAGGCCATATCCGGTGCCCCGATCATCATCGGCACCATCCAGTTCGCCAATCCGGTAAATGCAGGCATCACGGCACCAAACACCATGATCAGGCCATGAACAGTCGTCATCTGGTTAAAAAAGTTCGGTTCCACCAGTTGCAGTCCCGGCTGGAACAATTCCGCCCGGATCACCATCGCCATCGCACCGCCGGTCAGGAACATCGCAAAACTGAACAGCAGATACAAAGTACCGATGTCTTTATGGTTGGTGGTAAACAGCCAGCGCTTAATCCCGCTGTGGTGATGCGCGTCATGTTCAGTATGGGTGGTCTCGTCCACCGCCTGCTCACGCAACATGTCAGTCATGATTGGTCACTCCCTCAACTCTAAAGCGCTTCGCCTTTCAGGACAGCCTGAACTTCTGCTGCCTGCACGGTGTCACCGGTATTATTTCCCCAGGCATTCCGCTCATATGTAATTACAGCGGCCAGCTCTTTCAGGCTGAGCTGAGGCCCGAATGCCTGCATGGCTGTCCCGTTTCGCCCGTGGACCACAACGCTGATATGTTCGAGCTTTTTAGCCGGATCCGTCGCAATCGCACTACCGGCCAGCGCCGGAAAGGCGCCGGGTAAACCCTGACCGTTGGCCTGATGGCAGACCGCACAACGGGTGTTGTAGACCTTCTCGCCCATGGCCATCAGCTCATCCATCGGCATTTCCATATCCAGCAGTCGCTGCTCTTCCTCACGCGCTTCCCGCTGAGCCACCTTGGTCGTTTGCAGCCACTCTTCATATTCAGCCTGTGGCTTGGCAATGACTACAATCGGCATAAAGCCATGGCTCTTACCGCACAATTCCGCACACTGGCCGCGGTAAATCCCGGGTTCATCAATTTTGGTCCAGGCTTCGTTGATAAAGCCCGGATTCGCATCTTTCTTCACGGCGAATGCCGGCACCCACCAGGAATGAATTACATCCTGCGAGGTCATCAGGAAACGAATTTTCTGACCAACCGGAACAACCAGCGGGTGATCCACTTCCAGCAGATAATTCCCGCGTTTTTGACGCTCGTTGTTAATCTCTGCGTCTGAAGTTGCTAAGTTGGAATAAAATGCGACATCTTCGTCGAAATAGCGGTAATGCCACTTCCACTGAGAACCGGTAATCTGAATAGTGAGATCGGGCTGAGTGGTGTCTTCCATCGCCAGCAGGGTCTTGGTCGCCGGAATCGCCATCAAAATCAGAATCACAAAGGGGATCAGGGTCCAGAGCAACTCGACCCGGGTGCTTTCATGGAAGGATGCGGCCACGGCACCACGTGATTTACGATGATGAATAATGGCCCAGAACATCACGCCGAAGACCACCAGTCCAATTGCCACACAGATATAAAAAATCGTCATGTGCAGCGAATACACCTGCTGACTGACCCCGGTTACCCCCTGAGTCATATTCAACGGCATCGATTTGGTTTCTGCCATCACTGGCAAAACGAATCCGCCCAGTAATCCATAAAACAATTGCCGCATCATTGTTCGGATCCCTCCTTCGGTCGTTCTGACCGGCAATCGCCCTATCGCGTCCGTTGTGACCGATAGTCTGCCCGCCAGAATTCCTCATCAGCGCAAGTAGCCTTAACAGCTTGTTTACATTTAACTTAGGACAGATTTCGGAGAATGAACAAAAATTTGCGTCAGAAATAGTCAAGACCCGAACAGCCGCGGCTCCGGTATCAGTTGAAGAAATTTGGCAGAAAATTATGAATGATCATCTCAATAGAATGATGACCATTGACTCAGGTAGTTAATCAGCAGGCACCATTCTTGGCTCAAAATGCCTGGCTCAAAAACGCAGATGGGTCACCACAGGAGTCAGGCGGTGACGAAATGCCGACAGGCGAGACAACCAGCGATGCCATGGACGCCAGCGTGGACAGGACACATCCAGCGGAGAATGGCTGGAAACAACTTCTGCCCAGGGCAGCCATTGCAGCAACTGAGCTGTCGGATCATCAAAGCCATGCGCATACGTCTGAGTGCCCAGACTCTGACCTAGCGTGCTGTCACACCGATCTCCAGCCAAGACCAGACAAAGCTCCAGCTGATTAAAATGGCAGCCCATGCGCTGCACAAAGCGGGCAACCTCGGTCTCTGTCGCCTGTAACAGGGCCTGATCACACACCAGCATTACTGGGGACGAAAACGACGTCGGCAGCTGAGATAACCAGCTGAGATCCGTCACCGAGCCTGAACGCATCCGGTACCGCTCGCTCCGGTGGAACAAGCGCTGGCGCCACAGCAGATTTTCATCACAGTCCAGTTCCAGCCAGCGGCAACGGCCGTTGTCCAGACGATAAAAACGGGTATCCAGCCCGGCCCCGACATTAATCACATGGCCGTTCGGAAAGCGACGGAGAAAATGATGCACACGCTGATCCACCAGCAGGGTTAGCGTTGCATGCAGCAACTGATGCCGGTCGACATTGCCGGTCAGGCAGTCCGGTGCCAGATGACATTGCTGGCAGGCCGCTGCAGCGAGGGGGTCATAGATCAACCCATTGTCAACCAGACTCTCACGGCTGCGCAGCCAGAGCGGCTGTAATAATGCAGCCGGGATATGGTAGCGGGCAGATTTTGTCATTATCATCTCCAAAGCAATAGTGGAATGATAATAACTCTCATTTATAATTGCAAAGAAATCATCTGCCCTTTGCGACGCCGGTGCAATTAGCTCCAGTCACCATTGCGGATCACACCAACCGCAATTCCTTCAATTGTCAGCTGCTGTTGAGTCAGATCAACCACAATCGGTTCGAACGCTTCATTTTCAGCATGCAGCAGAACCTGAGCGCCTTTTTTCTCCAGACGCTTCACGGTGACATCATCATCCACCCGGGCAACAACAACCTGTCCGTTGCGGACATCCTGGGTTTTATGAACCGCAAGCAGGTCACCATCCAGAATCCCGATATCTTTCATGCTCATGCCGTTCACTCTCAGCAGAAAATCTGCCTGTGGCTTGAACATTGACGGATCGACATCATAGTGAGTTTCCACATGCTCCTGAGCCAGAATCGGCTCTCCGGCTGCAACCCGGCCAATCAAAGGCAAACCGTGCTCTTCAGCAGCATCGTCGTTTACCAGCAGGCGGATCCCGCGGGAGGCACCCGGTACAATTTCAATCACCTGTTTCCGGGCCAGTGCTTTTAAATGCTCTTCTGCCGCATTGGCAGAACGGAATCCAAGTTCACGGGCAATCTCCGCACGCGTCGGCGGCATCCCGGTTTCTTCAATTTTTGCTTTGATGAGATCAAAGACTTCTTGTTGGCGTGGCGTTAGCGGCTTCATGACATACCCTGTCTTTTTATACAGTTCACTGTGAGTATATCCAGTGTTCACTGTTTTGAAAAGGCCATATACCGAAGTCACCTCAATATAAAAGGTGTAGCATCAATGCAATACGCCCCAAAGCACGGAGCGGGTCCGGAAGACAAAAAATTCATATTTTCCCTCGCTGTATTGATTTTTTCACAGCAAAACCCGGCGCGTTTTCTGCTATCCTTGCCTCGCATTAAGTTTTCGAGGCTAGTTATAAACATGTCAAGTTGGCAGAAAATCACGCAAAGTTTACTGAATTTGCCGCTTTCTTTACTGGTGAAGACCCGCACTATTCCATCCGATCCCGTGGCAGAACTCACACTGGATCTGAACCGTCCCATTATCTATACCCTGCCATTCAGCTCGCAAACCGATTTGCTGACGCTGAGTGCTGCCGCCCGGGCCAACGGACTTCCGGATCCGCTGCAGCCCATGGTGATTCACGGCCGTGAATTTCCCCGCTTTGTGTTTGTGGCAGACAGCCCGAGCATTTTCGGCAGCAATGGTCAGATCCCGGCAGCATCGCTGGCCCTGTTCACGGATTTACTGACCGCCCATAAAACGGATGGTGAACTTGACGTCCAGCTGCTGCCTGCATCTGTGCTCTGGGGCCGTAAACCGGGCACAGAAGGCGAAGGCAAGCCAATTCTCAAAGCTCTGAATGGCCCGGAAAAATGTTTTGCTGTCCTGGCGCAGGGCCGTGATTGTCTGGTCCGCTTAAGCCCAACGGTCTCGCTGCGTTTCATGGCAGATAAATACGGCGCCGATGACACCATCGCCATTAAGCTGGCACGGGTGGCCAAGATTCATTTCTCCCGTCAGAAACTGGCAGCAGCCGGCCCTCGCCTGCCCCAGCGTCAGGCACTGTTTAACCGCCTGCTGGCTTCTAAAGCCATTGAAAAGGTTGTCCAGGAAGAAGCCGCCAGCCGTGACGTTCCACTGGAAAAAGTCCGCAAAGAAGCCATCGACATGATGGAAGAAATTGCCGCAGATTTCTCCTACAGCCTGGTCCGCCATGGTGATCGCTTCCTGAGCTGGCTCTGGAACCGCATCTATCAGGGTATTAATGTTACCAACGCACAGCGTGTCCGCCAGCTGGCTCAGGATGGTCACGAAATCGTCTACGTGCCCTGTCACCGCAGCCACATGGACTACCTGCTGCTCTCATACGTCCTGTATCAGGAAGGTATGGTGCCACCGCACATTGCAGCCGGCATCAACCTGAACTTCTTCCCGGCCGGACCGATTTTCCGCCGCGGCGGCGCGTTCTTCATTCGCCGCAGCTTTAAAGGCAACCGCCTCTATTCCACAGTGTTCCGTGAGTATCTCGGTGAGCTCTTTGCCAAAGGCTACTCAGTCGAATACTTCAGTGAAGGCGGCCGCTCCCGAACCGGCCGTCTGCTGGCACCGAAAACCGGCATGTTGTCGATGACCATTCAGGCCATGCTGCGTGGCCTGAACCGCCCGGTGACTCTGGTTCCGGTCTATATCGGCTACGAACATGTGATGGAAGTGGCCACCTACGCCAAAGAGCTGCGCGGAAAACGTAAAGAAAAGGAAAACCTGGGCCAGGTCCTGCGTACCCTGCGCAAACTGCGTAACTTCGGCCAGGGCTATGTCAACTTCGGTGAGCCGATTCCGTTGAACCAGTATCTGAATGAACAGGTGCCGGAATGGCGTCAGGATGTCGACCCGATCGAACCACAACGCCCGCAATGGCTGAACCCTGTGGTCAACCGTCTGGCGGACAAGATGATGACTCACATCAATGATGCTGCCGCCACCAACGGCCTGACCCTCTGCGCCCTGGCGCTGCTGGCTTCACGTCAGCGCGCGCTGAGCCGGGAAGAGCTGGAACAGCAGATCGACTGCTACCTGCAGCTGCTCCGCAATACACCGTATTCACCGGACTGCACGCTGCCTTCCGAGGAAGCGGCGGCGCTGGTTGAACATGCCATCAGCATGGATAAGTTCCTGGTAGAACGCGACACTCTGGGCGACATCGTCTCGCTGGATCGCAAACAATCACTGCTGATGACTTATTACCGCAACAACATCATCCATCTGTTTGCACTGCCTTCACTAATTGCACACATTGTGGTGTACCACCAGCGCCTGAGCCGGGCAGAAATGCACCGTCAGATCAGCCTGCTGTATCCATTCCTCAAAGCAGAGCTGTACCTGCGTTTTGACGAAACGGACTTACCGGATGCGATTGATATTCTGATCGATGAACTGGTCCGCCAGCGACTGATCCTGAGCGACGGTGATGAGCTGTCACTCAACAGTACCCGCATCGCGCCGCTGCAATTGCTGGGCAACACCATCAGTGAAACTCTGCAACGCTATGCGATCACGCTGACCCTGCTGCGCAGTGAGCCACAACTGATGAAAAGCGATCTGGAACAGCAAAGCCAGATGATGGCCCAGCGTCTGAGCCGTCTGCACGGGATCAATGCTCCGGAGTTCTTCGACAAAGGGGTGTTCTCTTCACTGGTGAAAACCCTGCGCCAGCAAGGCTATCTCAACGAAGAGAACCATGCTGTGTCCCGTCCGGTGGCTGAGCTGGCCGATCTGCTGGCTGATCTGGTCTCACCGTCAGTCAAACTGACCATTCAGGCAGTGATGAACCGGGAAGAGAAAAAAGAACCCGCGCCGGAAACAACTGACGCATAAACTGAAAGCCGAAACGAAAAACGCCCGCAAATTGCGGGCGTTTGATTATCTTTCCAGACCTCAGAACATCAAGGCGTCAGAGCAGCAGACTGGCTGCAATACCCAGCCACACCACCATACCGGCATAGTTGTTATTCAGAAAAGCCTGGAAGCAAGGTTCTCGTTCCCGGCCCCGGATCAGCATCTGCTGGTATACAAACAGCGCAGCCGCACCCAGCAGTCCCCAGTAATACACCTGCGACAGTCCCAGCTGCATCCCCACCAGCATCAACAGTCCCAGCGTACCCAGTTGCAGCAATCCAATGATTCGTTTGTCGTAGCGGCCAAACAAAATCGCCGTCGATTTGATTCCGACCTTGAGGTCATCATCCCGGTCAACCATGGCGTACTGGGTGTCGTAAGCAATGGTCCACAGGATATTGGCAGCAAACAGCAGCCAGGCAACGAGAGGCAAACTTCCTGACTGGGCGGCATAAGCCATGGGAATCGCCCAGCCAAACGCCATCCCCAGCACAAACTGCGGCAAATGGGTATAACGCTTCATGAACGGATAAGCGGCGGCAAGTATCAGTCCGATGACCGACAGCTGAATGGTCAATGCATTCATGGTCAGCACCAGGCCAAAGGAGATCAGAGATAGACACACAAAAAAGGCCAGCGCTTCCCGCTCGCTGATCCGTCCGGATGGCAAGGGGCGCTGAGCAGTCCGTTTTACGTGGCCGTCGAAGTGACGGTCGGCATAATCATTGATGACACAACCGGCAGCCCGCATGCTGAAGACGCCGAGAATAAACACCAGTAACACATTGAAATCCGGCATGCCGTCTGCAGCGAGAAACAACGCCCATAACGTTGGCCACATCAGCAGCAGGCTGCCGATCGGGCGGTCCATACGGGCCAGCTGCCAGTACGCCCTTGCCTTGGTCATCTCCAAACCCAGGTTCTCCTATTTTTGCTCGAAGCCTGTCGCCGGCTTTTGAGTATGGGCGACTGACAGATGATGTTTGAACGGCGAGCCCAGCTCGCCGTCATCCTGATAGACAGGCGCCGGGGCCAGGAACAGCTCCGCCACCAGCATAGGTTTTTCCTTGACCCACAGGCGGGATCGTCGCGCCCACAGCGGCTTCCCTTCCAGACTGAGTTTCGCGAGCTGCAGTGCATCCCGGCGGGCACTTTGATCCGTAAATACCCGGTAGCCCAGCGGCAGTTCACCCAGTTGTGCCAGATCATGCTCATCACCGGTCAGGGTCGGCAACGGGATCAGTGTCCGGGCAAATACCCAGGGAACACCGTCACCTTCCAGCAAAACACTGCGTTCCAGGCAATCCACATCCCCCAGCAGTTGCTGTTCTCCCGGCTGTAACGCCCCGGCGCGTACCGGGTGCTGTCCCAGCAGGCGGACGCTGAACTGATGACAATAGCGGGCAAAGCGGCGCGACAGCGAACCCTGTTCATGGAGCCAGCTTTCCAGCCCGGCCTGAGCTGGCGGCAGTGCCGTCGCCAGCTGCCAGTCGGCACTGTCCAGCGCAGGCTGATAAATCTGCTTGAATCTCGACATCTTCCCAATTCAATTCCTGGAACTCTTGTCCTTGGGGTTCATCCCGGGCCCACTTTTACCGCCTTCAGATCAAGGCACAAAACGTGAGTTACACAACCAGGTACCATACAACAGCGTGTTATCATAACCTGCTGCAAAAACGGCATTATCCGGCGCGGATTTGACTACCAAAAGATCAACAGCCCCTGTAAAGGGTGATAGAATGTGTTCAATCAATCACATTGAATGATGCCCTATTGTAGCAAGCCGTCGCGGACAGGAATATCATTCCTCGCCAAAGTAGGCACTTGGGTAACAGATTTTTCCCAGACACAGATGGATAGCAAGATGAAATCTCTACTCCTGACCTTTGCGGTGCTGCTGTTGACCCTGAATCAGCCCGCTTTTGCTCAAGCAGCACCATCCGGTACACCGCAGTACAGCTATTTTACGCTGACGCCGGATATCACCACCAATTACACCACCCAGGGCAAAAAGCTGGGTTACCTGCGTCTGCAGGTGGATCTGATGGTTGCCGATCCTGACTTTCTGCCGCTGGTCGAACACCACGCCCCGCTGATCCGGGACGCCATTATTCAGATCATCGGCGAACAACCGGAAGCCAAAATCAAGTCACTGGCCGGCCGAGAAGCCATTCGCCAGCTATGTCTGAACAAAGTGAATGATTTGCTGATTGCAGAAACCAATCAAAAATTACTGACCGAACTGCTCTTTACCAAGTATCTGTATCAGTAAACCCCTTTCCAAAAAAGCAAAGGCGCTCATTGAGCGCCTTTGTTCTTAGTTTCCCGTTAAAATCTTATGCCGCAGCATGGGCACCATCACGCTTTGCCGCGATATACTCAGCGACCGCCTGCTGCTGTTCGCTGTTCAGATACAGACCCAGTTTGCTGCGTCGCCACAGGGCATCTTCTGCATTACTCACAAATTCATGATTCATCAGGTAATCCAGCTCACGGGCGTAGAAGCCTTCACCAAAATGCTGCCCCATATCGGTTTCGCTGTTCACACCGTCCAGCACCTGCCAGCACAGGGTGCCGTAGTTAGTTGCCAGCCGCTCAGCTGTGAAGGCATTCAGCCACTCATGACGTGTCTGCAGTTCGCGGCTTAAGCGCGGCAGATCAAAACCCGCTTCCCCGCCCGGCAGACAGGCATCGGCAGTCCAGGCGGAGCCCATATTCGGGAAAAAAGGAGCCAGTTTGCGCAAGGCTGCCTCGGCCAGTTTCCGGTACGTTGTCAGCTTACCGCCGAAAATAGACAACAGCGGCGGCTGTGAACCTTCCTGCTCCAGTTCCAGGGTGTAGTCCCGGGTCACGGCCTGCGGTGAATCGGATTCATCATCACACAGCGGACGCACACCAGAGTAAGTCCACACCACATCCGTCCGTTGCAGCTTGTGTTTGAAGTGTGCGTTGTATACTTTCAGCAGGTAGCGGATTTCGTCTTCATCGATTGCGACCTGACGCGGATCGCCGTGATATTCCACATCCGTGGTCCCAATGATTGAGAACCGGTCCAGATAAGGGATCACGAATACGATACGCTGATCTTCATTCTGCAGGATATAAGCCTGAGGCTCATCATGCACACGAGGCACCACGATGTGAGAACCTTTGATCAGTCGGATATTACGCGGAGACGGAGTCTCCAGGCTGGTGTCATAAAAGGTTTTCACCCATGGACCAGCCGCATTGACTAACGCATGTGAGCGGCGCACAAATCGCTCACCTGTCAGGCTGTCCAGGACAGTGACGCGCCAGATGTCGCCATCCCGCTCTGCTTTCTCGACACGGCAACGGTTCCGGACTTCGCCGCCACGGGCAGCAGTTTCCATTGCATTGAGTAGCACCAGACGGGCATCATCCACCCAGCAGTCGGAATATTCAAAACCACGGGTGATTTCCGGTACCAAAGCCGAGTCATTGCCAAAACGCAGTCCTTCACTTCCCGGCAACGTCGTGCGTTTGCCCAGGTGATCATAAAGGAACAGGCCGGCACGGATCATCCAGGCGGGTCTCAGGTGCGGGCGATGAGGCAGACGGAATCGCATCGGCTTGGCAATGTGCGGGATTTTTCGCAGCAATACTTCACGCTCCGCCAGAGCTTCACCCACCAGACGAAACTCGTAATGCTCCAGATAACGCAAACCACCATGGATCAGTTTGGAACTGGCCGATGACGTCGCCGAGGCAAAGTCTTCAGCTTCAAACAATGCGACCTTGAGACCACGCCCTGCCGCATCGGCCGCTATACCGGCACCATTAATCCCACCGCCGACGACGATGATGTCCAGAATCTCATTTGCTGCTGTCATGCCTTTCACCTGTACCCTTCATTGATCGACTCGTCTGCATCCCTCTCTGCTTTATATTAGGACATGCATTCGAAAGTCGTCATTTCGATTTTATGTTCGATATCGCTCAATATAGACAAAAACGACGTCGACATCATCTTTTTTATGCTCGAAATATGACACCAACATGATCATACGCACAAAAAAAGCTGCCTGTTCGGGCAGCTTTGTCAGTATTCAGGGGCAGATATAAGATCAGTCTGAGCACAAATGAGCGAAAACGCTCAAATTTGAAATCTTCAGTCGGAAATAATTTCGAGATGAGTTTCCAGTTCCGCCATCCGCTTCGCCAGCGGCTCAGGCGGCGTTTTATTGGTGAACAACATATCCACCTGACTGATATCACCAAGGTTGACCATCGCGTTCCGGCCGAACTTAGTATGGTCAACGCCCAGCATGACACAACGGCTGTTCTCAATAATCGCCTGCTTCACCCGGACTTCATGGTAGTCGAAATCCAGCAATGAGCCATCCAGATCAATACCGCTGATCCCGATAATGCCGAAATCGAGCCGGAACTGTGAAATAAAGTCCAGCGTGGCCTCACCCACGATACCGCCGTCACGGTTTCGCACCTCGCCACCGGCCAGAATCACCCGGCAATCATCTTTACCCGTCAGGATACCAGCAACATTGAGGTTGTTGGTCACCACCCTTAAATCGGTATGGTTCAGCAGGGCGCGGGCCACAGCTTCCGGGGTCGTGCCAATATCAATAAACAGGGTTGCGCCATCCGGAATATGCTTGGCCATCGCCTGCGCTATCCGGTCTTTCTCAGCCAGTTGCATCACTTTCCGGGTCGTATAGGAGGTATTCACCGAACTGGACGGCACCGTCGCCCCACCGTGGTGACGGCGAATTTTATTCTCTTCTGCCAGTTCGTTCAGATCACGGCGGATGGTTTGCGGGCTGACATGAAATCGGGCAACCAGATCGTCAGTACTGACATAGCCCTGGGTTTTCACGAGATCGACGATCTCCTGATGACGTTTGCTTTGCTTCACTGCTGTAACTGCTCCTGATAAACGAAGATCAAATAACCGTAATGCCCGGGTATCCACGGCCTGCTCATCTTACTGGGCAATCCCGCCTCTTGCCAGAGAGGGGATCCCACTCCTGAAGGAAAGCTCATTGCGCCTGATTCTCGGGGTGGCGCAAACGTGCATCGACAAAAGCCAGTAAACAGCCTGTCACCAGTCCGAATAAATGAGCCATGTTCGCTATCTTGATACCGAGGATGTCGGCAAAACCCAGTACCAGCCACACCAGCATGAAGACAACAATATTGTTCGGGATACTCAGCCCCCGTGACGGCGCCAGCCAGCCCAGCCACCAGAGATAGCCCATCAACGCATACACGACGCCAGAGAGGCCACCGAAATTCGGGCCATTAACCCAGAACTGTGCCATGCCGGAGATCAGCGCTGACAGGAGAAAGATTTCCAGCAATTTCCCGCTGCCGCTGTGACGCTCTAACTGCCCGCCCAAAATCCACCACCACAGGCAATTAAACACAATATGGAGTAATGAGAAATGAAGCAGGCTGTGTGACACATAGCGCCAGAGTTCCCACCCATCGCCTTGCATCAGCGGAAAGTGCAGCCAGTCAAATAAAGGCCGCTGCCAGCCCAATATCCAGCCGACATAAATGACGATGGTCAGGACCATGACGCTCAGACAGACCGGTCCGGCCTGTGCTTTCACCATCGCAATCAAACTCGGGCTCTCATACCTAAACTGGGGTTGAGAACCCGTGCGGGCGACCTGCCAGGAAGCCGCAAGATATTTCTGATCATCCGGATGGCTGACAAACTGCTTCCATTCTGCTTCCGTTTCCACCTGATGCTGCAGATCCGCTAACCAGATAGCAAACTGCCCGCCAGGCTCCGAAGCCAGTCTCAGCTCAATGCCGCGCGAGGCCATATAATCAATAAAAGCCTGCGCCATACGGGGATTATCGAGCACGGCAATTCGCTGCATTTTCGGTTCCCTTTCAATGGTTACATGTCAGGCACTGATCTGAGACGGATCATTGACCCACACAAGGATAAGATTCGCGGCGCCAGGCCTCAAATCCGCCATCCATGCTGTAGACCGTCTCATATCCCTGATTGATCAGGTACTGTGCGGCACCCTGTGAACTGATCCCATGGTAGCACATGACGATTACCGGCTGGTCGAAATCAACCTCATCCATAAACTGGACGATGGAATCATTGGTCAGGTGAAATGCAGCGTCCGGACGGGACAACGCATGGGACTGAGGATCGCGAATATCGACCAGCACAGCGCGGCTCTCCGGCTGCTGAATTAATGTGTACGCCTGCTCAACAGAAATATGTTCAAACTGCTCCATGAAAGCCTCATTCCAGTGTTTATCATCGGCGACAGCCCGGATCGTTCGGCTGTCACCAGAAAAATTCACGATCCTTTCAGAGGGATCGATCAAAATCAGACAAGGTAAACCCGAATCATTTTCAGGGGAAACCTCAGCCAGGATGCTGCCCGCCAGTATACCTCACTCAGTTACTCACAGCTTTGAAAAAATCAGCCGGGGCGGCTGGTGTCCGACCAGCGTGAATACGCCTTACAAACTCCGTACTTAGCCTCGCCACTGTTTTCTCATCCTTTTTCACTGATCATCCTTTCACCATCTGTGGAAAAGACTGTGAATAGCGTTGATAATGTGTTGGAGTCAAAGAGGATCCACTAGATGTAGTAAAGATCATGGAAAACACTGTGGATAATAATTTTCGAGCATCTCGACAAAAGTAACCAGAGATCCGCAACCCGCCGTATTCCCTGACTTCAGAAACAAAAAAACCGGCCATCAGCCGGTTCTCTCATTCAATAACACTGTGGATAGAAAATCCAGTTTCCCGGAAAGATCCTAAGCCTCACAGGATCATCCGTTTGTCTGGATCCTTACAGGGCTTCACCCACAGCATCTTTCAGTTTGCGCATGGCATTTTTCTCCAGCTGACGAATACGCTCAGCCGAAACACCATAATGATCCGCCAAATCCTGCAGCGTCGCTTTGTCATCATCCAGCCAGCGCGAGCGGACAATATGCTGGCTGCGATCATCCAGGTTCGATAATGCCACTGACAGACGATTATTCGCATGGCTTTCCCAGTTATTTTCCTCATAGCTGAGTGCCACATCCGAAGACTTATCTTCCAGGAAGTACACCGGTGCCGCATAGCTGCTGTCACGTTCATCTTCATCAACTGGCATGTCGAACGTTGCATCCTGCGCGGCAAGACGGGATTCCATCTCGCGCACTTCGCTGGTCTCTACTCCCAGCTGCTCTGCCACCATTTCGACTTCTTCATTGTTGAACCAGCCCAGACGCTTTTTGGCTTTGCGCAGATTGAAGAAGAGCTTGCGCTGCGCCTTGGTCGTCGCCACTTTGACGATCCGCCAGTTACGCAGCACGTATTCATGAATCTCAGCTTTAATCCAGTGAACAGCAAAAGACACCAGGCGCACCCCGACTTCCGGGTTGAAACGCTTCACGGCCTTCATCAGACCGATGTTTCCTTCCTGTACCAGATCAGCCATTGGCAGACCATAACCGGAATAACCGCGGGCAACATGGACTACAAAACGCAGGTGGGACAATACCAGACCGCGTGCAGCCTCAATATCGCCTTCATAATGCAGACGCTCAGCTAACTCGCGTTCCTGCTCAGCTGTCAGCATCGGATAGCTGTTCACAGACTGGATATAACCTTCCAGACTGTCGGCAGAAACTAAAGCTAATGAAGTCATCTCTTTTGTCATTCAAGCAACCCCTGTGGATTCATCGCCAGAGCCTTTTACTCTGGACTTTCACGTAAATCAGGCAGTGATTAAGCTGCCTGACCGACAATAATGCCTGTAATGCTGCACAAAATGCAAGCGCACATCCTCTAGGTAGAGTGCGTTACATCAGATTGGTTCAATTTCTTTTAAGTGCCTCCCAGCACTGAGACGTGCAGCCAGCACCCCAAGCAGCGACGACAACATGATCAGCAACAGGCATTCATCCCAGGCCAGGCCCGTTAAGTGAAAATCACTGCCATACAACAACGCCAGTTTATCCACTGCACTTTCAATCATCAAGCACACCAGCGTAGTAAGCACTAACGCAAAGACCGATGCCAGTAAGCCATACCATGCGCCGGTATACAGAAACGGCCTCAGAATATAGGTGTTGGTCGCACCGACCAGCTTCATCACCTGAACCGCTTCTTTCTGGTTTTGCAGTTGCAAACGCAGCGTATTTCCGACAATCAGGAACACTGCCAGCAGCATCAGCCCGGCCATCAGCATCGCCAGGGACACACTGAGCTGCTGAATGGCCTCAAGCCGCTGCAGCCAGTCACTGTCGAGTCTGACATCATCCACACCGGCCAGATCTCTGAGCTTTTCAGCCAGCCGGGCTGCGGCGGCACTGCTCTGCCACTGCACCGTCGGTTTAATCACCAGCACGGCAGGCAGCGGATTTTCATCCAGCAGACTTAAAGCCTTGGTAAACCCGACATGATTGCGAAATTCCTCCAGCCCCTGCTGAGGTGAAATATAGTCTGTCTGTGCGACTTCCTGCCAGCCCGACACACGCTCAAGCAACTGACGGGCTTCAGCATCACCGCTGCCGGAAGCCAGATACACCGTCAACTGCGTCGGATTCTGCCATGCCTGACTGACAATGCTGATATTTTTTGCGGCGATGTAAAAGCACGCCGGCAACGTCAGGGCCACAGTCAGTACGGCCAGAGTCAGCACATTCCCCAGCGGACGACGCCACAAATCTGTCAGTGCCTGCTTACAAACCTGTCGCTGCATCGCCAGCCAGCTTTGGGATTCACGCGCCATAAGTCACCTCGCGCATCATGCCATTGTGCAGATCCAGACGACGGTAGGTATGCCGGTTCAATAAAGACGTGTCGTGTGTCGCCATCAGCACGCTGACGCCCACCCGGTTAAATTCTGCAAACAGCGCCATCATCTGCTGAGACAAATCTGCATCCAGGTTTCCGGTCGGTTCATCCGCCAGGACAACCAAGGGCTTGTTCACAACGGCACGGGCAATCCCCACCCGTTGCTGTTCCCCGCCGGAAAGCTGGATCGGCAGGCATTGCGCCTTATCCAGCAAGCCGACTTTATCCAGCGCTGCAGACACCCGGCGTTTCACATCCCCGGGCGGAGACTGGGCGATCTGCAACGGCAGCGCGACATTCTCAAACACAGTTCTGTCCATCAGCAGTCGGTGATCCTGAAAAATCATCCCGATATGGCGGCGCAGAAAGGGGATTTGATGACTGTCAATCCGGGTGATGTCATGCTCGTTAAAGAAAATGCGGCCATCACTCGGCCGCTCAATTGCTGCAATCAGTTTCAGCAATGTACTCTTCCCTGCCCCGGAATGACCGGTCAGGAAGGCCATCTCACCTTTACCCAGGTGAAAATTCACTTTTTGCAGGGCTTGTCGGCCACCCCGGTATGCTTTACTGACCTGCTGAAACTGAATCACGCTTATTCCTCGTCGCTAAACAGTGCCTCAATAAATTCCTGGGCGGCAAAAGGACGTAAATCTTCAATGCCTTCCCCGATACCAATGTAACGGATTGGAATGTTGAACTGATCGGCAATGGCGAAAATTACACCACCTTTGGCGGTACCATCCAGCTTGGTCAGTGTAATACCAGACACCGGTGCCACTTCGCTGAACAACTTGGCCTGACTGATCGCATTCTGACCCGTACCGGCATCCACCGTCAGCATGATTTCATGCGGCGCCAGCGGGTCGATCTTCTGCATCACCCGGACAATCTTACGCAGTTCTTCCATCAGATTGCCTTTGTTTTGCAGACGACCTGCAGTGTCAGCAATCACGACATCCACCTTGCGTGCTTTCGCAGATTCAATGGCATCGTAAATCACGGAAGCACTGTCTGCCCCGGTATGCTGCGCGACCACAGGCACGTTGTTGCGCTCACCCCACACCTGCAACTGTTCCACAGCAGCGGCACGGAATGTATCTCCTGCAGCCAGCATGACAGACAGGCCCTGGCTCTGGAACTGCTTCGCCAATTTCCCGATGGTCGTGGTTTTACCCACGCCGTTCACGCCAACCATCAAAATGACGTAGGGCTTACGGCTGGTATCGATCACCAGCGGCTGCTCCACTTTGGCCAGCATGTCACTGAGTTCATCTTTCAGCAGACCGTACAGGGCCTCGCCGTCTTTCAGTTGCTTGCGGTCCGCTTTTTCCGTCAGGCTTTCGATGATTTTGAGCGTTGTATCCATCCCGACATCAGCCACCAGCAGCTGCTCTTCCAGCTCTTCAAACAGATCATCATCAATCTGCTTGCCGCGGAACAGACCGAAGAAGCCCGAGCCCAGTTGATTTCGGGTTTTCTTCAAGCCTTTCATCAAACGGCTGAAAAAACCTTCACGCTGCGGCTTTTCCTGTACTGCTGGTTCTGAAACAACTGCCGGAATTTCAGTTTCAGGTTGTACTTCAGGCTGTTCCTCAGCCACAGCTTCGACCGGGTGCTCTGCTTCAGCAACCGGATGATCCTGTGCCTGAGCTTCCACATCCAGATGGGCACTCTGCTCCGGTAATTCCGGGGCTTCTTCACGCTGTGCCTGAGTCACATCTTCAGCCGGCTCTGCGTCCGGTGCTGTGACCTCCGGAGTCTCAGTGGCTGTCGCAACGTCCTGAGTCTGCTCAGCCTCAACGACTTCTTGCTGCTGTTGTTGTTCCTGTTGCTCGGTCTGCTCTTCCGCGCCAAAACCCAGCCATGAAAATAATCCGCGCTTCTTTTTTTCTGCCATTGGCAAATCCTGGAAATTGATTGATACAATTTGCGGCCTGAAAACAAATGGCCTGTTTATCTTTGGGCTTGCATTTGCTGTACAGTGCTCCCTGTCGGGTAACCTGGCGACAGTGACAAACACAAAGATAATCAGGCCCATGTATACTATCACTTTCTCTACGGTCGAAGAAATGTATGACAAGACGTAAGACACAATCCGGACACAAGGCTAACAAACCCAGCCAGGGAGGCTTTGTGCGTATCATCAGTGGCCGCTGGCGGGGACGCAAACTGCCGGTCCATGATGTCGCCGGGCTGCGCCCCACCACCGACCGTGTCAAAGAGACCGTTTTTAACTGGCTGGCACCGGAAATCCATGGTGCCAGATGCCTGGATTTGTTTGCCGGCAGCGGCAGTCTCGGACTGGAAGCCTTGTCCCGCGGCGCCGACCACCTGACGCTGCTGGAGCTGGACAGCAAAGCCGCCAGTCAGCTCAAGCGTAACCTGGACACACTGGGAACGACTCAGGCCACGCTGCACCAGACAGATACCCTGACGTATCTGGCCAATCCCGGTACCGCCTTTGATCTGGTGTTTATCGATCCGCCATTTCGCCGTGACATGCTGTCGGATGTCTTCCGCCTGCTGGAATCCAACGGCTGGCTGGCACCTGAGGCCCTGATTTATCTGGAAGCCGAGAAAGAGCTCGGCTTACCTGACACCCCGGAACACTGGCAGCTGCTGAAAGAGAAAACGGCAGGTCAGGTCAGCTACCGGCTGTATCAAAGAGAGGAACTATGAAAACGCTGATTCTACTGGCCAAAATTGCAATCGGTTTTGTCTGGGCAGTACTGCTGCTTAACCTGTTCTACCCGTTTCCGGGCGTGGCTGCGATTGCACTCTATATCATGACGGCCTTTTTGCTGGCGATGCATGGCCTGCAAATGCTGATATTTCTCGGCGCCTTCGGCGATAAGCTGACTTTGGGGCGGTGGGAAAAGTGGTCCATTCTGGCTTTCGGGATTTTTGCCCTGCTGGATATTCGTCGCAAGCACATGATGTAAACATAACAAGGGTGCCATCAGGCACCCTTCTTTTATCTTCGTACGATTCAGGCCATCGCGATTCAGCTCTCCGGTCTGTCCGTCCCGCACTGCCAGCACCAGTCGAACTGGCCTTCATTCAGTTCACCGCAATCCGGACATTGCCATTTCTTCTGACTGCCCTTTTCATAACCAGCAAGCAGCTCTCTTGCCCGGATGGATTCATCCTCCGGTACCCAGAGCATCACTTCCACCACATCTGCCGGCAGCTCACCTGCTGCTGAACTGAGGTTTTCCCCCGTCAGGCGAACCCGTAACCCGGCATGTTCCAGCAAACCTTTGAGGGTGTGCGCTTCAAGGCTGTTTCCAGCCCGGTAAACCGACTGCCAGGTGAATGCCATACCCCGTCCTTCTGCTGCTCAGATTCAGCGTAGCAGAACGCTGATGACCAGCAATGACTGGGACAGATAATAAGTCGTCATAATACTGCCCGTCGCGGTACGAAAGCTGCCCCGGAAACGATCCAGCGCCAGCAGCGTATCCGAGACCAGAAACATCAGCGCTCCGGCAAACGCGGCCAGCCCGGCGCCAGTTCGCGTGGTAAGCCAGTACTCACCGGCTGCCCAGGTCATTTGCAGGATGACGGCAACATAAACCGCCACAGGTATCGCCAGACGGCCAAGAGACGGCAACAGCAGCAGATACACAATAATTCCGGCACCGCCCAGCAACGCCGGCAACCACCAGACGATCGGTGCCGCCAGTTCTCCCCAGAATGCGAAAGAATACACAATATGCGCCAGCAGAAAACTCGTCAGGCCGGCAACAAACCTGTCTTTGGGCAGCATCAGGAAGATATCGCCCACCACAGAACACAGCAGCCCGGCAACAATCACCTGCTGATAGAGATCACCGCTGCCAAACTGAAAAGCCGTTGCCAGCAACAGCACGATTGTAAACGGCTTAAAGAGATAAAACTGCCACTGAGGACCGCGATAAGCGGCATTGATATGCAGCAAAGCTGAAAAAGAGATGGCTAACCAGACCCACATATGTCCACCAGAGTTATCAAAGCTGTCACAGTGTAAAAAGCCCGATGAGATTGTCTAGCCCGGAAATAACTTTCACCCGTCCAATTCTCACCTCTGTGATCTATCACACTTTCACATAACTTATTCTTCCTGAGATTAATCTGGCAACTTTCATCCATCTTATCCCATCGCCGTTTCAGCGATTGCGTCTTCTTTCCTGGTGATACCCGTGCGAAGTCAAGCTGACAGGGCCTTACCTTAAAAACCAGTAACATCTTTTCAAAAAATACCGCTATCAGCGAAAGATATCACGCTCAAAACCAGAAACAAAAATCAAATAAAAACATATATATAAATGAAAAGTCCACTATGAAATTCATCACAGAGCCCCAATCGCTGACTTTTGAGCATTTTGATGCAAGTGATACAGAGAAAATGGCAAGCGCTGACAGAAAGCGTATGCAAACTATTCAATCACTGTATACCAGACTTTATCAACAAGAACTAAATTACCAAAAACAACCCAAAATCAGACGACAGCAATATCCAAACGCTAAAAAGAAAGAAATTAACGATAAAAATACCACGCAATAAAAAACAAAACAAAAAATACAATAAAAACAACAAATTAACAAGAAAAATTAGTCGAGATAATTTTTTGATCGATTTTTATACAAGCCATTTCTGACAGTTTACTTGGAACAATCAATGGAATTTATGGCAACTAAAAGTAAATTTATTGCTAAATATCACACCTTATCTTTGATCAAACCGTAAAAAAAGTGATATTCTAGACCCCATCAATCCAGCAGCAACAGTAAGGAGCCTACCACCATGTTATCTTCCTCTCAAAAACAAGGGCTTGTCATGATCGCCGTCGTCGCCGGCCTCATGTTGCTGCCTGTGCTTTAATAAGCAAAAACTAAAGATTACCAAACAAAAAAAGGTGCCTGAGGCACCTTTTTTTGTTCAATCACAGAGAGCGCTACACGATTAAGGCCGTAGTTTGATCAAATGCCAGTTACTGGAGTAAAACCATAGTGCCAGAGCTGTCATCCCAACGACCAGCATTACAACAACAGCCCAGACCCGACGACCACTCCGGGGCGTCAGTTCTTTCTCACATGCACGACAGGCTTTGCGAAACCCCCGGCTGTCATCCAGCACAAAACCATCTTCGTGCACCACTTTATTCCGGATGGTCGCGACATAACGCAACGAGGGAATAATCTCATGCGGCAATCGCTCTTCGCAGCTGGTGATCAACTGATGCAGCCCTTTACCTTCTGCGTGGTAATGATGCTTCAGTAAATACTCAAGCCGACGACTGCGGCTCACCACTAACTCAATATCCGTCACCAACCACTACTCCCTACACAAACCTTCTTTCTTAACCTTACAGGCAGATCAGCCCCTTGCAAACCCGTCTGGTGAGAATCCCGCTCACAAACACCTGACGCCGTCACTGACAATCCGGGCCCATCTCAAGCATAATGCAGCCTGAGAGTGAAGGAGTTCGCCATGCCATTTTTTCCGTTTCTAATCCTGGCTGTATTACTGAGTCTGGCCATTGCCAGCTTTGTCTTCGTCTACCGCCGCCATCTTTCTGGCCGTCATGCCGCTGACAAGCAGATTGAGGTACAAATTCTTGATAAACAAAGTTTATCTGTTGATGAACACCCAACTGACGGTGACAACACACAATACTGGCTGTATGTTCAGCCTCTCAAAGGCGGTCCCAAACGTGAATTTCAGGTCGGTGTACACTTTTATCATGCCCTGAATCCCGGTGACTGCGGCACCCTGACCTACCGGGGCAGACAGTTTATGCATTTCGCACTGAAACGCTGAGCTGAGATTGTCTTCAGGGCACCAGCCAGGCCGTAAACCGACTCTGACTGAGCAGCCAGCTGGCCAGTAACGCCAGTCCTCCGGCGATCAGTGTCCAGAAAGGAATCATCAGCACCGGGTGGATAAAATACAAATCAAACGCTCTGACCGGCCACAGAAACAGCGGGTGCAGCAGATAAATCCCCAGGCTGTAGCGACTGACAAAAGCCAGCTTCGTCAAAGTCTGCTCACTCAGTCTATCCGCCAGATAACGGCACAGCGCAAACACCATGGCTGCAATGATGACTGTATTGAGAGTTTTGTACGATAACCAGCGTCCGACGGTATATTCACCCAGCAAAAAGCTGTTATGGATCACCATGTAATCCGTCAGTAACAAGGCAGCGATGCCCAACGGCAGCAGCCAGGTCAGCGTCGGCCAGGAAAAGCGGAAAAGACTGTAGCCCAACAGCAAATAACCGCTGTAGAGCACCAGCTGATGGCTCCAGGGACCGTCAATAAAGAGCAGAAATAAGCCTGTCACCACCATCCACAAGAATGTCACGCCTTTGATGGCTGTCGGGTCAGCCCGTTTCACCCAAGCCTGAAAAAATGGGATCACAAGATACAGCGGAATAAAGTAATAAAAGAAGCCAAGGTGGTAATAGGTTTCATGTTCCGGCATTTCAGCCAGGGTATGCAGCGCAGTTTCAGACTGAAACCCATCCGGGGTTACTCCTGACAAAAACGCATAAAACAGCGACCAGACCAGAAAAGGCACCAGCACCTTACCCAACCGCCGCCTCAGGTAATAATTCAAATCAAACGGCCGGGTGTCACTCAGCATCAGTGCCCCGGTAATCATGATAAAGACGGGCACTGCCCAGCGGCTGAAACTGTTATAGCTGATGGCCGTCATCCAGGCATGATCGGGAATTTGCCCCAGCAATTCTCGATAAGGGCCAAGCACATGGATCACCACCACCGCTGTTGCCGCGACACAGCGTAATAGATCAATAAAGATAATCTTTTCCCGCATAGACTCCTCTCTGCGATGGCGAACCACCCATCCGATGCTTGTCGTCCAGATTAGGCGCCAGCTCCTGTCTTAATGTTAACAGAATGATAATATGAATGGCGTTTTATTCTTTGCAGCCCATAATTGTGAACCCCATTACAAAAATCACAGTAAAAAGCACCGTTCCTGCTCAGAAGAATCTTTCCTGTTCTGCCCTGACTTCTTCACAAATACACAACAACACACATAACCAGAAGCGATTTGATTTAAAACTCATAAAATAACAGGAATAAAAAACCAGATAAAATGCAAAACATCAGTTATAAATCATACAAATGAAATATTTTGACACACTTTTATTTTGTTGGGGCTATTAACAATAGCGTAACCTCCCGCCCCTAAAACAAGACGCCCATAGACGGGTATATGACGAAAAAGGAGGTCGTGATGCATTCCAGTGCTTCACAAAATCAAGTAAATCCCAAAAAAACGCTGTTTACGCGCTTTCTGGACACCGTTGAGTGGCTGGGTAACCTGCTGCCCCATCCAATCACCCTGTTTGCGCTGTTCAGCCTGGTGATTCTGCTCGCTTCAGGGATTGCCGGTTATTTCGGTGTGTCAGTCCCTGACCCGCGACCTGAAGGAGCTCCGGGCCGCTCCGCTGACGGCCTGATCCATGTGGTCAGCCTGCTGAACGCAGAAGGCCTGCAAATGATTGTGGCCAACCTGGTGAAAAACTTCACCGGTTTCGCGCCACTGGGCACCGTCCTGGTTGCCATGCTGGGTGTCGCCATTGCAGAACATTCTGGCTTACTTTCTGCTGCAATGCGCGGTCTGGTCATGGGCGCATCCCGCCGCATGGTCACGCTGGTCGTCGTCTTTGCCGGTATCATCTCGAACACGGCAGCCGAGTTAGGTTATGTGGTTCTGATCCCGCTGGCAGCCATGCTGTTCCATTCGCTGGGCCGCCACCCGCTGGCTGGTCTGGCAGCTGCCTTTGCCGGGGTATCCGGGGGCTACAGCGCAAACCTGCTGCTGGGTACCGTTGACCCGCTGCTGTCCGGTATCACCCAAACGGCAGCGCAGATGATCGATCCGACCTATGAAGTTGGTCCCGAAGTAAACTGGTACTTCATGTTCGCATCCACTTTCGCGATCACGATCATGGGCGCATTTGTGACCGAGAAAATCGTTGAGCCGAAGCTGGGTACCTACAATGCCGGGGATGCCAGCGATGATCTGGGCCAGGACAAAATGGGCGAGCTGACAGCTCTGGAGAAGAAAGGTCTGAAAGTGGCCGGACTGGCAACGCTGGCTGTTTCTGTCGTGCTGGCGCTGACCATCGTGCCGGAAAACGGCATTCTGCGTCATCCGGAAACCGGGCTGATCTCCGGCTCACCGTTCCTGAAAGGGATTGTGGCATTCATCTTTGTCTTCTTTGCCATTCCGGGTTTTGCCTTCGGCAAAGTGGTCGGCACCATGAAAACCGATCGCGACGTGATCGATGCAATGTCAAAGTCCATGTCTTCAATGGGCATGTACATCGTGCTGGTCTTCTTCGCCGCTCAGTTTGTCGCTTTCTTTAAGTGGACCAACTTTGGGCAGGTCTTTGCCGTTGCCGGTGCTGACTTCCTGCAGTCGATCGGTCTGACCGGTCCGATGCTGTTCTTTGCCTTTATCCTGATGTGTGGCTTCATCAACCTGATGATCGGCTCCGCTTCTGCCCAATGGGCCGTCACAGCTCCGATCTTTGTCCCGATGCTGATGCTGGTCGGTTATGCACCGGAAACCATTCAGGCGGCATACCGGATCGGCGACTCCGTGACCAACATCATCACCCCCATGATGAGCTACTTCGGAATGATCCTGGCCGTGGCTACCCGTTACCAGAAAAATCTGGGCCTGGGTACTCTGATTGCCACGATGCTGCCGTACTCCATGGTCTTTATCGTGGGTTGGAGTCTGATGTTCTACATCTGGGTCTTCATCCTGGGTATCCCGGTCGGCCCGGGTGCCGCGACTTACTACACCGTCGGTGGTTAATGCTGCCAGAACAACAAACCGGGCCCAGTGCCCGGTTTATTTTTTCCTCTTTTTCAGGTCTTGCCTGAAACTACTTCTGATAAGGAATCTGATAGCTGGTCAGCCAGTGCAGGGTCTGATGGTAAACATTCGCCACCTGTGCTTCATTCACACCCAGTTTCTGACAGTAGCGGGCAGTCATCTCCCAGTCCGCATTATCATAGGCATCCAGCAGATTCAGAATGTCCCCCAGCTCTCCTTCCCGGTTGAGCAGCGCACTGTGTACCTCTTCCGACAATGGCAGCAGCTCCAGCAGCTTCGGCAGCGGTTTATCCAGCAACGCATCCAGCAGAGAGAATATACCGGCCAGAAAGGCCTGATCACTGTTCAGGCGGATCCCGCTGCCCCGCGCCAGTTCCTCGCACATCCGGGCCCGTTGCAACGACAAAATATACAGTTCCCGGGGTTTGCGGATGGAAGCATGTGCAGCAGCCACCACAGACACAAAGAGTTTGATTTTCTCTTCCCCGAGATACACCAGTGCCTGTTTAAAATTGCCAATCGGCGACAGCGTGCGGTGGGCGGCCGAATTCACATAGCGCAGCAGCAGATAAGACAGCGAGACATCGCTGGAGATAATGCGCTCCACACGTTTGAAATCCACCGGCGTCCGGCTGATTTCCCGCAGTAATCGCAGTGTGGTCAGCGTTTCAGGCGTCACCTGACGGTTTTTCAACAGCTCGGGTTTGCTGAAGTAATAGCCCTGGAACAAGTGAAAACCCGCAGTTTTGGCAGCCTCAAACTCTTCCCGGGTTTCGACCTTCTCGGCCAGAAACTTCAGTCGCCGGCTTTTCTGACTGGCGACAAAGGCACATGCCTGCTGGCAGCCCAGCTTGATAAAATCGAGCTTAATCAGATGAACAAAGGGCAGGAAGCGCTGCCACGCCGGATCCAGCTCAAAGTCATCCAGCGCAATGGTATAGCCCTGTTTGTGCAGATGACGGACTGCCGCCAGTAACTCGTCGTCCGGAACGCAGGTTTCCAGGACTTCAATCACAACTTTTTGCCGCGGCAGCAGCAAAGGCATCAGCTTAATCAGACTGTCATGGGGAAAATTGATAAAGGTTCGCTGACTGGCCGTCGCCAGATCATCCCCGACAGCCATATAGTTTTCCACCAGTAACCGACTGGTCGCCGTGTTTGCTTCGATCTGGGGAAATGCATTCTGCTCCCCGTCACGGAACAAAAGCTCATACCCCACCGTGCGCTGCTGGCGGTTCAATATAGGCTGACGAGCTACGTAGGCATACATATCCGGAATAGTAATGACCTTAGTCAGATGGATGACAATAACAATAATAGAAAGACATCCGTCTGGATGTCGCATCCAAAACCATCAACACTTTACGTTATACTGGAACATATTACGAATTCCTATATGCCGCCAGGCATAGCTGATAAATGTTGGACACGCTTCCCATGACGCAAGGTAAAACACTTTCCCTCAACCACGAGGTATTAAGCATGGAACCCAACTTCTCCGAGACCATGGCCGGTCCGGTAGCAGAATGCTGGGCACACAGGCATCAGGGACATTTTGAAGGGGTCTCTGGGATCCCCATCGCCTGGATGAGCCTGACAGGATTCAGTCAGGACAAGGTGATTGTTCTGGTCAATGGCAGGATTGAGACCTTCCACAAATATCAGGAGCTGTGCTGGGAACTGACCCGGCAAGGTTATGATGTGTTCGCCCTGGATCACCGCGGTCAGGGCTGTTCAGGCCGGATGGCGACGGATACCCAGCTGGGGCATGTTGAAGAGTTTTCAGATTATGTGGCAGACCTGAACACCTTGATTGAAACCGTTGTCAAACCCGCCGGCTACCGGCAGCACTTCATTCTGGGCCACTCTATGGGTGGCACCGTCGTCAGCCTGTATCTGGCACAGCACCCGGATTTTTTTGACGCCGCTGCCCTGAGTGCCCCGATGCACGGCATCAAAATCAGCCACTGGATGAAACCTATCGCGTCACCGCTGGCGCGGGTGGCGGAGCAGTTGCAGCGTCAGCCTGGTTACGCGCCGGGTCAGGTTCCCTATTACCCCAAACCGTTTGCCGATAACCCGCTCAGCCAGAGCCGGTGCCGGTATGACTGGTTCCGGCAGCTCTACGAAGAAAACCCGAATTTCAAACTCGGCGGCCCCAGTTCCCGCTGGGTGTGGCAAGCACTGGCCGCGGCACGTCAGGCCGTCGCACTGGCCGGTCAAATCCGCTGCCCGGTGCTGCTGCTACAGAACAGCGAGGACACCATCGTCGACAACCGGGCGCAGAATGTGTTCTGTCAGCGGATCCAGCAAGGCGGCGGCCACTGCCATCTCAAGGTCATCCAGGGGGCGCGACACGAGGTTCTGTTCGAAGAGGATCGCTTCAGGAGCCCCGCAATCGAAGCAATTCTGGCGCATTTTTCCCATTATAGTGACAGCAAGACTGAAGCGTCGCTGGCCGCCAGCAGCCAGGCAGGCTGATGGCTTGGTCCAGTTGAAGCCCGGACACAACGCAGCAGAAATAGCGGAAAAAAATAATGCCGCAGAATAGCCTCTTTTCTGAGGCTCATTCTGGTTTACACTGCTGATATCAATCAACCGGCTCGGCACAGCGCGCAGCCGGACACCATCAGACAACAGAGACGTGCCATGTATAAAATTGTTGCTTCCGATCTCGACGGTACCCTGCTGACCCCGGACCACCAGATTGCTCCTTTTACCAAAGAGGTACTTCAGCAGCTTCATCATCAGGGAACAGATTTTGTCTTTGCAACCGGCCGCCACCATGTGGATGTTGCCGAAATGCGCGAAAAGCTGGGCATTCCGGCCTACATGATCACGTCGAACGGCGCCCGGGTCCATACCTGTGACGGAGAGGAAGTGTTCCGTCAGGACGTCCAGCCAGAAATCATTCTTGGCCTGATGGCACTCACCAAAGATGAGCCTGATCTGCGTATTCACCTCTACCGGAATGACGACTGGCTGTTGAATGTAGAAGATCCATACCTGCGTGATTTCCACAAAACTTTCACATATCAGTTGTTTGACGTCGAAAATCCGCCGCTTGAAGGCGTAGCCAAGGTTTTCTTTACCCGCGACGATAAAGATCACGACAAACTGGTGGTGCTGGAAGACAAGTTCCGTGCCGTATTCGGTGACCGCGCCAATATTGCCTTCTCCACCCCCTGGTGCCTGGAAGTGATGGATATCGGAGTCTCAAAAGGTCATGCTCTGGCAGCCGTGGCGCTGGCAAAAGGCTACGAGCTGAAAGACTGCATCGCATTCGGCGACGGCATGAACGATGTAGAAATGCTGACCATGGCGGGGAAAGGGCTGGTGATGGGCACTGCCCACCATAAAGTGATGGCCGCACTGCCAGAGAACGGAGTCATCGGTTCCTGTGCAGACGAAGCCGTCGCGCACTATCTGGCTGATCATCTGCTGTAAACCAACGGATTCGTCAATGCATACACACGCCGCCAACATCCCCGTTCTGGCGGCGTTTTCATTTCAGAAGCCTGCTTAAAACTGCCCGGTCATCCGCAGAATTTCCTGCCATTGTTGTGCCGTCACAGGCATGATGCTGAGACGATTGCCGCGCTGTACCAAAGGCATTTCGTGCAGGGCATCATTGGCCTTGATTTTCTTGAGCGGCACCAGACGCAGGTGACGGACGTACTTAATATCCACCATGACCCAGCGCGGGTTTGCAGGATCAGATTTCGGGTCGAAATACGGGCTTTCCGGATCAAACTGAAAGTGGTCCGGGTAAGCTTCACGCACCACTTTCGCAATGCCGGCCACACCGATATCCTTGCACGACGAGTGGTAAATAAAGACTTCGTCTCCAACCTTAATCTCATCCCGCATCATATTGCGCGCCTGATAATTCCGCACACCCTCCCAGCAGGAGACGTTCATCTGCTTGAGGGTATTGATGGAAAAGGTGTCCGGTTCTGTTTTAAATAGCCAGTAAGCCATATCGCATCCTGTTGGGTGATTTTATCGTATCAGGGCAGTACCATAAGCTCAGAATACCACAAGCAATCACTATCCATGCGCATTGAATCACCAGACACCTGTGCCCGCTGCGGCTTTCGTTACAATTGTATTTGTCATGCGGAGCCGAAGCTCCGCTGTCAGGCTCGCTTTGTCCTGCTGACCCACAGCAAAGAATTCGACAAAGACAGCAATACCGGTGTGCTCATGGCACGCAGCCTGCCCGATTGTCAGCGTATCTGCTGGTCGCGCACCGAACCACCCCATGATCTGCTGAGGCAGATCGCCGATCCGCAGGTACAGCCATGGTTGCTGTTTCCGGCCGACGACCATCATCCGGCCACCGATTATCATCCAATCACAGACAAAACTCCGCTGTTCATCCTGCTGGATGCCACCTGGCAGGAAGCTCGGAAGATGGTGCGAAAAAGTCCCTGGCTGGCCGCTTTACCCCGGCTGAGCCTGACCCCGGACCAGCTGTCGGCCTATGCTCTGCGTCGCAACCAGCAATCAGGTAATCTCTGCACCTGTGAAACCGGCATCGCCCTGCTGAATTTGCTGGAAGCGCATGAAGATGCCCGCGCCTTACAGCACTATTTCGAGACGTTCCTGCACATCTTCCATGCAGAAAAAAGTGGCCACACCCGCTAATTTTTTGCGCCGGATTCTGGTCATTTCTTGCGCTGCCTGACAAAGCCCCCTATATTTAACCGACTAGTCAGTCGGTTTTCGTATTTCAGTGCCGAGCTGAACTTACACATCGAACATTGCCAGATAAAATCAGGGCCGGTGCCCGACAGGAGATCAAGATGACCGTAGCCACCGCCTCGAGGGAAAGTCAGCATATCTTCACGCTACAGCATATCTTCAACCATCAGCGCAGCGAATTTTCAGCGCAGCCGATGCCAGACTATGCCAATCGTGCCACCGCCCTCAAACAACTCAAAACAGCATTACTGAAGAACAAAGAAGCGCTGTGTGAGGCTTTAGCGCAAGATTTCGGTCACCGCAGCCATCAGGATACGCTCATCAGCGATATCCTGCCCTGCGTCATGCAAATCAATTACACCCTTAAGCGCTTGAAAAAATGGATGCGCCCCTCGCGCCGTCACGCCGGGCTGCTGCTGATGCCGGCTAAAGTGGAAGTGATTTACCAGCCACTGGGAGTGGTTGGCATTGTCGTACCCTGGAATTTTCCGGTGATGCTCAGCCTCGGTCCGCTGATTTCGGCGCTGGCTGCCGGGAACAGGGCAATGATCAAACTCAGCGAGTTTACCCCGGCCACCAACAAAATTCTCAGCTCCCTTCTGGCGAGCTTGTTTGAGGACGCTCAGGTCGCCGTCATTGAAGGTGAAGCTGACGTGGCAGCCACCTTTACCCGATTGCCTTTCGATCATCTGCTGTTCACTGGCTCCACCGCCGTCGGCCACCATGTCATGCGTGCCGCTGCTGAAAATCTCACCCCGGTCACACTGGAGCTGGGCGGCAAATCTCCGACCCTGATCGCTCCGGATGCCGATATAGCGCACGCTGTGGAGCGGATGATTTTCGGAAAATGCCTTAATGCCGGCCAGATCTGCGTGGCCCCAGACTATGTCCAGGTTCCTGAAGACAAAGCACAAGAGTTCATCTCTGAATTTAAGCAACAATTTGTGGCCATGTATCCGCAAGGGGTCCACAGCCGCGACTTCACCTCCATTGTGAATCAACGTCAGTTTGACCGTCTGAATCTGTGGCTTGAAGAAGCCCGTCACCAAAACGTGGTCATCGAACCGGCGCATCCCGAAGCACTGGACGATAAAGCACATCGCATGGTGCCGCATTTGCTGCTGAATCCGGATGAAAACCTGACGCTGATGCAGCAAGAAATTTTCGGCCCGCTGTTGCCCGTCATCACCTATCGTACCATCGAAGAAGCGCTTTCTTACATTCAACAACGGCCCAGACCACTGGCGCTGTATCTGATGACGCACGATGCTGCGCTGCAAACACAGGTCAAAAACAACATTCATGCAGGTGGTATGGCAATTAATGACACTATCTTTCATGTGGCAGCCGATGACGCGCCTTTTGGTGGGATCGGCCCGTCTGGCATGGGGCACTATCATGGCAAAGAAGGTTTTCTGACCTTCTCAAAGGCGAAAACTGTCCTGACCCGGGGCAAAATTAATACAGCCAAACTGGTGATGCCGCCTTACACGGGCTGGAAAGCGATGCTCCAAAAAGCCATGATGACTTTCTTCCTGCGTTGATCCTGTATTATGCTGGCTCTCCCATTGAGCCAGCATTCCGATGACAAACGCCAGATGAGCCATACGAAGAAACAACAGCTGTTAGACGCCGCCCTGCACTTATTCATCGAGCAGGGTATCCAGGCCACTGCAACCGCTAAAATTGCTAAAACAGCCGGTGTTGCCAATGGTACCCTGTTTCATCATTTCGCCAATAAACAAGCACTGGTCGAAGCGCTGCAGCTGAGTATCAAGGAAGAAATGGCACAGGCAATCACACCGCCGGACTCAAGCCTCGCTCTGCGTGAACAATTGATTCATCTCTGGCAGGCTGCGATTCAATGGGGACTAAGCCATCCGCAGAAGTTTCAGTTCCTTCGTCAACTCGCAAACGATCCGCAATACCCACTCAGTCAGCAGCATGCCATGCTGAGTCTGGCACTGCCTTTACTGCCACAACTCATCACACAGGGCCAAAGTGAAGGCATCCTGGCCGACTGGCCACAATCACTGATCCTCAATACCTGTCACAGCCAGTTCTTATCAACCGTCAGCCTTTTTACTGAGCAGCCCGAGCTTGCCATTGATCCTGCCTGCCTGCAGGCAGCCTTTGATATGCTCTGGTATGGTATGGCGCGTCGCTGACTTGCCTTGAAAATTCAGCTGGGAAATTCTCTGATGAATAGCTCTGTTGAAGATCAAATTATTTTTAACTGTATTGATGAATCAACCGTAACAAAGAGTCGATAAAATTCACAAATCATGTGAAGACATAAATTGAACTCCCATCAATATTTTCATTTCATCACCTGATATAATTCAGATTTCCCATGTCATGATTCATTTTAAAAATGACCGCACTCTACGCACAAATTAAATATCAAAAGGAAGATATCATGAAAAAACTCGCATTAATTTCAACATTTATTTTCAGTACATTCAGCGTATCTGCTGAACCAACCTCCACACCAGCAGCAGTTCCGAAAAATCTTCATGTCTATGACTTACATGGCAATACATATATCGACCTTTTAGCACATGGCTGTTCGAATATCAGATATTACCTATCCCCAACTCATCCGAAATATGATGCCATTGTTTCCATTTTGCTAACCGCTCAAACAGCCAATAAACCCGTGATTATTCGTTACGAAGGCTGTAACCCGCAGAGCCAGGGCAATATTGTTGGAGTTTACCTGCCTTAAATCTGAAACTGAAAAATCAACAAAAACATTCACTACTGTCTTTTGAATATTACATTTTTAGTTCAACTACACTGAACACCATGCAAACTAATTTAGACTAAAGGGTATCTTCATGAAAAAGCTTTCCATTCTTTTATGTTCGCTATTAAGCCTGAATAGCTTTGCTGCGAATTATTCTCAAGATAACGACGTTATCAGCAAAGTCTATGTGAATCCTGAAGGCGCTATCGCATTACAGCTTCAAAACGGTTTTCCAAGAGCCAAAGGAGACAATCAATGCCCAAAATCAAATGGATGGGCCGGACTTCGAGTAGCAGATAGTGCAATTCAATCGGCGATACTGGCAGCAAAAACAGCGAGCCTCCGGGTAACTGTTACAATTGAAGGTTGTGAAGGAAACTGGTTTAAAGTGAAAGATATATACCTCGAATAATCAAAAGGCCCGTAAATACAATTTTACGGGCTTCAACATTCTATGTTGATTCAGTCCATCGAGACGTATTGGATATCTTCCCCATCTTTCCAGCGCGTACAGGTTCCTGTCCCGCTGACAGTCACTACTTTTCCACTGGCTTTCGCCGCCAGCAGCATGCTGTACTGCGACTTACCGTAAACGCTGTTTTCGTCTTTAACCATCCAGTAAGTGTGATTTTGAGCACATGTTGGGCGATCCTTCATCTCCCCGGCAATGTGTACATAATGTAAACCATCATCCCGGACAATCAATTTGATGACTGTGCCTTTCACATACCCTGCATAGGCGGCAGAAGTAAACAAACAAGATGCCAGAAAAATACCGAACAATGTCTTCATTAATATATACCCCATACTATTTTTATCCTAAAGGATCGACCTGTGTAACCACACAATAACCTCCAGTCGTTTCAATGCCTGACGTATAAACAGTGGCCGTTCGATTATTCGAAGCCCACTGCGCCAGTACCACAGAAACTATCGTGGTATTTTCCTGCTTTATCTTTAACCAGTTATATGGCGTGCCTTTACAGTGGTCCGGAATATTCCCATTCTCCATCATAATTAACAAAGCGCCTTCAATGGCCGTGATATTGGTAATTTTTCCAGAGACATAATGACCAGCTGCATTTGCAAAAAACGTCATCAATGCAAAAGCTATTACAACAGTTATATTCATTAATTTTTTCATTTCAATTCCCTATTACATAAACATACGAACATACATCACTTCACAGCCTTCAGAGTGTTCAATTACACGAACTGTAAGTTTCTTTTTTGTTGACAGTGCTGTCAGTATCGTGGAATACATAGCGTCAAAAACAGGATGTGTTTTTTTCAACGTCATGTAATAGCCTTCCACCAGCTTGCAATTTAACTTTTCCTTGCCCGCTGGCGCTTCTAAATAGATATTTCCAGCGCCACTCGGATACACCGAAGCCAAAACATCCTTTCCAACACCATTACATTGATTTTGGTAACACGCGGACCAAACAGACGGCGTAAAAAACAATACTATAATTAGTATAACCTTCACCAGTTTCTCCTGATTTAAATACGATAAATAACGCATCACCTGCACTTATTCATCATTGGATTGCACATTATTTAATACACTTTCCGCATAGTTTTTCAGACTCGTGATACCTATGCGGGGAATGTAGTCTTTCAGTACCTGAATCGCGTCCGGATACTGCACAGACATCTGCCCCAGATTGTCAATGAGTTGTCGAATGACATACTCATTGTTTTCAACCTTTAATCTGTCTCTGTAGACATCGACAAATTCTGGACCCGGTGTTGTAAAGCTCAGACTGGTTGAAGAGATTTCTCTCATCCGGCCATCGTCATCCGAAAGATGCTTTAACAACACGCCCTGCGCTTCCGGTGTATTCACGAAACGCAGCGCATCCAGAGCCGAATAGCGCACCTGTTTGTTTTCATGCGTTAAATACCCCGTCACAACCTCGGTTTGCTCCGCCAGACCCATATTCCCGATCACACTCAACGCATCCTCAATGTGCTGGGCATCGCTGCTCGCGGTGAGCTGCGACTTGACCTCGTCATAAATCGCCAGGCTTCTGGCGCGATCATCATCCTGTAAGAATCGGGCCATGCCGCCCAGCACCAGTTGGGCTTGCAGTCTTTCATCTTCTGAAGGAAGTGACTTTGCCAGGTCACGGACAGCGGACTCACTTTCCAGCGTCGGATAATCCAGGAAAATCATTTTCAGCATGATAGCTTTCTGCTTTTCCAAAGAAGACGAATCCATCACATCCAGCAAAATGTTCTGTGCTTCAGTCGTGCCAATCGAGACCAGCAAGGTGCTCAGCATCTGAAACGCCGGATGCTCCGCCTGATAAAGACTCAGCCAAAGCTTCACCTGTTCCAGACGAGACGGATCGAGTACGACCCATGCTCTGAGCTGATAGAACAAGCTCGCCTTGCCCCGGTTATCCAGAGACGGGACCTGTCTGAGCCGAGTACTGAAGGTGGTGACATTTTCTGTTCCTACCGTCTGTTCATACATCTGCTTTTCCAGCAATTGTCGCTGATAGTCGCCATTGAGCGTATCGCGGATAAAGGCTGTGTCCATCTGGCTGTCAGTTTCAGGCACCTCCGAAACAGACAGAAACGCCGCCGAGAAGTGTGCTTTTTCCTCCGCCAGTTTCCCGCTGGCAGCATAAGTTTCTTTACTGCGGTCCATTGCAATTTGACTGATGCGTTTTGAGAAACGACTGACATCAATGTTCACCGACTGCTCCAGTCGCAACAAAGCGTTTTGAGGCCGATAAGACTTATTCACACGGATGTACCAGCCCGGAATCAGCGCCTCGTCAATGTCATAATACACATCATAAGCAGATGAAAAATCTGCCTCGATGGTTTGCCAGTTGGATTTCCCCTGATTTGAAAGTGAGATCTGGAACTGCGCAATCATGTCTTTTAACAGGGGCGAAAATTCTTCGTAATATGCCTCCTGAAACTTCAGTTCATGAAACAAACCATCACGATTCAGATTGGCGTAGACAACCATATCCTGCGGCCAGCGGCTGCTGGTACGGCCATTCATCTCAGCCATAAATGATTCAGGCTGAAATCTGAATGCCAGCTGATACCCCTGAGCCGTTTGCTCAAGCACATCGATAAACATTTGCCCGATATAACTGTAGTTCACCTTTAAGTCAGGCTGATAAGAACGCCCCTGCCCCACCAGATTCGTGACGCCGGTAGCATGGTTCTGATACTTCACTTCATAGTGATAAGAGCTGCCGGGCTCATATTGAATCACATACGGGTCACCTTTTATCTTGAACAACACAAGCAAAATTATGCCTGCAAGAATCATGGTACTCAAAATCAGTACGGCAGCTCTGTTTTTCATGTGTTACCTACATTTTCAGAATAAACAATGACAACTAAAACAAGAATCCATGCAGGCTTCTCAGCACTGCGGCATCATTTTGATCAGCCTGTTGTTCCGAAGAAACAGCAGGTGAGGCATCAACACTGGATTCTGCTAACCATTCCTGGGTGACCCTGCTCTTTTGCTCCGCCATCATCGTCCGTTGCGTACTGTTTTCAATCGATGACAGCAGCCAAGACTCATATTGCTCAATATTGTCTTGTGCGTTTTTAAATTGAATTCTCAACGCAGCATCCTTTTGCGGCAGCAGGGTCGTTGCTTCTTCCGTTAAGGTATTTTTGACCAGATTAAAGACTTCATTAATTCTGGCTTCTGTCTTCTGACTGTAATCTTGCAAAGCCAGATGACGCTGATACAAGTCAACCTTCCCTTGCAGGGCGGCGGCCTCTTTCCGATCGGTTTGATCCAGCATTGAGCCGCTGACATGAACCCCTTGGTAACCGTATGTCAGTCCCCAGTTCATAATCGACTTATTCCAGACATACCCGCCATAACTAAATAAACTCTTCGACTTTTTCTTCGCTTTAATACATGGGTATGGCACTTTGACACCCAAGATCTTCTTCTTGCAAATACCCAACCAGGGATATTCAACAAAAGCACTGATTTGACCATTGAGTGCCCGGACGAACGCATCTGAAGTTAGCGCCAGTTTCAAGTAAGGTTCACCGTTGTTCGCAAAGAACAATCCTGCCTTTCCGCGAAGCGGCGCACTCAGGTTCAGGACATCAACATCCCCTCTCACCCCGACAGAAATCACTTTCTTAATCCCCACAGCACCTTCACCAAAAGCACCTGCTCTCGCCATTGGCACCAGTTCTGCGTATACCTGTGTAAAGGTCAGGCCCGCGCCAAATTTGGCATTGGCACTGGCGTAAACGCCAATAGAGACATACACAGGAATCGGGCCAATCGCAAATTGCTGGGTGTAAGCATAGTTATAGCTATAGCCATCACCAGAACCTAACAACTCTTTTTCATATTTCAGAACATTGGTTGTTTGCTTCTTATTAATTTTGGCGAGCTGCATCCCCAAGACTTGAATATCGGTATTAAACTCCAGCAAAGTCGGACCAACTTCAGCCTGCGCATAAGCACCAATCGCGTTATTTGTCCGTCCCAGCAAAAAGACATCTGCACGTCCGACCGCAATCCCCCACTGAACTTCTTCTGAGCCGCGAATTTCATAGTAAGCTTTCGCCTGTGCACCAATCACTTTGCGGCTGCCTAAATCAAATCCATTCCAGTCTTTGCGTTTCTTCAACACCAAATCTTCACGCGTGGGCGGTTCAAAAGACTTATTGAAGCTAATGACGGGAAAATCAGGCATATCCAGATTTTGAGGCAGATCTAAACCCAGCTCGGTAATCTTCGCTTTGATGAATTCAGGCGACGGCATCTTCAGCTTCACTTCAAAGTCATCGATTTCCAGCAATTCAGATGCCCAGCTCATTGCCTCCTGCAATGGCGCCCAGGACAAAATACTGTCGCTGCCGGGAATGGGCAAACCCAGCCCCTGGAAAGCATCCGATATTTTGGACTCCAGATAACTGACGATCGCCTGAAGATCAGAGCCGTTGCCAAGTATGGCCAGGATGCTGTCTTCATCAATTTTCGCCACGCCATTCTCATCAACAACCTTCAGTCCCATTGCACCCGGCAGGTTATAGCCCAGCGCACAAAGGATCTTGCTGGTATTGTTGATGCCTCGGATATAGTCATCAAACTTGGTCAGGTCACCGCTTTTCAGCCGGTATTTATGATCGATTTTCAAACCATGTTTGTCGGCAATGTCATCCGCACGCTGGTTGATTTTGGTCACCAGTTTTTCCACATCAATCTTCGGACACTGGCCCGGGTCAATCGCATCCAAGCGACGCAACAACTCTTCTTTTGCGTAAAGTTCAAGCGCTTCCAACAAGCGCTTTCTCATGGTTTCCGGATCGCTGAACAGCTCATAGATATCAACCGGAAGCTGTTCAAAGCTCTCATCCCTTAATGAATATCCATAGGGCGTAATTTGCTGTTCCAGCTGATTGGCCGTTTTAACATATTCATTAATTTCAATCTTAAAAGGCTCTTTGATTTCAACTTTCAGCGGGTCATCACCTTGAATACTTAAGTCAAATAATAAATAAGTAACCCCGCCTTCTGTCATGACTGAAACAGCATCATCCGGATCTTCATCCGCCATGCCTTTCACTTCACCAGCGGTAAAAGGCTGATAAGGCAGCGGCGTCCGATCGCCCAGAACCAATCGAATCACATCATCGCCATCCTCAACCTTTGACGTTTCAGCAAAAGCCTGATGAATCGAGAGACAGCTCAAGGCGAAGAATAAAAACAGTCCGTATCTTATTAACTTATTCACTGGCTTATCTCCGTATATGGCGCCTGAGGAACTCTCACCAATTGCGTATATAAATAGCGCTGCTGTTCAAGTGTCATCTGACTGATCGTATTCAAATCCAGCCCGATCAATGATTTCAGTAACGCGCAATTATATTTTTGGTAGTTCACTTCATCATTGCACTGACCAACATAGATATTGAGCGTATCCATATACTTTTTATACAGGTGGGAATTTGCACGAACCCGGTTCATCTCCAGCTGATATTTCGCTTGCTGGTACCGGTCGTCCAGAAATTCAATTCCCGGCTGTTTCAGGCTGCCATCCAGCGGGCTGGAGACAATGACTTTCATGTCTGCATGATATTGTTGTTCAAACTGCTGAAAACGTGCATCTGCGGCAAACCAGTCTCGTCTGGCGTAAGACTGCACAAATGCAGCACTTTTTGCCGCATTATCCATGCGCGCAGAGAGCAACTGATCCACCGCGAAGATTTCATTTAATTTCTGTAAGGCTGCGGTCAGTTCAGGAAACTCAAGTTTCGAGCGATTGATGAGCGTTTCCAGGACTTCTTTCGTCATCAACAACGCGTCATTCAGCCGCTTCAGGTGCTGCGCTGAAAAGTCGGTATTCAAACTTTCAAACGCCTGATACGTGAGCGCGACATTGTCATTCAGTGCCACAATCACAGACTTCAGCTCCTGGATATAATTTTCCGGGTAAGCGGGAATATTCTCTAACAGCTGTAAACCAGTTTTCGTCCGGCTGTATATTTTCTTCGCTTCTTCTTCAGACTGATACAATTCATTCATCAGCGTTGATATCTGGCTTTTAAAGGCCGCTGTATCCGTCGCTGCGAGTTGCTGATGATCGCTGATATCCCGTCTGAGCTGATCCATTTTTGCCAGCCAAAGCACATGTTTCTGATACCAGACCTCAGCCATCTCGGCAGAACCATGTTGTCCTAAATAATACTGCTCGCGGGCCAGATCGTATTTTGTTAACGCGTCCAGTACCTCATCCAATCGGTAGTTGATTTGATTTAACTGAAACTGCTGTTTATCCAGCATTTCAGGGGTGACATTCGCTGCAGATGATGTCCAGGGGAGCATCATCATACAGACAGAGAACGAAAGCAGACGAAGTTTCATACCCTATCCCGGTGATAAACTTAAAAGAAAAAATACAGAGAAATATCAGAGGGTTCACAAACCCTCTGATACCAAATAGAAAATCAAAGCTTTTCTAATTTATTTCTCAGCTCATTGAGTTTCTCGACTTCCGCAGCATCTGCAATAGAAACGATATACAGGAAGTGTTCAATCACTGCACTGATCCCCTGAACTTTTTCCTGTTTGCTTTGTTTTAATGACTCAATGCGAAGGACTAAATCTTCAATCGTATTGTCATTATTTTCATCATTGATCAAACCTGAAATATGAGAAAGGACGATCATTGAATCCCAGTTCGCCAAATATTCATCCGAATATTTCTGATTGAAATAATCGTCATACAGGTAGCCAATCGAGAAATTAAACAATTGGCCAATTGCTGAAATGCCCTGACCTTTTAACTCTTCAACCAGTTGTGCCATCAGAGCAAAGTTCGGTACAGCCTGACCATCATCCCCCGTCACACTCAGCTCTGTATTTGCAACAAGGATATTTTTATAGGCTTCCCCCTGATAACGCTGCGGAATCGCACCGGCATTAAAAAAGTCGTGCACGGTCACGGTAGAAGCGATGTTGTTCCAGTTCACATTAACTTCAGCCAGAATATCCTGTTTGATGGCGTTCGTATTTGTGCTGATCTTCTGGAGTGTATTATGTTCCGCAATCACATAATTCGCATCTTTCAGCAGCTGCTCACCGAACCGAACCAGCTCATCAATATAGCTCCCCCCTGTCCTTTCAAAGTTGAAAGACCAGTTTCCAGTTGCAATATCCTGATGATTCACCAGACTCAACCGAACATTTGATGTGCAATATTGCTTGAATTTCTTGAGCTGACTCTGATCAAAAGCACTAATTAAAGAACCGCCCAAAAAGCCGACCTGTGTCATATTTGCGTTTCGATAGGTCAGGCTGATGGTGACTGGATCAACCCTGATTTCACCCACACAAGTCAGTTCAAAATAAGGGGTTGGGTTCACAGGAGATTTGATCGAACCAGTCCACAGTTGCTGATTCACCAGCGAGGTTTGCTTCCGATCCGTCACCGTCCCTTTTACAAAGAATGTGATACCGCCATTGCTGACCGGAATATAGCCCTGCCGGTACGACAGCTCATTTTTCCGGGTGGTTTTCACCAGGTTACCACTGTAGTTGGCCACCGGCTGAATCTGGCTGATATCCGCGGCATCCGGTGCCAGTGTCAGCTTAGACGAATAACAAGTTTCAATATTGCCAGAAACCGAGCAATAGTTTCCGGAGCCGTAATGGCTGGAAGGCACAAAATCATTTGGCCCGGCTTTACACTCAATGGTTCCTGCCGTCTGATGCGCCTGGTTTCTGAAGCTCTCGTAAACGTCTTTACAATTTTGATAACGTTTACTCACCTCAAGGACACCACCATTCTGACGCAGAAGCAATTCGCCCGCCAGGTCCTCCGGTTGCAGCAGCAATGAGGCAGAATTTTCTGTATTGAGCCGTTGAAGCTGAGTCGGCACCTGCTGGTTCTTGACCCATTTCTCAAGGTTACAGACCCGATCCCGGTGAACCGGGTAACTACTGTCGTTGAAGCAAAAACTATCTGTTGTACCCGCAAATACACTGAATGGAGCGCTGGCAAGCAGGCAGGCACTCAGGAACCCAAAATTCGTTTTATTCATTGTTTATCCTTACTGAACCAAATCAAACGTCTGAAGCTCATAAGCGCCATTGACACATTCAGATGCAAAATGGACCTTCACTTGCGTTCCGGTGAACATCGCTGAACTTAAAACGGATAAGAGCTGCTGCTTTTCTGCGGGCACAACCACTGCATTTTTCCCACATACAGTTGAGGACACCGGTTTTTCGAGAGCCAACTGACAATAGGCAGCATGGATATCGCACTGAATGCCCTGAATAGTGTTCACATCTGCATCAGAGGCGCTCGCGCTTGCAGCCATCAGGGATAAAGACAGTGCCAGACCAAGTTTCTGATTCATGTTCAGGCTCCTTCATGCAGTGCTTTGGCCAGCACCTCATAAGATTTCAGCTGAGGCAAACCGTTTTCCCCGCACACTGAATCAATCGCCACAACCACCTGATGTCGCGTCATCATGGCTGACGACAAAAGCGCCACGGCCAGTTTTCCCTGCGTTGTGTCACTCGACCAGCTGATCTTGTTTGAGGCGCATTCAGCAGGCCCGACTTTTTCTGCACCCAATGAAAAGACACATTGCTGACTTTGCTGATCACAACCAATTTGGGTGATCCATTGAGGGGCCGAGACTTCAGCCTGAGCAACGGTGCAGAAAGCAGAGAGGGCAACACATATCAACGTTTTAAATTTCATCTTCCATCCTCAGTGAGCAAATGAATATTCATCCAGGAAATCACGCCCCGGGTCAGTGAATTCAGCCGGTTTGAATCACAGCTTCATGTTTCATTGCATTTCAAAGAAATGTGATTCAAAAAATCCTTTCTGATGTATTCCTTCGTTGCATCCAATCAAAAGCAAACACGTTCCAGACAGAGCACCTGAAACAAATGAAAAGCATAAAGGAACTATATGAATATTTGTGTATAGTATACTCGATGCATAAAAACTCAACGGGTCACGTCGAATTTTCACTCACAATGCAGAGCGATTTTGTAAACCATGACAGCGATCTGAATCATTCAGCGAAAAGTGAAATAATGATGAAAAAATTGTTATATATCATGGTGTTTTGGGCGCCGATAGTGACCCGGGCTGATCCTTGGTCGACACCAGCACGCATCCAGTGGTTATATCCAACAAACAACGGACTGGTTTTCGGCACTCTGGACGATGCCAATCAGACATTCAGCAGCTGCGATGCTGGCAAGCGCTTTATCATTCCCCGTCCCATAACAATGACGCAGTGATGAGCAGCACCATGATTGCGGCATTCATGGCAGATAAGAAAATCAAGATGGATATTGATGGTGCGCTGTTGAATCAACCTGTCTGTGAACCGTCTATGAACCGTTTTTTTGTTTTTCAATCAATCATTCAACGCAACGGAAAAAAGGTTATTTATGAAAAATTTAATGCTCTTTTTGATTCTGTCTTTCTCTGCAACAACCTATGCGAAATGGCAATACTACGTACAGCCTGTAGAGTTATTGTATGAAGGGGATGACAATGGATCACGCGCTTACATCGTGTTTCAGGACAAATTCCCGGTAGATGGCTGCACGAATCAAAACGGCGATTATATTCGGATTTACGGTGACACACAGAAAGGCCAGTATTTTATCAGTACTCTACTGACGGCCATTACCGCCAATAAAAAAGTCTGGCCAGATATCTCAGGCTGCGACGACTGGGGCCGCCCGGTTTTAACGGGGTTGCGAATCAAGACAGGTGTTTGAGCCAACTCCGTGAGATCCCAGCCACACACTTTCATGTGGCTGGGCTTTGACAATAATATTGCTTAATATTCAAGTGCATACAGCCAAATTGTGAATGCTAGTATCAAAAAAGATAACGAGATAAAACACTTTAAATATTTTTTACTTTTATTTATTTTTTGAACCGGTACCTTGGTTAAATCTGAACGAAATTTTGAAAAAAACAACCACAGAAACACAAAATAATAATCACCCCGGCAAACACAAGATCACTTTTGAATAGACTGTATCCCCAAAAGTAGCTACCGAAGACCATCGCAGACAGAACATATTGAATACAAGACTGCGCAAGTAATAACTCTGCATTATTTTTATCATGCTCACCCCAGTAGCCTTTAATCTGGGTTCTCAATATTTCAACATCTGGTAATTAACTTACTCTACACCAATGACGCCTGTCCCTGTAAAGTTCTACGATGTCCTTTTCATAACATGTCTGTCCTTGTAGTTTCACTGTCAGATCAGGTTTGAATCAGTACACTTAAGGTGCCTGTCCCTTTATTCCACTCTACACCAATGGCGCCTGTCCCTGTAAAGTTACTTTGAGAGAAAACAACCCGTATATTTCATTCCATACCACTCATGACCAGTGTTCAACCATACACTTAACTCACAAAATTGGTCTTTGAGTTTTCTTGAAATTTATCTTCTATAAAACTTAGAAAAACCTCTTCATCCTTAACGCATAATATCCCCAACAGAAAGATATTATAACATTCAGAACAAACATCAGCATTACAGAAAAAGGGCCAACAAATACAGTTATCAGTGTCACAAAAGTAAAAACAAGTAATGTGACCACATTACAATACAATGTTCTATCCTCTATAAAATCCAAGATAAACCCTAGAGACAGCACTGCTAAAGTCAATCCTCCGTACATAATATTTTCAACCAAACTAAATTCTTTATACAAACCTAGATATAACCCAAAAGAGTATGTGATAAATAAACCGAAATAATATTTAGTTTGTAATGGGTTAGTCATAATATGAGTCCAAACTCACATAGTGGCTATATGCCCTTTCTAAACCACCACTGATCACTTTAAAAGGAGTCCTAACTCCTGCCGGTAGTCTATCAGAAACATAACCACTGACTCTATTCATCATCTCAGCTGTGGATGTAGCAACTGTATTTTCTCCAGCAGAAATAATTTTACCTCGAGCTAAGTCAATAACAATACCACTCGCTCCTGCTCCTAAACTTACAGCACCAGCAAATGCTGCCATATGCACTTGACCAGCCACTGCGGCAGTATATGCCATATCACCCGAAATTAAGGACAGGTTATTCGATGCTTGTGACCAGCCATCCAGCTCTTGATCACATGGGGCTAAGGAATGCCATGCCCTTGCTAATGCACTCCAGTCAAGATTCATCAAGCCATTGTAGTTATATCCCGTGGTAGCACTATATATAATATTGTTAGCACGTAGTGCCTCGGGTTTAACCTTAAATGAATGTGTCATGGCACTTCCATAACTCCATCCATCAACAAATTGACTATTCGTTAAAGAAGGATTCACGAACCCATTTTCATCATAATGCAACTCTACAGCAAAGCCTGAGCTTGTGATCATCGCGGTACTATTCAGGTCAGTTCGTCTTCCATAGTGATCTGGATCTTTACCATTATGTCCAGTTCCCCTCGGACCTTGTGGCCCACGATCTTTAGCGTCCCGATCCGGGCCATCAGGCTCACCCCGGCCAAGCGGATCTCGACCACCGCCAACATCCATACCATTACTGGTAAACAGATAACCAGTTGGATCGATATACTTCATCGGGTTATTGATAACAAAGCTGTATCGGTTGAAGCCATTTGATATATAAGGAGATTGTACAAAAAGATCCGGGCTCAAAAACCGGCCCAGTTCCTGATTGTACACCCGGCCATTCATGTGAATCAGGCCCACTTCTTCAATGTGCTCGTGTCCGGTATAGCCCCGGTTGGTGACTGTATCCTGTACCACCACTTGCGGGTTCGCTTTCTCCTGCCACTGAACCGCACGCATTCGGCCCCAGACGTCGTAACTCCGGCGCGTGACAATTTCCCCATAACCGTCGGTGATCATATCGACAGAATTCAGCGCATCGTAATGCAGGTAGCGAACCTGTTTGTCTTCCAGTTGGTTCTCTGCATTTTTCACCTGGGTGTTCAGCGCGATCAGTTTGCCATCGGCATAGATATAGTGCTGATGTTCAACCTTACCGGTTTTTGTGTCAGTGACCCGCTCGTAAAAATTACCGAAGTAAAACGTCTGCTTTCCATCGCTGGATGTTTTCAGATAACGCTGATGATCGGCATCATAAACGAACGCAACGGTGTGATGATCACGCGTGATCTTCACCGGTTTATTAAATGCGCTCCAGTCCACGGTACGCTCAGGCACCGTCGCACTGCCCGCCACAGCACGGACCATATTTCCGACACCATCGTACTGATACGTCAGACCATTGGCCTGCGTGACCGCATGGGGTCCGGCATTCTTCTGGTCGTAGTTGTAACGGCCGACATCGGTCTTGCCCGTGATATTACCCAGCTTATCGTAGGTGAAGTCAAACGGGCCAGCAAAATCCGGATTATTCGGACCGTGCCTGTCCGGTGTATCCAGCACAACGCGATTGCTAATGACCCGGTCTAACCCGTCATAGGTGTAGCTATCGGTAATGCCCAGTTCGCTATTATTCCGGTAAACCACATTGTTGTGGTTATCGTACTGATAATGTAGAAAACGAACATTTCGGCCTTTGCCTGTCGCACCCGGCAAAGCCGAATGGAACAAAGTGTTCGCACGATGCGTGGTGATGAAGTCCGGACGGCCGGTAGCCGGGTTATGGTTGTAGGTATTCACCAGGCCATTTCCCAAGGTCTCCGATAAGGTGTGATCAAATGCATCAGTATCACGCCGCTGCCAATAATAAATAAAGGCCGGATTGTTTGCAGAAGCTTCTAATTCTGACTGCGTCAGAATGGTATTCAAATGGTCCGCCTGACCAAGCTGATCCGTATTCGTGCACTGATTGCTTTGGGCATACTGTATCTGCTGACCGCCCATTTGGTTGGCATACGTACAGTACACGCCAGTTAGATCCGCCACACGTTCCGACAAGGCAATCAAATCATTAGCCAGATCCACATAGAATTTATAATGCTGTCCTGAAATCCGGGCGGCTTCTGAAAGGTCTTCCGCCGTAAAAAGCAACGCTTCGCGCGTTTCAGTATCCGCTTGCGCGACATAAATGTCCTGATTGCTCATTAAATCTTTCTGACCGTTGTCGTCATAATCAGCCAGCAAGAAATCATGAGAAGCCGTCAGCGGCAGTTTATCGAATTCTGCCTTGGAGAACGTATGAACCGAAGCATCATAATTGCGCTTCCCATCACTGATACCCGCTAACTTGGTTTCCAGCTGGTAGACCGCATCGCCAAGGGTAATATCCAACGGAATGCTCACTTCGTTATGCAGAAGGACCCAAGTCGCCGGACGTAAATAGCATTGCCCCTGACTGTCGCACCACTGTTTAAAGCGATATCCATCCCCCAGTAAGGCCGCAGATGATGCATCCAAATGGTGAATGTTAAGGGTTTTCTTCTGATACTCAGCTGCTTTTTCCTGAAAGAATGCTTCACGGGCAGCATACTTTTCTGCCGTCACCAGATACTGAGATGCCTGTGCTTTGGCCTGTTTCAGTAATTCCCGGATCTCCTCCCGGAAACTCGCACTGGTAAAGACCTTATCTGCGTAAGTCTTCGGACTGCGCACCGCCGACATGTAGCCATAAGGGTTGTAAATATATTCAACCGCTAAGCGATCCAGTGGATTGTCTTTGTCATTGAGCCGGTTCACGAGTCCCGCCGCGGAACTGTCAACACCATTCGTACGAACTTCCCGGCGAATCCGTTCATAGGCATCATAAAAATAATAGGTACTGAATTTTTCACCGCCGGTCTGCACTGCAACTTCTTCGGTTAATCCGGCTGTGTTGTAGTAATAATCGGTCCGTTTACCGTACCCTTCAGATGAAGACAGCATACCAATCGAACGAGTGTCATAAACCCAACTCGATGTCTTGCCGCCTCCGGTCTGTTGAATTTTACGGCCCAGCACATCGTATTCTGTCGTGGTCACAATGCCATTGGCATCTTTCTGAACGATCTGTTCGCCTAAAGCATTATTGATATAGGTCCACTGGCCCAGATCCGGATCATCCAGCATGCTTCGGTGGCCCAGATTGTCATAACGAACCCGGGTCTCATTTCCCTGTGCATCTGTCGTCGTGCGCAGCAGCCCGTCCGGATAATAGGTATACCTTTGCGATGCACCTTCCGGTTCAATTTTTTGCAGAATATGTCCCAACAGGTTTTGCACTGTGCTGTGCTCATATCCCCGGGCATCTGTCACTGTTGTCTTCAAACCCGCATAAGTGGTCGCGAAGACTGCGCGGCCCCCTTGACTAGCCGGTTCCGATTTTTTCACCTCGCGGTTCAGGGCATCATAGTCAATGGTGACGAACGGTGCCGGGGTGCGCTTCGATAGAAACTGCGGCCGCGTCACCTTCACCTTCCGGCCATTGCGGTCCCATGTCGTATCCACCACAACCCACTGCCCGTTAAACGCACGATGCAGACGGCGGATTTCGCGACCAACATAATCATACTGAATCACCACCTCACCACCGGCAGCCGCTTTGGTCACCGTACAAGCCACCGTTTTCGCGGTGCGATACGCGCAGTCTTCGTTCAGCTGATACGCATAAGCAACAGTGTTACCGGTGCCCGGCAGCGTCTCGGTTTTCAGGCGGTTAAAGGCATCGTACACATAACCCTGGGTACGTCCCTGCGGGCTGGTGGTTGAGGTCAGCACCCCATCATTGCTGTACGTTACCTTCGTTTCATGACCCAGCGCGTTCTGAAGCCGGTCAGCAAATCGTCCCTGACTGTCGTAAACCGTTTCTGTTTCACGTACCGGCACATCTGTCCCCGAGACCGATTCCCGGATCAGGTTCCCCCAGTTGTCATAACTGAACAGCTTCGTCAGCGATTTCCCCGCGCCGCCTGTTGCGGAACTTGCCTCATAACTACTCGCCGTGGTGGTTGACGAGCCCAGTAGACCATGGGAGGTATAAGTAAAGGTGCTTGTCACCGTACGCGTCAGGTCAGTCGTCACATCGGTCAGCGTGGTTGTGGTCGATTTCAGCGCACTTGCCTGCCAGTAACGGTCTCCGGCGTCTGTAACGAGCTGAGCCACCGTCCCGGCAGGCATGTACTCATTCACAACACGCTGAGTAAAGTGCCCTGCATTGACATCGGTGCCGGTCAGGATCGTGTTTTCTTCCGTGACATTGCCGAAGGCATCCACTTTCCGGGTGATCACTTCTTTTCGAGTGATCAGGGAAGCATCTTTCAGATCATATTGGATATCTTCAGATTTCTGAGCATAAACCTGATAATTTTGGCCTTTTTTCTCAGCGACGAAGGTATTTTGGCGATACGAGACTTTCTGACCATCTTTCAGAACCGCTACGCTTTTCACTTTACCGGCTTTAATGCCATCGGTGTTTTCAAACTCAGTCACCCGGACCGTTTTAACATCTGCAACTTCTGTTTCGGTGATTTTTGCAAAGCCGAGGAAACCATAACCTTCCCGGTGAGATTTGGCCCCTTCATACACATAGTTGTAGATGGTTTTTTCATAGCCTCGCGGCGCTTTCACGACATCTGAGACTAAATAACGGCGTGGTGTGCTGTTCTCGACTGGGTAATGAAAATAGTTCTTCTGCTTGAGAACAGATATGTCTGAGGCAGGCTTATAAACAATGGTGTAATCCACCCCGTACTCTTCAATTTTTTTAATTTTATCCTGAGCAAAGGGAATACTTCTTTTGATTGTTCTGTTTGCGACATTATCAGGCCAGCCATCTGAGTTTACATCAACAACTTCGACATTTTCTGCAATTGCTGAAAAATTGCTGGACCTCTTGTTGTTATTTCTGAATCGACCTGATTGGTTTAAATATGCCGTTGCATGATAGATGACCTCTGAGAAGCCATCAGAGTTAAGATCAGCTATTGCTACTTTTTTAGGCTGAAAACTTTTAATATATCTCCTGCAATATTTATCTTTCCTATTTCCAGAGATACAAATATAATCTTCTGTTTTAACCCTTCCGTGTTCTGGAATTGTTAAAGTGTCACTTAAATTAAAACCATTTCCTGTAAACAGATAAACCTTAAGTGAATATGTGACATTACCAAAGTTATTCGTATTATTATTCCATTTTTCTGTTCCCATAATCACATCAAGGTAGCCATCACCATTGAAATCACTCACCTCAACAATTTTACCGCCAGCACCAAACTCACTCACCTTTTTGTCTGACCTGTAGTATTCATATTTACCTGAGTTGTATTTCAGATACTCATTATTTAAGCCATCTGAGTCGAAATCATAATAAACACAGTTCTGACAAGTCTTCGTCAGTGAATATTGCCCATTCCCTTTCTTATCCAATGGATACGTGGATGAACTTGCCCAACTAAAACCATCAACATTATGATCAAAATAAGGATTAAACTTTCCACCACCTGCTGGGTAAGACAGCATTTTTCCTTGTGTGGCATAAAACATTGAGGCCCAAATATCACCTCCAGACCACGCACAAAATAGTTTTGCAAAGGGTTTATTATTCCCATTCCAATCTGCCACACTGAAATCTTGACAGAGTGCTTTACTTACTTTGTCTATTCTTTGAGTGCTCAAAGCGGAGGTTGAGCGTGCATCACTATTGCGAACAACAGATTTTAAATTTCCCCCTAACGCAAAAACCTCAACATGACCATCACGCTCAACATCATAAAATTTCAGCTTTTTAGTATCAGAGCTAAATATTGTTTTCGTTGATGCAAATTCAGGTTTACTCCGAGACTGCCAGGTAAAAGTCACTGGTGTGCTGCAAATCCCACTGGCACACTGCTCAATCTTCGTCAGTAATGAACGTTGCGTTCCTTCTGACGATGCATACTTCAGCTGATAAGTTGTGTACTCCTGTTGGGTACTGTTTCGGGAGCCACCGCGTGCCACCACAGATTGAATGCGGTGCGCCTGATTCAGTCTGCTGCCTTTTAAATAAGAAAAAGTCTTGTCGCTCCGTCCTTCATAATTGATCACGACGGAACCGCCTTCGTAACTGACCTGAGTCAGTCTGTGGGTGCCGCCCTTGTTATCTTCTGCATAGATATAGTCAATCGGGTTTGCCCGGGTTTTATCAACGGACTTGTTCAAAGCCCATTTGTAAACCTCTTTCTTTCCAGATAATTCAACGCGTGAATCAGCCGTGACACCATACTCAAAAAGCTGGCCGGTTTTGCTCCACACTTTGAAATAGGCAGGTCCATTGCCTTGCTTCCCGACAGAGATAATCTTGCGGTAGTCGTTAATATGGGTCCGGTATTCTGTCTGATCCCCGCCCGGTTTACCCGAGATGGCAATCAAACGTTCCCCGTCAAGACAGTATTGATCATTCGAATCAAAATTCACGCCGCCCCAGACCCCATCAATCGCCCGGTTCTTCCCGCACCGGTAGATCGCTGACAGCCCTTTCAGCTGCCAGCCGACCCCTAACAGACCATTGCCACTGTTACTGCGATATTCAAAGCTGAGATTCGGTTGTTGTCCGGCACGCCCGGGCGCCACAGCCACAGGCAACGAATACGAGGCTTCACCGCCTGAGGTCTGGTATTCACCACTGAGCACTAGGGTTTTCTCATCCCCAGAAGTCAGTGCAATTGCTTTTGCAGGCACAAGTCCCCCCAGCATGCCGAGGAAGAAACAGGAAATGGTCGTCAAACTTTTGACCTTTTGGCGGTTGATATATCCGTCTGTCATGAATGTGTCCTGCAAATATTCGTTCTTATTTTTCTGATTGATTCGGTGTCAGCACTTGATTCAACGCATCCAAACGTTGCTTCAGTACATTCAGTTCTTGTGCTTTTTTTGTATCCAGGACCACATCTAATTCCTGAATATTCTTTTGAGAAAACTGATCTAATTCACCTTTCAATAAAGGTAAATGTGGTGCGTCCTGATTCACCAGCCCGTATGCGACGGTCTGCTGTAACTGTTGTACCGGAGAAGGATAATTCGCGGTATCACTGAGAATTGAAGCAGGATTATCAGAAGTATGATGAGAATCAAAGGTAACACTTGGTAATTTATTCTTTTTACCAGGGTTAGCTGATTCACCTGATAATAAAAGATAAGCCATCATGAAAATCATTCCCCCCAGAAAAATAATCGCTATTCTGGTAATTTTCTTGGTATGACGCCCCACTTGATTTCCTCGAGATACATTAAGATTTGCACATGGAATCACCAGAACTTCTATCGTCATCCAACTGATATTCAAGAAGAATCGTTAATGAATATAAGAACTAGCTATAATTTATCAGGCGTATATTATACATTCCTCAATAATACACAATTAGTTGCAAAGAATATTAGCCAAAATGTGCTTCAAGACCCAAAATTACGTATCCTCGAATATAGTTCTTGACTCATGACAGTAACGAAATCGCTCCGTATCAATTTCAAGTATGAAGTTGTAAAGTCCTTTGAATAGTGTCATTCCTCATGATTAACCAGAATTAGAAATACAAAAAAGCCCTGCATTGCAGGGCCTCTCTTTTTAGTTGGTTGTGACTCACTCACACATGCTGACCGGCAACAAAACCTGAGCTCCAGGCCCATTGGAAGTTGTAGCCACCAAGCCAACCACTGACATCCATCACTTCGCCGACAAAATATAATCCCGGCACCGTTTTGGCTGCCATGGTTTTCGACGACAGGCCGTCGGTATCCACGCCGCCGAGGGTGACTTCAGCAGTGCGGTAGCCTTCGGTGCCGTTCGGGGCAATTCGCCACTGATGGAAATAATCGTGAAGTGCCTGCACCTCTTTCGGGTTCAGTTGCTTGAGTGGCTTGTCTTCAATATCACCACGTTCAAGCATGGCTTCGATCAGACGTTTCGGTAGCAGTCGGGACAGAGAATTCTTCAGGCTCTGGTTCGGATGCTTGTCGCGCATAGCCTGCAGGGTCTCATCCAGACTCAGCGTCGGCAGCAAATCAATCGAGACCGCCTGCCCCGGTTTCCAGTAAGACGAGATCTGCAAAATTGCCGGGCCAGACAGGCCCCGGTGTGTAAAGAGAATGTTTTCTTTAAAACTGGTGCCGTCTTCTGCAGTCACGACCGCAGGCACGGCAATCCCGGACAGATCAGCAAAAGCGTCTTTATCTTCGACATGCAGCGTGAACGGGACCAGTCCGGCCGTGGTCGGCACCATCTTGAGGCCAAACTGCTGCGCAACCTGATAACCGAAAGGTGTCGCACCCAGTTTCGGCATCGAAAGGCCGCCGGTCGCGATCACCAGAGATTCACAGTGCACAATGTCAGTATTGAGCATCAGGGTGAAGCCGTCATCGGTTTGGGTAATGTCATGCACATCGCAGCGGTAACGCTGCTGAACCGTTGGCAGGTCGCATTCTTTGAGCAGCATCTCCACAATGTCTTTGGCAGAATCCAGACAGAACAGCTGGCCATGGTCACGCTCTTCATAGGCAATCTCATATTTAGACACCATGGCGATGAAATCCCACTGGGTATACTGGGCCAGTGCAGACTTGGCAAAATGCGGGTTGCGGCAGACATAGTTCCCGGCTGTCACATCGTAGTTGGTGAAGTTGCAGCGACCACCACCGGAGATCAGGATTTTCCGGCCCGGCTTCTTCCCGTGTTCCACGACTAAGACAGAGCGCCCGCGCTTACCCGCCTCAGCGGCACACATCAGCCCGGCGGCACCAGCGCCAATCACCACTACATCAAACTTCTCTGCCATTATCTTTCCTGCTCTGCGACCTGTGCGTAAACCAAAGAAAAAGGATGCGGTAACCCATCTGGTTACCAGGCATCCTTTTCTAGTGCGCGTATTTTACTCATCTGTCGCCGGAATACCAATCTCAGAAAGCGGGTGGCAGAAGTCAGATACCGAGATAGGCGACCACGAAGATGGTAATCAGGAAAACCATCAGGCTGGTGCTGGCGAGAACAAACAGCTTGCGTACCTTTTCGCACTTGGCCATGAATATTTCATCATGATGCTTCTGGTACTGCTGACTGCGGATATAGTGGAAGAGCCGGATCTGCTTGTTCACATTCCCCTGAGAGGAGAAAAAGCCCCGGCCGTCAACCTGCTGATATAAGAGCGGATCGCATTCACGCATGACCACCAGCAAGGTTTTCAGCGTACTGACGTAACGAGAAATGTTGATAATGGCCACTAAAAACAGTGCCATGAGGATTGCATCGCCACTAAACATAGTACCCCCCGAACAACGGCTATTGTTCAATGCTGGCCGGGATAAGCCGGGAGCTGCAATCCACAGCGGCGAACTTTCGGAGAGGAACGCCGCCGTGATCCCCAGTGCCTGTCAGCCGGCCTGCTGACCCATGACAGAGCTGGATTCCTGCTTCGCCATGGCGGCAAGATCTTTATCGATGAAGAACAGAGCTTTACCGTCTTCACCAACCAGTTCGATCTTGTCCAGAATACCTTTGAACAGTTTCTCTTCTTCGTGTTGTTCTGCAACATACCACTGCAAGAAGTTAAAGGTTGAGTAGTCCTGAGTGGTGAAAGCGACATGTGCCAGCTTATTAATACATCCAGTGATCAGACGCTCATGTTCGTAAGTGGCGCGGAACACTTCACCCAGAGAACCAAACTCATGCTGCGGTGCTTCAATGCTGCCCAGAATCGGCATCGCACCCGTCTCGCTTACATAGGTAAACAAACGCTGCATATGTTGCATTTCTTCTGCCGCATGCATGCGGAGAAACTCTGCCGCTCCTTCAAAGCCCTTATCTTCACACCAGGCACTCATCTGCAAGTACAGGTTTGATGAAAAGAACTCCAAGTTGATTTGTTCGTTCAGTTTATCAACCATTGCTTGAGCTAGCATCGCACTACTCCTTTCCTAATCAAGTGTAATCAACACATTGTCACTATGCATAACTGAGTTTGCAACTCACCTGACAAGGTATCATGCTTATCCTGACGGCAAATCATAAAAAAGCTAAAAAGATCCAACTGCTTGGCTACAGAGCTCGCAGAATTTTCCGTCGGTGTACGCAATGAGATCAGCACAGCATTTTTCCCGAATACGCCATGCTAGCATACAAAAAACATACAGGAGAGCAGGTTATGACCTATCAACATATTTTGGTTGCGGTTGATTTATCTGAAGACAGTCACATTCTGGTCAGCAAAGGCGCAGCACTGGCGCGGACACTCAATGCCAAGCTGTCGTTGATCCACATTGATACCAACTATGCCGAACTCTACACCGGTCTGATTGATATCAATCTGGCTGAAGCTCAGTTCCGTATGGCCGATAACGCGAAGGAACAGCTGCAGGAGCTGGCTAAAAAAGCAGAACATCCGGTCACGCATACCTTTGTCGGCAGCGGTGATCTGAGCGATGAAATCTGCAATATCATCAAAGAGTCGGATGTTGACCTGATGATCTGCGGCCACCATCAGGATTTCTGGAGCAAAATCCTCTCCTCCACCAAGCAACTGATCAACCACACCCCGGTTGACCTGCTGATGGTCCCGCTGCACTAAATCTTTTCTCTGGCTGACGACTGTGAGCGTCAGCCAGTCTCCCGTAACATCAGACCAGCCCACCCATTGGCTCAGCACTGATTTCGGTTACACTAGGCGGCCGAAATTCAAAGGACACTGTCAAATGGGATACTTAACTGCGATAACGCTGCTGTGGGCGTTTTCTTTCAGCCTGATTGGAGTCTATCTGGCCGGACAGGTCGATGCCTGGTTCTCCGTCCTCACCCGGGTCGCTCTGGCTGCACTGGTCTTTCTGCCATTTCTGCGTCGCCAGCACCTGACACTGAGACTGTCACTCAAGCTGATGGTCGTCGGGGCTTTCCAGCTCGGGATCATGTACTGCTTCTACTATCAGTCTTTCCTCTATCTGACGGTTCCGGAAGTACTGCTGTTCACCATCTTTACGCCAATTTACGTCACCCTGATTTACGACCTGCTTCAGCGCCGCTTCTCGGCCTGGTATTTGGTCACTGCGGTCATTGCGGTACTGGGTGCTGCGGTGATCAAGTTTGAAGGCATTAACGAAAACTTCATTCTCGGTTTCCTGATTGTTCAGGGGGCAAACCTGTGTTTCGCCATCGGCCAGGTGGGCTACAAGGTGATTATGGAAAAAGAACAAGCCGATTTGCCTCAGCATACTGTTTTCGGTCTGTTCTATCTCGGTGCAGCCTGTATTGCCCTGCCGATGTTTCTGATATTCGGCAACATGGAAAAACTGCCGACCACCAACACTCAGTGGAGTATCCTGATCTATCTGGGGATTGTGGCTTCAGGCCTGGGATATTTTATCTGGAACAAGGGCGCTACCCTGGTCAATGCCGGGGCGCTGGCCATCATGAATAATGCACTGGTGCCTGCGGGTCTGATCGTCAACATCGTGATCTGGAACCGGGATGTCGACTATCCTCGTCTGCTCATCGGGGGTGCGATTATTCTGCTGTCACTGTGGATCAATGAGACCTGGGTGAAACGCCGGGTCGCTGCAGCACATGCCTGATCAGCTTTGCTGAAATACAAAACCACCTCGCCATCGGCAGTGGTTTCGTGAGAACAATAAAATGCCCCTGCGATTGAGGTAATCACAGGGGCTTTTTTATTCAGACTGAACGAATCAGATAAAGGCGTAAGCATCCGCGAACATCCGCTCACGGTCTGCACCTTTCTCAGCGGTGAATAGTTCGCGGGCGGCGCCAGCCATTTCAAAACGGCCACAGATATAAATATCGTACGCAGACAGGCTGACAAAATCCTCGCTGACAGCTTCCAGTACGTTCCCAAGCTTGCCCTGCCATCCTACAGGGGCAGTTTCAACCACAGGGACATAAGTCAGATTCGCGTGTTTGGCTGCCAGCTCAACCAGCTCATCATGAGCATACAGCTGACAATCATCACGACCGCCCCAGTACACAAAGATTGGCTGGGTCATGCCCCGGCTCAGACAGTTATCCAACAAGCTGCGAACATAGGAGAATCCGGTACCACCGGCAATCAGCAGCAAGGGTTTGGTGCTGTCTTCACGCAGCCAGGCATCCCCCATCGGCGCTTCAATGTCGAACAGCTGGCCGTCTTCCATGGCCTGACGCATGGCCTCCACCACCTCAATGGCAAACGGGTTATGATCCGCCGCACCAATGTGCAGCTCCAGCTCCTGGCCACGGCAAGGACTGCTGGCAATGGAAAACGGACGCTTATCCTTTTCACCCATGACCGCCAGCAGATACTGGCCAGCCTTAAAATCTACCGCCTGCTGAGGCTTCAGCAGGATACGGTAGGTATTGCATGCCAGTGACTCGACTGACTTCACTTCACATTGAATCGACATTCTGTTCCTCGTTATCCATTGTCAGTACCAGATCGCTGCGGGCCATCGCCAGGCAAGGGAAAATCCATCCGGCGGCCTGTTCTTTCCCGGTCAGCATCGGCGCCAGCTGATAGGCCACCTCGCCCGACAGTTTACGACACAGGCAGCTGGCGCAGGCCCCGACCTGACAGCGGTGGGGAAAGGCAAGTCCCGCCCGGCGTGCCGCACTCAAGAGGGTTTCTTCCTCACCAGCATCGAAGTCAACCTGTTCTGGCAGCAGTCTGATCCGGTACGTTGTCATGACTTGTTTCTCTGGCTGCTATTTCGCCAGAATTCCCAGCTCATCCCAGAGAGCATCCACCTTCGCAACCACTTCCGGGTCCTTCACGATAGGCGTGCCCCATTCGCGCTGAGTCTCACCTTCCCATTTGTTCGTCGCATCCAGCCCCATTTTGGAGCCCAGTCCGACCACAGGCGACGCAAAGTCCAGCGAGTCAATCGGGGTGTTTTCAATCATCACCGTATCCCGCGCCGGATCCATCCGGGTGGTAATGGCCCATATCACATCGTTCCAGTCGCGTGCATTCACATCATCATCACAGACAATCACGAACTTGGTGTACATAAACTGGCGCAGGAAGGACCATACACCCATCATTACCCGCTTGGCGTGACCCGGATACTGCTTCTTCATCGTCACCACAGCCATACGGTACGAACACCCTTCCGGCGGCAGATAGAAATCGACAATTTCCGGGAACTGCTTTTGCAGGATCGGTACAAATACTTCATTCAGCGCCACGCCCAATACCGCAGGCTCATCCGGCGGACGGCCGGTGTACGTGCTGTGATAAATCGGGTCTTTGCGCATGGTGACATGAGTGACGGTAAATACGTGGTGGCGCTCCACCTCATTGTAATAACCGGTATGATCCCCATACGGCCCTTCATCCGCATACTCGTTGGGATCAATATAGCCTTCCAGCACGATTTCTGCGCTGGCAGGCACGTCCAGATCATTACTGATGCTCTTCACGACTTCCGTTTTGCTGCCCCGCAGCAGACCCGCAAACGCATACTCTGACAAGGTATCTGGCACTGGGGTCACCGCACCGAGAATGGTGGCAGGATCAGCACCAAAGGCGACCGATACCGGGAATTTTTCGCCCGGATGCGCCTGCATGAATTCCCGCAAATCCAGTGCGCCGCCGCGGTGAGCGAGCCAGCGCATGATCACTTTGTTCTTGCTCAGTTTCTGCTGACGATAGATCCCGAGATTCTGGCGTTTCTTTTCCGGACCACGGGTGATGGTCAGACCCCAGGTCATCAGTGGTGCCACATCCCCCGGCCAGCAGCTCATCACCGGGATCTTATCCAGGTCAACCTCATCGCCCTGCCAGACAATCTGCTGGCACGGTGCTTTGCTCAGCCGCTTGGCCGGCATATTCAGCACTTGTTTAAAGACCGGCAGTTTATCGATGGCATCGCGGAATCCCTTTGGCGGCTCCGGCTCTTTCAGATAGGCCAGCAGCTTGCCGACTTCCCGCAGCTCCAGCACATCTTCGCGGCCCATCCCCATGGCCACCCGCTCTGCGGTGCCGAACAGGTTTGCCAGCACAGGCATGTCGTAACCCACCGGATTTTCAAACAATAATGCCGGGCCGCCCGCACGCAGGGTACGGTCACAGATTTCCGTCATCTCATACCGGGGATCGATCGGCTGCTTGATACGCTTGAGTTGCCCACGCTCTTCCAGGTAGGCAATGAAGTCGCGCAGATCGTTGAATTTCATTCCTGCACCCTATCTGTCAATTCGCCCGGCCCATTCAGCAGACCGGGATGAAAATAGGACACATTATATACGTCTCATGACCAAGATGCTTGTTTCGTGGGAAATTATTGACCGTTCGTTATTTCAATACGCCAGAGCCACTAAGGTGCTGATGCGGACAAGGCCGTTTCAAGGTTTCGCTTCAGGGTATAACTTTTCGATCCGGCCGCCAGCTTGGCTAACCAGCCGGAATGGCCCTGACTGACCAGCTGGCTGGCCACCAGCCCGCCATCTTCCGGCTCCGACAGCTTACTGAGCAGAAAAACCTCCACCCGACTCGGTAGTGGTTTCAGCGTAGCGAGTGCCTGGTATGCCTGATCCTTCAGCGACGGATTCCGTGTCGCTTCAATCAGCTGGGTAATGGCTGCCGGCTTAGGCAGCAGATCAATTAAGCGATTGAGTTCTGCGCGACTGTAACGATCGGTCCGGCGTCGCCAGAGTTGCTCATATAATCCCTGATCACCGCTGATTTCTGCCAGCCGGGACAGCAGGCCGTTATCCGGCAACCATAACAGATGCCGGTCAGACAGAAATTGATCGGCCAGATAACGTACGCCGGATTCAGACAGTTCAGATAACTGGGCCAGTGCAATATCACGCCGAGTCCGCTGGGTGTTCAGTTCATCCCCCAGCCAGTCGGTCAGCACCAGCGTGCCGGCTTCAACTTCGCGGACAAAGCGCTGCGCCAGTTGTTCACTTTCCCAGTGTTGCAGTAATTGCCGGGCCTGAGGGCCATAGTTGAAAGCAGATCGGGTTACAGTATAGCCGTCGCCCTGCTCTGTCAGGGTAAACCGGGGATTGCGGGAGGCCTGTGTTTCCAGCCAGCCAATCTTTTGTTCATCCAGTTGCTTGAGGCTTTGCGCGTAATCCACCAGCGCAGCACGAAGGGCTTCCTGTTCCAGCACAGGAAAATCGGTCAGCTGTTGATCCAGCCGGGAAATCTCACTTTCACGGTAGAGGTTCTTGAGCGGTTTCAGTTCAGGTGTGATGGCTTCAGTCACCTGCCGGTATTCCCGCTGACTGATTTCATCAGCCTGAACCGGTAAGGCAAGCCAAGCCATCCACAACCCGAGCCACATGCCCCATCCTTGTCGCATGTCGTTATCCTCAGTGCCATCACCGGCACGTGTTATCGTCAGATAAGTTATGAGAGCCGCCATCCTGGCAGGCCTGCTCCGTTGTGAGTCACAACCATTCATACCGCATGAATTGAATGCTGTATAAAACAGTTTGATGAATATTATCAGCAATAAAAAACGCCACACAAGGTGGCGATTTTGTGAACTGTGATGTGAAGCCAGAGATATCAGGATTTCTGGCGACGCATGGCCTCGAAGAACTCGTCGTTGGTCTTGGTCATCGACAGTTTGTCGATCAAAAATTCCATACTGTCCGTTTCGTTCATCGGGTGAACAATCTTACGCAGGATCCACATCTTCTGCAGCTCATCCGGCTTCGCCAGCAGCTCTTCACGACGGGTACCTGAGCGGTTGAAGTCAATCGCCGGGAAGACACGCTTCTCAGCAATCTTACGGGACAGGTGCAGTTCCATGTTACCTGTACCTTTAAATTCTTCGTAAATCACTTCATCCATCTTCGAACCGGTATCCACCAGCGCAGTCGCGATGATGGTCAGGCTGCCGCCCTCTTCAACATTCCGGGCCGCACCGAAGAAACGCTTCGGACGATGCAGGGCGTTTGCATCCACACCACCGGTCAGAACTTTACCGGAAGATGGCACCACGGTGTTGTAGGCACGTGCCAGACGCGTAATGGAATCCAGCAGGATCACCACGTCTTTTTTGTGCTCAACCAGACGCTTGGCCTTTTCGATCACCATTTCTGCAACCTGAACGTGACGGGAAGCTGGTTCATCGAACGTTGAAGCAACCACTTCGCCTTTGACCAGACGCTGCATTTCGGTGACTTCCTCAGGACGTTCGTCAATCAGCAGCACCATCAGCTCACACTCAGGGTGATTGTAGGCAATGCTCTGCGCAATGTTTTGCAGCAGCATGGTTTTACCCGCTTTCGGCGGTGCCACAATCAGACCACGCTGACCTTTACCAATCGGTGAGGCCAGATCCAGAACACGTGCGGTGATATCTTCAGTAGAACCGTTACCGCGTTCCATACGCATACGGTCGTTTGCATGCAGCGGGGTCAGGTTTTCGAACAGGATCTTGTTGCGGGCGTTGTCAGGTTTATCGTGGTTAACTTCGTTGACTTTCAGCAGGGCAAAGTAGCGTTCGCCGTCTTTTGGTGGTCGGATTTTACCTGAAATGGTATCACCGGTACGCAGGTTGAAGCGGCGAATCTGGCTTGGCGAGACATAGATGTCATCCGGGCCGGCCAGGTAAGAGCTGTCTGCGCTGCGGAGGAAGCCAAAACCGTCTTGCAGAATTTCCAGAACCCCGTCGCCGAATATGTCCTCACCACTTTTCGCGTGTTGTTTGAGAATGGCGAAGATAATGTCCTGTTTTCTCAAACGCGCCAGGTTTTCGAGTCCTAAGCTTTCGCCGAGCGCAACCAACTTGGAAATAGGCTGGTTCTTCAGTTCTGTAAGATTCATAGTGGTGGGTTTCTTGTCAGTCAAATTAGGGGTTCTATAGGTTAATTGAGAAAAGCTTTGACCAATGGGGCTGGTCAAGAAATGAACTGTCGTATAATTTACGTGCAATAACTTAGCACTAAAGCCAGCGTCCGTCTAGTACGCTGAAAAGTCACCGCGCACAATAAAGTATTGTACGCGGCACAGGTCTCAATTCTGCTAATTACAGATTAGCGTCCAGAAACTCTTTCAATTGCGTCTTAGACAGCGCGCCCACTTTGGTCGCTGCCACTGCGCCGTCCTTGAACAGCAGCAGGGTCGGAATACCGCGGATACCGAACTTCGGTGGCGTCGCAGCATTGTGATCAATGTTCAGCTTACCAATCGTCAGTTTGCCTTCGTATTCTTCTGCGATTTCGTCAAGAATAGGCGCGATCATCTTACATGGTCCGCACCACTCGGCCCAAAAATCGACTAAAACAGGGCCTGCAGCGTTAATCACATCGTTATCAAAACTTGCGTCTGTCAGCTGCACAATCTTGTCGCTCATCTTCCACTCCAATGGTTGATTTTCAACGCTGATTCTATTTTAACCAGCAAATCGATGCCCTATTTGAATTGAATACGTTTCGTATTGCAACCCTAAGCTGATATTCTATACGAATGAAGACGACTCATATCACAGAGCAAAAATTTGCCAACCTGGGGCTACACCCTCAGGTTTTACAAGGGCTGGAAGAGAAAGGGTTCCATTATTGTACCCCAATCCAGGCCCAGGCATTGCCGGTAGTGCTCTCCGGCCGTGACATTGCCGGTCAGGCGCAGACAGGGACTGGCAAGACCCTGGCTTTCCTGACGGCCACCTTTAACCATCTGATGCTGACGCCAGCACCTGAGGAGAGAAAGACCAATCAGCCCCGTGCAATCATTATGGCACCTACACGGGAACTGGCAATTCAGATATACAACGATGCTGCGCCACTGCTGAATAGCACCGGCCTGACCGCAGGTCTGGCTTACGGCGGCGAAGCGTATGAAAAACAGAAACAGCATCTGGAAAACGGCGTCGACATTCTGATCGGCACCTGCGGCCGGATCATCGACTTTTTCAAACAGCGCGTGATTGACCTGAAAGGCATTCAGGTGGTGGTTCTGGATGAAGCCGACCGGATGTTCGATCTGGGCTTTATCAAAGATATCCGCTTCCTGTTCCGCCAGATGCCAAACCCGAAAGCACGCCGGAACATGCTGTTCTCTGCAACGCTGTCTTACCGGGTGAAAGAGCTGGCGTTCGAGCATATGAACACCCCGGAAAACGTTGTCGTTGAGCCGGATCAAAAAACCGGTCACCGCATTCAGGAAGAACTGTTCTATCCGTCAAATCAGGACAAAATGCCCCTGCTGCAGACGCTGATTGAAGAAGACTGGCCGGATCGTGCAATTATTTTTGCCAACACCAAGCACAGCTGTGAAAACATCTGGGCACACCTGGAAGCCGATAATCACCGCGTCGGACTGCTGACCGGCGACGTGCCGCAGAAAAAACGCGTGCGCATTCTGGAACAGTTTACCCAGGGCGAGGTCGACATTCTGGTGGCGACTGATGTGGCTGCACGGGGTCTGCATATTCCTCAGGTGACGCATGTGTTCAACTACGATCTGCCTGACGATGCCGAAGACTACGTGCACCGGATTGGCCGGACGGGCCGTGCAGGAGCCAGTGGTCATTCCATCAGCTTTGCCTGTGAAGCCTATTCGCATAATCTGCTCGCGATTGAAACTTATATCGAGCATACCATTCCACGTTCGAATTACGACCCAAGTGCAATGCTGGAAGACCTGCCGCCGCCGGTCAAAGTTCAGCGCGCACCGCGTCAGGGCAGCCGTCGCAGCAGTGGATCCCGTCAGGGTCAAGGACAACAGGGACGTCAGCGGAGCCGCCGCCGTTCTCCACAGAAAACGCAGTAACTGAAGAAGACGCTATGGAAAGTTGTGTCGTATCCCCACTGTATGCAGCCATCGATCTGGGCTCTAACAGTTTCCATATGTGGATCGTGCGTGAAGTGGCCGGCAGTGTGCATACTCTGGCGAAAATCAAACGCAAAGTCCGCCTGGCAGCTGGCCTGAACAGCCAGAATGAACTGAGTCAGGAAGCCATGCAGCGCGGCTGGGAGTGCCTGTCACTTTTTGCCGAACGCCTGCAGGATATCCCGGCCGAGCGGATCCGTATTGTAGGCACGGCTGCGCTGCGCACAGCTGTGAATGCTGACGACTTTCTTTCCAGAGCTACGGCTATCCTCAATCATCCGATCGACATCATTCCGGGAGAAGAGGAAGCCCGCATCATCTATCAGGGTGTCGCACATACATCCGGCGGACTGGGTAAGCGACTGGTGGTCGATATCGGTGGCGCCAGTACCGAAGTGATTATCGGCGAAGGCTTTGAAGCCCGGGCGCTGACCAGCCTGAAGATCGGCTGTGTCACCTGGCTGGAAGGCTATTTCAAAGACCGCCACCTGACGACCGAAAACTTCAGTGCCGCAATTCAGGCAGCCAAAGAAGCGATCGCGCCCATCGTCGAGCCTTACCGTGACCTGAGCTGGGATCATTGTGTCGGTGCCAGCGGCACCGTACAGGCACTCCAAGAAATCATGGTTGCTCAGGGTATGGACGAGCTGATTACGCTGTCCAAACTGAAAAGACTGCAGCGTCAGGCAATGCAGTACGAGCGCCTGGAAGATCTGGATATTGAAGGTCTGACGCTCGAGCGCGCACTGGTCTTTCCGAGTGGTCTTTCCATTCTGATCGCCCTGTTTGAAACCCTGGAAATCCAGACCATGACGCTGGCTGGCGGTGCCCTGCGCGAAGGTATGGTATACGACATGATGAGCCGGCAGATGCGCCACGATGACGTGCGTACCCGAACGCTCAGCAGTCTTCAGTATCGTTTCCAGATTGATGCCGAACATGCCGCCACGGTGGCAGAAACAGCCATGACCCTGCTGGATGACTGCCAGCCCCTGTGGCAAACCGATGCCCAGACCCGCTCGCTGCTCCATGCCTGTGCCATGCTGCACGAAATCGGCACCGGGATTGGCTTCAAGCAAAGCGGCGACCACGCCGCCTACCTGATTCAGCATCTGGATCTGCCGGGTTTTACCCGCGCCCAGAAACACCTGCTGGGGGAAATGCTGCGCCGTTACCGCGACAACCTGACCAGCCTGCCGGAGCAACATGCCCTGCCGGCCGCGAATGCAGTCCGGATCCTGCGTCTGCTGCGGCTGGCCGTGATCCTCTGCCACCGCCGCGACAGTCAGCACCAGCCACCGGCCCGTCTGTCTGTTGACGACAGTCAGCTCACTCTGGAATTACCGCAAAGCTGGCTGGCAGCCAACCCGCTGACCGATGCTGAATTGCATCAGGAAGCACACCGCCAGACCGATCTGGGCTGGCCGCTGCACATCAGTCAGACCAGTTGATCAACATCGTCTGACTCACATGAAAAAAGGCTCCCGAGGGAGCCTTTTCAATTTCAGCACAGCAGTGCTTAGCCAGTAATACCGCTGTGACGCAGTAATGCATCAATTTTCGGCTCCCGGCCGCGGAAGCGTCTGAACAGATCCATCGGCTCTTCACTGCCGCCGCGTTCCAGCACGCAGTCAAGGAAGTCTGCGCCGGTCTGCGCATTGAAGATCCCTTCTTCCTCGAAGCGGGAATAGGCATCAGACGACAACACCTCAGCCCACAGGTAGCTGTAGTAACCGGCACTGTAGCCCCCGGCAAAAATGTGGCTGAAGCTGTGCGGGAAACGTCCCCATTCCGGACTTGGTACCACAGAGACCTTCTGCTTGATAGACGCCAGCGTATCCAGCACCTGTGCGCCGATTTCCGGATCGTAATTAGTGTACAGACTGAAATCGAACAGGCCGAATTCCAGCTGACGCAGCATGCCCATCGCCGACTGGAAGTTCTTGGCTGCCAGCATTTTTTCCAGCAGTTCAGACGGCAGTGGCTCTCCGGTTTGATAGTGACCGGAAATGAAGGCCAGCGCCTCTTCTTCCCAGCACCAGTTTTCCAGGAACTGGCTTGGCAGCTCAACCGCATCCCAAGGTACGCCATTGATGCCGGAGACTGCTGATTCATTCACCTTCGTCAGCATATGATGAATGCCGTGGCCGGTTTCATGGAACAGAGTCACCACCTCATCATGGGTAAACAGCGCCGGTTTATCACCGATCGGCTTGTTAAAGTTGCAGGTCAGGTAAGCCACCGGACGCTGCAGGCTGCCGTCCTCACGCACACGGCGCACGATGCACTCATCCATCCAGGCTCCGCCGCGCTTGTGCTCTCGGGCGTAGAGATCCAGATAGAAGCTGCCGCGTAGCTCGCCGCTGGCATCAAAGATATCGTAGAAACGTACGCTCGGGTCCCAGACATCCACGCCTTCACGCTCAGTCACGGTCATGCCGAAGACACGCTTGAGCACTTCGAACAGTCCGGACACCACTTTGTGTTCCGGGAAATAAGGACGCAGCTGCTCATCAGAAATACTGTAACGATGCTGCTTCAGTTTTTCGGCATAGTAAGCAATATCCCACGGCGCCAGTTCTTCTGCGCCGAATTCCTCCCGGGCAAAATCACGCAGCTCAGCCACTTCCCGCTCCCCCTGAGGTTTCGCACGGGCAGCCAGATCGTTCAGAAAGCCCAGCACCTGCTCGGTCGATTCGGCCATCTTGGTCGCCAGTGATTTTTCACTGTAGGTATTGAAACCCAGCAGGCGTGCCAGTTCATGGCTGAGCTTGAGTTTCTCTGCGATGATCTCGCTGTTGTCCCACTGACCGGCGTTCGGACCCCGATCTGAAGCACGGGTGACGAATGCTTCATACATCTCGCGACGCAGTTCGCGGTTGTCTCCGTAAGTCATCACCGGCAGGTAAGACGGGATCTCCAGTGTCAGCAGATAACCGGTTTCACCTTTGGCTTCCGCCGCAGCTGCAGCGGCCTGCAAGGCTGACTCAGGCATCCCGGCTAACTCTTTTTCATCTTTGACCAGCTTGGTCCATCCCATGGTCGCATCCAGCACATTGTTGCTGAAAGTCGAGGACAACTCAGACAGTCGCTTGCTGATTTCACCATAGCGATGCTGTTCTGCCGCAGGCAGGCCAATGCCCGACAGCTCAAATTCTTTCAGTGCATCCGTGATCGCTTTTTGTCTTGCTTTCGACAGTTCAGCAAATGACTCGCTCTGACGAATGCTTTTATAAGCTTCATACAGACCTTTGTGCTGTCCCAGCCAGGTGCTGTATTCCGACAGCATCGGCAGGCAGCTTTCATAGGCTTCACGCAGTTCCGGGCTGTTCTTCACCCCGTTGAGGTGACCGACCGGCGACCAGATACGGCCCAGGCGATCATCCGCCTCCGCCAGTGGCGCACAGATGCTGTCCCAGCTCGGCGTCTCACCGCTGGCCAGAACTTCTTCTACCTTGGCCCGGCAGTCTTTGATGGCCTGCTCAACGGCAGGAAAGATGTGTTCGGGTTTGATTTGTGAAAACGGCGGCAGATCCGTCATGGACAGTAGTGGGTTCGACATCAGCGTATCCTTTTTGAAGTGATTCCAGAATAAATGCGTCTGAACGACGCCTTTTTCAATCCCTTAGCGCAATTTTGGCGGGCTGCATCCTCTATTTTAGTGGCAAGCTTTGTGAACAGGCCACATACACGCTGGATATTCCGACTGATTCGGCGATAATAGCGCCCTTCACCGACTATCACAGAGTGACCCATGCTGAGTTATCGCCACAGTTTCCACGCTGGCAACCATGCCGACGTGCTCAAGCACATCGTCCAGAGCCTGATCCTTGATGCCCTCAAGCAAAAGGACAAAGCCTTTGTCTATCACGACACCCATTCCGGGGTCGGCCGCTATGATCTGCAGGACGAGCGCAGCGAGAAAACCGGTGAGTTCCTGCAGGGCATTGCCCGCCTGTGGCAGCGCGACGACCTGCCCGCCGAGCTGGCTTCTTATCTGGATGCAATCCGGGTCCTAAATCAAGGTGAATCCCTGCGATACTATCCGGGTTCACCGAAAGTGGCCCGGGCACAAATCCGCGAGCAGGACCGCATGGTACTGACTGAGCTGCACCCGACCGATTTTCCGTTGCTGTTGCAGGAATTCCGCGGCGACCGTCAGGTCCGCATTTATAAAGAAGACGGCTTTGCCCGCCTGAAAGCCAGCCTGCCACCGAAAGAACGTCGCGGACTGGTGCTGATCGACCCGCCGTATGAGCTCAAACACGAGTACATGGACGTGGTGAAAGCCATTGACGAAAGTGTCAAACGCTGGGCAAACGGCACCTATGCCATCTGGTATCCGGTGGTTTACCGCAGCAACATCGACGCCATGCTGGAAGGGCTGGAAGCACTCGGGATTCGCAAAATCCTGCAAATCGAGCTGGGTGTTGAGCCAGATACCGAAGAGCGCGGCATGACCGCCTCAGGCATGATTGTCATCAACCCGCCCTGGAAGCTGGAAAGCCAGATGGAAACCCTGCTGCCTTGGCTGCAATCCGTGATTGCCCCGACGCGCGGCCACACCACCCTGCGCTGGGTGGTGCCGGAGTAATCGGCAATCACACACCAACCGGTGACCAACCGCACTATCCGGTCACCGGTCTCCTTTCCCTGAAAGCACATCCCAGGCGTCCATTTCGCCGCACCTAGCATCTGACGGTGACTTAGGTATACACTGTCCGCCAGCTAAGATTCCACAGCATAGAGAGAAAAGTCATGGCAACGCATTTTGATTACATCTGTATTGGCGGCGGCAGCGGCGGGATTGCATCGGCAAACCGCGCAGCAATGTACGGCGCGAAAGTCGCGCTGATTGAAGCCAAAGCCCTGGGCGGGACCTGTGTCAACGTCGGCTGTGTGCCGAAAAAAGTGATGTGGCACGGCGCTCAGATTGCAGAAGCCATGCATCTGTATGCCAAAGACTACGGCTTTGATGTGGAAGTGAAAAACTTCAACTGGTCTACCCTGGTTGAAAGCCGGGAAGCCTACATCGGCCGTATCCACCAGGCGTATGAAAACGTCCTGGGCAATAACAAAATTGAAGTCATTCACGGCTTTGCCAAGTTCGTTGATGCCAAAACCGTCGAAGTGAACGGTCAGCAGTATACCGCCGACCACATCCTGATCGCCGTGGGCGGTGAGCCGACCATTCCGAATATTCCGGGCGCCGAGCACGGCATCGATTCCAACGGTTTCTTCGAGCTGAACGCACAGCCAAAACGTACCGCCGTGATCGGTGCTGGCTACATTGCCGTTGAGATCGCCGGTGTACTGCATGCGCTGGGCACCGACACCCACCTGTTCGTCCGTAAAGAATCGCCGCTGCGCAGCTTCGACCCGATGATTGTCGAAACGCTGGTGGAAGTGATGAACAATGAAGGCCCGACGCTGCACACCCACTCAGTGCCAAAAGAAGTGGTAAAAGAAGCCGACGGCAGCATCACCCTGCACTTCGAAAACGGCGAGTCTCATAACACCGACCTGCTGATCTGGGCCATCGGCCGTAACCCGGTTACCCACAAGATCAATCTGGAAGCGACCGGCGTCGCAACCACTGACAAAGGCTACATCAAGGTTGACGAATATCAGCAGACCAACGTGCCGGGCATCTACTGCGTGGGCGACATCATGGAAGGCGGTATCGAGCTGACGCCGGTGGCTGTCAAAGCAGGCCGTCAGCTGTCTGAGCGACTGTTTAACAACAAGCCGGACGCCAAGATGGATTACAAGCTGGTGCCAACCGTGGTGTTCAGTCACCCGCCAATCGGCACCATCGGCCTGACCGAGCCGGAAGCCATCGCTCAGTACGGCGAAGACAACGTGAAAGTGTACAAATCCGGCTTCACCGCCATGTACACCGCCGTTACCAGCAACCGCCAGCCATGTAAGATGAAACTGGTCTGTGCCGGTCCGGAAGAAACTGTGGTCGGCCTGCACGGCATCGGCTACACCGTCGATGAAATGATCCAGGGCTTCGGCGTCGCCATGAAGATGGGCGCAACCAAAGCCGACTTCGACAGCGTGGTTGCCATCCACCCAACCGGTTCGGAAGAGTTTGTAACCATGCGTTAATAGGCGCTTCCAGCAACTAAAGCCTGAAAGTAAAAAGAAAGCTATACACTGTCCTTGGTGTATAGCTTTCTTTTTACTGGCCTGCGTTCACACCTTCATCGGCTCAGTCCCTCGACCATGTCTCAATTGCCATCAAACATGTCTGAACGAACAAACAAAGCTGACATTACGCCAAAGACAAGTCTGCTGTCTCTGCCCGAATCGACTGTTCCAGATAACGCCTGAGCAACGCCTGGTTAAAAACCGGTTCCTGAATGTGGCTGCCTTGCAGGAAACACTTCACGTTGCGGCAGTCCCACTGATAGGTTTTCTGATACAGCTCAACCGTCGACTGTCCCTGATACACCCGATCTTTGAACATGCTGAGCAGCGGATAGAGCGGCATCCCAGGTTCCGATTCCCACAACGCCAGCCAGCTCCGGTAAGGCAAGACCTGAAAATCGGTGCCGCAGGCTTTCCCCAAACGACGAAAGAATTCCGGAAGCTTCAGGTTGTTCGTTGCTTCATGAACCAGATTAAACTTCAGCGACAGTGCTTCCGGGTTCCGGCTGATATGTGCAATGACAGCGGCCATGTAATCCACCGTGGTCAGGCCCTCATGAAAATCTCTCAAATCCGGCACACAACCGGTCTTCAGACAGGTTTTCACCAAGCGTCCCCACCACTGATAATCTGCAGTCACCCCGGTTTGGCTGTGCGTCGTCGCATAACCCAGCCGGAAGGTCATTAGCGGCAGTCCCTGTGCCGCGGCCAGATCAGCGACCTTTTCCATCACCCATTTACTGCGCACATAACCGATATCCTTCGCCACAGCCGGCAGGTTCTGGTCGATGTCATCCGCTTCATACATCACGGTTTTGCCGGTGAATAGGTGTCCCCAGCTGTAAACCGAAACCGTCGACAGCAAAATCAGAGGCTTGGTTCTTACGCTCGATGCAAACCGGATGACTTCTTTCAGCCCCTGCACATTGTCATGCCTCATGTAAGAATACGGCTGGATGAAATTCACGGCACTGGCCGAGTGATACACCAGATCCACCTGCTGACAGAAAGCTTGATATTGCTCTGAGTCCATTGAGAAATCAGGTTCAGCCAGATCACCCGCAACAGCCTGAATCCGCCGTCGCTGTGGTTCTGTCAGTTCGATCCGGTACTGCGTCAGGACAGAGAGCAGCCGGGCCATCGCAGTTTCAGCGGACGTCGCCCGCACCAGACAAACAATCTGACTGGCGGTCGTGCGCAGCAATTCCGCCAGCAGATGAGAGCCGACAAAACCCGTCGCTCCGGTCAGCAGGATGCTCTGAGGTGCGGTGATCTGCTTCAGCTCAAACGTCGGATTGATCTGCACATCCGATGGCAATTTCACGTCCTGATGCAGTTCACGGACGGGCTCGCTGTCCACTTCCGATGGTGTGGCGCCTGCTCTGCGGGCCATAGCATGTGCCAGCTGCTGTAAGGTCGGAAAATCGTAGATATCCCTGACGTAGGTCTGAACCCCCAGCCGGTTGCTGATCAGCGTCGCCAGCTGCACGGCCTGTAAAGAGTCGCCCCCGACATCCAGAAAAGCATCGCCGGACAAAAACGTCCGGTTCCCAAGCAGTTCGCACCAGATCGCAGCAATCTGAGCCTCCGCCTCAGACAGATGAGACGTGTTAGCCTCTGCTTGTTCCAGTTGTGCGAGGTATTGATTCAGCAGTTGTTGCTTGTCGATTTTGCCATTGGAAGTCAACGGGAAATGCATGACCGGTACAATCGCGGCAGGCTGAAAATATTCAGGCAGCGACTTGTCAATCTGTTGCCGGACCAAGGCAATCAGCGCGGGACTCTCTTTAGTGTCGGCAAGCAGAAACACCAGGATTTTCTTCAGAGCGGGATTACCAGCATGGGCAACTAGGGCAACCGCCTGTTTGACCTCTTCCAGCTCCTTAATCACCCCTTCCAGCTCGCCCAGTTCAATCCGGTTGCCACGGATTTTGACCTGATCATCCAGCCGGCCTAGATACTGAATCCGTCCATCCGGCAACATGCGTGCCCGGTCGCCGCTGCGGTACAGCCGCTGATCGGACACCCGGGGCAGCCGGACAAACTTCTCTGCGGTCAGTCCAGGTGCATTCAGGTAACCCGCGGCCAAACCGGGACCGGCAATGCAAAGCTCTCCCGACTGACCGGCTTTGACTTCCTGTTGGTCGGTGTCGAGAATGAAAACTTCAGCGCCTGCGATCGGCCGGCCAATTGACTCCGGCTGTTGCAAACTGCGGCACGGCACCTGCTGGCAGGTTGCAAAAATTGTCGCTTCTGTCGGACCGTAATAATCAATCAGGGTGTAATTCACCCCGGATAAATCCACCGGACTGAGTTTTTCACCGGCCGTAAACAGATAACGCAGCACCAGATGCTCTGGCTGAGGCTGCGAAACGATCGCCTCGATATAGACCGTCGGCACAAAAGCATGCGTGATTTGCTGATCCGCGAAAAACTGCAACAACTGATCAGGCTGCTGACGAATCGCCGGCTCCGGAATAAACAGGGTCGTCCCGGAAGTCAGTGCCGACCAAATTTCCCACTGAGACACATCGAAGCTGATCCCGGCAATCCATGGCATCCGGACGGCTGCCGTCATGTCAAAATGCGTGTTATGCCAGGCAACCACATTCTGTAAAGCCGAATGTGGGATCATCACACCTTTCGGACTGCCTGTGGTACCTGAAGTGAAAATGATATAAGCCAGATCATCCGGGCTGATGTCACTTTTCCCGTGTTCCTGACTCATCATTTCTTTTGCTGTTTCTATATTGATGAAACAGTAAGGCACAAAGTCTGACGTCAATTCTGAAAATAAATTCGTGGTCAGAACAACGGTTGCATTCACCTGTTCAAGAATATCCTGAATTCGCCGTTGCGGATAAGAGGCATCCACCGGAATATAACTTGCCCCCGCTTTCATGACAGCCAGAATACCAATGATTAAATTGGGCGTTCGCTGCGCAATAATGGGAAGCATCTGACCGGCTCGCACGCCTTTTGCTTTTAAAAAGTAACAAAGCTGATCACTGAATTCATGAAGCTGCTGAAAGGTGAGCTGCTGATTTTGATACACCACCGCTGTTTTATATTTATTTTCAGATAATTGCTGATAAAACCCATCCAACACAGTCCTAGCCATAATAAGCACCTGAAAGATTTCGCAAAAATGCACAGACAGAGATTAAAACCAGCCCTCTTCTTCTCTGCCGCCCCATTTGTATATCAAAACCTATGTATAGCCGCTTATTCATTTGAAAGCGTGATTCACAGCCGAAAACCAGAAAACATCCAGACCGAACAAAAATAAAAAATTGACTTTAACAGACGAATATTTTTCAGATCGATATAAAAATAATTGAATAAATATAAAACATAAAATCACTCAATCTCATTTTGTTTATGCATCTCCTTTTTTATTTCACAGAATAAAATGGTTCGTCTTTATTATTCTTCCCGGGGTGAATTGTTTCTCAGACCTTTCTCCGCGCCTCCCGTCTCAGAAAAACAAACCGGGCCGGGTCGTGACCTGATCCGCCCGGCAGATTACAATCACTGACATTCTCCCCGGACAATCACTTGCAGGCAAAACCATGGCCCATCAGCTCGATGCACTGGATCTCAATCTCATGCGCTTACTCAAAGCCGTGGTCGACCATCGAAGTATTAAAGTTGCTGCGATGCATCTGGGCATGTCGCAACCCAGTGCCAGCCGGGGCATTGCACGCTTAAAAGCGACGCTGAACGACCCTTTGTTTGTGCGTAAACCGCACGGCGTAGAGCCTTCTCCCATGGCATTACGGCTGGCGGAAGAATTTGACAACATTCTGGCCCCCATCGATAAAGTGCTGAAAGAGTTTGAAGACTTCAGTGCAGGGGCATACGACGGCCATTTGTCACTGGTGATTGACCCCTACCTGCTGGACGAACAAGGTCAGCAATTGTTGCGCGTCTGCCATCAGGCATTTCCAAAGGCGACTTTTACCTTTTCCAACTGGAACAGCTACAGTCAGGACGAAATGCTTGAAGGTCAGCATGATTACTGCATTTTGGATCAGGAGACCGAGCTGCCGAAAGATCTCTATATGCGGCCACTCTTTACGGAAAAGCGGATGATTGTGGCACGGAAGTACCACCCAACATTATCGCAACATAAAGACGTCAACGAATGGGAAACTGTCGCTCAGTTGCCCATCATTTCCCTGCCCGCGCCCGCCTCATACAACCCGCTGTGTACCGTCGAATCGGAATATCAGCGTATGGGCTATCAGCCAAATGTTCTGCTGAAAACCTATAACCTGCGGGTCGCGGCACAGATGCTGCTGGATACCGACGCCATTATGTACTCGAGTCAGAGCACCATCCGGTTGTTTCCTGAACTGGCCGCCTACCCGATGCCGACGGTTAACCGCGAATTCAGTGATTTTGTGATTTCCGGTGGATTCTTACAGTCCAACCGCAATCACCCGCTCCATCAGCATTTGCATCGTGTGATAAAGAAATGCTTTCAGGCCGGACCCAGCCGACCAAAGTGATATTCATAATTGAATATCTCATATACCTGTCCACCCGACAGACCAACAGCTAACCTTGCCTTGTATTGCAAAGCATTGCCCGTCATTCATACCTCAGACTTTTCTTTGTCTCGACCAGCCTTATGACCCGGCAATCCTTTGCTATCCATTTATGTTCATTCATTGGCAGGTATAGCATGTTTATTGCACGAATCTTTCTGCTGCTGGCAATTACCTCTGAGGTCGCCGGCACCAGCACGATGACTTTCATTGGTCAGCAACACTCACTCTGGGGCTACGGAGTCATGTATTTGCTGATCACTGTGTCCTATTACTTTCTCTCTTTAGCTGCCAAGAAAATTGCGATTGGCGTAGCGTATGCCGTGTGGGAGGGGCTGGGAATCGCACTGATCACGCTGGCATCCCTACTGCTGTTTGACGCCGATTTAAATCCGCAGGAACTGCTTGGACTGGGCCTGGCGGTGGTAGGGATTGTGATGGTCACGCTGGGCGAGCAACAACAGAGTTCAGACAAGGCCATCGCCGAAGAACGCCCTCAGTCTCACACGTCCTCAGGGAGTTGGTCATGAATCAGTTTTTTACTCTGTCATTTGGCTTTGTTGTGCTGGCAGCTGTCGTGGATATTGCAGCCAATATGGCGCTCACCCGCTCCGACGGATTCAAACACCGGATTTGGGGAGCCACTTCTATTGTGCTGGTCCTCACTGCATTTACCCTGCTGGCCCAGGCTGTCAGAGAGATTGATCTGGCGGTTGCTTATGCGTCATGGGGTGCCATCGGAATTCTGGGCACAGCCATCGGCGGTTCGGTGCTATTCAAACAACGGCTGACGCCGCTGGGATGGACCGGCATCTTTGTCGTCATTGCTGCAGTGGTGGTTATGAAAACGGCCTGACCGGTCAGGGCAACAACGAGTAATCTCTCCGCTGCAAAACAAAAAGCCAGAGGTTATTCCTCTGGCTTTTTTCGCTGCTTCCCAACAGGTATGTTGCTTACAAACCCTGCTCACGCATCTCCAGAGCACCCACATATCACCTGAGAGAAAGCCTCCGGACCAGACACATTAAGGCTGAACCGCGGTGACATAAGGGTCCCAGTTAATTTCGGCGATACATGTATCATCTTTAAAGACCTTAACCCAGAATGTATACGCGGCTTTTTGTTTTGCCCCTGGATTTGGACGACCTGGCAACGTCGCTTCAGCCTGAACATATGGCTGGTAAGCTGTTTGGCGTTGATAAGAAAGATGTACTTCATCACTCATTGGAATCGCATCGCTTTCGTACACAAAGACTTGGGTATTTCCCTGATACGCGGTCCAGTCTTTAATCAGCGTGCTGTCATTCCACTCATGTTCCGCATCAATCAGCACTGAATAATGGTGGCCATCCTCAGACTCAATCACTTTCGGAAAAGCTGCCCAGCGCATAATGTCGCCATTATTCACCAAAATACTTAACTCATAAGAACCTTGCGAGTTATCTATCACAATATCCGAATCAGCAAACATTTGGACGGCCTGATACCCCTGCGCACCGTGTTCAACGGCTTCACAGTCAATAACGATTTCTACTTTGTGAATTGTCGACATAGGAAGTTTCCTTGTTGTTTCTGAAAATGATTTCCATTTTGAGAGCACGTCGATACTGCCACTCGTGGTTTCAAATACACCGGAAACTGTAAATAAAGAAAGCGTTGAATGTTGCTCAAGTTACTACTTCAATGAAGTCTCTCTCCATTGCCTATGAGACTAGTCAAGATTTCAGTGAGATCGAATTTCATGCATAAAAAGACACAATAAATTGTCGTTGTATTTCATGGCTTTATTTTTTGGTTGTTATTTTCTGTCCTTTTTACGATTCACCACCCACTCTCATGTAATTAATTTCTTGGTTACAAAAAAAACCCGTCAAACTTGTGACGGGTTTTTTCAGAACAGAGAGCCACCTTACATGGTGAAAGCAAACTGCAGGGCTGCGCCGTAGTTGTTGTCCTGACCATATTGCAGCGCCAGATCAACCGCCATCACCCCAAACGGGCTAAGACCCAGACCGGCACTCATGGTGTCTTTCGCAGAATCAGTCAGACTCAGGCTGTAACCGGCACGCATCTGTATCCAGTCCCAACCGTTCAGTTCCATCCCGAAGCGGGCATACTGAGTCGCCAGATCGAACTCTTTGAAGTATTTCTGCTCGTTCAGATCGACATCCGCGGCTGCGGTAAACCAGCTGTTGCTGTAAGCCACACCCAGGGTGTACTTCGGCTCAACCACCAGTGTTTTGGCCGTAAACTTCTCAGTTTTGCCTGCAGGGGACACCGGAGTATTGGTTTCCAGCTCCTGTTTGAACAGGTTGCGGCCGCTGAAGCCCACCGTAACAGCAGGGATTGGCTGATAAGCCAGACCGAAATCCAGGTTAAAAGCGGTGTCATCGCGATATTCTTCCTGGAAATCAAAGTCACTGTCATCGAACTGACTGACCGTGTTCTGGAAACTCACAGCAATCAGTTGCTGAATTTTCGGTGATACCCCGACAGATACGCGCTGCTCCGGCAGGGAAACCATCGGCAAATCAAACGACTTACCCATTGCCAGACCCACATCCACAATACCACCGGCAACACCCAGTACATCAGACTGCAGGTTATCCATATCCGGCGGGTTCGAACCGTCCACGCCAGCCAGATCAGCCGGGTCGATATTCGCTTTTGCCAGACTGACAATCTGCGCCTGTGTAAAGAGGCTCATGCTCAGATAACGGTTCGGAACCGCCACGGCTGCACCGACACTGATATCAGCTTTCAGCTTCCCTTCATCCATTGCCATCAGTGCTGCTTTCCACTCATCGACCAGAGCGTCTGAGACCGGTGAACCGTTGCTGCTATTAATGGCCGCTTCCAGCTGATCATTCACTTTCTGGAAATCGTCCACTTTCTGATTCAAGTCATCCGGATCATGCACGCTGATCCCAACAGCTGGCAGAAGCACGCCAAAATCATCGTTCTGTTTGTAATGGGCAACCAGCGCCGGGTTATAAAAGCCAGCGGTCAGATAACTCGCTGAAGCAACCCCCGTGCCTCCCATCCCAACACTTCGTGCGTCAGCTCCGTTAACAGCGGCCTGACTCGAAAAAGTGCTCACTGAAAGTGCTGCCGCAACAGCCAGTGAAAGTCCCTGCAATTGTATTTTCATCATGTCTGGTAACTACTTGCTGTGAGTATGTCAAAAAAGTAATAAAGAGAGGTCATTATATAAGCAGAAGCCTGCTAAACAATGACAAAATCCCGGACAGTGAGGTTGTCCCAAAAACTTATTGAGCAACAACACAACAGCAGAATGTAATGCAAGATCTATCGTTGTTAAACGTGAGTTACTTATCATAACCTCTAATTTACAATGAATAATTAGACGATCCTTTCAGCAAAGTATTCCATTGCAGCAATAAAAAATGTAACCTGCGTTTGAATAATATTACCAATAACTGCATGTTCATGCTGGCCCCATTCACTTAGCCATCATAAAAACACGTTGTATCAGTTACTTAAAGGTCAATTATGTCAGAACAAGTGATAACTGGCGCAAAAACTCATAAAGCGCCTTGGCTCATGTTTATTCTGCCGTCTCTCATTGGTGTCCTGCTCTTTATGGCGCCTCTCAGTATCAATGGCGAAATTACGATCCCGATTGCCCTGATGGCCAAAGCCATTCAGAGCCTGTTTGAAGGCAGCCTGACGGCGATTGTCACAACCGTCATTACCATGACAGCATTGTGCTCAGTCTTGGTCCGCCTGACCAAGCCTCGCTTTATTGAACGCAAACCTTTTCTTGCCAACCTGTTTAAACCAAGCCTGCCTTGGTTCATCGTTCAATTAATGGGTGCAGTCTTTGCGAACCTGACGTTCTTCGAAGTCGGTCCGGCTGAGATTTACAATGGCAATACAGGCGGTCTGGTCCTGAACGACCTGCTGCCGGTTCTCTTTGCTGTATTCCTGTGTGCAGGTTTCTTCCTGCCGCTGCTGACCAACTTCGGTCTGCTGGAATTTTTCGGTGCGATGCTGACCAAAATCATGCGTCCGCTCTTTAAGCTGCCAGGCCGTTCAGCCATCGACTGTATGGCTTCCTGGCTGGCGGACGGCAGTGTGGGTGTACTGCTGACCAGCAAACAGTATGAAGAAGGCTTTTATACCAAGCGTGAAGCGGCCGTGATCGGAACTACCTTCTCCGCCGTCTCCATTACCTTCAGTCTGGTGGTCATTGCACAGGTGAAACTGGAGCACATGTTCCTGCCATTCTATGCCACGGTCTGTCTGGCCGGTGTAGTTGCAGCGATTGTTGTGCCACGTTTACCGCCACTGAGCCGCAAGCGTGATGAATACGTGTGCGGAACCGCTGCACCGGAAAACATGGATGCGCTGCCAGACGGCCACACGGTGATGAGCTACGGCCTGGAAAAAGCGTTTGAGCGTGCCGAGAAAGTCACCAGCATGCGCAAAGTGGTCAATGATGGTGTGAAAGCAGCGGTTGATATGGTCTTCGGCGTTCTGCCTGTGGTCATGGCGATTGGTACGCTGGCACTGGTGATTGCTGAGTACACTCCTGTCTTCAACTGGCTGGGCAAACCATTCATCCCGCTGCTGGAACTGCTGCAAATTCCTGAAGCGGCTGAAGCCTCAAAAACGATTGTGGTTGGCTTTGCGGACATGTTCCTGCCTGCAATTCTGGCAGCCGATATCCAGAGCGATCTGACGCGCTTTGTGATTGCCGCCCTGTCGGTCACCCAGCTGATTTATATGTCTGAAATCGGTGCTCTGCTGCTGGGCAGTAAGATCCCGGTCAAAGCCTGGGAACTGTTCGCCATTTTCATCCTGCGGACCCTGGTTACCCTGCCGGTTATCGCACTGATGGCACACCTGATTTTCTAATCAGACCCGGACTTCAGAACACATCAAAAGCGGCTGACCTCAGCCGCTTTTTTTATGCCCTGCACCCGTCATTGCAGCTTACGGGTTGCGTTCCCATGGCGCCACAAGCTGGGTAGCGCCCAACGGATCAACAGTTGCCCCTCCTATTTCCCTGCCCAGCATCTTACCTTTTCATCAGCCATTTAGTCGAACCTCACAGCTTCTGTCACACCGCACTGCAGGCTACAACTCATGTATCCAGTTCAATCACCGATGCCGGGCAAACTGTTGCCCCTTCGCTCGGAAACTTCTTCTCATATCCCAGTCCTTAGACCTGTCTTCCAATGCATGAATCCTGTTCCATCCATCCGACGAACGCCTGTACGATGATGGATATAGCGCACTGATGCTTTTAAGCCCGTACCGGCTTGCTCAGGCAACGCCCTGATACTCTGAGTCCGCAGATACGTACGCCTTGCCGATTCAACAAATACATCCGCTTCCAGGGAAGCTCAATTTGATACGGTGACACCAATGCTGTCGTCGTACCCAAACCCAGAGAAACTGAAAGCTGTTTCAGCAGCCAGAAGAAGCCAGTCCGACGAAACGACCGGTATAAAAAAGCCCCTGCTGAGCAGGGGCTGGAGGAAGGAAAAATCGGAGGTAAAGTTTAGCCTTTGTAAACTTTCGGGTTGAAAACATCCCGCAGCCAGTCACCCAGCAGGTTAATCACCAGAACCAGCGTCACCAGCACAATGCCAGGGAAGGCCGTAATCCACCAGGAGCCGGAGAAGATGTAGTTGAAGCCGATGCTGATTAAGGAACCCAGCGATGGCTGATCCACCGGCATGCCCAGTCCCAGGAAGGACAGCGCCGCTTCCGACATGATGGCATTTGCCACTTGAACCGTGGAAATCACCAAAATAGGTGACAGACAGTTCGGCAGAATATGACGGAACATGATACGCGGCGATTTCAGGCCCATCACCCGAGACGCTTCCACGTACTCTTTCTTCTTCTCGGCCAGAACCGATGCACGAACAGTCCGCGCATACTGCGGCCATTCCGCAATCCCGATGATCACCACCAGCATCACAATCGCGTACTGGCTGTAGAAATCACTGCCGAAACTGGCTTTGAAAATCGCCGAGACAATGATGGCCACCATCATGGTTGAGAACGACAGCTGAACATCCGCAATCCGCATCAGGAAACTGTCAATCCGGCCGCCAAAGTAACCGGCACACAGGCCGACGATAATGCCGATAAACAGCTGCAGTGCGACAGCAAACAGGCCAATCGCCAGTGAGATCCGCAAGCCATACATAATGGTCGACAGAATATCGCGGCCCTGATCGTCGGTCCCAAGCAGGAAGCGGGCATCCCCCATGTCCATCCAGGACGGCGCCAGCTCGGCATCCATAATGTCGATACTGTTCAGATCGTACGGATTCGTCGGCGAAATCAATGGGGCAAATACAGCCGCCAGCACAAAGAGCATGAACACCGCAAAGCTGCCCATTGCCACTTTGTCTTTCTTAAAGAAATAAATGAAATCCGAGTGCATAAAACGCTGCCAGCGTGAAGGCGCGTCGGTCGTCTTAGTCGTCATGATTACGCTCCTTTGCCAGTCAGGTTCACAGTTGGGTTGATCAGACCATACAACAGGTCGACCAGGGTGTTGGTCACCACGAAAATCAGACCCACAAAGATGACGTAGGCAGTAATCAACGGCGTATCAACCCGGTTGACCGCTTCCAGGAACAGGAAGCCTGTGCCCGGCCACTGGAACACCGTTTCCGTCAGAATGGTGTAAGCCACCATGGTACCAATCTGGACACCGCCGACAGTGATGACCGGCAGCATGGTGTTTTTCAGCGCGTGCTGATAGTACACCTTGTTTTGCGCCAGACCCTTGGCACGGGCAAATTTCACGTACTCGGTACTCAGCGCTTCCAGCATTTCAGAACGGACCAGACGGATAAAGAGCGGCAGCATAATCGAGGCCAGCGAGATACTCGGCAGGATCAGGTGCGCCAAACCATCCAGGGTAAAGAAACCGGAGTTCCATCCCAGCAGGTTCGCCGTTTCACCCCGTCCGAATGAAGGCAGCCAGCCTAGTTCAATCGAGAAAACATACATCAGCATAATGGCCGTCAGGAACACCGGGACCGATATCCCCACGATACTGAAGCCCATGATCACTTTCGTCAGGGCGCTGTTCGGATGTATGGCCGAATAGACCCCAAGCGGGATTGAGACCACCACAATAATTAATGACGCAGCAAACACCAGCTCCAGGGTTGCTACCAGTTTATCGAGGATGACGTCCACCACAGGACGCTTAAAGAAATAAGAGTTGCCTAAATCCCCGTGTACGGCTTTTGAAATAAAGCGTCCATACTTCACCATAAAGGGATCATTGAGGCCCATTTCAGTCCGCAGCGCATCACGCTCGGCTTCCGACACAGACTGCCCCACCAGCTCACGCAGCGGGTCGCCTAAATTGTCCTGGATAGCAAACGCCACCAGACTGATCACAAACATCACTACCAGTGCCTGCACCAGGCGCTTGACCAAAAACGTAAACATTCCTTGCCTCTTTCGACTTCCATAAGGAGGCCCCGGCTGATGCCGGAGCCTGAGTTACGGAGGGGATTACTTGATCACCAGATCGCCCAGGAACGGGGTGTCCATACCATTCACAATCGGTTTGATGTCCACATTCTTCTTGGCTGCCCAGGATGGGTCCTGCCAGTACAGAGGGACAAAGGCAGCATCGTTATACAGAATCTCTTCAACTTTCTTCAGCATTGCGCTGCGTTTTTCCAGATCTGTCTCGGTGTTTGCCGCTTCGACCAGTTTATCCACTTCTGAGTTTGAGTAATGACCGCAGTTGTACTGACCTTTACCGGTTTCAGCATTTCGTGTCATGGTCAGGAACTCAGTAAAGTTCGCTGAATCTTCTGTATCCGGGTGCCAGCCGATCATCAGCATTCCTGCTTCACACTTATCAAACTCAGGCCAGTATTGCGCCTTCGGCATGGTTTGCAGGTCGACTTTGATCTTGATTTTCGCCAGCATCGCCGCCACAGCCTGAGCGACTTTCTCGTCGTTCACATAACGGTTGTTCGGCGCAATCATCGTAATCGAGAAGCCATTTTCATAACCGGCTTCTTTCATCAGCTGCTGGGCTTTTTTAAGGTCATAACGCGGTTTCAGAGACTCATTGTAGCCCGCATAACCCACCGGGCTCTGCTGAGCCGCAGGCGTTGCCGAACCTTTCATGATTTTCTTCGCGATCCCTTCATTGTTTACGGCATAAACAATGGCCTGACGAACACGGGCATCACGCAGCGGCTCTGCAACTTTCTGGTTCATCTGGAACGTAATCACACGGGTACCCGGCATGGTCACCAGATCCAGCTTGTTGTTGCTCTGGATACGCTGATAATCGTTTGGCGATACCGGCGCAATCATGTCTACGTCGCCAGACAGCAGGGCTGCAACCCGGGTCGCATCTTCTTTGATTGGACGCAGGGTGATGTGGTCGACGTTGCCTTCACTGTCTTTGTCCCAGTAATCGGCATAACGCTCAAACTCAACTTTCACGCCCTGTTCGCGGCTGACCACTTTGAAAGGACCGGTCCCTGAAATATGCGTTGAGGCAAAGGTCGAACCGTTTTTCTTCAGCTCAGCTTTGTCTTTTCCATCTGCGGTTTTACCGGTGTAGAACTTGCTGTCCATTGGGAAAACATACGTCATCACGTTTTCGATCAATGGATAAGTCCCATCCGTCACCACGTCCACTGTGTGTGCATCGACTTTCTTGATTTCCACGATCGGGGTAAAAATCCCTTTGAAGTCGGCCGAAGTTTTCAGACGATTGAAAGTCCAGACAACGTCATCTGCGGTAAAGTCATTCCCGGAGTGGAATTTCACGCCTTCACGCAGCTTGAAACGCATGGTGGTGTCGTTTACACGCTCCCAGGATGTTGCCAGGCGCGGTTCGAATTCCATCGACTGAGTAAAACGGATCAGTGGATCAAAAGTCATGTGAGAAAGTTGCAGCGTACCGCCGGACAGTTGCTCATGCGGGTCCATAGACACTGGGTCCGCATCATAAGCCAGATTCAGATTCGCGGCGGCAGCACCGAAGCTCAGACCAGCAGCCATTAAAGCAACGGCTAACTTGCTCTTGAAGGTTTTCATTCGCATAGCTCCTTTATGCAGGGAGTGAACTCCCAGATGGTTATGTTTGCTTATTATTGATTTAGGTAAGCAACAAAAGCCCGGCTCCCGAAACAGAGCCATGCCGGCCGCTACATTAGCGGCCGGCGGGCAAACTGAATAACTGTCAGGCCAGCTTCAGACCTTCCTGACTCATTCCCTTAAATTCAGGCATCAGCGAAATCAATTGCTGACTGTACTCATGCTGTGGCGATGTAAACAGCTGCTCTGTCGGAGCTACCTCCAGCAGAGTCCCTTTCTGCATCACACCAATACGGTCACACATCTGGCGGATCACCGGCAGGTCGTGACTGATAAACAACATCGTCAGGTTCAGTTCATCCTGCAGATCTTTCAGCAGGTTCAGGATTTGAGCCTGCACCGAAACATCCAGCGCTGAGGTTGGTTCGTCGCAAATCAGCAGGCGCGGACGAGTTGCCAGTGCACGGGCAATTGAAATCCGCTGACGCTGACCGCCTGAGAATTCATGGGGATACTTCACGCCCGATGCGCGGCCCAGACCGACATGATCCAGCAGGTCCGCGACAATCTGCCGCACCTGGCCTTCGCTGTCCGCCAGTTTATGGAAACGGATCGGCTCGGCAATAATATCGAAAATCTTCATCCGCGGGTTCATGGACGAATACGGGTTCTGGAACACCATCTGCATCTGACGACGCAATGGGCGACGTTCGTTCTCATTTTTCAGCGCGGTCAGGTCAATGCCCTCAAACACGACTTTGCCCGAATTCGGCGGATACAAACCGGCAATCACCCGGGCAATGGTCGATTTACCGGAACCTGACTCACCCACCAGACCAAAGGTTTCCCCTTCAAAGACTTCAAAGCTGACATTATTGGACGCCTGAACATACTCCCGGCGGCTTTCGAAGAAAGAATCTTTGGTCACAAAACGCAGATTGACGTTTTCCACCTGAAGCAGCGCTCCCGTGTACTTACGCTGGTCTTCGCTCTGTCCCAGCCAGTGATTTTTCACGTCCAGCTGAGTCGTTTCACCGGCTTCTTCGATATAATTCACCAGCGGGAAGCGGTCGAGTTTGATATCCGAGCGCGGTACTGCAGAAATCAGGCTTTTGGTGTACGGATGGTTCGGATGACCCAGCACTTGTGCTGTCGGACCAATTTCAACCAGATCACCCCGGTACATCACAGCGACACGGTCCGTGACATTCGAGACCACGCCCATATCGTGCGTGACCAGCATACAGCCCACATTTTTCTTCACGCACAGCTCACGGATCAGATTCAGAATCTGATCCTGAATCGACACATCCAGTGCCGTCGTCGGTTCATCGGCAATAATCAGGTCCGGTTCACCAGCAAGCGCAATGGCAATCACCACCCGCTGACGCATCCCGCCGGAAAACTGGTGCGGATACTGTTTGATACGAACTTCAGGTTGCGGAATACCCACCTGCTCCATCAGCTTGATAGCGCGGCGCACAGCCTCTTCTTTGCTGACTTTGAGGTTGGTAATGATTGTTTCCGTCAGCTGGCGCTCTACCGTGAATAACGGGTTCAGAGAGGTCATCGGGTCCTGAAAAATGAAACCGATTTTGGCACCACGGACCCGACGCATGGCTTCAGGGCTCAGACCTGAAATCTTCTCGCCATCGAGGTAGACATCGCCGCTGGCAATTTTACCCGGAGGGCTCAGCAGATCGATCACGGCATTCCCCACGGTCGACTTACCCGCCCCGGACTCACCCACCACGCCAACAATTTCACCGCGATCAATCGTAAATGACAGCGACTTGACCGCAGCGTGGACACCGTGACGTGACGGATATTCAATACGAAGGTTTTTAACTTCCAATAATGCCATGTTCAGACCTCAACAACCTGGCAGTGTACCTGCCCGCCTGCAATTGCTTCCATTCAAATGCGCCAATTAAAAAACCGGCCACGTTAAGTGCCATCAATCTGGCAAACATTTCACGAAAAATCAACATTTCATGCTACAAAACTGTACTACAGCACAAAACAAGCATAAATAATCACTAGTTGCATAGCTAAAAATAAACATACAACCTAGAAATTCACTACGATAAACCTAGCTAAACATAGAACAAAATCGATATCGCACATAAAAATACGCATATTTATGCGACATCAACCACCACGACACCCTGAATAAAAAACCACACATTGTTAAACATGTCATTAACATACCCAGACGTTAGACCAGAGCTTCGAGAAAGACTGGTATAAGCCGCCACAAAAATAGCCACTCCCAAAATTTCACACCGACATCTAAGGCCCTGACAGCACAGAAAAACATGAATAAAAAACTGTGACTGGCATATCCCGATCCAAGAGAACCCCAAAGCGACGAAGAACAAACGACAGAAGAAAGAAGGACAGGCAAAAAGAGAACAAAACAAGATAGTCATCACCTCCATATGGCGATTACCCCGGTTCAATCAGCAAGGCACAGATGTTTTGTATTCAAAGCAGGTACAAAAAAACGTTCAATCAGCGGGTTTTCAAAAGGCATGGTAGCGTGAGAGGAAGCGCAGCGGGCATTTTCACACAGTAGACTTCGTACCTGACCAGTAAAGTCAGCGAGTCCCGTACATCAGAAAATACCGCCCATCGGAAAACAACAGATACAAAAAAGCCCGCTCATTGAGCGGGCTTTCGAAAGTGGTCGGTGAAGAGGGATTCGAACCCCCGACCCTCTGGTCCCAAACCAGATGCGCTACCAAACTGCGCTATTCACCGAAATATGGGGTGGCTAACGAGACTTGAACTCGCGACAACCGGAATCACAATCCGGGGCTCTACCAACTGAGCTATAGCCACCATCAAGATGGTGCGAGCAGAAGAACCTAATCTTCTGAACTGAAAAGTGGTCGGTGAAGAGGGATTCGAACCCCCGACCCTCTGGTCCCAAACCAGATGCGCTACCAAACTGCGCTATTCACCGACTTTTATTTTTTTGCGTACCGAGTTTAATCAAAAACTCCATACCAAATTGTATGGGGTGGCTAACGAGACTTGAACTCGCGACAACCGGAATCACAATCCGGGGCTCTACCAACTGAGCTATAGCCACCAATATTTCAACGCCAACAGTGCCGTCTTGCCGTTCCGGAGTGGCGCGCCCGACAGGATTTGAACCTGTGACCTTTGGCTCCGGAGGCCAACGCTCTATCCAGCTGAGCTACGGGCGCCTTGCCCTATCGGCGGTGGTGAATATTACGGATCAGCATGCGTGTCGTCTAGTCTTTTTTGCAAAAAAATTTGTATTCGCTTCATTTGTAACCATCTTTGGGTTGATTCGCATCATACAAACACAGCCGTTCTGTTTATCACCACCCCATTAACAGATATAATCACTCAGTTTTTTAACAGAAAAACCACTAATAAATGGTTCACAGCCTGTCGCAAAACGTCATATTTACAACAATCTACAGGATGGCTGTGTTATCCGAGCAAATAATCTGGGAGTGTTAAGGTGAGCTCAATGGAATTTTCTCTTCGACAACTTATGGTCGCAGCTGTCGCCACCCTTGCCATCAGCGGCTCAGCCGTCGCGGCAGATATGTCTGACGAAGCGATCGCAGATCGCATCAAGCCAGTCGGCTCAGTTTACAAAGAAGGTGATGCACCGGCTGCAACTGCCGCCGCTTCTGGTCCGCGTACCGGCGATCAAGTCTACGGCACCTTCTGTGTGGCCTGTCACAGCAGCGGCGTCATGGGCGCACCAAAATCCGGCAACGCAGCGGACTGGGGACCACGGATCGCGAAAGGCATGGATACCCTGACCAACCACGCCCTGAACGGATTTAATGCCATGCCGGCGAAAGGGACATGTATGGACTGTAGCGATGAAGAAATCGTTGCTGCCATCGAGCACATGACCAAAGGCCTGTAAGACGTACTTACCCTACATGAAAAAAGGTTAGCGCAAGCTAACCTTTTTTGTTTGATCTGAGGCCACGTGTGCTTATTTCTTATTGAACATCGCCCGTAGATTCGCGATATGTGCCTGGCCACGTTGCATCCGTTCTTCCGCAGAAACCGGTTTACGCTCCGTCTCCCAATCCAGATCATCCTGAGGCAACTCGTATAAGAATCGACTCGGTTCCGGCTTGATCAACTCCCCGTACTGACGGCGTTCCTTACACAACGTAAAAGTAAGCGCCTTCTGTGCCCGAGTGATCCCGACATAGGCCAGCCGTCGCTCTTCCTCAACATTGTCTTCATCAATGCTGGTCTGGTGCGGCAGAATACCTTCCTCGGTGCCAATCAGATAAACATACGGAAACTCCAGACCTTTTGAGGCATGCAGTGTCATCAGCTGAACCTGATCTGCCTCATCGTCATCTTCCCCGCGTTCCATCATGTCCCGCAGCGTCATCCGCTGAACCACTTCTTTCAGGGTACGCACTTCGTTGTCGTAATTATCCCCTTCCAGATCCGCTGTCACCCAGCTGTACAGATCCGACACATTCTTCATCCGCATCTCAGCAGCTTTCGGACCGGCAGAAGTTTCAAACAGCCAGTCCTCATAATGGATGTCCCGGATCAGCTGGCGGACTGCCGCAACCGCATCACCGCGTTCAGCGTTATCGGCCAGCTCGACAATCCAGCGGGTAAACTGGCGCAGACTGTCTAATCCGCGGCCGGTCAGGTGCTGTTCCAGGCCCAGCTCAAAACTGGCATCAAACAGACTCTTGCCCCGCATATTGGCATAAGTGCCCAGCTTCTCCAGGGTGGCCGGGCCAATCTCACGCCGCGGCGTGTTCACGATGCGCAGGAAAGCATTATCGTCATCCGGATTGGTCAGTAGGCGCAGGTAAGCCATGATGTCCTTGATCTCGGTACGGGAGAAAAATGAGGTTCCCCCGGAGATTTTGTAAGGAATCCGGTTCTGCATCAGCGCCTTCTCAAACAGTCTGGACTGATGGTTGCCCCGGTACAGAATGGCGTAATCTTTGTAATCGGTGTTATTCAGAAAGCGATGGGCAATCAGTTCACCGATCACTTTCTCCGCTTCATGCTCTTCATTTTTTGCCGTAATGACCTTCAGCATGTCGCCATCCGGAATTTCCGAGAACAGGGTTTTCTCGAACACGTGCGGGTTATTGGCAATCAGAATGTTAGCGGTTCGCAGGATCCGGCTGGTTGAGCGATAATTCTGCTCCAGCTTGATCACCCTCAGGGTCGGAAAATCTTTGTTCAGCAATGCCAGGTTTTCCGGCTGGGCTCCACGCCAGGAATAAATCGACTGGTCATCATCTCCCACCACGGTAAATTTAGCCCGCTCACCCACCAGCAGCTTCACAAACACATACTGACTGGTATTGGTGTCCTGATATTCGTCCACCAGCAGGTAACGGATTTTGTTCTGCCAGCGCAGACGCACTTCCTCGTTATCCCGCAGCAAGAGGACCGGCATCAGAATCAAATCATCGAAATCCAGCGCGTTGTAAGCTTTCATCTGCCGCTGATACAACTCATAGCAATGGGCAAACAGCTGGTCACGCTCACTGCGGGCTTCGGCTTTGGCCTGTGTCGGCGATTTCATGTCGTTCTTCCAGTTGGAAATCGATGACAACAGGAGTTTGAGCAAATCTTTATCGCCGTCAATTTGAGCTTCCGTCAGCTCCTTGAGCAGCGCCATCTGGTCCTGATCATCAAACAGGGAGAAACTCGCCTTCAGACCCAGCGTCTTATATTCGCGACGGATGATATTCAGCCCCAGAGTGTGGAAGGTCGATACCGTCAGACCCTTGGCTTCCTGACGGCCCAGCGTCTGGCCCACCCGTTCTTTCATCTCCCGGGCAGCTTTGTTGGTAAAGGTCAGCGCCGCAATGTTCCGGGCTTTGTACCCGCATTGCTGGACCAGATAGGCAATTTTATTGGTAATAACCCGCGTTTTGCCTGAACCGGCGCCAGCCAGTACCAGACACGGCCCGGCCACGTAACGCACTGCCTCATTTTGTCTGGGATTGAGTTTCATGATTTACCCTGTGAGTCATGTTTGATTCAGCTGCCGCATTGTAACCTGATCTCGTCTCGTGTCTATTTCAGACAGCTCCCGTGTTTTTGGTCACAAAAAATGAGTAACAAGTAAGTTGCACAGAATTTAAGCGTCGATAATAATGAATGAACGTTCATTCACCTTGTGAGTAGCAATGACTGATAAAAAAGAACGTATCTTGCAGGCAACCGAAGAATTGCTGGCAAAACATGGTTTTCACGGTCTGTCGATGAACATGGTGGCGAAAGAAGCCAAGGTAGCAACAGGTACGATTTATCGGTATTTCACGGATAAAGACGACCTGCTGTACCAGCTTCACGATCATATACTGACCATTGTCGCCCAAAAAATCACGCAGAACATTTCGGATGTCATGCCGCTGGAACTTCGGTTTCGTACCATGTGGCTGAACATCTGGAATATGGCCACGGACAACGAAGCACCGCTGATTAATCAGGGCCAGTTTGAAAACATGCCGCATCGCGGAAAGCAGTACAAGAAAGCGTTAGAAAAAACACTCTTTGCCCCGATCGACAGGATGTTTGAAGAGGGGAAAGCTCAGGGGCTGTTTAAGCCTTTAGACAACGAGATACTCGCCGCTCTCAGTTTGGAACCCAGCGCTGCGCTGGCACGCAAACACCTGACCGGCACCTTTACGGTAAGCGATGATGCACGGGATGCCGCCATCAATGCTTGCTGGGATGCACTCATTAAACACTGATTTCGCATTAACGAAGACTCCGGAGCAAAGATAATGAAAAAGTGGGGAGCATGGATTGTCATGTTAGTCATCGTTGCCGCTCTCTTTGGCACGTTGTTCACATACCAATACGTAATAATTAAAGGGAAAATAGAATATTTCGCCAATCTACCCGAACCGGATTTCCCGGTGACTGTCGTCGACGTCAAAGCCACCAATTGGGTACCAGCCATTGAAGCTATTGGCTTTATTGAGCCGAATCAGGGTGTCACGATCACAACTGAAGTCTCAGGTGTCATCAAGACTCTGAACTTTGACTCGGGTATGTCGGTCAAGCAAGGTCAGCGCCTGCTGGCACTGGACTCTGATGTTGAAGAAGCCAACCTCAAGAGTTCACAAGCGCGCCTGCCTGCTGCCAAAGCAAAATACATCCGTTATCAGGACCTTTATAAAAAAGGCTCCCTTTCCAAGGAAGCTTTCGACGACGCTCAGGCCAGTTATTTCTCGCTGATGGCAGATATTGAAAGCCTGAAAGCAACGATCGATCGCCGTATTATTGCCGCACCATTCTCAGGTGAAGTCGGTCTGCGGAATGTGTTCCTGGGTCAGTACATCCAGCCCGGTACGGATATCGTCCGTCTGGAAGATACTTCCCTGATGAAACTGCGCTTTACGATCCCGCAAACCGATCTGGCGGATATCCATATCGGCCAGGAAGTGGATATCGCAATTGATGCTTACCCGGAAGCAAACTTCCAGGGCAAAATCAGTGCCATTGAACCGGCGGTGAACTATCAGAGCGGTCTGGTTCAGGTTCAGGCTGACATTCCAAACAATGACGGTCGTCTGCGCAGCGGTATGTTTGCCCGTGCCCACATCATCCTGCCAACGCAGGAAAACCAGGTTGTTCTGCCGCAACACGCCATCACCTACACCCTGTACGGCAACAACGTCTACATCATCTACAAAGACGACAAAGGCGACCTGCGTGTGCGTCAGTCTGTGGTCAAAACCGGTGAACGCAAGCGCGACAACATCCATGTTCTGGAAGGCGTCAAACCGGGCGACCAGGTGGTAACCACAGGTCAGGTTCGCCTGAGTAATGATGTGAAAGTACGCATTGTTGATAACAATGCCCTGAAAACCCCGGCTGAAACACCGATGCTGTGATTCGGAGGTTAAATGCGCTTTACTGACATATTCATAAAAAGGCCGGTCCTTGCCGTCTCAATCAGCATTCTGATTGCACTGCTCGGTTTCCAGGCCATCTTCAAAATGCAGGTCCGGGAATATCCGGAGATGACGAATACCGTCGTCACGGTGACCACCAGCTACTACGGGGCCAGTGCCGATCTGATCCAGGGCTTTATTACCCAGCCGCTGGAGCAGGCCATCGCGCAGGCGGATAACATCGACTACATGACATCGTCGTCTGTTCTGGGTTCATCGACCATTACGGTCACCATGAAGCTGAACACAGACCCGAACGCGGCGCTGGCTGATATTCTGGCCAAAACCAACTCGGTCCGTTCTCAGCTGCCGCGTGAATCCGAAGACCCGACGGTGACCATGTCGACCGGTTCAACCACTGCGGTGATGTACATTGGTTTCACCAGTGATGAGTTAAGCTCCAGCCAAATCACAGACTACCTGGAGCGGGTTTTCAACCCGCAGCTGTTTACCGTCAATGGTGTCTCCAAAGTCGATCTGTACGGCGGGATGAAATACGCACTACGTGTCTGGCTGGATCCGGCCAAAATGGCAGCGTATAACCTGACCGCGTCCGATGTGATGACCGTCCTGAACGCCAACAACTACCAGTCTGCCACGGGTCAGGCCAATGGTGAGTTTGTGCTGTATAACGGCACCGCTGACACTCAGGTAAAGACAACAGACGAACTACAAAAGCTGGTTGTTTCAACCCAGAAAGGTCAGGTGATTCGACTGGGTGACATTGCCAAAGTCACTCTAGAGAAAAGCCACGACATTTACCGGGCGACAGCAAACGGTCAGGAGGCCGTGGTTGCCGCGATCAACGCAGCTCCGAGTGCCAATCCGATTAACATCGCTGCCGATGTGCTGGAGCTGTTGCCTGAAATTCAGCGCAACATGCCAAGTAACATCAAAATGAACGTTCTGTACGACTCCACGGTTGCCATTAACGAGTCTATTCAGGAAGTTATCAAAACCATCGGTGAAGCAGCACTGATCGTACTGGTTGTCATCACCCTGTTCCTGGGTTCATTCCGGGCCGTGCTGATCCCGATCATCACCATCCCGCTGTCACTCATTGGTGTGGCGATGCTGATGCAGGGCTTCGGATTCTCCTGGAACCTGATGACCCTGTTGGCCATGGTTCTGGCCATCGGTCTGGTGGTCGATGACGCCATCGTGGTCCTGGAAAACGTCGACCGTCATATCAAGCTGGGTGAGTCGCCGTTCCGTGCTGCCATTATCGGGACACGGGAAATCGCGGTGCCGGTCATTGCCATGACCCTGACGCTGGGTGCGGTATACGCGCCGATTGCGCTGATGGGCGGGATCACCGGTTCGCTGTTTAAGGAATTCGCCCTAACGCTAGCAGGTTCCGTATTCATCTCCGGGATCATCGCCCTGACGCTGTCGCCAGTGATGTGTTCCAAGATCCTCAAAGCACACGACAAGCCAAACCGCTTTGAAGACACGGTTCACAGCGTGCTGGATCGCATGACGGCCGGCTATGAGAAAATGCTGGGCACTGTCATGAACTTCCGTCCGGTTGTGATTGTATTTGCCCTGATCGTCTTTGCCGTCCTGCCCGTGTTGTTCAAGTTCATCCCGAGCGAACTGGCACCGGCGGAAGATAAAGGCGTCCTGATGATGATGGGTACCGCGCCATCGACTTCCAACCTGGATTACATCGAAAATACCATGAGTGAAGTGAACCAGATGCTGAGCGATCAGCCGGAAGTTGCTTTTGCTCAGGTCTTCTCCGGTGTGCCCCAGTCGAATCAGGCATTCGGTATTGCGTCCATGGTGCCCTGGAGTCAGCGTGAAGCCAGTCAGGCCGAAGTTGTTGGCCGGGTCACCAAACTGGTGAACGATGTTCCGGGCATGTCCGTGACGGCATTCCAGATGCCGGAGCTGCCGGGCGCCGGTTCAGGTCTGCCGATTCAGTTCGTTATCACGACACCGAATAACTTCGAAAGTCTGTTCCAGGTGGCAACGACTGTCCTGGCTGACGTCAGCAAGAACCCGATGTTCGTCTATTCAACCCTGGATCTGAACTTTGATTCAGCCACGATGAAGATCAGCATTGATAAAGACAAAGCCGGTGCCTATGGTGTCACCATGCAGGATATCGGGATCACCCTGAGTACCATGATGGCCGATGGTTATGTCAACCGGATTGATCTCAATGGCCGCTCATACGAAGTCATCCCGCAGGTAGAAAGGAAGTACCGTCTGAATCCAGAGTCGCTGAACACATACTATGTCCGTGCTGCGGACGGTAATTCGGTTCCTCTGGGCAGCCTGATCAACATTGATGTGATCGCAGAGCCACGTGCCCTGCCACACTTCAACCAGCTGAACTCCGCGACCGTTGGTGTGGTACCGATGCCGGGCACCGCTATGGGAACTGCCATTGACTGGTTCAAAACAGAAGCCGCCAGCAGCCTGCCTGCAGGTTACCAGTATGACTTTATGGGCGAAGCCCGTCAGTTCGTGACTGAAGGGAACGCGCTGTTTGCGACCTTTGGTCTGGCCCTGGCAGTTATCTTCCTGGTCCTGGCGATTCAGTTCGAATCCCTGCGCGACCCAATGGTCATCATGGTCTCGGTACCGCTGGCAATCTGTGGCGCCTTAGTCGCCCTGGCCTGGGGGCTGGCATCAATGAACATATACTCGCAGGTGGGTCTGATCACGCTCATCGGTCTGATCACCAAGCACGGGATTCTGATCTGTGAGGTTGCTAAAGAAGAGCAGCTCAATCACAAGATGGACAAAATGTCTGCGGTGATGCAGGCAGCCAAAGTACGTCTGCGCCCGATTCTGATGACCACTGCCGCGATGATTGCCGGTCTGATTCCGCTGCTGTACGCCACCGGCGCTGGTGCAGCACAGCGTTTCAGTATCGGTATCGTGATTGTGGCCGGTCTGGCGATCGGGACCCTGTTTACTTTGTTCGTTCTGCCAGTCATTTACACGTATCTGGCCAGCACACATAAACCGCTGCCTGTCTTTGTCGAGGACAAAGACCTGGAAAAGCTCAAACGGGCTGATGAAGCGAGACTAGCTCTCAGAGCCCGTGAAAATTAACCACCATTTTCACTTTGATTCTTCAGGCCGCGCAAGCGGCCTTTTTTATGGAGAGAAAGGCACGTGTCGCTGATCCCAGGATTCCTGCCTGCGGCAGGGTGAAATTGGTGTACACTAACGTCAAGTATCACAATACCTTCATGGAGTTAAACCCGCGTATGTTTGATCCAAAGAAACTTGAGCAGGTTGCAAAGCAGATTCAGGATGCGATGCCTCAACCGGTCAAAGCGCTTGGTCAGGACGTTGAGCAGAAAGTGCGTCAAACGATTCAGGCACAGCTGAGCAAACTGGATGTCGTCAACCGCGAAGAGTTTGATGTGCAGACTCAGGTCCTGCTGCGTACCCGCCAGAAACTGAATGAGCTGGAACAAAAAGTAGCTCAGCTGGAAGCCCAGCTGTCCGACAAAGCGGAATAATCAGCGTTTCGCCTGAACACCGCTCCGAACATGAAAAAGCCCGGCGTGATTGCCGGGCTTTTTGTTACTAGAAAGGAAGAAAAATCAGGTGATTAGTCACCGACAGCGATACGCTTCATGTCAGTCATGTAACCACGCAGTTCCTGACCAATCAGCTCAACCGGATGGCTGCGCAGTGCTTCATTCACATCAATCAGTGTTTGGTTATCCGCCTGGTTGCTGCTTTCGCCCAGACCTTTACCGATCACGTCTGTACCCACCTTCGGCATGAACTGCTCACGCAGCAGTGGCGTCGCGACATTCGCGAACAGATAGTTCCCGTATTCAGCAGTATCGGAAATCACCACGTTCATTTCATACAGACGCTTCCGGGCAACGGTATTGGCAATCAGTGGCAGCTCGTGCAGTGATTCATAGTAAGCTGACTCATCAATAATGCCTGAAGCGGTCATCGCTTCGAATGCCAGCTCAACCCCGGCACGCACCATCGCGACCATCAGGATACCGTTGTCAAAATATTCCTGCTCACTGATCTTCAAATCAGACTGCGGATAGTTTTCGAAAGCAGTTTCAGCAGTTTCAGCACGCCAACCCAACAAGTTTGCATCATCATTGGCCCAGTCGGCCATCATGGTGCCAGAGAACTCACCGCTGATGATGTCATCCATATGCTTGTTGTACTGTGGACGCATCAGATCTTTCAGTTCTTCAGACAATTCAAAGGCTTTGATTTTTGCAGGATTCGACAGACGATCCATCATGTGGGTAATGCCGCCGAATTTCAGTGCTTCGGTAATGGTTTCCCAGCCAAATTGCAGCAGTTTACCGGCATATGCAGGCTCAATGCCTTCTGCAACCATCTTTTCGTAACAAACAATCGAACCAGCCTGCAGCATCCCGCACAGAATGGTTTGTTCACCCATCAGGTCAGATTTCACTTCAGCAACGAAAGACGATTCCAGCACACCGGCACGGTGACCACCGGTTGCAGCCGCCCAGGCTTTGGCGATTTCCAGACCCTCGCCCTGCGGATCATTTTCCGGGTGAACCGCAATCAGGGTCGGCACCCCGAAACCACGTTTGTATTCTTCACGTACTTCTGTGCCTGGGCACTTCGGTGCAACCATCACAACCGTGATATCCGGACGGATTTGCATGCCTTCTTCAACAATGTTGAAACCATGCGAGTAACCCAGCGCAGCACCTTGCTTCATCAGAGGCATTACCGTGGTTACAACATCCGTGTGCTGCTTGTCTGGCGTCAGGTTAACCACCAGATCCGCCTGCGGGATCAGCTGTTCATAGCTACCAACTTCAAAACCGTTATCTTTGGCATTGCGGAAAGAGGCACGTTGCTCATCGATCGCAGCCTGACGCAGCGCATACGCCACATTCAGACCGGAGTCACGCATGTTCAGCCCTTGGTTCAGGCCCTGTGCACCACAACCCACAATCACGACTTTTTTACCTTTCAGGTAATCTGCTTCCTGAGCAAACTCGCTGCGATCCATAAAACGGCAACGGCCCAGTTGATCCAATTGCTGACGCAAATTTAAGGTATTGAAATAGTTAGCCATAACAAGTTACTCCGTGAAATCTGATCCTTGGTCGGCACGTCATTGCCGAATAACCTGATAGTAGATCAGGCGCTATGTTGTCCAAAGTGATATATTCACAACATCACATTGCAAAAAGTGCAACACCATCATGAATATCAAATCACTGCAGTTCTTCCTTCATTTGTGTAACAGCAAGAACTTTAGTCAGACTGCGCAGAAAATGCATATCAGTCCGTCGGCACTGAGCCGCCAGATCCAACGCCTCGAGCAGGAGCTGGCTCAGCCGCTGTTTATCCGTGACAACCGCAGCGTTGAACTCACAACAGCCGGACACAAACTGCTTCCCGTCGCCAGCCGTATCGTTGCCGAATGGCAGCACCTGCAACAGGAACTGACGGAGCAAGATCAGATGCTCAAAGGCAAACTGACGCTCTTCTGCTCAGTCACCGCCAGTTACAGTCATTTGCCTGCAGTCCTGAACCAGTTCCGGCAACATTACCCGCAAGTCGAAATACAGCTGGTCACCGGTGATCCGGCGCAGGCGATTGATAAAGTCATGCAGGACGAGGCAGATTTCGCCATTTCAGCGCTGCCGGCCAATCTTCCCGGAAAACTGGCCTTTATCTACCTGGGCGATGTCTCTATGTCACTGATCAGCCCTCTGGCCCCACCGCCCGCGCTTCAGGTCTTGCTCACGCCGGAAATTCAATGGGAAAAACTTCCCTTTATTCTTCCAGAGCATGGCAGTGCCAGAGAAAACGCTGACAAGTGGATGAAATCTCATAAAATTAAGCCTAACATTTATGCCCAAGTTGCTGGACATGAGGCTATTGTTAGTATGGTAGCATTGGGATGTGGCATAGGGATTGCGCCAGATGTTGTCATAGAGAACAGTCCGATTCGCGACCAGATACAAAAGCTGCCCACAGCAACTGTAGACCCTTTAATACTGGGATTGTGTTGTAAACAAAGCCGGCAAAAGGAACCGCTTTATCAGGCGCTGCTGGCACTATTCAAATAGCAGGTCCATATGACGTCATCGCATACTTTGACACACAGCTACTATTCCGCCTTTTATGCTGAAAAAGGCTTTCACTTTCTGGAGCAGATCGCAAAGGATTACACACTGCCCGATAATCTGGTCGTTTTTTCGGTCATGCATTGTTACGAAGGAACACTGCCTTATCTCAATGTCCTGTGCCAGCTGGCTGACCACGTCGTATTTATCCCGAAACAGGCCACGTTCTGTAACAACAGCTCACTCCTGAATACCATTGAGACCATTGAAAACTGTCAAACGGTCGAACCCGGGTTCGACAAAATCGCTTTACGCGACCCGGCCTGCTGTGTTGAATTGATCCGCCGATATACCAAAGAGGGGCAAGCTTTTCTGATCCTGGACCACGGCGGCTATTTTGCTCAGGGTGCTGAAGCCATATTAGAAGCATTCAGCAAAGAGTGCGTGGGGATTACGGAACTGACAGCAAATGGCGTCGCCAAATACCGGAACAGGCACCTGCTCAAACCCTTGGTTTCTGTCGCTCACCTGAGTATCAAAACACCGGCAGATTATGAAGCGTCAGAGTGCATTGTTCACTATACCGATCAGATTCTGCGCGAAGCCTTTGGTCTGAAACTCAACAACCAGGGATTTTTGTCGATTGGGGTCATCGGCAGCGGTAATCTGGGCCGCGGGATCTGCAAAACCCTGCAAGGCAAAGGGATTCATGACCTCTACGTCAGCGATCAGGATCCCCGTCGGCTGACCGCAATGCCGCGCAACGGCATTCAGGTCTGCTCGACGGAAACCATGCTCAACCACTGCAATCTGATCTTCTGCTGTACAGGTAATGAGGCACTTCATACGGCGCACTTGCAGTCCCGGCGTGAAAACCTCTTTGTTGCAACCGTCACTTCCGCAGATGATGAACTGAATCTGCCTGAGCTTGTGCACAATGGCACCCTTCGTTATATCGGAGGGAATACGCTCGTCAAAGAATACAAAAATCAGCACGAGGCAAGCATCTACTTACTGGCTGGCGGTGAGTCTGCCAACACACCTTTCAAGACGGGGATGGGTGACCCAACCCTCTATCTGTTTGAAGCCGCCCACCTGCTGGCCGGACTGCAGCTTGCCAGCCAGAACCACAGTTACGCCGCCGGGATCCAGGCGTTATCTGCTCAGGATGAAATCTTCATTGCCGAACAATGGCTGCGCTTCTTCTATCACTACAGTTAAGTGATCTGCAATACAGGCATCGTTCCTTTCATTCACAGCACTCCGCGCCATAGCTTTCTATTGGCGCTCAAAGCGAGACTTCCCAGTCCCCCGTTGTTTTTCTGCGCCAGACAGACGTACACATCGCAGCATCTCTGCTTTCCGGTTCTCCTATCAGCCATGATACAGTCATTAAACCTCTAGCCATATAATCCGGCATACCTAGCTTGCAGCTGTTTCCAGTGAGACAAGTGCTCTGGTTGAGGCGATTTCGATTATCAGAAGAAATTTGGGATAGACGTTGGAATTGATAAATCCCAAACGTAAAAAAGCCCCAGTCTTTCGACGGGGACGCCTAGTCTGCGGCTTTCGTCAGTGAGAAATTATCAGAAC